>CALBDU010000083.1 GCA_937927335.1 uncultured Clostridium sp.
TTGTTCAAAATTCCACAGGAGGAATATTAAACCCATTTGATTCATTCCTACTTATCAGGGGGATTAAAACACTTTCGGTAAGGATGGATAGGCATATGAAGAATACAAGGTATATAGCTGAGTTTCTTAGGAACCATCCTGCAGTAGAAAAAGTTTACTATCCAGGCTTTAGCAATCATAAAGGACATAATATCCAAAATGAACAGGCAAATGGGGCAGGAGCCATGATATCCTTTGTTTTGAAAACAGGCTTTGACATCAATGAATTTTTCAAAAACTTAAAAGTCATAACATTGGCAGAAAGCTTGGGAGGCGTGGAATCCTTGGTATGCCATCCTGCAACCATGACACATGCCGCAATTCCAACAGAAATAAGACAGAAAACGGGCATCGTGGACAGCTTGATTAGATTATCTGTGGGAATTGAAAACAAAGATGATTTGATCGAAGACTTGAGACAAGCTTTACAGGAAGTAAGCAATAGAGGAGGTGAAAAAGTTGATATTCCTAAAAGGTGTATAGAATAGAGTATTAGCTATATAGTACAGTTCTAATGAATAAAATACCATTTCTAAATGGAATGGAAATATAATTAATAAACATATGGAGGAAAGAATTATGAAAAGTAAATTTATAAAATCAATTTTAGCAGTAAGCCTGCTTGCAGTGGTGGTATTTACAGGATGCTCCACAGCAGCTAATAAAGCAAGTTCAAACAATGAGACAAAAACAATTAAAATAGGAATGTCAGGCGGATACTATCCTTATACATTTAAAAACAAGGATAATAATCTGGATGGCTTTGAAGTAGATGTGTGGAATGAAATTGGAAAAAGAACAGGATATAAGGTAGAATATGTGGCAGCATCCTTCAGTGGATTGTTTGGAATGCTGGACACAGCAAAGTTGGATACAATAGCAAATGAAATAACAATAACCGACCAGAGAAAAGCAAAATACCTTTTTACTGATCCTTATGTTTATTCCGGAGCACAGCTTATGGTTAAGAAGGGGAATGATACAATAAAAACCCTGGCCGACATAAAAGGAAAGAAGGTAGGAGTAAGCCTGGGCAGCAACTATGAACAGATAATAAAGGATTACGATAAGAACAAGGAAATTACAGTGGTAACTTACGATAATGATGGTGGAATGAGACAAGACGTTGCTTTAGGTAGAATAGATGCCATGATGGATGATAAGGTATCTGCACTGGCAGTTGTTAAGGAAAATAAGCTTCCATTGCAGTTAGCAGGCACAGATGTTCAGCCTTTAGAAAATGCATTTCCTTTTGTAAACAATGATGAAAATAAGGCAATTGTTGAAAAGGTAAATAAAGCACTTGCTGACATGAGATCAGACGGAACTTTAGGCAAAATATCTGATAAATGGGTTGGCTTGGATATAACAAAAAAATAATGTCAGGTGGTTATATTAATGAAACTTAATTTTGATGTAGTCTTTATGATGCAGGAATTCCCATTGTTATCGAAGTATATTTACCTAACTGTAAGCATGGCAGTAATTTCAATGATAATTGGGTTATTTATTGCTCTGCTTCTGACAGCTATTGGAACATACAAAATTAAAATATTAAGTCCCCTGTCAAAATTATATATATCATTTTTTCGAGGAACGCCATTGTTAGTACAGCTTTTTCTGCTGTACTACGGCTTGCCTCAAATTTTACCAGTTTTTCAGAATGTAAATGCATATAGTGCTGCTATTATTGGTTTAAGCATGAACAGCTCAGCTTATATGGTAGAAACCTTACGTGGGGCTATTAGTTCAATTGACAAAGGCCAGATAGAGGCTGCTCTTTCCATAGGCATGACACACTGGCAGGGTATGAAAAAAATAGTACTTCCCCAGGCAGCCCGTGTAGCTATCCCATCCTTGGGAAATACATTTGTAGATTTGTTGAAGAGTTCGTCATTGGCATTCACCCTTGGAGTGGCTGAAATTTTAGCCCAGGCGCAAATGTCGGCGGCAGCTACCTATAAATTCTTTGAAAACTACTTGGCAGTTGCTTTGATTTACTGGGGAATAATAATATTCTTTAATTACCTTCAGAAAGCATTGGAAAAAAAGATGAATAGTGCATATTAGCAGGAAGTGATGAAATGATAAAAATAAAAAATCTTAAGAAAAAATTTGGGGATTTAGAAGTATTAAAGGATATTAATCTTGATGTGCAGAAAGGTGAAGTTGTAGTTGTTATAGGACCATCGGGCTCTGGTAAATCAACATTTTTAAGGTGCTTAAATTACCTGGAGTCTCCAGATAGTGGGTTAATAGAAATTGATGATGCAATGGTTAATGCTTCAAAACCATCAAAGAGTGAAATTCATAAACTTAGGAAATCTTCAGCTATGGTTTTTCAGAATTATAACCTGTTTAAAAATAAAACTGCTGTTGAAAATATTGCAGAACCATTAATATCGGTACAGAAAATAAATCGAAATGATGCTGTGAAAAAAGCAGAGGAGTTGCTTAAAACGGTGGGCCTGTTTGAGAAAAAGCACAATTATCCTTCTGCTTTATCAGGGGGGCAACAGCAGAGAATAGGCATCGCAAGAGCTATGGCAGTAAATCCAAAGGTAATTTTGTTTGATGAGCCAACATCGGCCTTAGACCCAGAATTGGTTGGCGAGGTTTTGAATGTTATAAGGAATCTTGCAGAAAAGCATATGACTATGATTATAGTAACTCATGAAATGGCATTTGCACGTGATGTAGCAGACAGAGTTATTTTTATGGATAATGGATATATAGTTGAACAGGGAACTCCTGATGAAATCTTTAAAAATGCAAAAGAAGAGAGAACCAGAAAGTTTTTAAAACAGATTGTTGAAAAGTAATAAAACCTGTAGTGCATGTTTTCATAATGTACTTACAGGTTTTGGTTTATATTATATCTAAAATTTTTCATTCCAATTTACCTCTACATTATATCTTCACATCTATTATGTAGAATTTAATTATAAAAAACAAGGAGGAAAAACTATGAATAAACATAATAATAATTCTATAAAGCATATGCTTATGATGATATTATGCTGTGCACTCCCCATATTAATTACTGCTGCTATCCCATTTATAGGAATTTTGAATACACCTTTAAAAACAAGTCTTGCAGCAATAACACCATTTTTGTGTCCAATTATGATGGTAATTATGATGTTTATGATGGGTAACCATAATAGAGGAGATTGTCACGGGAAGAAAGAAGAGGGTGATATAAAAAAATTGAATAATGGGAATGAGGTAACTTAATCCCATAGACAGACCTAAAAATTTTTTATGTACTTTATAAAACAATCTTTTCTATACTCTCCACTAAAAACTGTACTTTTTGGAGCCCTTGGTATAACTTA
The DNA here is from genome assembly GCA_937927335.1 of uncultured Clostridium sp. Taxonomy (GTDB): domain Bacteria; phylum Bacillota; class Clostridia; order Clostridiales; family Clostridiaceae; genus UBA699. The sequence goes on from CALBDU010000083.1 coordinate 3,378, forward strand.
GCCAAGGGCTCTATTAATTTTTAAATTACTTCATCTACACATGTTCTACATAATTTTATGTTATATTGATTTAACAAATAAGGTAATGGGAGGCATAGAAGAGATAATATAATAGACAGATACAGGGGGAGAACTATTGCGAAATCTAACGAAATATTTTTGTTTAGTACTGGTTATAGTGTTTGCCATGAACAATAAGGTAATAGCAGCACCAAACCAAAGCCAGAGCTATGAAAATATCGAAATGAATATTGAAGAACTGGATGTAAAAATAGAAGATGCGTTACATAAAATTGAAGTTAATAAAAATGAAATAAGTAAAGCAGAAGTCCAGATTGAAGCCTCAGAAAAGGAAATTAAAAAAAACCAGGACAATATGAATAAGGAACAGGATTTGTATAATGGCAGAATGAGGGCTATTTATATCAGCGGACTGGATGGATATATTGGCATACTATTAAGTGCCCACGGACTTGGAGATTTTCTCTCAAAATTGGAGGCCGTAAGTCAGATAATTTCTTACGATAATAACCTTATAGCCAGATTTAAGGCCCAAAAAAGTGATTTGGATAATAAAAAAGATCAGTTGGTTAAGAAACGTAATGAATTTACTGCAATGAAGAAAGACAATGAACAGAAATTAGCCAAGCTTAAAGATGAAAAGGAAAAGCAGAGTAAATTAATAATACAAGCCAGGGCACTTGAAGGCGGCTATGCATATCAGTATAGTGGACAAATTAGCGAAACATTAAATAACATTAATAATATAAGGAAATCAGTTCCCAAAATTAGTGCATCCAGAGGGGCAGTAGCAATTTCTGACAATGCTGTCATAGCTTTTGCTTCAAATTATCTTGGAACCCCTTATGTTTGGGGTGGAACTTCACCGAATCCAGGTTTTGACTGTTCAGGCTTTACACAATACGTATACAGGCATTTTGGAATTTACCTTGGCAGGACAACCTATGATCAGATTAAAAATGGATATGCCGTTTCCAGGGATAATCTTCAACCAGGGGATTTAGTATTTTTCGGAACCTACAATAACCCTCACCACATGGGAATTTATGTAGGTAATAATTCTTATATACATGCACCTCATACTGGTGATGTTGTTAAAATATCATCTCTAAGCAGAACAGATTATTTAACTGCAAGAAGAGTAAAATAAATTTACAGTTTTGAAGGCTGTATAAATAACAGAGAAAATCGGGAGAGATACCTGTTTTTCTCTATTTTATTTTGAGCGAAAGAAAGATTTGATTAATGGGAAAATTGGACGTGCAGCTTTACATTTGCTATAGATTGTTTATAATTATGGTATATTTATAAAAAGAAAGGTAACAGCAAATGAAAATTGATAAAAAGCTTCTTCATTACTGTGTTTATGCTGCAGTAACCGTACTGTTCATATATACCGGTATAACAGTTTTAAATAACAGTAGAACTATATTCTTATTTGCAGTAAGCATCCTGAGATATCTTATGGTTCTGATTAAGCCCCTGCTTATTGCTTTAGTAATAGCTTATTTATTAAAACCAGGGGTGCAATGGATTGAAAAGCTCCTTGAAAGAAAGAAGATATTCAAAAATGAATCTCAAAGAAGGAATATCGGTATAGTAGTTACATATGCAATGGTGTTAGCTGTTTTTATCTCAGTAGTTTATGGAATTTATGTTATGGTTGGAGGAAAGCTCTCAAACAATACCACCATAGCTAATATAAGTTCCTATTTAAGTGATTATTTTAAGAATTCCACTCTTTCTGTAGGTGCTATAAGCAGTAAACTGGAGAGTTTAAATATTTCTCTGCTTGGAACCTTAAATGATAAAATTGCCCAGATAGTAAGCGGCGTTCAGGCCTATTTCACCACAAGCATTGGGGGCACAACAAATTTTATTGCTTCTTTGGGAGGCAATATAGTGACATTCTTTATAGGCTCCATAATCAGTATTTACCTCATTAAGGATTTTGAGTATTTCAAAGCTTTATGGAACAAGATATTTTACCTGATATTTAAAAAAAGCGAATCTGGGCGAAAATTAACTATAGTAGCAAATATAATAGATGAAACCTTTAAAAAATACCTTAGGGGACAACTGCTGGAAGCTGCTATAGTAGGTACATTATCTGCTATAGTGCTGTACATAATCAGAATTGATTATGCCTTAATTATTGGAGTCATAGCAGGTATCTGCAATATGATACCTTATGTAGGACCTGTAGTAGGTACAATTCTTGCAGTGATTATGGCACTGTTAAGCGGGCAGCCATCTGCAGCTTTGTGGGCTATAGTGGGAATGCTTGCAGTACAGCAGCTGGATAATATGCTTATTGCTCCTAAAATTGTTGGAGACAGTGTTGGGCTACACCCTGTATTCACAATGCTGGCTATATTAATTGGAGGAAATGCGGGAGGGTTATTAGGCATGCTCACTGCGGTACCCATTGCGGCCTCCCTGAAGGTGATGTTCAGCATGTGGTATGCAGCTCATGTACCAGAGAATGTTGAATGAAGAAGGGTGACCCTGGGTAATCCTTCTTTTATTTTCAAGAAAATACTGGCAAGTTTATATTTTATTTATATTTAGTTTATAGATAGTAGAGATATTGGTTATAGAATGTATATATGAAAGTCTTTCATAAACTCAAATAAGGAGATGTTAAACAGTGAGGTTAAGGAAAAAAACTGCTATGATTTTAAGCTTTGCAGTAGGTACATTGATGTTTTCCACTACAGCTTTGGCGGAAGTTGCATCAAAAACCGGATATGATCAATTAAAGGACTCAGTTAAGTATACTGCTGAGGCTTGTGCTGAGAAGCTTAGTGGTTATACTGCGGATATATCTTATATTATTAAGGATAACGGCACAATTGTCTATTCTGAAAGCAGCCGAAATAAATATGATGTTGTAAATAAGGCAATGGAAAATGTTAATATCAGCACTCGGGGAAAAGTAAAAAGGGAAAATTACTACTATGCCGATAAAAATGGCACCATAAATAAGGACAGCAGCCAAAACATTTATTATGAAAGCCAATATGAAAAAGCCCAGGATCTTAAAGCGTTTACTAATCCTTTTAAGGAAAAAGAGGCTTCTGACGTTGAAAAGATAGCGGACGCCCTGGTTGGAAACCTTAAGGATGCTGTGGTGGTTACACAAAATTCAGATGGAACAAAAACTTTATCCGGCTCCTTAAATGAATCTCAAATTCCTGCGCTGGTTAATGCAGTGGTATCTCTTCAATCAAAAAGTTCTTTGAACAATAATAGTGAAGATAATTATATGCCTAAGCTTACAAAGGATATTTACGTAAAGGAAATAACAGGGAAAATGGATGTGGACAAGGATGGAATAATAAAAAGTGTTTTAGGAACAGGAATTATATCAGGAAAGGATGACAGCGGTAAGGAACACAATTTGTCCATAGAAATTTTGTTTAAGCTAAGCGATATCAATAAAACAACTGTAAGCCGCCCGGATTTAGCAGGAAAGACCGTGCAAAAATATGTACAAAAGGATTACAGCAAGCTTAGCAATCCAAATTTATATTTAGGCACATATAAGACAAATATTATTATTGAGAAGGATGGAAAGTTTACAAAGATTGGAGAAAGATTTGTGGAAATTACTTCAATTAGCGATAAGGAAGTCAGCGGAACTTATCGGGAGGTTCTATCCAAGGGTTACGAGAATTACGGAAGCAAACAGTTTAATTTTAAGGGTACCTTCAGCAAGGATAATCCAAATGCTGAAATTACAGCAGATTCCGCAACAGGCACAATTAAGGGGAATATATCCATAGACCAGATGTCAGCAAATATCTATTTTAATTTGAACGATACCAGAAGAGGCTCTGTAATGTGGGATGACAAATTCAGCAGAGTGTTTGATTAAATTGATATAAGTTAATATAATATAAGAACTTGGAATAATGGGGGGTGAAATATATTCATCCTCCATTAATCCGATTTTTAGGTTTGGGGGAATAGCAGATTGGAAAAGGTAATTGAAATTAGCGGATTAACCAAGATCTATAAGAATGGAAGAGGAATAACCGATATACACATAGATATTAGCAGAGGTGAAATTTTTGGATTTCTAGGTCCAAACGGTGCGGGAAAAACAACAGCCATGAAATTAATGACCGGTTTAATCATTCCAGACAGCGGTGATGTAAGGATATTGGGACACAGTATCTCGGAAGATTTTGAGAATGCCATGGGCAGTGTGGGATGCATTATTGAAACTGCAGAATCCTATTCATATCTCACAGCCTTTGAAAATTTGAAACAATTCGGAAGATATTATAAAAATGTGGACAATGACAGAATAAATGAAGTTTTAGAATTAACGGGTCTTTTTAAATACAGAAATGAAAAGCCAAGGAAATTTTCTCTTGGTATGAAGCAAAGGCTTGGCATCGCTGCAGCAATTTTATCCAGGCCTCAGGTAATAATTTTAGATGAGCCTCTAAATGGGCTTGATGTGGAAGGCATGATAGAGGTAAGAAATATAATAAAGCAGATGGCTGAAGAGGAAAAGACAACATTTTTCATATCAAGTCATCTGATTCATGATGTGGAATTAACCTGCACCAGTGTAGGTATATTATATAATGGGAAAATGCTTAATACGGATACTACGAAAAATATATTAAACAATTATGCATCTCTGGAGAATTACTTTATTAGCGAGGTGGAGAGAAATGGAAGGGTTTAAAGCTGCGTTTATTAATGAAATAGAAAAGCTGTATAAAAAGAAAAAGGTAATAGTGGCAGCCGCCCTTTCGCTTTTAATAATAATTTTAGGTCAGGTTTCATTAATTGGACTAAGAAGCGGTTTTGGGGTTCGCGGTGTCTCGGGCAGTGAATTTCCGTTGCTTGTGCTGTCTGTAGTGGTAAATTCAATAATACCATTGTTTACAGCCCTGGTAGCTATTGACAGCTTTTCAGGTGAATACACACAGAACACAATAAAAATTGCCTTAACAAGGCCCATAACCAGACTTAAGTTTTTTTCAGCAAAGGTATTGGCTGTAATGACCTTCGTACTGGTTAATCTGTTCTTTGTAATGATATTTTCATGTATAACTGGATTGGTATTTAATTTTAATACATTTACACCAGGGGCATGTGGCGGAATCCTGGTCTCATACCTTGTTACGTTGATGCCTATGCTGGTGTTTGCACTGGTTATTATTTTTTTCACCAGTATAATAAAAAATGGCACAGGTGTTTTTTTTGTTTCCATTCTCGTTTTCCTGGTATTTAAAGCCTTGGAAATATTATTCTCAAGCTATTCCGGTTTGTTTTTTACCAGCATGATGGATTGGTATAAGCTATGGATAATGAACGATATATCAATTTCCAAGATCTTTCGCCAGTTTATGATGATGAGCAGTTATGTTATACTATTATTCACAGGGAGTTATTATTTGTTTGATAAAAAAGATTTCTAAACGGGTGAAGCCATGAATATTAAAAAGCGACTTATTATATCTAATACTACAACTGTTATCATACCTTTTATAATTGCTTTTATTTCTGCTATGGTTTTTATGTTTGTATCCTCACGGGGCGCTGACACAAAATTAAATTATGATAATTTTAAGAATCTCATTTCAGTAAAGACCGAGCTGTTCAATACCATAAACAATATAACTGAGTTAACTCCTGAGAGCATTGAAGATACTAAATTTCAATCGTATATATACCAAAAGCTTGCTATTATCAAAGGCGAGGTTATAATAACAAAAGACGGCAATGTACTTTTTGCATCTAAGACCCTTAATAAAATCGATATAGAAAAGTGTCTTGCTGAAAATATAAAGAAACCTTTAATTATAGATAATATTTCCTACATCGTTGAAAGAACTGAATTAAGCTATTCTGATGAATCAAAGGGATATGTTATTTTGCTGGCCCCCATAGGAAATGAGAATCAGCTTTTCAATAATTTTATTATAGCAATAATCATAATTTTTATTATTTCCTTTATTGTTATAAATATTATAATGTCCTATTTTTATTCAAAAAGCCTGTTAAAGCCTCTAGGACATTTAAAAGAGGCATTAACTGAAATCAGTAAGGGGAATTTGAATTTTGAAATTATCGAAGATGGTGATAATGAAATTCGTGAATTGTGCTCTGATCTTGAACGGATGCGGCTGCAGTTAAAGGATACTATTCAAACAAATGTGAAATATGATGACAATAGAAAGATGCTGGTGTCAAGCATATCCCATGACCTGAAAACACCAATAACATCCATAAAGGGTTATGTGGAAGGAATTATGGATGGTATTGCTAATACACCAGAAAAACGGGAACAATATCTAAAAACCATTTATACCAAGGCTGAACAAATTGACATTATGATTGATGATCTGCTTTTATATTCAAAGCTGGATTTAAACCAGATCCCATTTAATTTTGAGAAAACTGATATTGTTACTTATTTTGAAGATTGTATTCAGGAATATGCAATGGAACTTCAAAAATCAAATATTTTAATAGATATGGATAGCAGCTTGAAGGACTCAAACAATGTAATGCTAGACAGGGATAGATTTCGTAGGGTTATCGTAAACATAATAGATAATTCAAGAAAATATATGGACAAGGATCCTGGTAAAATATTAATTATGCTTAGGGAAACTAATTTCAGTATTATAATAGAAATTAGGGACAATGGCTCTGGTGTTCACAAGGAAGACATTGATAAAATATTTCACAGATTTTATAGGGCAGACGCGGCTAGAAGTGAAACAAAAGGCAGCGGACTGGGATTAGCTATCGCAAAACAAATTGTTGAAGGACATAACGGTAAAATATGGGCAATCAGCCATGGAAGAGAAGGTACAAGCATTACTATTTCACTTGCAAAAATTCAATAAAATTGGAGATGTTATTTTGAAAAGGATATTAATTGTTGAAGATGATCTGAGTATTGCGAAGCTGCAAAGGGATTACCTGGAGGTAGCAGGCTTTGAAACCATGATTTGTACAGATGGAGTACAGGGGTTGAATGCCATAAAGGAAAATGTATTTGATCTTATAATTCTGGATATTATGGTACCCAAAATAGATGGGTTCAGCATACTTAAAAGTATACAGGAAGTAAAGGATATACCTGTACTTCTGGTATCTGCAAAAAAGGATGAGATAGATAAAATAAAGGGATTAAGCCTGGGTGCGGATGACTACATTACAAAGCCCTTTAGCCCGGGGGAATTGGTAGCCAGGGTAAATTCCCATATTCAAAATTACGAAAGGCTTAAAAGCAAATTTAACGGTAAGTCAAAAAACAATATTATTATAATAAGGGGTTTAAAAATCATAAAGGATTCAAGGCAGGTTTTTATAAACGATATTGAAATATCACTTGCCCAAAAGGAATTTGAATTGCTGCTTTACATGGCGGAAAACCCTAATATAGTTTTCAGCAGAGAAAGCCTGTTTGAAAAAATATGGGGACTAGATGCAATTGGAGATATATCTACTGTAACTGTTCATATTGGAAGACTCAGGGAAAAAATTGAATCCTGCGCGTCAAACTCACAGTATATTGAGACTGTGTGGGGAGCAGGATATCGTTTAAAAGTATAATTACTTAGTCTGCAGAATATAAATTTTCTGCAGCTTTTTTTATGTTCCCAAATTCGACAAAATTCTAATAATTTTGTAAAGACTTTAATTAAAATAACGATAATACTAAAAGTCGTATAATTTAGGAATGGAGATCAATATGAACAAAGAACTTAAAATGAGACCTATACGCATCACTACTTTAATAATAATTTCCTCAATTTTTTTATTCCAAATGGCAACTGTTTACTTTGTTTTAAGTACATTCACCATAAAAAGTATGAGCGGACTTGAACAGAGATACACAATGGAGCATATGAAAAGAATTAAGAATAATGTGGATTCCGAATTGCAAAGGATATCCCAGGTAGCTACAGATCTGGCTGCAGAAAACAGGGATGATGAATTTGAAGACGATGGTTACTACAAGAATGCTTTAGTAAATCTGCATCTGGACCTTATTGCTGAAACAGATACAAAAGGGACCTTTATAAGTCTGAATGAGGTAAATCTTGAAACAGGCAAAGCTATGCCGGTTTCTAAAAATTTCATTACATATATAAGCAATACACCAATAATTAAAAATTTAAACGGCAATTATAAGGTAAATGGAATAATCCTCCTGCCTGAAGGCCCTATGCTCATTGCCTCCTGCCCGGTGTACTCCGATAAAGCTAAAGGAATTATTAGTGGAAATTTAATAGCAGGTTTATTTATAGATACAGATGAGATAGATACATGGTCTAAAAGACTTAATTATCAGGTGAATATTGAAAGAATGGATAAGATGGATAAGGAAAGATACCAGCTATTCAGTTCAATTACTGAGGATAAGCCAATCTATGTAAAAGAAGGCCAAAACCGCAATATAGAGGGCTATGCAGTTTTAAGGGATATTTACGGAAAACCTGTAATTGGAATTAGTATTGGAAACCCGCCGGAATTAAGAGCCTTAGGTGAAAAGGGAATAGCATATGTTCTATTCTCACTTTTTATAGTAAGTCTCATATTCACTATCTTGATTATATTTTATATTGACAAGAAAATTAATTCAAGATTGGTGTCTTTAAGCAAAGAGCTAATAAGAATAGGGGATGAAGGGATATTTTCACTGCGCCTTCCAAAGGAAAAAATAAATGATGAAATAGCAGTGGTAGCAGGTGAAGTCAATAATATGCTGGAAAAGCTTGAAAAATCAAAGCTGGAGATACTGGATAGCAGGGAGGCCCTTAAAAAGGCAAATGATGAGCTTGAAAGAAAGGTCAATGAACGTACAGAGGAGTTGTCAAAAGTAAATGAAAGCCTTATGATTGAAATAAATGAGCGTAAAAGGATGCAGGAAAAAATAGAACATCTTGCTTATCATGATTATCTTACAAATCTTCCTAACAGGGCATATTTTTCTGAACAACTGAACCATGCTGTTTTCTGGTCTGAAAAAATGAAAGAAAAGCTTGCTATAATGTTCCTTGATCTGGACGGGTTTAAAGCTGTCAATGATACTCTTGGTCATTATGCAGGGGATCAGCTGCTGGAGGAGTTATCAAAAAGGCTTACGGGAGCCTTGCGTAAATCGGATATCGTAGCCCGTATGGGTGGGGATGAATTTATCATTATGATAAAAAACATTAAGGATTCAGCATCAGTTCAAAAAATTGCGGACAAAATTATTAAATGCATAAATATTCCCTTTAAATTAAATGATGAAGATTATAATATCGGTGCAAGCGTAGGAATAGCAGTATTTCCTGCAGATGCTCACAGCGCAGATGAGCTTATAGAGAAAGCAGATTCCGCAATGTATAAAGCCAAGGAAAAGGGTAGAAATCAATATGTAATATATTCAGAATAGTGGAGGTGAATTGTGTTGAACAGTGAAATGAACAGAGTAAAAATAAATAAAATATATAGACATTTTAAAGGAAAGGAATATTTGGTGCTTAATGTTGCCAGACATTCGGAAACCCTGGAGGAGTATGTGGTTTATCAGGCCTTATATGGAGATTTTGGTATATGGATCAGGCCGCTGGAGATGTTCCTGGAAAAGGTGAATGTGGAAGGTACTCTTATCAATAGATTTACAGAGTGTTAAAAATAACATTAATTTTACTTGATTTTAATAAACAAGCTGTGTTATTATTACCATAATATTATTATAATGAAGGAAATAGCATGGTAAAACCCTTTGCTATTCCCATGTAAAGAAGGCCTTAACAGGATGAGGCTCAGTTAAAAGCACAGCTAACATATATAAAAGTTTTTTCTGGGGCTGTATTAATCAGCCTCTATTTTTGTATCAAAGGGAGGTAATATTTTGATTTATAAAAGTACTCGTGGAAAAGGAAAAATTGTGGCCCCGTCAGAAGCTATTGTAAAAGGCTTGTCTGAAGATGGAGGACTTTACATACCTGATCATTTGCCAAAAATCACAAAGGATTTAGATGAACTGTGTATGATGTCCTATAAGGAACTGGCATTTTATATTATGAGCATGTTTTTTGATGATTTTAGCGAAGGAGAGCTTAAGACTTGTATTGATAATGCCTATGATGAAAAATTTGAGAATCCTCTTATCGCTCCATTAAACTATAAAAACGGAGTATATTTTCTCGAGCTTTATCATGGCAGGACACTGGCCTTTAAGGATATGGCACTGAGCATACTCCCTCACCTTTTAAAGACTGCTGCAAAGAAGATCGGAATTGATAAAGAAATAGTTATACTTACAGCTACATCAGGAGATACTGGTAAGGCAGCCCTGGAGGGTTTTGACAGTGTTGAAGGAACTAAAATAATAGTATTTTATCCTAAAAATGGTGTCAGTGAGATTCAAAAAGTACAAATGACAACACAGGAAGGTAAAAATACATTTGTAGTTGGCATTGATGGTAACTTTGACGATGCACAAAGCGGTGTTAAGGAAATATTCAATGACAGGAAATTTAATGAATTATTAAATAGCAGGGGCTACATGTTCTCATCTGCCAATTCAATTAATATCGGAAGGCTTGTACCACAAATAGTTTACTATGTTTACACCTATGCCAGCCTGCTGAAGGATAAAAAAATCGGCAAGGGCGAAAAAATCAATATAGCTGTTCCAACTGGTAACTTCGGCAACATTTTGGCAGGCTATTATGCAAAAGTTATGGGAATACCTATAGACAAGTTAATATGTGCCTCCAACAAAAATAATGTATTGACTGATTTTATCAATACTGGAGTTTACAACAGAAATAGGGAGTTTTACGTTACAAACTCTCCATCTATGGATATCCTTATTTCAAGTAACCTGGAGAGGTTTTTATATGAAATAAGCGGTAGGGACGGCAAAATAATACATAGTCTTATGAACCGGCTTCAACTGAAAGGAGAGTATGAGCTTAATGAGGTCATGAAAAATGAGCTTAAGGTTTTATACGGCGGTTGTTCAGGGGAGGTTGAAACTCTTAAGGCAATAAAGGAGGTTTATGACGCAGCAGATTATGTAATAGATACTCACACTGCTGTGGCTTACAATGTATATAAGGGTTATAGGGATAAAACAGGAGATGACAATGTGGCTGTTATAGCATCAACGGCAAGTCCTTTTAAATTTCCTAAAAGTATAAATGAAGCTTTAAATTTTTCAACACCAAATGCTTCTGAATTTGAAATGATAAAGGATCTTTCTAGCAATCTTGGAGTAAAAATGCCAAAGGGCATAATCGGCTTGGAAAACAAGGAGATATTACATGAAACTACCTGCAGCAGGGAAGCTATGAGAGAGGTAATAAAGAGCTTTTTACGGATATGATAAGGATATTGACAGGTAACAACAATTATATTACTATAATATAGCAAGCTGCTGTTATTGCATGGCAGCCGGGCCTAACGGCAACAGGAATACACCTGTGGGATTTATAATTTATTATAATTCCTGCAGGTTTTTTATATAAGGAGGAGTTTTTATGCCTGCTGATAGAAGAGTGAGGTATGCATTTTTATCCATAATATCCAATACGGTGTTAATTATTTTTAAGGTAATAGCCGGAATGCTCAGCGGTTCTGTAAGTATTATTTCTGAAGCTATACATTCCAGCATGGATCTGGCAGCATCCGTGGTTGCCTTTTTTTCTGTAAGGCAGTCCGCAAAGCCTGCAGATAAAGAACATCCATATGGACATGGAAAAATTGAAAATATTTCAGGAATAGTTGAAGGATTATTGATTTTCGTTGCTGCAGCCATGATCATATTTGAAGCTTACAAGAAGATATTTGAGCCTGCAGAGATAGAACAGGCTTTTGTAGCAATTGCTGTTATGTTTGCAGCTGCTGCTATAAATCTCCTGGTATCAAGAAAATTATATAAGGTATCACAGGAAGAGGACTCTATGGCATTGGAGGCAGATGCCCTCCATTTAAAAACCGATGTGTACACCTCTCTTGGTGTAGGGGTTGGAATTGTGCTCATCAAGGCTACCGGCCTCATAATACTGGATTCTATTGTAGCAATATTAGTTGCTTCACTTATTATAAAGGAAGCTTGGGAGCTCACCAAAAACGCATTTAATTATCTGCTTGATGCCAGAGTTTCAGATGAACAGGAGAATGAAATAATTAAGATTATAGAAGCTCATAATAGTGAGTTTATAGAATATCATAAGCTTAAAACCAGAAAATCGGGAAATATGCTTCATATTGACTTTCATATTACAGTGGACCCTGAACTGACTGTAAAGGAAACCCATAAGATTATAGGAAGTCTTAAAAAAGATATGAATGATAGATTCAAAAATACAAGGGTTAATGTTCATATTGATCCATATAAATCTGATATGAAAAATCCGGATATACAATAAGTATATCCGGATTTTTTTACATTCCAGGCATTGAAGACATGCTGCTGATAATTTCAGGATTCACCATTCCGAAAATCATGGCAATGTGGGCTACCACCAGGAATCCACCTACCAGAATAAAATGTAACTTCATTTTTTCGTCGCTGCTCTTACCTTTGAAAATGATACCCAGCTCCATTAAGGCTATTGGAAGCAGGAACAGTACTCCGCTTAAATAGAAGCCAACTGCGGTAACATCTACCCAGGTATGCCATCCGCCTGTGGATGTCAATGGAATTACTGCACTTATCATAAGATAGATGAATATTCCTGTAAAATAAAATCCGTCAAAAATACCTACTGCTTTATTAAGTGTTCTAATACCGCCGGATTTTATGCGGTTAAAGATTATGAAAAATTCTGTAATAGTGAGGGTTTCCGCACATATTACAGGTATAGCCATGAATATTATCAGATTCCATGGCTGATTGTCAGCTAATAGAGACATATAATGTGTCATATTCATAGTTGTATCCTCCTGATTTTTTATTACATAATTAATATAACAAATACTTATGTAGATATTATGAAGAATGAAATGAAACAAAATTAATATTAAAATTAAAATAATTGATAAAACATCAAAATAAAATTAAATATTTTAATATTAATATTGAAATATTTTTGGTAAAGGAATATAATAATTACAGGAGGTGATTGGATGGCTTACAAAATAGTAACAAATTGTCCGGTATGCAATTCCAATCTCATTGTTGAAAGGCTTAAATGCAATAAATGCGGAACGGTAATTGAAAATGAGTTTGAACTTTCAAGGCTTAACTATCTTAACCGTGAACAGTTGAAATTTATTGAAGTGTTTTTAGCCAGCAGGGGAAATATCAAGGATGTAGAGAGAGAGCTTGGCATATCTTATCCTACTGTAAGGTCTAAGTTAGATGAAGTAATAACTGCTCTTGGCTACAAGGTGGAAAAGAAAAACCAGGTTAACAGCACAGACATAATTGACAGGCTTGAAAAAGGTGAAATATCTGCTGAGGAAGCAGTGAATTTATTAAAGGAATAAGGAGTGAAAAAAATGAAAGAAGATATCTCAAGAATACTGAAAATGGTTGAAGAAGGAAAAATAGATGCATCAAAGGCAGCGGAACTTATTGATGCACTGGATAATAAAAATGAAATTGTTAAAAGTGACACTTCTTCCAGCTATAATGACAAGATGCTTAAGGTTAACGTGATTTCAAAGGAAGGCGACAATGTACACGTAAAACTTCCGGTGAAGGTTATTAAGGCTTTGGGAAGTGCGGTGGTAAAAATGCCAGGAATAAGCGATAAAGTTGGAGAAATAGATATGGATATGATCCTGAGGGCGCTGGACAGCGAAGTCATAGGAAAAATTGTAGATGTTCAGTCTGCCAATGGAGATTTTGTAGAAGTGGTCGTGGAATAGCGGTGAGAATATATGTCAGGACTCCAGATGGAAAAAGATTCTGGCTTCCTGTTCCATATTGGGCTCTAAAGCTGGGCACTGGAAGAATTGTGGAAGATATTATCAGAAAAAGTGTACCCCTGGAGCAAAGGGTTTATATTGATTGCGTGGATTTTTCAAAACTGCATTTGTGTATAGATGTATTAAAGCAGTACAGAGGATTAGAAATTGTTGACATAAAAGCCAAGGATGGAACCTTGGTTAATATAAGGCTTTAATTGACATACATAAGAAGATGATGGTAAAATATAGGTAACATCAGTTAAAAGACGTTCACACGAAGAAATGTGTGTAATGAGAGCATATTAATCAGGTATTTTTTTACTTGTTTAATAGGCTCTTTTTTTATAAGGAGGTTACTATGAAACAGAATTTAAAAAGCTATCTTTTAATTTTAACGGGAGGATTTTTAGTTGCCGCAGGAACCTATTTTTTCCTTGCACCCAGTCACCTTGCCCCTGGAGGAGTAAGTGGAGCTGCTATAATAATTAATAGTTTATACCCAGGAATACCAATAGGGGCAGTTATGATGGCAGCCGAATTGATCTTGTTTATTATAGGCGCAATAATAATCGGACCTGTTTTTGGAGGCAGGACAGTGTTTTGCAGCTTTTCCATATCCGGCATGGTTTTAATACTGGAGAAAACCTTCCCCGGCTTTAGTCCTTTGGGAAATGAAGTTCTGGTGCAGCTTATTTTCGGAATATTGATATGTGCAGCAGGTATGGGGATTGTGTTCAATGAAAATGCCTCTACCGGTGGAACTGATATTATTGCAAAAATTATAAATAAATACTTCAATATCAGCATAGGAAAATCCTTGCTTGCTTCAGATATTGCAATAGCCACGGCTTCCATGGCGGTATTTGGCTCCGACCGTGGATTATATTCTGTTCTTGGAGTAATAATGTCCTCCATTATAATTGATAAAGTAATTGAGGGCATGAACACCTATAAACAAGTAGCCATAATCAGTTGTGAAACCGGGTCTATACAAGAGTTTATTGTGAATGAGCTGGATAGGAGTGCAACAATATATTATGCAAAGGGAGCTTATCATGGTGCAGAACAGGAAGTAATAACTACAGTGGTAGATAGCAGACAATTCAATAAGCTGAAAAAATATGTACAGGGCATTGATAATAGGGCGTTTATAACAGTTAATGAAGTTAAAGAGGTGCTAGGTGAAGGTTTTGCACAGCTAACTTGACTTATTAAGAAAAAAAGGCGAAACATCGCCTTTTTTTAATTAATTCCAAATTGACATAAATAATATTATCAAATATAATTAGTTAGGTTAACTAAATAAATGAAAGGAAATTAGAATGATAAATAATAATGTAGATACAAATACTAAAAAGCTCATTGAAGCTTTCATGAATTTAAAAAGATGCCATTGGACAGGTGCTCCCCACGGAGATGTCAAGCATAGTGAGATGTTTGTTCTGTTCTATATAAAAAAACATAATGATTCCAGCGCTAATGGCGTAAAAATATCTGAAATAAGCAGTCATATGAAGGTTTCTAATCCAACCACCACCCAGACAATAAACAGACTTGAAGAAAAGGGATATGTAGAACGTAAGCTGGATAAAGAAGACAGAAGAGCAGTACGGGTTATTTTAACACAAAAAGGTGAACAGGCAATTCTTGAAGCTAGTGAATCATTCGTAAAATTTTTTGAAGGTCTGGCAAATCACTTGGGAAATGAAAAAAGTCTTCTTTTAGCAGAGATAATAAATGAAGCAATAGAATATATAAATGAGAATAAGCTTAAGAAATAATTTGATTTCAATGCGTTAGAAGGGAGGCAGATAAATGGTTAAGATTCTAAAATATATAACACCATATTTAGGTTTTGTAATTATGGCCGTAGCCCTGCTGTTTGTACAGGCTACCTGTGACCTGGCGCTTCCGGATTATATGTCAAAGATAGTGAATAACGGAGTTATGTCCAGTAATAATGATTACATTATAAAAACTGGTGTGAAAATGATACTGGTTACCTTTTTAGGTACAGCTGCATCAATAGCTGTAGGTTACTTTGCAGCAGTTACTGCAGCCGGCGTATCCAGAGACCTTCGATCCCTTATTTTCAGTAAGGTCGAAAATTTCTCCAGTTCGGAGTTTGATAAGTTTTCTACGGCATCCTTAATAACAAGAACAACCAATGACATAACCCAGATCCAGACAGTGCTGGTTTTGGCAATAAGAATGCTTTTTTATGCTCCAATACTAGGTGTTGGAGGAATTATGAAGGCTTTGTCAAGCAGCAGGCATATGTCCTGGACCATAGGAGTTGCAGTTATCAGTTTAATTGGTATTATAATGCTGCTGTTTTCAATTGTAATGCCTAAGTTTAAAATTGTTCAAAAGTTAATAGACAGATTAAACCTGGTGGTACGTGAAAATCTTGATGGAATGCTGGTTATAAGGGCATTCAATACCCAGGGATTTGAAGAAAACAGATTTGACAAGGCAAACAGGGATTTAACCAGCACAAACTTGTTTATAAACCGAACCATGTCCGTAATGATGCCTTTTATGATGCTGGTAATGAACCTGGTAACTGTAGTTATCGTATGGGTAGGAGCAAATCAGGTATCCTCCTTTAATATGAATATTGGAGATATGATGGCATATATGCAGTACGCCATGCAGATTATAATGGCATTCCTGTTTTTATCAATGATGTTCATTATGATTCCAAGGGCTTCAGTTTCCGCAGACAGGGTTGCTGAAGTAATAAACACAGAGTTAACCATACTGGATCCTGAAAATCCGGTAAGCTTTGATGAAAGCTTTAAACCGGTTGTGGAATTTAAAAATGTTAATTTCTGCTACCCTGGAGGACAGGATAATGTGCTGCATAATATAAGCTTCACTGCAAAGGCTGGAGAGACTACAGCAATAATAGGATCCACCGGTAGTGGAAAGTCCACCATAGTAAATCTCCTGATGAGATTTTATGATGTTACCTCAGGGCAGATTTTATTAGATGGCAAGGATATAAGGACCGTGACTAAAAATACCTTAAGAAACAAAATAGGCTATGTACCTCAAAAGAGCATCCTTTTTTCAGGAACTATAAAATCAAATTTGTCCTATGCTGACAAGAATACCACAGAAGAAAATCTGGAGCGTGCGGCTTCCATTGCCCAGGCAGTAGAGTTTATAAGTGCTAAGGAGGATGGCTATGATTCAACAATTTCCCAAGGCGGCACAAACGTTTCAGGAGGTCAGAAACAGAGACTTTCCATAGCCAGAGCCCTGGTGAAAAATGCACCTGTATATATTTTTGATGACAGCTTCTCAGCACTGGATTTAAAAACAGATGGAAATTTGAGAGCCGCATTGAAAAGGGAAACTGGAAGCAGTACCATTCTTCTTGTGGCCCAGCGTATAGGTACTATTATGAATGCGGAACAAATTATAGTACTGGATAATGGATTTATTGCCGGTATTGGAACCCATGACGAGCTTATGAAAAACTGTGAAGTATATAAGGAAATAGCATATTCACAGTTGAGCGAGGAGGAACTGGCAAGATGAGTGAGAAAAGAAATCAAGGCAGGCAAATGATGGGAGGCCCTATGAGGGGCGGTATGATGGGCAGCGGTGAGAAGGCAAAGAACTTTAACAAAACCATGCTTAAACTGGCTTCCTATATGCATGAATATAGGGTTTCTGTGATTATAGTTGTTTGCTTTGCCCTTTTGTCCACAGTATTTTCAATAGTTGGACCTAAGCTTTTGGGTAAGGCTATAACAAAGCTTACAGAAGGTTTAATAGCCTGGTATACTGGTACCGGACTCTTAACGGATTTTGTATATATTAAGAGAATTATAGTAATTTTAGTTTTCTTGTACCTTATATCAGCTGCATGTTCCTATATACAAAGCTATATCATGTCCGGGGTTTCCATGGATGTAACCTATAAGCTCAGGGAAGATATATCAAAAAAAATGAACAAGCTTCCTTTAAATTATTATGATACAAGAACCCACGGCGATGTGCTGTCAAGAATTACAAATGATGTGGATTTAATAAGCCAGACCCTGAATCAAAGCTTAACACAACTGATAACTTCTACTGCTACTGTAGTTGGTGTGCTGGTAATGATGCTTTCCATAAGCTGGATAATGACCATTGTAGCCTTACTGGTAATACCTTTATCCATGATGATCGTTATGGCTGTGGTAAAACGGTCCCAAAAGTTTTTCAAGGATCAGCAGAAGTCATTAGGAGAGCTTAACGGTCATATCGAAGAAATGTATGGAGGCCATAATATCGTTCAGGCCTTTAATGGTGAGAAAGAATCAATAGAAATATTTGAAAAGGTTAATGATGAATTATACAAGTCAGCATGGAAGTCACAATTCATATCAGGTATAATGCAGCCTATAATGGTATTCGTAGGTAATATTGGATACGTGGTTGTAAGTATACTGGGTGGATATCTTGCAGTTAAAAAAATGGTTGAAATTGGAGATATCCAGGCTTTTATACAATATATGAGATCATTTACCCAGCCAATAGCACAGCTGGCAACAATATCAAACACACTTCAGTCCACGGCAGCTGCCGCTGAACGTGTATTTGAGTTTTTAGATGAAAAAGAAGAAACACCTGATGTGGAAGCTAATCTGCAAGACTATGAATTTCATGGCAGTGTAGCCTTTGAAAATGTAAGCTTTGGTTATACAGAGGAAAAAACAATAATTAATGATTTTTCCGCCAAGGTCAAGGCCGGCCAGAAGGTTGCTATTGTAGGTCCTACCGGAGCTGGAAAAACAACTATAGTAAAGCTGCTTATGAGATTTTACGATATTAATAAAGGAAAAATATTAATCGATGGCAAAAACATATTTGACTTCAGCAGAAGCGACCTTAGATCAATATTTGGAATGGTGCTGCAGGAAACCTGGCTGTACAATGCATCAATAATGGAAAATATCCGTTATGGTACCTTTGATGCTACTGATCAGCAGGTTATTGAGGCTGCTAAGGCCGCTCACTGTGATGAATTTATAAGAGCTCTGCCCGATGGGTATAACATGGTTTTAAATGAAGAAGCCAGCAATATTTCCCAGGGCCAGAAGCAGTTATTTACAATTGCCAGAGTAATTCTGGCCAACCCTAAAATTTTAATATTGGATGAAGCTACAAGCTCTGTGGACACAAGAACAGAAATTCTCATTCAAAAGGCCATGGACCACTTGATGGAGAACAGAACCAGTTTTGTTATTGCACACAGGCTGTCCACCATAAAGGATGCCGATTTGATATTGGTTATGAATCAGGGTGATATAATTGAACAGGGCAGCCACAAAGAGCTGCTGGCAGAAGGCGGATTTTATGCTAATTTGTATAACAGCCAGTTCACAGAAGGCGAAGAATAGATATTTATCAAAGGGGAGATGTGGAAATGATAAAGAAAAACCGGAATATAATTTTTGGTATTATCGGAGTAATCATATTAGTAGGTGTGGGAGTCTGGTATTACCTCTATTGGCAGAGCCAAAATTATTTTAACACAGAAAATTCCAAGGTGGCTGCAGAACTATACAGTGTTGCAGCTGGTGCCAACGGAAAACTGGTAAAGCTTAATGTTACAGAGGGAAGTAGTGTAAAGAAAAATGAAGTAATAGCAAGAGTGGAAAATGGCCCTTATGTAAGGTCACCAATTGATGGACAGGTTGTACAGTGCAGTGTGGTACAGGACCAGATGCTGGCACAAACCTCTATTGTTGCAGTAATTGCAGATACAGACAATGTCTATGTCAAGGCAAATGTTGAGGAAACTGATATTACCAGGATTAAAGCTGGGCAGAGCGTATCTGTAAAACTGGATGCTTATCCAGGACAAAAGTTTAATGCTCATGTGGATGAGATTGAAAGTATTACACAGAGCACTCTGTCGGGTAATGCCACAAGCTTTAGCACCAGTGGAACCTATACAAAGGTAACTCAGCTTATTCCTGTAAAAATTGTAATAGATGATGCTGTGGACTTGACAGGGATAATAGGAACTAATGCCACAATATCAATTAAATTGAGATAGGTCTTAAAGGGGGAAAAACAGTGAAATTTGATAAGGATAAATTAAAACAGCTTTTTTCAAAAAAGCACTTTAAGCTTATTGCAGTTTTAGCTTTAGTACTTATTATGATAGGTGCAGGTGCAAAAACCTTCCTGTCATCGAAGAAAACAGTGAGCCAGAAAACTGTTACAGCTAAAAAAGGTGATTTAAGCTTAACTGTTTCGGGGTCTGGACAGGTTTCCAGCACCAATGAAAGCAAATTAAATGCGGAAGTAAGTGCAAAGGTTAAAAATGTCTACTTTAAAGTTGGTGATACAGTGAAAGCAGGAGATGTAATCGTAGAACTGGATGACAAGGATGTTAAGACAAGTGTAGCAAACAGCATAAATGGTCTTGAGCAAAGTCAGGTTTCTGCGCAATCAAGCTATAGAAATTATAATGATTTAACCATAAGGGCTCCATACAGCGGCCAGGTTGCCAAAATAAATATTAACCAGGGTGATAAGATATCGGCAGGTGGTACGGTATTAACCATAAGTGATACCTCAAAATTGAAGGTGCTATTATCCTATAACTCAAATGATGCATCAAAGATTTCTGTTGGACAATCTGCGGATGTATATCTCACATCCTTGATGGAGTCTATAAAGGGAGTGGTGACATATATAAGCAACCAGCCTGCCACCACAGCTTCAGGGGGGCTCATATATACTGTTGAAATCCAGATGGACAATCCAGGTGCTGTTTCTGAAGGAACTACAGTTAGTGCAGATGTGAGTACCGGTGCTGGAACAGTGACAAGCATCGGCACAGGTACCGTTGCTTATGTTAATAAACAGGCGGTAACCAGCACTACAGGCGGAACCATCCAGAATATTTCTGTTAAGGAAAACCAAAAGGTAACCAGTGGAGAGGTTCTTGTAACTATAAAAAATGATGATGTTGCAACAGCAAAGGATATTGCCAGTCTTAAAATAGCGGCGTCTCAAAATCAGGTTGAAGCCAGCATGATACAAAGCAGCAAATATAAAATTGTTGCTCCTTATGATGGTACTATTACAAAAATAAATTATGACCCCGGTGATTCAGTTAACTTGGGTTCAGAGATAGCAATCGTATCAAACCCAAACGCAATGCAGCTTGACATTAATGTAGATGAACTTGATATAGGAAGCATTGCTATAGGAGAAAAGGCAAACATTACATTGGATGCAATTTCTGAAAGCTCTGAAGCACCAATGCAGGGAGAAGTTATAAAGGTTGGGCTAGCAGGAACTACCACAAACGGTGTAACAACATATCCTGTAACAATAAAGTTTGACGGAGATGTGTCAAAGCTCAAGAGTGGCATGAATGCTAGTGCTGATATACTGGTAAGCACTATGAAGGACGTAGTGTATTTGCCAGTGGAAGCGGTCACTAATTCCGGAGGCAAAAGCTATGTATGGATTAAGGACAGCTCAAAAGCTTCATCTAATCAGGGGTACTATACTAATGCAGTTAAAAAGGAAATTAAAACAGGAAATAAAACAAACAAGTATATTGCAATTGAAAGCGGTTTGAAAGAAGGCGAAGTTGTAATCATACCTCAAAAAGCAGCTTCTAATAACTAACTAAGGAAAGGGGATGAAAAGATGTTATTTAAAAAAATTCAATTTAGCCTGGCAGCGGTCTTTACAATGATTTTCACAATAATGGGATCCTCTGTGGCTTCTGCAAGCACCCTGGATTACTCAACCTCCCTTAAAAGGATGCAGGACCTTGGAATTATAGACACTGCTGCGGCAAATACCAGCAGCTTCATTACCAGAGGCCAGCTGGCTAAATCCATTGTCATAGCTGAAGGAAAGGCTTCCTCAGCTAAAAGTCTTAATGGCAGCACTATATTTTATGATGTGGATCCATCAAGCGATTTGAGCGGCTATATCAATCAGGGGGTAAACCTTGGCACTGAGGAAGGTGTAAACCAAAAGGTTATCTGCGGAAGAGCAGACGGAGGTTACCATCCTGATGATCAGGTAACCTATGGAGAATTATGTACAATGATGGTTAGACTTCTTGGCTACAGCGACAGCGACTTAACAGGTGCATGGCCTAATAATTATATTCAGAAGGCTGCAGATCTGGACCTTACTACAGATATTGCCTTAAACAGAAGCGACAAGGTAACCTTGGGAGTTGAGGCAGTGATGTTTGACAGGCTATTCGATTCAACTATGAAAAAAACAGGCAGTACTACAAGTTTCTTTTCGGACAATTACTATGATGACACTACGGTTACCGGTACTCAAAAGGAAGTAATAGTGCTGGCAAATTCCAGAACATCACTTGACCTGGCTGAAAATCAGATAATAACAGACCAGGGAACATATACCCTTAAGGTAGGGGTAAGTACTCCTGAGATAGGTGGAAAATATAAAATGTACGTGGATGGAACCACTGTAACAAAGGTTGCACCTAAAATTAATTCCACAGAGGGTTATGCAGTATCGGATGTATCAGCGTCCTTCATTACCTATACTGATGACAATAATCAATCAAAGTCAATGTTATTGCCAGAAGCCTCAACATACTATTATAATGGCTCTAGTGTAAGCCGTGATATTGCTGTAAAGTCAATTCAGCCATTCTCTTCAGTAGTGATAGCAAAAAACAGCAATGGAAATAATGATTATATGGTAATAGCGGATCCTACCTTCAGCAGTCCTCTGGTATACGACTATGAAAGTGAAGAAATCGATGATTTAATGGAAGATGAAGGCATTGAGTATATCTATAGAGATGACAGCAAGTACGATTCAGATAAGAATATAGATTTCGACGACCAGGATGTAGTATACAAGGTGTCGGATTTATGGGGAAAGAACAGCTGTATCTATATACACAACCAGGTTGTGGATGGAGAAATTACAGCAATTACACCAGACAGATTTAATCCTACAAGTGTAGTTCTTGAAGAAGAGAGTAAAAAAATCGCTTCTGAAGTAACTGATGCTTCGGGGAATACTACCAAAACATATTCCTACAGCACCACAAAAACAACCTATACCTTTAGTAAATACTTTAACAAGTCTTCTTATGCCATAGAAGAACTTTATATTGGCAGTGATGTACATTTTGTTTTAGGAATCGATGGTAAGATATTAGATGTCTATTAAATAATTCATAATAAATTGTATGAAAACAAACAACTGTTGTTTGTTTTCATACTTTTTTTTATTATATAATTAATAGAATGTTGGAGGTATATCCCATGATAAGATGGATTTTAAACAAGAGCATTAAATTTCAATTAATACTAATATTATGCACGGTTTTATTTATTCCTGCAGCTGTGCTGGCCTGGAATGCAATTATGCCTTCAAAGGTGGAAACTGCCGTTAAAGGAATGCAGGAGGAAAGGCTTAACAATTTATTGTCCTATATAGATGAGGATATTGATAAAGCAGAGCTGGCATCCATTAATGAAAACCAGCAGAATTTAATGAAATTTGAACGAGACAACACTACAAAGCTAAGGGCACTTTCAAAAATTGCAAAGGGTACCAACATAGGAATGTATATACCCGGTATAAATAAGAACTATGAATTTTTTATGCCTAATGACAAGGACCAAAATGCGGATAAGGCCAGTAAATCCGAAGCAGATGAATCCAAAAGCGAAATCATGAGAAGCGTAAACTCCGTTATAAGCAGTAAAAAAAATAAAGTGGATTATTCAGATTATAATAATTTTAAAATAATAAGGAGTTATCATCCGATCATTTACAATAATACGGTTGCTGCAGTGGTATGGGCAGATTCACCCCTTCCAAAGGAATTGAACTATAACAGGGAGGTTATGATGTACATGTCCTTCTGCATTCCCGCAGCACTGCTCCTTGCACTGATTTTAATGGGAATTATTATTAAAAACCTTCAAAAGAATATTTATCAGGTAAGGATGGGCTTGGAGAATATCGGATCAGATCTATCCTATCGAATAGAAGACACGGGCGGCGACATAGGCCAGATTGCTACATACATAAATTCAATGGCGGATTCCCTGGAAAAGAAGGAACAGCTGGAGGAAAGGATGCAGAGAAATGAGAAGCTGGCATCTTTAGGACATCTTATATCAGGTGTTGCTCATGAGATCAGGAATCCACTGGGAATAATCAGCGGCACAGCACAGCTTATGGAGAAAAAGTTCAAGCACATAGAGGAGCTTCAGGAGTATATAAAAATTATCAGGGAGCAAAGTGACAGGGAAAACAAGGTTATTCAAGAACTGCTTGACTATGCCAGACCTTCTAAAAATCTAATGATGCAGACAGATATTAATCTTCTTGTTAATAGTATCTTGTCCTTTACAATAAAGTATATTCAGGACAATCATATAACGTTAAAGCTGGAGCAGGGGGATAATCTTCCTTTAGTGCTAATGGACTGTGACAAAATTAAACAGGTATTTGTAAATATAGTGATAAATGCCTGTGAGGCCATGGAGACTGGAGGAACTTTAACCATCGCAACAAAACAGGAAGGGCCATGGATCAAAACATGCTTTAAAGATACAGGTAAGGGTATGGACGATAATCAAATGGATAAAATTTTCAATCCATACTTTACAACAAAACCAAAGGGTACAGGCCTAGGCTTAACTATAAGCAACAGTATTGTGGAATTACATGGGGGATATATAGAAGTGAAAAGCAAAAAAAATGAGGGCTCAGAATTTATAGTGGCGCTGCCTATGAACAAAGAAGGTGAATCAAATGGGTAGAATTTTAGTTGTTGATGATGAAAAATATATTGGCTGGATAATAAAAAAGTCTTTTGAAGCTACAGATTATGAGGTTTATAGCTGTGAAACAGCAAAGGAGGGCCTTTTAGAGGTTCAAAAAAACAGCTATGACATTGTTTTTCTTGATTTAAGACTTCCAGATATGGATGGAATGGAGGTTCTTCAAGAACTGAAAAAAATGCAGCAGGACCTGGTAGTTATAATAATTACTGCCCATGGAAGCATCGACAGTGCCATAGAAAGCATGAAGAAGGGTGCCTTCGATTACATAACAAAGCCCTTTGATGTAGATGAACTGGTTATTCAAGTAGAAAAAGCCCATGAAATGCAAAAACTGAAGGAAGAAGTAGATTATTTACGAAATATAAATGTTAAGGAAATTGAGGAATTTAGCTTAAAGAGTAAAAATGAGAATCTAAATGTTATATATAAGTCCCTTGAACAGGTAGCAAAGTCTCCGGCGACTATATTTATTACAGGAGAAACAGGAACTGGAAAAGAGCTCATAGCAAAAAAAATACACAAGTTAAGTGATAGAACCAATTATCCATTTGTTGCATTAAACTGCAGCATAACACCAGAAAGTGCATTGGAAAAGGAAATCCTGGGGTATGAAAAAGGTGCCTTTCCTGGTGCTGCTGATAAAAAGAAGGGGAAACTGGAGCTAGCGGGCAAGGGAACTATTTTTATAGAAGACGTAGATAAATTAAGTTTAAAACTGCAGATGAAACTATTGGAGATAATTGATCAAAAGGAATTTCAAAGAGTTGGACAAAATGGCAGTGTTAAGTTTGAAGCAAGAATAGTTGCTGCCTCTAATAAGGATTTGATTACTGAAATAAACGAAGGACGATTTAGAGAAGATCTTTATTATAAGCTTAATGTTTTTCCAATAAAACTACCGCCATTAAGGGAACGAAGGGAAGACCTGCTGGATTTGGTCGACTACTTTATAAAAAAGCATGATAATACACAAAAAATAAAGGGTATTTCTCCTGACACGGTGAGGCTGTTAAAAAGTTATTACTGGCCCGGTAATATTATTGAACTTGAAAATGTCATTGAAAGAATAATAATTCTCAATCAGGAGCCCTTGATAAGGCCAGGAATACTTCCTGAAGAAATACTGGGAAGGGTAAAGAGCACAAAGGATCCAATAATATACTTTCCCGAAGAAGGAATTAATTTAGAAAATGTAGAAAGGGAGTTGATAATTAAAGCATTGAAAATCAGCGGGCAGAATCAAAGTAAAGCAGCACAGCTGTTAGGTATAACAAGATCTGCCTTAATATATCGTATGCAAAAATATGCAATAAAATAATTATAGGAAAGGGGTACAATGTTGAAGCTGAAATTAGATTTAACAAATATAAAGAGCAAAACTAAAAAATTAATGTCCAGAAAGCATGCAAAGCCCATACTTGCTGTGGCTTTAGTATGTATAATCGGCATAGGAACTTTTACAGTTAAAACAATAATATCTAAGAAATCTACTTCTTCCGTACAGCAAACTGCAAAGGTAATCAAGGGAAATTTAAAAATAACAGTAACGGGTTCAGGCGCGGTGGAAAGCACAAATGAAACTACTCTTTATGCTGAAACCGGAGCTGATGTGACAAAGGTTAACTATAAGGAAGGCGATGTTGTAAAAAAGGGAGATGTCATTGCTGAATTAGATGATAGTGATTATCAGAGTACACTATCAAATAATGAAAATTCATTTTTGCAAAGTCAGATATCTGCACAGTCAAGTTCAGATGATATTAAAAACCTTACAATAAAAGCACCATTTTCCGGCCAGGTAAGCAGCATTTCTGTTAAAGCTGGGGATGAGGTTAACTCTGGCGGTACAATATTGACTATAAGTGACCCATCAAGGCTTAAGGTTTTATTAACCTACAGTTCCAATGATGCTGCAAAAATAGCAGTTGGACAAAGTGCCAGTGTATACATTACCTCACTTATGGAGTCTATTAGCGGAACTGTGTCCTATATAAGCAATAAGTCTACTACCACAGCTTCAGGAGGAAGCGTTTATACTGTGGAGATTACAATGGATAACCCCGGAGCCATTACAGAAGGCAGTACGGCCAGCGCCGATATCGCAACTAACAGTGGAACAGTTACAAGCATAGGAACAGCCTCCATCAGCTATGTTAATAAAAAGACTGTTACAAGTTCAGTTTCAGGTACTGTACAAAGTGTATATGTAAAAGAAAATCAGGACGTTTCCAATGGAACAGTGCTGGTGTTTTTAAAAAACGATACACTTACCAGAAGTATGCAAACTGCTAATTTAAAGGTCCAAGCTTCTCAGACATCCTTAAGTCAAAGTGAAAAGCAGGCAAGCAAATATAAAATCGTTGCGCCATGCGATGGAACTATCACTACTTTGAATTATAAAGTGGGAGATACTGTTAAAGCTGGCGACGAGTTTGGTGTAATCTATGATCCAAACCAGATGCAGTTCCAGGTAGATGTGGATGAGCTTGATATTTCAAAGCTTTCCATAGGCCAGGATGTTAACATAACTTTAGATGCAATCAGCAGTACCTCGGAAACACCTATGACCGGAACTATAACTAAAATTGCTGTTGTAGGAACCTCGTCAAATGGAGTAACAACTTATCCGGTAACCATACAATTTACCGGTGATATTACCGGCCTTAAGGGAGGTATGAATGCCAATGGGGAGATAGTTGTAAATGAACTTAAGAATGTCCTTTACGTTCCTTTAGAAGCTGTTACTACAACTAATAAGAAAAGCTACGTATGGGTAAAGGAAAACGGAAGCTCAAGTTCCAAATCAAGCGGAAATACTCCTCAGGGTTCCGGTGGAAGCTCTTCAAACAGCAAGACCAGCACCTATTATGCTGGTGCAGTAAAAAAAGAAGTAACAACTGGTGAAAATACAGATTCCTATATCATAATAAAAAGCGGACTCAGCGAAGGCGATACAATAGTTTTACCACAAACCACCAGCAGCAGCTCATCAAAAACAACAACTAAAACTAGCAGCGGCATGGGCGGCGGCATGGGCGGACCTGGAGGCGGTATGTAATGATTGAATTAGCTGGAATAACTAAAACTTATACCATGGGAGAAAACCAGGTAACTGCTTTAAATAATGTGAACTTAAGTATAAAAGAGCATGAATTTGTTTCAATTATCGGTCCTTCCGGATCTGGAAAATCTACATTAATGAATATATTAGGATGTCTTGATATTCCGTCTTCAGGCAGCTATGTTCTTGATGGAAGTGAAGTAAGTGAAATGCATGACGATGAATTGGCTGAAATTAGAAATAAAAAAATAGGTTTTATATTTCAGAAATATAATCTGCTGCCTAAGCTTTCAGCTGTTGAAAATGTAGAGCTTCCTCTATTGTATCAGGGCATTAAACCGAGCGATATCAGGAACAGGGCTATGGAATCATTAAAAAATGTGGGGCTTCTTGATAAAATGAGCCATAGACCAAGCGAGCTTTCAGGAGGTCAGCAGCAAAGGGTGGCCATTGCAAGAGCCTTGGCTACAAAGCCTTCGTTATTACTTGCCGATGAACCAACAGGAGCTTTGGACAGCAAAACGGGAAAGGAAGTTATGGAGATTTTAAAAAGCCTTAATGCTGACTATGGCAATACAATTGTGCTTATTACTCATGATAACAACCTTGCAATCCAGGCAAAGCGAATGGTTAGGATACAAGATGGAGAAATAACAGAAGACAAGGGGTTGGTATAGTGAGTTTCAGTCAGATATTCAAGATGGCAATCAAAAGCATAGGGAGTAATAAGGTAAGATCATTTCTTACTATGCTTGGGGTTATTATCGGTGTGTCTTCTGTAATCATAGCTGTAAGCTTTGCAAAGGGTAGTACGGCAAACATAACCCAGTCACTTTCCACCTTGGGAACCAACCTGATAAATGTTAATATTACCGGAAGGGGAAGTAATATAAGAGTTACCTATGCCCAGATGGCGCAATTCCAGGAGGAAAACAGTGATATAATTTCAAGTGTAGCTCCTCAATCCTCCGCATCAGGAACGGTTAAGGCCGGTAATAAAAACAGAAGCACAACAATATTAGGAACCAACTACGCCTATGCGGATATAAACAGTGTTACAGTGTCCAGCGGCAGATTTCTATCAAGCTATGATACTGATTATAATCAAAAGGTAGCAGTGGTAGGGACAGCTGTAGTAAATGATATTTATGGTGGGGCTAATCCTGTAGGCCAAAAAATCAAGGTTCTTGGGCAGGAATTTAATGTAATTGGGGTACTTACTGAAACTGAAAATGGAGGAGATTCCACTGACGACGACAGGGTCATAATTCCTATAAGCGCTGCTACAAGACTTAATAAGGATGCTGTAATAAGATCCTTTTCGGTAAAAGCAGTCAGTGCAGAAACTGTTAATCAGGCAGTAACGAAGCTGGATTCATTTTTGCAGGGAATATATAACGACAGTGATCTGTACCGAGTTACCAATATGGCTCAGGTTTTATCCACAATGAGTTCGGTGACAAATACAATGACAGCGGTGCTGGCGGGGATAGCAGCTATATCCCTTATAGTAGGCGGTATAGGGATAATGAATATTATGCTGGTTTCAGTTACAGAAAGAACAAGAGAAATTGGTATAAGAAAGGCTATTGGAGCTAAAAAAAGGAATATACTGACTCAATTTCTTATTGAATCTCTGGTGGTAACAGGACTGGGCGGAATTGCAGGCATTATTATAGCAGTATTAGTTATACATTTCATTATAGGTGGATTTAATATAGTTACTGAAGTATATTCAATACCTTGGATGGTTTTATCATTTGGAATATCACTGCTGATAGGTGTTATTTTTGGAATGTACCCTGCAAATAAGGCTGCTAACCTGAATCCAATAGATGCCTTGATGTATGAATAAAAGAAAGGACGGTGCAAATATGAATTTAAAGAAACTCCAGTTGAGCCTGGCAGCGGTCTTTACAATGTTTTTCACAATAATGGGATCCTCTGTGGCTTCTGCAAGCACCCTGGATTACTCAACCTCCCTTAAAAGGATGCAGGACCTTGGAATTATAGACACTGCTGCGGCAAATACCAGCAGCTTCATTACCAGAGGCCAGCTGGCTAAATCCATTGTCATAGCTGAAGGAAAGGCTTCCTCAGCTAAAAGTCTTAATGGCAGCACTATATTTTATGATGTGGATCCATCAAGCGATTTGAGCGGCTATATCAATCAGGGGGTAAACCTTGGCACTGAGGAAGGTGTAAACCAAAAGGTTATCTGCGGAAGAGCAGACGGAGGTTACCATCCTGATGATCAGGTAACCTATGGAGAATTATGTACAATGATGGTTAGACTTCTTGGCTACAGCGACAGCGACTTAACAGGTGCATGGCCTAATAATTATATTCAGAAGGCTGCAGATCTGGACCTTACTACAGATATTGCCTTAAACAGAAGCGACAAGGTAACCTTGGGAGTTGAGGCAGTGATGTTTGACAGGCTATTCGATTCAACTATGAAAAAAACAGGCAGTACTACAAGTTTCTTTTCGGACAATTACTATGATGACACTACGGTTACCGGTACTCAAAAGGAAGTAATAGTGCTGGCAAATTCCAGAACATCACTTGACCTGGCTGAAAATCAGATAATAACAGACCAGGGAACATATACCCTTAAGGTAGGGGTAAGTACTCCTGAGATAGGTGGAAAATATAAAATGTACGTGGATGGAACCACTGTAACAAAGGTTGCACCTAAAATTAATTCCACAGAGGGTTATGCAGTATCGGATGTATCAGCGTCCTTCATTACCTATACTGATGACAATAATCAATCAAAGTCAATGTTATTGCCAGAAGCCTCAACATACTATTATAATGGCTCTAGTGTAAGCCGTGATATTGCTGTAAAGTCAATTCAGCCATTCTCTTCAGTAGTGATAGCAAAAAACAGCAATGGAAATAATGATTATATGGTAATAGCGGATCCTACCTTCAGCAGTCCTCTGGTATACGACTATGAAAGTGAAGAAATCGATGATTTAATGGAAGATGAAGGCATTGAGTATATCTATAGAGATGACAGCAAGTACGATTCAGATAAGAATATAGATTTCGACGACCAGGATGTAGTATACAAGGTGTCGGATTTATGGGGAAAGAACAGCTGTATCTATATACACAACCAGGTTGTGGATGGAGAAATTACAGCAATTACACCAGACAGATTTAATCCTACAAGTGTAGTTCTTGAAGAAGAGAGTAAAAAAATCGCTTCTGAAGTAACTGATGCTTCAGGGAATACTACAAAAAATTATTCCTACAGCACTACAACATCAACCTACACCTTCAGTGAATACTTCAATAAGTCTTCTTATGCCATAGAAGAACTTTATATTGGCAGTGATGTACACTTTGTTTTAGGAATTGACGGCAAGATACTGGATGTTTATTAAAGCCATATAAGTAATATTTTTAAGGGCTTTTTCATGGTCAGCTGCATGACTGTGAAAATGCCCTTCTATTTTAATAAAAGTAAATTTATGGTACTATATTATTAGTTTAAATATTGATAAAAGGAGCTGATCTATCTGATATGAGTTGCAGATGGAAAGCAATGCTTACAAGTAATTTTTTAAGGCATCAGGGAGAGGACCAAAGCTTTACAATCCGTGAAAGCAGCATAGCTGAATCGGAAAAAATATTGGACAGCCTAATTCAATATAATTTATCTAAGGTACCTTTAATTCAGGAATCTCCAAATATATGGATAAATCGGGTTATACAAGATGACCGGGGCAATATTGTGGGTGGAATCAACAGCAGGATGTACTGCTGGAACTGCATATATGTGGATATTCTTTGGGTGAAGGAGGAGTATAGGAAGCATAATCTTGGCTCCAGACTTTTAAGGGAAGTGGAATCTATAGCAAGAGAAAAGGGCTGCAATTTAATTCATTTGGACACCTTTGATTTTCAGGCAAAGGATTTTTATTTAAAACATGGATATGAAATTTTTGGAATACTGGATAATTGCCCTGAAAACCACAAAAGGTATTATTTGAAGAAAAATTTGTAACAGCCTGGCTTTGGCATGATAAGAACTTTACTAACTAGAAAATTATTCTCTAACTGTGATAAAAATTATATCATATTCGTTGCGTGTTTTAAAAAATGAAGGTATAATTTTATTATTAAATAATTATTAGAGGGTGTTACATTTGGAGAATATAGCATTGGAAAATAAAGCTATTCTTAATTCATATATGAACTTTGTTGATTTTATTGCAGATATGTTCGGAGAACAGTGTGAAGTGGTACTGCATTCAGTGGAGGGTGAAAAAAAGTCAATCATTGCAATAAAGAATAACCACATTACAGGCAGGAATGTTGGGGATGAGACTACTGAACTAGGTGATAAAATCCTGTTGAACATGAAGCAGAACAAATATACTGTTTATACACAACTGGAAGAAAAGCTGAAAAAGAACCTTAAAATATCTTCCTATTATATTTTCAACTCAAATCAGCAGCTCATAGGAATGATGTGCATTATTTTTGATATTACACTGCATCTTCAGGCAAAAAAAGCGTTGGATGCTTTCCTTGGTACAGATATCCCCAGCATAGAAAAGCCAGTATATATGGATATGAATGAAATTCTGGAAAGCGATAATTTTTCTATAAGCAAATATTCAAAGGATATCATAGCGGAAGTTATAAAGGAAATTGATATTCCTGTAGAAAGAATGACTAATGAGGAAAGACAGGCAGTGGTAAATAAACTGGATGAATTGGAAATATTCAGAATCAAGGGTGCTATATCTGAAACTGCAGATCAGCTGAAAATATCCATAGCCAGCATGTACAGACTGCTTAAGAATCAGTAATTAAAGAGGTCTTGCAAAACTAAGAAATTAATTTTGCAAGACTTCTTTTTTAATACCAGCCATTACTGTTGAAACATATATAAACAAAAGTACATTAAGCAGGGATATTATAAAAATGGTTGGATCATTTGTGGCTATGTCTGTTGCACCTTTCAAAGTTGTGAAAAGCACTGTATGGACATTTACATAGGAAGTGCAACTATATCCAAGCATAAGTAACAGGATTTTTTTGTCCCTGATATAAATATATGATAGTGCAGCCAGGGCAGCTGCAGGGAAAAGATACCTCTCATGCATGCCTACAGAAAAAGTGAAAACTCCGGCTATTTGAATCAAGGCAGCTGCAGGCGCAAATTTGCAATTATCCGCTTTATGGTAAAGATACCAGGAGAACAGCGTTGTAATCAGTATACTCAACATACCAAAAAGCTTATAGCTTATAAACAGCAGCTTTGTACTGTCTTTCACGTAGTTTGCTCCTATGAGAGCAAAAAAGTTATAGGCGTTAAGGGAGGCATAAGGGTACTCTGATACTGTGCTTGAATATAATTTAAAGATCCACAATGCCTCCTTGTTATAAGCAAAGGGAAGCACTACTATTAATGCCGTTGCAGCTGCTATTAGGGCTGTAAGAACAAATTTTTTTATACTTTTACGCCTCACCAGTTCAAAAAACAGCACTGGCAGAAAAATAATGCCTTGAGGCTTCATCAACACAGAGATAGTAAACAGCACTGCTGATGGATAAAGCTTGTTTTCAGCAAGTAAATAGATGGAGAATGCAACAATCAAAGTAAAAAACGAGTCCACCTGACCCCAAAGGGACGAATTAATGAATATTGCTGGGTTAAAGATATAAAAAGCGGCCAGCATCAGCCCTTTTTCCGGCGACAGATATTTTTTTGCTGCCTTATATATAAGACCTGCTGCTGCCATATCTGCCATAATTGAAGGGAGCTTTAACAACAGGATGTAATATTTGCTGAAAAGACTTGTACTGCCTATTTTACCTATAATGTACAATATATAAATATAAAATGGTGGATAGTCACTGGATCTGGCCCCTGAATAAAACTGTGAAAAGTTTGATGATACAGATTCCGCCCAGTTCCTGAAAAGGCTCATATCTCCCGGATATCCATTCACTAGCAGTGCCAGTGTGATCCTCACAAACAAACCGGTAATAATCAAAGCTGGCATAAGAAGTTTAACCTTGGACACATTAATATTAAGGCTTTTTTTCTTAATAAAGAAAAATGCTGCTGCTGACATGCCGAAAAATGCTATGGCATATACAAAAAATAGTGGAGAATAACCTGCAATAGTACTGGAGGCATTATTTATATTACCCATATGAAAGCCGCCGGAAGGTGTATGGGAGGAAATGGGGGCATTGCTGCCGGCTTTATTCCCTGGAGGGTGCATACTTTTTGTATTTCCACCTGCTGCTTTGCTTCCAAACTGTGAAATACCTTGAGAAGCTTCAGTAGGGTTTTTGCTGTAGTTTAACACAGTGTATACACAAACAGTGCCTGATATGATAATTAGCAATATAACAAGTATATTTAAAACATTTTTCTTAAAATCCATATCCGTGCTCCTTTACATAATATTACATGCTTCAATTTTATCACCATAATTTCTTGACATTTTGGAATCATTATGTGAAAACCATGTGCTTTAATCTGAAAAATTTACAATTTGTTATCAATAAGCTGGCTTGTATTCATACATTTTTAATATTGTTAAAGTATAATAAAGTTAACAATTTACGGAGGTGAAAATTATGTTGTGTTATATGGGCGGATATGGTATGCATGGTTATGGTGCTGGAATGGCACTGATGATGGTTTTTTGGATTGTTGTGCTGGCTGCTGTGGTATTTTTCATATACAAGAAGTATAATAATACCAGTAATGAAGCATTAGAACTGTTAAAAATGAAATTTGTTAAGGGTGAAATTGACGAGGAAGAATATATAAATAAGAAAAATATACTTTTGAAAAAGTAAATTGTATTGATATTAAGGGCATTAAAGCCCTTTTTTATTTTATCTGCAACAATTGTTTACTTAACCTATGGGGTGGTGTATAATGTGTTAGTGTAAGTTAATAACTGGATAGAGGCGCGTAATTTATCAGTAAAATGGCGGAAGTGAGCATGATGAAGCTGTTTGAAAGGAAATTAAGCCGAAGCGTATGGCTGATGCTTTAAAGCTGTACTGCTGGGTCTGCATAGAATATATGCAGGACTGTCACAAGATTGTGGGGAGCTATCATTGGTGTAGAAAAATTGTATTTATATGTACTATTTTTAATACCCTGGGTGTAAGCTCGGGTTTTTTTTATTTCTATTTGGTTATGACTTAAGAAAGTATATGTATGGGGGGAAAAAAATGAATAGTTCATCGGAAATGGATGGGACAAAAGAAAATGAACTGAAGAGGGGACTTAAGGCAAGACATCTTAATATGATTGCTATTGGCGGAGCAATCGGAACAGGCATATTTTTAGCTCTTGGTGCCACAATAAATCAGGCTGGGCCAGGGGGAGCGCTGGTTGCTTATATCAGTATAGGAATAATGGTTTATTTTTTAATGACAAGCCTTGGTGAAATGGCTACTTTTATGCCAGTGTCTGGTTCCTTTGGCACATATGCATCAAAATTTATTGATCCGTCCCTTGGATTTGCATTGGGCTGGAATTACTGGTACAACTGGGCTATTACTGTAGCTGCAGAGATGGTGGCGGGTGCTTTGCTTATGAAGTACTGGTTCCCTGATGTTCCAGCAATAATCTGGAGTGTTTTGTTTCTGGTTCTAATTGTAACTCTGAACTTTTTATCTGCCAGAGCTTATGGCGAATCTGAATTTTGGTTTGCTGGCATCAAGGTGGTTACAGTTATTGTGTTCCTGATTGTTGGTGTTGCAACAATTTTTGGAATAATTGGCGGTCATGCAGTTGGTTTTTCTAATTTTACTGTGGGTGAAGCACCCTTTGTAGGCGGTGCTAAAGCGATATTCATGATATTTCTTATAGCAGGTTTTTCTTTTCAGGGTACCGAGCTTGTAGGTATAGCTGCAGGTGAAAGCGAGGATCCTGAAAAAAATATTCCTAAGGCTATAAACTCAATATTCTGGAGAATCCTTATATTTTATGTGGGAACTATTATAGTAGTAGGTGCACTTATACCTTATACTGAAGCTGGTGTTGATGTAAGTCCATTTACCATGGTATTCCAGAAGGCAGGCATTGCAGCTGCGGCATCACTGATGAATGCTGTAATATTGACCTCTGTGCTATCCTGCGGAAACTCAGGTATGTATGCTTCTACAAGAATGCTGTATGCCATGGCTAAAGAAGGTAAGGCTCCAAAGTGGCTTGGAAAAGTTAATTCAAGAGGGGTACCTGTGAATTCACTTATTGTTACTACAATAATTGCATCATTATGCTTCTTAACCGGCCTTTATGCTGAAACCACAGTTTATGTATGGCTTATAGCAGCTTCAGGACTGGCTGGGTTTATAGCATGGCTTGGAATTGCTCTTTGCCATTACAGGTTTAGAAAGGCATATCATGCTCAGAACCGGGATTTGGGGAAATTGAAGTATGTGGCTAAATACTTCCCTGCTGGACCTATTATAGCTTTAGTTTTGTGTATAATAGTAATTTTAGGACAAGGTATAAGTTATATGTCCGAAGGGAAAATCGATTGGAACGGAATGATTGCGGCCTATATCGGATTGCCTCTGTTCCTTGGACTATGGATAGGATATAAGGTGAAATATAAAACAAAGGTCATTCCATTGAATGAGGTTGATCTGGACTACAGGGAAGAATAATAATTATACAGATTCAGGTGTTATTTCAATACCTGAATCTTTTTAGTTTGATATATTATTTTAAAAATATTATAATTAACAGAAATAGAACTAAATACCGTTTGTTGAGAGAGGTAATAATATGTCTGTACAAATTTTGACTGACAGCACCAGCTATATAAAAAAAGCTGAACGAGATGAATTAAATATAAATGTGGTATCCTTAAGCGTAAGTTTCCAGGATGAAAGCTTCCGTGAAGAGGATATAGACAACAATACTTTTTACAGCAAAATGGCGAAGAAGGGGATACCATTATCTTCTCAGCCGTCTCTGGAGGAACTTTATAATAGTATGTGCAAAGTGGTAGAGACAGGTGATGATCTGCTTTGTGTGTTTATATCCTCAGATATGAGCGGCACCTTCTCTGCTGCTCATACAGTTAAGGATATGGTACTTGAAAAATACAAGGATGCAAAAATTGAGATAGTGGATTCCAGGTCCAACTGTATGCAGCTGGGATTTGCTGCCATAGTTGCAGCCAGGGCAGCAGCAATGGGAAAGGACCTCATGGAGGTAAAAAAGACCGCTGAGGATAATATTAGAAGAAGCAGATTTTTATTTATACCTGACACCCTTGAATACTTGAAAAAGGGGGGAAGAATAGGAGGTGCAGGTGCTTTAATAGGGAACCTGCTTAAAATTATTCCTATCCTTACTGTAGAAAATGGAAAAACCTCCGTGCTTACAAAGGTAAGAACTAAACCCAAGGCCGTAATTACAATGATTGAAAGGATGCTTAAGGATATTGCTGAATTTGGTCTTGGTGAGGTTATGGTACATCACATTAACTGCTATAATGAAGCCAAAGCACTGGCAGGTGTTATTATGAACAAGCTGAATATCCAGGTTGGAATTTGTGATATAGGACCAGTGATAGGTGTCCATGTGGGACCTGGAGCAATCGGCATTGTATATTATACAAACAAAAATATGAGGAGTTAAGGATTATATGAACAGATTAATAAAGGTTTTAAACAAGAAGGATATTCTACCAAAGTATAGAGGCACTCCAATTGAGACACTTCTGGAGTATCACAATCTAAGAAGGGAATTTGAAAAGCATGAAAATGCAGAGCTGCTTATAGGGATGTGTATGGATAACCGTAAGCAGCTGAATATTCCTAATAATTTTGCATATATATTAAGAACTGGCGGAGGAAATTTGAGGTACAGCGAATTTAAAGTATCCTATGCCATAGCAATCGGGGGAGTTAAAACAATTGCGCTGATCGGTCATAACAATTGTGGAATGGTTAACCTTATGTCGAAGAAGGATAAGTTCATTAAAGGACTTATGGAAAACGCAGGCTGGGATTATGAACACGCTGAAGCACATTTTACAAGCTTTGCTCCGATGTTTGAAATAGAACATGAGGTTAATTTTTTACTTAGTGAAACAAAGCGACTAAGGGAGAAATATCCCAAAGTATTAATAGCTCCACTATTTTATTTAATTGAGGATAATTTCCTCTATATGGTGGATGAAGGAACAGAAGAATAAATATTGAGGATGGGATAATAATATATTATGACATTACTACAAAATTTTGATTTGAATTTGCTCCTTGGGATCTATAATACATGTCACAACTCAATTTTTGATAAAATAATGCCTGTAATCAGTAGTTTGGGGAATGTGGGCACTGTGTGGATAATACTTTCATTAATATTTCTCACTTCAAAGAAATATAGAAGGACAGGGGTAATATGTCTTTTAGCCCTTTTGTTTACATCATTTATGGGAGAAGTGATATTGAAGCACCTGATCCAAAGGCCCAGACCCTTTAATGAAATTCCTGGCGTCCAGCTGCTAATAAGCAAACCGCTGACCTATTCATTTCCATCGGGCCATACAGCTTCTTCCTTTGCGGCAGCTTATATCATCTTCAAGGAAATAAGGAGATTGGCTATACCTGCATTTATAATTGCAGCGCTGATAGCCTTTTCAAGGATGTATCTGCTGGTCCACTATCCATCTGACATTGCTGGCGGCATAATACTTGGGATACTGTGTGCAGCCGCTGCAAGAAAGCTTTTTATGAAATATGAAATTAAGAGGTGAAGTATGAAAGTACTGGTAATTTACTATTCCTTCGAAGGAAACACCAGATATATTGCCGAGCATGTTGCAAAGGCCGTAAATGGCGACCTGCTGGAGCTTAAGCCTGTGAATGATATAAAAACCAAAGGCTTCATGAAATACTTATGGGGCGGAAGACAGGTGGTTACAGGTATAAAACCTGAGATCCAAAAGATTGACACAGACATTAACCAATATGACCTTATTTTTATGGGAACCCCTGTGTGGGCATTCAGCTATGCTCCAGCCATGAATACTTTCCTTTCAAACTATAAAATTGAAGGAAAGAAGATAGCATTGTTCTGCTGTAATGGAGGGGGCAAGGGCAAAACCTTTGTTAATTTTAGGCAAAAATTAGAAGGCAATGATATTGT
Source organism: uncultured Clostridium sp. (assembly GCA_937927335.1). Lineage (GTDB taxonomy): Bacteria > Bacillota > Clostridia > Clostridiales > Clostridiaceae > UBA699. Next base: position 42,358 of record CALBDU010000083.1, read on the forward strand.
TGGTGAAATAGAATTTATCGATCCTGTAAAGAATGTATCTGAAAAAGCCGTTAAAGCTCAAAGGTGGGCTATGGAAATGGTTGGAAAATAAAAGAGGGGTGCTGCCTTGAAAGTTCATTTAAGCAGAGATATCAAAAATATTATATTCAGATTTCAGGATGACGACGTGATGGCGCTGGCAGCTCAGCTTGCCTACAGTTTTTTGTTGTCATTTTTCCCGTTTCTGATATTTCTGATAACTCTGGTGGGGCACAGTTCTATTAGCAGTTCGGAGGTTCTGTATTATCTGAGCGGCATACTGCCGTTAAATGCATTTGAACTGGTAAAAAGCACTGTAGCGGAAGTGGTGGACACAAGAAACAGCAATCTGCTTTCCTTGAGCTTGATACTAACCATATGGACATCATCCAGCGGCTTTAAGGCAGTGATAAAGGGCTTAAACAAGGCTTATGACCAGGCTGAAACCAGGTCAATAATCAAACTTGAGCTTATTGCCCTCCTTTGCACCTTTGCTTTAACTACGATTATAATGCTTACCATGGTACTGCTGGTACTGGGTGAATTAATAGGCAACAGCATAGCATACAGAGTTGGTTATTCGGAACAGTTTAAAATGGTATGGGACATATTTAGATATCTTATGATTTTATGTTCCATGGTATTTGTATTTGCTGCCATGTACAGATATACACCATGTACCAGGCTTACCTGGAGTGAAGTTTTTCCGGGTTCCCTGTTTTCTACTGTGGGATGGATTATTATTTCTGTAGGATTTTCCTTTTATGTAAACAATTTTGGAAGCTACTCTAAAATATATGGGAGCATTGGTGTGGTTATTGTGCTCCTCACATGGCTGTTTTTGACATCTCTCATTATTATGCTGGGAGGAGAAATTAATGCCACCCTGGCCTTCGACAGAGAAGGAAAAGAAAAACCTCACGGGAAAAATTTTTAGCCGCTGCATTGCAGCGGTTTTATTTAACTGGTTACCATTTCTTTTGAAAAAGTTTTCCTTATAATAAATGCATTTTCGACAGCTTATTATAAGGAAAATTCAGTAAATTACAATATATGGAAACCGTTTTGAAATACAGCATTATTAATGTCATAATGATGGGATAAGTAATCATAACGTAAATTAGGAAATGACAAATTTCTTTAAATTAATATGCTATCATAATTACATTAAGAATAGGAGGGAGTTCAATGCTACTGGTTGAAAATTTAACTAAAACAAATATTGACGAGAACATTAAACATGAATATTTTTACAGGATGTTTAAAAATGAGATTTTAGTGGATTGCAAAGACGGGAAAATTGAAGTTCAATCTTATGGTATAGAAATTGAAAGGCAGGATATAGAAGACGGAATTGTAACTGGAATTGAGAGGGATTATGTTAATAATGTAAGCCCCCATAGACATAAGGTACATAATCTCCTGAAAATGCTCTGTGATAATATGGTATCCCCAATTCATCTTATTGATATCATTGGTGAAAGTACAGACTATTACATAAGTGATTTTGACAGCGTAGTTAGTGAAGCTGCATATTAAAAGAGGATAATTCCTCTTTTTTTTCTTTAATTATGTTTATTTTTATTCTATTATAATACTTAGGGGGTGTAATTTTGATAGTTGGCATTGGTACGGATATAATTGAGATCAGAAGGATAAAGGAAGCTGTTGACAGGAATTCAAGGTTTATTGATAAAATGTTTACCAAAAATGAACAGCAATATTTACAGTCCAGAAATATGAGGCCTGAATATGTGGCAGGAAGGTTTGCTGCAAAGGAGGCGGTAGTTAAAGCTCTGGGAACCGGATTCAGCGGTTTTGATTTCAAGGATGTGGAAATAGACAGGACTGCTGCAGGCAGGCCCATTGTGATATTAAAGGGTAAGGCCAGGCTCACAGCCCAAAAGTTCGGTGAATATAAATTTCATTTAAGCATATCCCATGGCACTGATAATGCCATTGCCTATGCAGTTTTGGAGGTTGATAAATTTGAGGATTGCAGCTGCAGAAACAATGAGGAAAATAGACAGCTACACAATAAATAGCATCGGGATACCTGGGGTGGTGCTGATGGAAAATGCAGCCTTGAAGGTAGTTAAAAATATTCCAGATAAATTTAAAAAGCTATGCATAGTATGCTCAAGAGGAAATAATGGTGGTGATGGCTTTGCAGCTGCCAGACATCTCTTTTTAAGCCTCAGGCAGGTAGAGGTTTTTCTCATAGGCGGTGCTGAGGGGATGAGCGAGGATTGCAGTATAAATTATCAGGCTGCAAAAAACATGGGTATAAGCATTACTGATATTAAATCTTCCCTGGACCTTGATGCATTAAAAGATTCAGTAACCTGTTCTGATATGGTAGTTGATGCCATATTCGGCACTGGCCTCACTAGAAATGTTGAAGGCTTATATGCTAAAGCTATTGATATAATAAACAAATATAAGCAAATGACATTGTCCATTGATGTACCTTCAGGTATGGAAAGTGATTCGGGAAGGGTGCTTGGTACCTGTATAAGAGCGGATATTACTGTTACACTTCAGCTGCTTAAGCAGGGCTTTCTTTCCTATGGAGCAGATGATTATACAGGGAGGGTCATACTGGAGGACATTGGAATCCCTGGTGAAGCTGTGGATAAATTTCACCAAAGGCTGTTCTACGTTGATAAGGAACAAGCAGTACAGTCATTAAAGGCAAGAAATAAATACTCACACAAGGGCGATTTTGGAAGAGTACTAATTATTGCTGGATCGGAGGGCTATACCGGGGCTGCATTTATATGCGCCCAGGCGGCAATAAAGTCTGGATCAGGTCTTGTCACCTTATGCTGTCCCAAAAACATAAGGGATGTACTATGTTCAAAGTTAACAGAAGCTATGACCTGCACCTTCGATGAAGAGGACAAACTTTATGAGCTTATAGATAGAGCTGATGCCATAGCAATTGGGCCGGGCCTAGGAAACCACAAAGATACCCTGGCCATGGTGGAGAAGGTGTTAAATAGGGCAAAATGCACCGTGGTCATGGATGCAGATGCTATCAATGTTTTAAAGAATCATATGGAGCTTCTTGAAAATAAAGGCTGCAGTGTAGTGATGACTCCTCATCCTGGTGAGCTTTCAAGGATAACCGAATTACATATAAATTATATTAACGAAAATAGAATAGAGGTATCTGAAAAATTTGCAAGGGAACATAATGCAATATTGCTTTTAAAGGGGTACAATACTGTAATAACCGATGGCAGGAGCCTTTATGTAAATTCTTCAGGTAATAGTGCTATGGCATCAGGGGGAATGGGAGATGCCCTTACGGGTATTATTGCCTCACTTTCAGGTCAGGGATATGATCCGCTGACAGCTGCTTATCTTGGGGCTTTCATACACGGGTATGCAGGCTGCAGGCTTTCACAAAGCATGTTTAGTGTCAGTGCTGCACAGGTTGCTGAATATATCCCCTATATTATGAAGGAGCTTTTGCAAAAATAGAATAATAGAACAATCAAAGGAATAGTATTATTATGAAGAATTTCTCGGAGGCAGATATGAAAAAATCATATATAATACTATTTATTTTAATATTTGTATTTACCGGAACAGGATGCATCCGAAATAAGAATGATCCTGAAAGAGTGATAAATTATCTTAAAAATCTGGACAGCTATACTGCCAAGGTCAATATAAAGGTAATTAATGAAAAACAAAATGTAGAGTATAATACAGTACAATATTATGATAAGAATTTTGGATACCGGCTTGAGCTTGGGGATGACAGGGTATTGGTCTACAAGGATGATAAAATTCAGGTAACAGATATAAAAAGCAATGTGCGATATACTATGAATAAGGATTTTGACAGCCTGTTCAGATTGAGCCTGTTAGGGGAGTATATTGGCCTTGCTTTTACCAACGAAGAAGCTGAATACAGCCTGAAGGAAATAAACGGAAGGACTTTTCAGGTGCTTGGTCTTCTTATTCCAGGAAATAACCGGAATATAAGCAGCGCAGAGATATATGCAGATCTTAAAAGCAATAAGCCTGAATTTATTATTATCTATGATGATAAAAAATCAGAAAGAGTGAGGATTACTTACAGTAATTTTGTACCTGATGCAGAAATAAATAAGAAACTTTTTAATTTCTTTGACATAATGACAGGAATAGGTCTATAATTGCAATATACATATTTTTGCTTATGTAAATAGGAGGTATTGATTTTTCAATGTCAGGATCGAAGAAATTAGTAATAAGCCTCTCGGAAACACTTTACAATGAATTTGACAAGGCACTAAAGGAAGATTCTAAAAAAAGAAGTGAATTTATTAGGGAAGCTATAATATTATATATTAGAGACAGAAAACGCATTACAGCTTTGGAGCAAATGAAGACAGGATATATTGAAATGGCCGAACTCAACCTGGAGATATCCGAAATGGGTTTTGCCAGAGAAATGTATGAATTAATAGAATATGAAGCTAAGCTTTCGGAGAGTGATATTGCTGATGACGGCGACGGTGAAAAGAGGAGATATATACTATGCTGATTTGAGCCCTGTGGTGGGTTCTGAACAAGGCGGCATAAGACCAGTTATTATTATTCAAAATGATGTGGGGAATAAATACAGCCCTACAGTTATTGTGGCGGCAATTACTTCCCAGATAAACAAGGCTAAGCTCCCTACCCACGTGGAAATATCATCTGAGGAATATGGGCTTAATAAGGATTCGGTGGTTTTGCTGGAGCAGATAAGAACTTTGGATAAAAAAAGATTAAAGGAAAAGATAGGACACATGACTGATGCTGACATGAAAAAGGTGGAAGATGCACTATTGATTAGTATAGGATTGTGATAGGGGCAGAGGGTAAGTAGTTTTATCCTCTGCTTTTTATAAATAAATTTCGTATATATAAATAATTTTTTTTGTGGTAGAATAATAAATGGAATTTGTTACGTTTTTAGGAGGGTAAAATAGTGGTAAAAAGTGTGGAAGAACTTAAGGTTACTGCAAGAGTAATCAGGAAGGATATTATAGAGATGCTTACTGAATCCGGTTCAGGACACCCAGGCGGATCTCTTTCAGCTGTAGAAATATTAACTACTCTATATTTTAATAAAATGAATATTAATCCTTCAAATCACAGAGATTTAAACAGAGACAGATTTGTATTGTCAAAAGGACATGCTGCTCCAGTGCTATACAGCACTCTTGCAAGGAGAGGCTTTTTTGATGTGGAGGAACTGAAGACTTTGAGAAAATTAGGCTCAATTCTCCAGGGTCACCCTAATATGAATGAGGTTCCAGGGGTAGATATGTCTACAGGATCATTGGGACAGGGAATTTCTGCAGCTGTGGGCATGGCTATTGCAGGGAAACTGGATAAAAAGTCCTACAGGGTGTATGCTCTGCTGGGAGATGGAGAGCTTGAGGAAGGACAGGTTTGGGAAGCTGCTATGTCAGCTGCTCATTACAAGCTGGATAATTTAACGGCTTTTGTAGACCATAACGGTCTTCAGATAGACGGAGCCTGCAATGAAGTAATGACTGTAGATCCTATACCTGATAAATTCAAGGCCTTTAACTGGAATGTAATTGAAATAGACGGTCACAGCTTTGAACAGATAATTAGCGCCATAGAGGAGGCTGAAAGGTTCAAGGGTAAACCTACTGTCATAGTATGTAAAACCATCAAGGGAAAAGGCGTTTCCTTTATGGAGGACCAGGCTGGCTGGCATGGCTCAGCTCCTAACAGGGAGCAGTGTTCCCTGGCAGTAAGGGAAATAGGAGGTGAGGAATAATGTCAGTTAAGATTGCTACAAGGGAAGCCTATGGAAAGGCTTTAGCTGAACTAGGAAAAGTAAATGAAAAAGTTGTAGTTTTAGATGCGGATTTATCTAAATCCACTAAAACAGCGGATTTTAAAAAGGTGTTTCCTGAAAGATTCATAAATATGGGTATAGCTGAAGGAAACATGATGGCAGTAGCTGCCGGCATTTCCACCTGTGACAAGATACCTTTTGTAAGCACCTTTGCAATATTTGCCACAGGAAGAGCCTTTGAGCAGATTAGAAATTCAATATGCTATCCAAAGCTGAATGTTAAGATATGTGCCACCCATGCCGGACTTACGGTAGGAGAGGATGGTGCTTCCCATCAGTCTGTGGAGGATATGTCATTGATGAGAAGCATACCTAATATGACAGTAATTTGTCCAAGTGATGCAGTGGAAACGGAGGCAGTAATAAAAGCTGTTGCCGAGTACAAGGGACCTTGCTATGTAAGGCTTGGGCGTTCAGGCGTTCCAGTTATAAACGATTTTCCTGAATATAAATTCGAAATTGGGAAGGCCGTAACTTTAAGAGAAGGCAAGGATGCAGCTGTTATAGCCACTGGAATTATGGTGGATACTGCTCTGGAGGCAAGCAATATGCTGCTGGAGGAAGGTATAAAGGTTAAGGTTATCAATATGCATACAATTAAACCGGTGGATGCTCAGGCAATTGCAAATGCAGCCAGCGAAACCGGAGTTATAATAACAGCTGAAGAACACAGCATTATTGGAGGTCTTGGTTCAGCTGTGTGCGAGGTGGTTGCAGAAAGAAATCCCGTACCTGTAATAAGAGTTGGTGTAAAGGATGTTTTCGGCGAAAGCGGGAAGCCTGCAGAACTGTTGAAGGCATACGGCTTAACTGCAGAGGATATAGTTAAAGCTGTAAAAAAGGGCCTGGAGTTAAAATAAATAACATATATACATACGGCGGTATAAATTCTTATACCGCCGTTATATTTTTTTGTCTGGAGGATAAAACTAAGCATAGAATTGAAAGTTTAGTAAGGAGATAAGATGAAGAAATTATTGGAATATGTTTATATAACAATTGGAGTGCTGCTGGTTGCATTAAGTGCAGAATTTTTCCTATCACCAAATAAGATAGCTGCTGGCGGAGTATTTGGTGCCTCAATGATAATAAATCATGTCTTCCCCAAGCTTGCCATTGGCTTGCTCATGCTTATAATGAATATTGTTCTATTCATTATAGCGTTTATATTAATAGGCAATAAATTTGGTGCCAAGACTATTTATTCCAGCATAACCCTTTCTGGTGTGCTTTGGATATTTGAGAAAACCATGCCTTCAGGTATTTCAGTTACCAGCAATCTTTTTCTTGCCTCGGTATTTGGCACCTTAATTAACGGAGTAGGTATGGCTATGGTATTCAATCAGAATGCCTCCACAGGGGGTACCGATATTCTTGCCAAAATAATTAATAAATTTGTTAACATAAATATTGGCAAGTCCCTGCTGGCAGTAGACTTCATAATAACCCTTTTTGCCGCATTGTTTTTTGGTGCAGAGTCAGGGATGTTTGCTTTGCTATGTGTTATAATGAATGGCTTTGTTATTGATACTGTGATAGAAGGACTGAATATTTCAAAACAAGTAATGATAATAAGTGAAAAAAGTAAAATTATAAGCAGATATATAACAGATATACTGGGGCGTGGCTGTACAGTTATTCAGGGAAAGGGAGGATATACTGGTAATGATTCCTATATACTCATTACTGTGCTGGGGCGGAAGGAATTTATAAGACTTAAGAAATATATAAAAGAAATTGACCAAAAGGCCTTTATTACAGTAAGCGAAGCGCATGAGGTGCTGGGTGAGGGCTTTAAGGAAATGTAGAATATTAGCTTTTTTGCATTTTTTATCACATAAATTTAACAAAAATTAATTTTTGATTTAATGTTACATTATGCTATAATAAACATAGCAATTTTAACTCATTGTTAGAAAATTATGTTGTCAAGGAGAGAAACGATGATCGAATTTAAGTCAGTGAATAAGATATATAATAATAATATATTTGCATTGTGTGATGTTAACTTAACTATAGAAAAAGGTGAATTCGTATTTTTAGTTGGACCAAGTGGAGCAGGTAAATCTACATTTATTAAAGTGCTCCTTAAGGAAATTGATCCTACCAGCGGGTCTGTAATAGTAAACGGCACCGACATAACAACGCTGAAACCAAAACAGGTTCCCTACTATAGAAGAAAGATAGGTGTTGTTTTCCAGGACTACAGATTAATTCCTACACTGAATGTATATGAAAATGTTGCTTTTGCCATGAGAGTGGTTGAAGCTCCATATAGGGAAATACGTAAAAAGGTGCCGGTGGTACTTTCTCTGGTGGGACTATCAAGTAAATACAAGGCTTTCCCGCACCAGCTGTCCGGTGGTGAGCAGCAGAGAGTTTCTCTGGCAAGAGCTATTGTAAACAATCCTGCAATACTAATTGCGGACGAGCCTACCGGAAACCTTGACCCTGAAACCGCTATGGAAATAATGGGAACACTTAATGATATAAATCATGCCGGTACCACATTGCTGATGGCAACTCATGCCAAGGATATAGTGGACACCATGAGAAAAAGAGTTATAGCAATAGAAAGAGGCACTATTGTAAGAGACGAGAAGAAGGGAGCATACGGCTATGAAGATTAATACTTTTAAATATTTTTTAAGTGATTCTCTTAAAAGCTTAAAAAGAAATGTTACTGTAAGTACTGCTTCTATGGCAACTGTGGCAGCCACTCTTTTTATACTGGGAATATTTGTGCTGCTTACCTTGAATGTAAACAAGGGTATTTTAAATGTAGAATCCAAGGTAGAGGTTAAGATATATTTAAAGGACAATATTACTGTTACTGACCAGAAGGCTTTGGAAAGCAAGATTAAAACTGTTGATGGAGTAGTAAGCTATTCCTATGAAAGCAAGGCACAGGCTCTGGACAACTTTAAGAATCAGCTGGGTGAACAAAATAAAAGCTTAACTGAAGGCTTGGATAAAAATAATCCTCTTCCTAACTCATTCGTTATAAAGGTAAAAAATCCTGATACCATAACAAATGTAGTTAAGGCAGTAGATGGAATGAATGGCATTGACACAATTAAGGACGGAAGAGAGATAGTGGATAAGCTGGTTTCCATAACAAGAACCATAAAATGGGTTGGTGTTGTAATGTTTATCATACTAATCTCAGTATCTCTATTCCTTATTGGAAATACAATCAAAATAACTGTTTACTCAAGAAGAAGAGAAATTGGAATTATGAAATATATTGGAGCCACTGACTGGTTTATAAGGTGGCCGTTCATTATGGAGGGTGTGATACTTGGCATCCTTGGAGGAATAGTGGCAGACGTAATATTGTATTATGTGTATAAGCTGGCATATGTTAAGATATCCCAGGGTCTGCTCATGATGCAGCTCATTGCTCCTAGCTATGTGAGCACATTTATACTTGCATTATTCATCCTTGTAGGAATAGTAATAGGAGCTGCCGGAAGTATATTTGCACTTAGAAAATTCCTGGCAGTATAGCCTAATATTAGAAATCATTGAGATATACCAGGGCAGATTTTTCGTTTAGAAGGATCTGCCCTAAAAATATTTTATATTTATTTTTATTAATGTTATAATTATTTAGAGTTTATTAAAATAATAATAGTGGAAGCATAAATTATGAGGTGATGAATTTGATGAGCAAAAAGAAGTGGATAACATTTACAATAATAATAGTACTTATAACAAATACGGTAACTTACTTTGGAAGTACTTTGTTTGGAACATATCTTCCCAACGGGAAGGTGGCAATAAGCAAAACAGACTATAATAATTATATGAAATTTGAGAAACTATTTCTGGTAAAAGACCAGCTTGATAATTATTATGATGGTAAAATTGATGATAATGTGCTGGTGGAGGGTGCTATTAAAGGGATGACTTCTGCTCTTAACGATCCATATACTGTGTTTATGAATAAACAGGAATATGCGGACTTTAATGCTCAGACTGAAGGAAATTACAGCGGAGTAGGACTACAGGTCCAGGCTGATAATGATAATATAGTTGTTGTTGATATTTTTGAGGATTCACCATCTAAAAAAGCGGGTATACTTCCAAAGGATGTAATAGAGAAAGTAGATGGCAAGGCTGTTTCCGGAAAGGAATTGGAGGCCGCAGTTGCCTTGATGAAGGGCCAGGAAGGCACAAAGGTTAAGCTTACCTTATACAGGGAAAACAAGGGTGAGTTTGAAGTAGAGCTTACCAGAGCAAAGATAAATCTTGTTACAATAAAAGGCGAGATGATTGATTCAAAGGTGGGTTATATACAAGTATCAATGTTTGATGAAAATACTGCAAAAAATTTCAAATCCAAGCTGGATGAACTTAAGGGAAAAGGTATGCAGGTACTGATTATTGACCTGAGAAGCAATCCAGGCGGACTTTTAAATGAATGTGTGGATATGGTATCTAATTTTGTGGAAAAGGATAAAGTTGTTGTATCTACTGTGGATAAATATAATTACAGTAAAAAGTATTATTCCACAGGCGGCGATGCCATGGGAATGCCGCTGGTAGTACTGACAAATGAGGGAACAGCAAGCGCTTCGGAAATTTTTTCAGGTGCTGTAAGGGATTATAAGCTGGGAACCCTGGTTGGAAAGAAAACCTATGGAAAGGGTGTTGTACAGACCTTGCTGGATACTGGTGACGGCACAGCCTTAAAGGTTACAATTTCAAAATATTATACGCCTAACGGTGAGAATATAAACCATACTGGAATAAAACCTGATGTGGAGGTAGAATATCCGGATACTTTGAGGGCTGCACAATACAACAGGAGTACAGATCCTCAGTTCAATAAAGCGCTGGAAATAGCAAAAAGCAAAATCAAACAGTAGGAGTGTGAGTGCGCTTAATGAATATTTTGATATATACCTTAAAATCGGTAGCATTCGCCATAACTGAACCTTATATGGCAATTCTTCTGATATTACTGGCTTTTATACTATACAGAAGAAATGTAAAGACCACCATGATGCAGAAAATGATTATGGGAGAAAGACTTGACACTCCTTTTGAACTAACCATATCCCAGGTGGTAATCGGTATATTTGCAGGTACGGTGGCAAGCCTTATAATGTCATACCTTGGAGTGATTTTTGATGAGTCCTCCTCCATCGACCTGCTTTTCCTGGCATCTGTGTTATTTATGTTCTATAATCCTCGGTTTGTTTGCTTTGCATACTCAGGTGCAATATTGGGTGCACTAAGCCTGGTGTTTACTTATATTACCTATTTTTCCGGAAACCCTGCCTGGAACTTGCTGAAGCTGGACATACCGGCTTTGATGACCATGGTGGCAGTGCTGCATTTTGTTGAAGGACTGGTAATTCTTGTGGATGGAAAGAGAGGGAGCATGCCGGTTTTTACCAGCAGGGATGATACTATAATAGGCGGCTTTGCCATGCAGAGATACTGGGCCATTCCTGTGGCAATATTTTTTTTAATACAGGACAGATCTTTGGCTACTGCAGCCTGGCAGGTGCCTCTTCCGGCATGGTGGCCAATAATCCAGACCTCAATTCCACTTAGTATTTTAAAAAATGCCGTGCTTATGCTTGTTCCTTTTTATGGAATAATAGGCTATAGCAGTGTAACCTTTACCAAGGATAAAGATAAGAAAATACAGGAGTCTGGTATTTTGATAATAGGCTACAGCATAGTGCTTTTCGGTCTGGCTCAGCTTGCTCAGATAAATTTATTCTTCAAGCTGTTTGTGCTCGTATTTTCAATTGCAGCTCATGAGGGCATTATTTTATACCAAAGGAATAATGAGCTTAAGGGAAAGCCAAAATATATCAGCAACAGCGACGGTGTTATGGTACTGGAGGTAGCTCCCGGCTCTCCAGCATATGAAATGGGAATCAAAAGCGGTGATATTTTACTTAAGATTAACGACAGATTTATTGAAAATGAAGAAGTAATAGCTGAAACCATAAGAGAGGGCTCTAATTTCCTCTGGTTTAATGTAAAAAAAGAAAATGGGGCCTATGAGCAGGTCAGCTACAACAGAATGAATTATGAAAAACGGCTGGGCATGGTGCTTGTACCAAAGGTTATGCCCAAGGACAGCATGGTAGTGAAATTTAACGAAAACTCCTTTAAGGATGTTTTAAATAAAATAAAAAAGAAGGATAATGATGATTAATGGGAGAATTTAAGATACACTCCAGCTTTAAGCCTACCGGTGACCAGCCTAAGGCAATTAACAGCATTGCTGAAGGAATTGAGGCAGGAAAAAAGTTTCAGACAATCCTGGGGGTTACAGGTTCAGGAAAGACCTTTACAATGGCAAACATAATTGAACGGGTGAAAAAGCCTACCCTTATACTAGCTCATAATAAAACTCTGGCAGCACAGCTCTGTTCAGAGTTTAAAGAATTTTTCCCTGATAATTGTGTTGAATACTTTGTTTCTTTTTATGATTACTATCAGCCGGAAGCTTATGTGCCACAGACCGACACTTTTATAGAAAAGGATTCGTCAATCAATGATGAAATTAACAAGCTGAGACATTCAGCCACTTCAGCACTGTTTGAAAGACAGGATGTTATCATAGTTGCATCTATATCCTGCATATATGGTCTTGGTAACCCGGAGGAATATAAAAACCTATCCATTTCCATGAGAGAGGGTATGGAGAAAAACAGGGACGAAGTAATAAGAAAACTGGTGGAGATTCAATATGAAAGAAATGAAATAAATTTTGTCCGTTCAACCTTCAGGGTGAGGGGGGACGTAGTGGATATATATCCATCCAATTCATCAAACACAGGGATAAGAGTGGAGTTTTTCGGCGATGAAATTGAAAGAATACGTGAGTTTGATGTGGTCACTGGCGAAATAACCGGAAACAGGAAGCATGTTATCATATTCCCAGCCACCCACTTTGCTGCGTCAAAGGAAAGACTGCAGAGAGCAATTACACAAATTGAAATAGAACTGGAGGAAAGGCTGAAGGAATTAACCTCAGAGGATAAGCTGCTGGAAGCCCAAAGGCTTAAGCAGAGAACGAACTTTGACATCGAAATGCTGAGAGAGGTGGGATACTGCACCGGTATTGAAAATTATTCAAGGATACTGGACGGCAGGGCGAAAAATTCACCCCCTCAGACCTTAATAGATTACTTCCCAAAGGACTTTCTTTTATTTATTGACGAGAGCCATGCAACTGTACCCCAGGTTCGCGCCATGTATGCAGGAGACAGGTCCAGAAAAGAAACTTTGGTAAATTACGGGTTCAGACTGCCCTGTGCATATGATAACAGACCGCTGACCTTTTCAGAATTTCATGAAAAGCTGAATCAGGTTGTATTTGTAAGCGCCACTCCGGCAGATTATGAGCTGAAGCTATCAGAAAATGTTGCTGAACAGATTATAAGACCAACCGGACTTCTTGATCCCGAGATAACAGTTCTTCCGGTTAAAGGCCAGATAGATGATCTGTACACTAAAATTTTGGATACGGTAAAAAGAGGGTTCAGAGTAATGGTAACCACTCTTACCAAGAAAATGGCGGAGGATCTGACGGATTATTTTAAGGAGATGGGAATAAAGGCAAGGTATCTTCATTCCGACATAGATACCTTTGAGAGGATAAAAATAATAAGAGATCTTAGAAACGGTGATTTTGATGTTATTGTGGGAATAAACCTTTTAAGGGAAGGTCTTGATATTCCTGAGGTAGCTCTGGTAGCTATTCTTGATGCAGACAAGGAAGGCTTTCTAAGATCTGAAAGGTCATTGATACAGACAATCGGAAGAGCTGCAAGAAACTCTGAAAGCAAAGTGGTTATGTATGCAGACAACATGACTGATTCTATGAACAAGGCAATAAGTGAAACAAACAGAAGAAGAAAGCTGCAAATGGAGTACAACCAGCAAAATGGTATAGTCCCTAAAACCATAATTAAAGAAGTAAGACAGCTTATTGAGGCAACTACAGCACCGGAGGATACCCATTATGAAAGTCTTGAGGAAGCATATTCTGCAGATAAGGCCAGGCTGGAGGCTGAAATAGAAAGATGTGAAAAGGAAATGCGGCAGGCTGCCAAGGATCTTCAGTTCGAGCAGGCGGCATACTTGAGGGACTTAATATTTAAATTAAAAAAACAGAGGAGTAAAAATGAAAGATAAAATTATTATAAAAGGAGCAAGGGTCCATAATCTTAAAAACGTAGATCTTGAAATTCCAAGAGATAAGTTTGTGGTTTTTACCGGACTATCAGGCTCAGGCAAGTCCTCCCTTGCATTTGATACCTTGTATGCGGAAGGACAGAGACGCTATGTTGAATCATTGTCAGCTTATGCAAGACAGTTTTTAGGGCAGATGAACAAGCCTGATGTTGACTATATTGAAGGGCTGTCTCCTGCTATATCCATAGACCAGAAAACTACCAGCAGAAATCCAAGATCCACTGTTGGAACTGTCACAGAAATTTATGATTATCTGAGGCTGCTTTATTCAAAAATTGGAATCCCCCATTGTCCAAACTGCGGAAAGGAAATTACCCAGCAGACCATAGATCAGATGGTGGACAGGATAATGGAAATGGAGGATAGGACTAAAATACAGGTTCTGGCTCCAATTATAAGAGGTAAAAAGGGAGAGCATGTTAAGGTCATTGAAAACATCAAGAAAAATGGATTTGTCAGGGCAAGAATTGATGGCGTGACCTATGATATTCTTGAGGATGAAATCAAGCTTGGAAAGACTCAGAAGCATAATATAGAAGCGGTTATTGACAGACTCGTGATAAAGCCTGATATAAGAACAAGACTGGCAGACTCCATTGAAACAGCCCTTAAGCTGGCGGAAGGTATAGTAATTATAAATGTAATAGGTGGAGAGGACATTCTTTTCAGCGAAAATTATGCATGCCCGGACTGCGGAATCAGTATTGAGGAGCTGCTACCAAGAATGTTTTCCTTTAACTCACCCTTTGGAAAATGCGATCATTGCGACGGTCTTGGAACATTGCTTGAAATAGATGAGGACCTAGTTATACCTGATAAGTCAAAAAGCATACTGGATGGTGCAGTGGCGCCCTGGGGCAGCGGTTCCTTAAAGGAGGAATCCTGGACCTTCAATATATTAAAAGCTTTAGCAAAGGAATACAAGTTCAAGCTGGACACACCCATTGAAAAGCTGCCAAGGGAAGTGGTGGATGTGCTCCTGTACGGGTCCATGGGAAACAAGGTTAAGGTTAAATATTCAAGAGAAAATGGCACCATGGAATTTAATCATGCCTATGAAGGTGTAATTAATAATCTTAAGAGGAGATATAAGGAAACCAATTCAGATTATATTAAAAGTGAAATTGAAAATTATATGAGCAATAACCCTTGTCCAGAGTGCAGCGGAGACAGACTGAAAAAAGAGGTGCTTTCGGTTACTGTGGGAGGGCTAAATATTGCAGAATTCTGTAAGCTTTCCATCCAGGAGGAGCTGGAATTTATCAGTAAGCTTAAATTAACAGAAAGAGAAGATTTAATAAGCCGCCAGATATTTAAGGAAATTAAAAACAGACTTTCCTTCCTTATAAATGTCGGTTTGGACTACCTTAACCTGTGGAGAAATTCAGGTACACTTTCCGGAGGGGAATCTCAGAGAATTAGGCTTGCCACTCAGATTGGCTCCAGTCTGGTTGGTGTAATGTATATATTGGATGAACCAAGCATAGGGCTTCACCAAAGGGATAATGACAGGCTTATTGATGCATTGAAAAAGCTCAGGGACATCGGCAATACACTTATAGTAGTAGAGCATGATGAGGATACCATGAAGGCTGCAGATTTTATTGTGGATATAGGTCCTGGTCCTGGTGAGCACGGTGGTGAAATAGTTGCAGCAGGAACAATGGAGGACATAATAAAATGTGAAAGATCCATTACTGGGGCATATTTAACAGGAAAAAAGGAAATTTCAGTGCCAAAAACGAGGAGACAGCCGGCAGATAAATTTATCAGGATTAAAGAAGCAGCTGAAAATAACCTTAAGGGAATAGATGTTGATTTCCCAATGGGAGTTTTCACTTGTGTTACAGGAGTTTCAGGCTCAGGTAAAAGTACACTGGTAAATGAAATACTTTATAAAGGGATAAATAAGGTTATTAACAAGTCCAGGGATAATCCGGGCTGGCATAAGGAAATAATAGGTATAGAAAATATAGATAAGATTATTAATATTGATCAAAGTCCGATAGGCAGAACCCCAAGGTCCAATCCTGCAACCTATACAGGTGTATTTGATATCATAAGGGATGTTTTTTCCAATACATCAGAAGCTAAAATGAGAGGCTATAAGCCAGGCAGGTTTAGTTTTAATGTAAAAGGTGGCAGGTGTGAGGCCTGCAGCGGTGACGGAATAATTAAAATCGAAATGCAGTTTTTATCTGACGTGTATGTTCCCTGCGAGGTATGCAAGGGCAAAAGATACAACAGGGAAACCCTGGAGGTAAAATATAAAGGCAAAAATATTGATGAGGTTTTAAACATGACAGTGGAGGAAGCGCTGACATTCTTTGAAAATCTGCCAAGGATAAAAAACAAGCTTCAGACACTTATGGATGTGGGCCTGGGCTATATAAGACTGGGGCAGCCCTCTACACAGCTTTCCGGTGGAGAAGCACAAAGAATTAAGCTTGCCTATGAGCTTTCAAGAAGGAGCACCGGCAAAACCCTTTATATACTGGATGAGCCTACCACAGGGCTCCACGTGGACGATGTAAAAAGGCTTATAGAGGTTCTTCAAAGGATTGTGGATACAGGGAATACGGTTATAGTAATTGAACATAATCTGGATGTGATTAAAAATGCGGATTACATTATAGACCTTGGACCGGAGGGCGGAGACCGGGGCGGTGAGATTATAGCCCAGGGAAGGCCGGAAGAAATAATTAAAAATAAAAGCTCTTACACGGGACAATACTTGAAAAAGATGTTATAATTTATAAAGGGCTGGCATATAAGACTATTAAATGCTGGCTTTTTGTTTAATTTTCTTTTTTGAATAACTATAAGAGGGTGATTAATGTGGACCTTAGCAAATTAAGCCTAATTTTTAAGATAATTATTATAGCAATAATCTATATTATTATTTTTACTGCATTAAAGATTATGTATAAGGATATGAAGGGAGGCTCCAGGGGAAGAAAGGAAAATATGCGTTCCTTCGGACTAGAAATTCTCGAACCAGGAAACAACCAGAACTTAAGAAAAGGCGGGGTGATCCCTGTTAAGGATGTTATCACCATAGGAAGAAAAAGCGATAACATGCTTGTATTGAATGATCCTTACGCATCCAGCTATCATGCAAAAATATATGTTAAAAACGGAGAGTGCGTCCTTGAGGATCTGGACAGCACCAACGGAACTATATTAAATGGTGAAAGACTGATTGGAAAGGAATATCTTGACTCAGGCGATAAAATTACAATAGGAAGTGTTTCCTTTAAATTTATCTAATTTGGTGGTGAAGCTGTTGAGAGCTGATAAAGACGAAAAAAAGCTTTTGAGGTACACGTATCTGCTTTGCATAGTGTGCTTTCTTAACCTGGCTGTTTTAAAGCAGCCATTTGACAAGGGTGCCCTGATTATGTCTGTAGTAACCTGTTTGCTTATAGGTTACTCTTATTTTGTAATTAGAAGATATTTCTCAGAAGGGGACAAATATATATTTATATTTTCAAGCATATTGTCGGTAATCGGTATTGTTATGATATACAGGCTTAACATGTCCGTTTCCATAAAGCAGGTAATATGGTTTGCTGTCAGTGTGACCGGTTTTATACTAACTGTGGTGCTGTTGCCGGATATAAAAAGATTCAGCAGGTATAAGTATATATACCTTGCTTTTACAGTTATTTTTATGGGTATGGCTATGGTAATAGGAACCGAGATTAACGGTTCCAAGAACTGGGTTCTTATAGGGCCCTTTAGCTTTCAGCCTTCCGAATTTGGGAAGCTGTTCCTCATAGCATACCTTGCCTCATCCCTGAAGGACTACAAGGACTTTAAAAGCCTGTTTGAGCCTGCAGGAGTGGTGATGGTGTGCCTTGGCTTTATGGTGCTTCAAAAGGACCTGGGCTCTGCGCTGATATTTTTCGGAATATCTGTAACAATGCTTTATATTGCTACTTCAAAGTTAAAGTACGTACTTGCCTGCATTGGCATGTTTGTTATGGGTGCTGCAATAAGCTACCAGCTTTTTGACCATGTGAAAGTGAGGTTCCTGATTTGGCAAAATCCATGGAACTATGTCAATGACAAGGGATACCAGGTGGTGCAGTCCTTATTTTCAATTGCCACAGGAGGACTTACCGGAACAGGGCTGGGACTTGGACATCCTGAATATGTGCCTGTTAATACCAGCGACTTTATATTTGCTGCCTTGTGCGAGGAGCTTGGTATACTTATTGGTTTCGCCATAATTATCCTATACTTTCTTCTGTTTTATAGATGCATAAGGGCAGCTTTTTACGAAGAAGACAAGTTTTCAAGGCTTCTTGCAATAGGCTTCAGCACGATGCTGGCATGCCAGGTGCTGGTTATTATCGGAGGGGTTACCAATGCCATTCCACTGACGGGCATAACAATGCCGCTAGTGAGCTATGGAGGCAGTTCCATGCTTATTACTTTTCTTGCCTTGGGAATAATCCAGAAGATTTCAGAAGAGGGTAGATAATATGGATGATATAACAAGAAACATAAAAAGAGTGCTTATAGTATTTCTGATATTTTTCATGGCTCTTATAACCTATATAACCTATTTTGAGATGGCTGTGGGACCGGAAATAGTAAACAATCCTGCCAACAAAAGGCTCTGGGTTAAAAGAAACGAGGTGCTTAGAGGCACAATATACGACAGGAATCTGAAACCTCTTACCAACAGTGAGAGGCTGGATGCCGCAACCCAGAAAAGAGAATATACAGGTGGTGCCATGTTTGCTCATGTGCTTGGCTATGTTGATATAAAATATGGAATAACCGGCCTTGAAAGAAAATATGACAATGATCTTATGTCCTCCAGTGTACAGGATACTGTGATGGGATTTATAAAGTCAGGGGGCAAAACTCAGCCAAAGATTGGCAGCAACCTAATAACAACCCTGAATTACAACATACAGAAAAGAGCTTATGATATGCTTGGCAATAATAAGGGTGCAGTGGTGGTGCTGAATCCAAAAACCGGAGAGATACTTGCTCTCGTATCCAAGCCGTCCTTCGACCCAAATGACCTGGCTGCAAACTGGGCAGCAATAAATTCAGACAAAAACAGACCTCTTATAAACAGGGCAACCGCCGGACTATACCCCCCAGGCTCTACCTTTAAAACCATAACTGCAATCAGCGCCCTGGAGAATATATCCGGTATTATGGACAGAAACTTTGATGACAACGGCAAGCTGGTTTTCAATGCCAAGGAGTCTCTGAGCAATTTTAATGGAGAGGTGCTGGGGAATATTAATTTCAAGCAGGCCTATGTGCATTCCAGCAATGTGGTTTTCGGAACTCTTGGAATGGAGCTGGGCAACAGCAAGCTTAAGGATACTGCAGAAAAATTCTATTTTAATGAGGATACGCCGGTTGATGGTATAACCCTGGAAAATAGCAGGTTTCCAAGCTTAAAGAGCTATGAAAAAGGGAATATAGCTCAAAGTGCCATTGGACAGAGCACTGTTCTGGCAACTCCAATGGAAATGGCTTTAATAGCTTCAACAATCGCAAACAATGGTGTAATGATGAAGCCTTATCTAGTGTCAAAGGTTACTAAAAGTACAGGGGAAACCGTAAAATCAATTGAACCTGTAAGTATAAAGCAGATAATATCTCCAAATACGGCGGCTATAATGAAAGATTTTATGAGAACGGTGGTAGCTGAAGGAACTGGAGGAAATGCAGCCCTTGCAGATATTAAAGTGTGCGGCAAGACCGGTACTGCCGACCACAGCGATGATGGCAGCTCTGTGCCTCATTCATGGTTTATTGGCTTTGCGCCATATGAGAATCCTCAGGTGGCGGTGGCAGTAATTGTTGAAGACGGTGGTCAGGGCGGAATAGCTGCCGCCAGAATAGCAGCAGGTGTTATGGATACTGCCTTGAGCAAATAAAGGAGGAGCATATGAAAATAGAAGACTTATCCAAGCTGGATAATGGTGCTGCAATTGAAATTAATGCATTGGTCAGTGATAAAAGAACTGGAAGAAAGAAAGACGGCAGCCCGTTTTTAACACTTATAATCCAGGACAATTCGGGAAGCATGTCATTTCCATTATGGGATAATTATGAACACTTTATCAGTGCTATTGAAATAAATACAATTATTCATATTAAAGGCTATGTAAGCTTTTTTAACAATGCTGTGCAGATTAAAAGTCCTGTTATAAGGCCTGTGCTCAGCGGATACGATTATAATGATTTTGTACCTTCCTACCCTGTACCTGATGAGCTGTACCAGTATTTTAACAACACGGTTAACAGCCTGGAGGAAAAATACAGGAAAATTGCCGTGGCTGCCACAGGAGCTTTCGGTACTAACAGTGGAAGGTGGAACGCTTTCACCAGCTGTGTTGCTGCAGAAAAATTTCACGGAAATAAACGAGGAGGACTGTTTATCCATACTGTTGGTGTTATGAAATCCATGGAAGCAATTATTTCAAATTATCTTGATCCTCCTTTTTATATGGATGCCAGAGAGGTTATATCCAGAGACCGGCTGATGCTTAAGGCAATTGTGCACGATCTTATGAAGACCCAGGAGTATGACTATGACGGCATAATAAAAAGAAAATCCATAAAAATGGATCATCTGGTGCTGGGGACGGCATATTTAAGGGATATAAATGAAGAAACCGGCAATGTACTTTCCCCGGAGGAACTGGACGACATTTGCTACTCAATTTTGTCACATCATGGAGAGTTTGGAAACTATGGCACCAAGGGTATTGAGGATATTCTTTTGAATATTGCTGATATGATTGATAGTCAAATTGTTAATGCTGTAGAAAACAAAATATAATTTTGGATTTGCCGCTGCAAATCCTTTTTTCTTGCTGACATAGGATATTTCCCAGGAAATGATGTCGCATTAAAGCTTTTTGTGGATATCGGGCAGCTTATTGAGTATAATTATTGATAATAATATAGATTTCGAGGAGATAATAATGAAGGGAATAACTCATGGGGGAGTTGGGATAATAACCCTGATCTGTGTTGCAGATAAGATGCCGGTGAAATTTACCTATATGGGTCTTGTTGTGGTATTGCTGGGGTCCCTGCTGCCTGATATTGATCACCCTAAAAGCATAATCAACAAATATATACTGCCCTTCAGTAATAAGCTTACCAAGGTCTTCATATATGCAGCGCTTGGAGTGGTTATATTGTGGTATGACTATATCAACCCTGGAGAACCAATATTTAAGGCTTTGGCGGTGGCATTTCTGATAATAGCCGTGTCTGCTCATCGAAATGGTCTTACCCACAGTGCTGCAGGCATGATTTTATTTAGTCTGATAGCAGGGTATATAGGAAATGAATATAATATAAAATATCTGGCTTATTATTTTATGATAGGCTATGGCATGCATCTGGTGTGCGATATGTTTACAAACCGGGGAGTACCTCTTTTATATCCTTTCAGCAAAAGGAAATTCAAGTTTCCCTTTACCTATAACAGTAATTCAAAGCTTGGAAAGGCAGTGGAAACCTGCATAGTTGGGGCAGGGCTTGTGTTGGCGGTGTACAAACTGCCTGGTATTTTTAATTAAAGGTCGTGATTATTTGTTTGATTTTGAATATCAATTAAAGGTTCTCCCTGATAAGCCTGGGGTTTATATAATGAAAAACTCCTCTGGAGAAATTATATATGTGGGAAAGGCTAAAATATTAAAAAACAGGGTGAGGCAGTATTTTCAGAATACTAAATATGCATCTGAAAAGGTTCGGGCCATGGTGCAGAATATCAGTGAATTCGAATACATAGTCACCGATTCTGAAATAGAGGCTCTGATACTGGAATGTAATTTGATTAAAAAACATAAACCAAGATATAATATCCTATTGAAGGATGATAAACACTACCCCTTTATAAAAATTACTGTGAATGAAGAATTCCCAAGAATTTTTGTAACCAGGATGCTGATTAAAGACGGCGCAAAATATTTTGGACCATTCACAGATGTTTCAGCTGTACATGAAACTATAGAACTTATTAAAAAGATATTTCCTATAAGAACCTGCAAAAAGGTAATAAAGGAGGAGGGCGAAAAGGTAAGGCCCTGCCTGAATTATCATATAGGTTTATGTAAGGCCCCCTGCAGCAAAATGATTTCGAGAACGGAATACATGAAAATTGTCAATGAGGTTATGGAGCTGCTTCAGGGCAGGGACAATGCAATTATAAGAGAATTGGAAAAGCAGATGGAAAAGGCTTCCGAAAATCTTGAATTTGAGCGGGCGGCGGTTTTCAGGGACAAGATTGCGGCGGTAAATAAAATCACAGAAAAGCAGAGGATAATTACCGGCAAGTTTGAAAATGAGGATTACATTGACATATACAGTGATGACCAGCACAGCTCAGCCCAGGTGTTCTTTTTAAGAGATGGAAAAATAACGGGAAGAGAACACTTTATACTGGAAAACACGGGGGGCATTGAGAAAAGGGAACTCATCTCTAATTTTATAAAGGTTTTTTATGGAGGCACCGCTTTTATACCCAAGGTTATTAATGTAAGAGAGGCGGAGGATAAGGAACTGCTTGAGCAATGGCTTTCCATGAGAAGAGGCTCTAAGGTATCTATAAATATTCCAGTTAGGGGAGATAAGTGTAAAACCTTGAACCTGGTAACCAGTAACGCTCAGATGACTCTTGAACATTTCAAGCTTAAGCTCATAAAGGACAAGGAAAGCCATCGTGAGGCCTTGCTTGAGCTTGCGGAGCTGTTAAGCCTTGATTGCCAGCCTGAAAGAATCGAAGCCTACGATATTTCAAATATCCAGGGAGTGGATTCTGTTGGAACTATGGTGGTATTCGAGGAGGGCAAGCCAAAGAACAGCGATTACAGAAGATTTAAGATAAAATCTGTAAAGGGCTCCAATGACTATGACAGCATGAGGGAAATACTTACAAGGAGATTTAAACGGGGGCTGGAGGAAACCCAGGCCATCAGGGACAATAAGCTGTTGCTTTCCTCAGGAAAATTCAGCATATTTCCGGATGTTATAATGATGGATGGCGGGAAGGGACAGGTAAATGTTGCCCTGGAGGTACTGAAGAGCCTGGATATAGATATTCCTGTCTGCGGCATGGTAAAGGACGATAAACACAAAACCAGAGGATTGATATATAATAATAATGAGCTTATTATGAAATCCGGATCCAAAGCAATGAAGCTTGTAACGAGAATTCAGGATGAGGTTCACAGGTTTGCCATAACCTATCACAGAAGCCTGAGAAATAAAAAGGTGCTTCATTCGGTACTGGAAGAGATACCGTATATTGGAGAAACAAGAAGGAAGGAGCTTCTGAAGAAATTTGAGAGCATAGAAAATATAAAAAATGCAACTTATCAGGAGCTTTTGGAAACTCCATCCATTGACAGCCGGGCTGCTGAGAGTATACAGTATTATTTTAAAAACAGTTGATTAAGAATAATACTTACATTATACTGGATATGATACAAAATTAATAATTTCGAGGAGAATGATAGATGAACCTACACAAGGATTTTGGCAAAATGCTGGGCAGCCTTTTTGAATTAGATACAATAAAAATAGATGAACCTATGAAAAATCATACTTCCTTTAAGGTAGGAGGACCTGCGGATATTCTGGCAACCCCTGCTAATAAAGAGGAGCTTATAAAGCTGATTAAAATTTGTTCTTCAGAACATGTACCATACTATGTGATAGGTAATGGCACCAACCTTTTGGTTAAAGATGGCGGCATTCGGGGAGTAGTAATAAAGTTAAATAAATTAAACAAAATAAGGATAGATAACGAGAGGATCACTGCAGAAAGTGGTGTTACATTAACCACTATATGTAAGGCTGCCATGAAAGAGGAGCTTACGGGCTTTGAATTTGCCTGCGGCATACCGGGCAGTATAGGCGGCGCTGTAACAATGAACGCGGGGGCCTATAACGGTGAAATATCAAATGTCATACACAGTGCAGAGGTGCTGAATAAGGACGGAAACATAATAACCTTAAATAAGGACGACCTGGAGCTGGGATACAGGATGAGCTCAATATTAAAGTACGGCTATACCGTACTGGAGGTTACCCTTCAGCTTCAAAAGGGAGAATATGAGAAAATACACAACAGAATTCAGGATTTAAACACAAGAAGAAGTGAAAAGCAGCCTTTGGAATTTCCTTCAGCAGGGAGCACCTTCAAAAGACCAGAGGGGCACTTTGCTGCAAAGCTTATAGAGGATACCGGACTTAAGGGACTTTCCGTAGGTGATGCCGAGGTTTCCAAAAAGCATTCAGGCTTTATAATAAACAAGGGCAGTGCAAATGCCAGTGATATTCTTAAGCTTATAAAAATTGTTCAGCAGGAAGTTATGGACAAATATGATGTACAACTTCATACAGAGGTAAGGATCATCGGGGAGGACTAAACCTCCCCTTCAAATGGAGAATTAAGCAGCCTTAATTCTCCATTTAATCTTTAAAATCAATGTGTTATAATATAAAATGAAAACTGTACTATAATAAACTGCTATACAGGAGGTAGAGCATGAGATTTGTAATAGTTACCGGACTATCCGGTGCAGGGAAAACCCAGGCAGTAAGATGTTTGGAGGATTTAGGTTTTTTTTGCGTAGATAATCTGCCGCCTACTCTTATTCCAAAATTCGCTGAAGCCTGCTATCAGACAGACGGAAAAATCGACAGGATTGCTCTGGTTATAGACATCCGCGGCGGAAAGTTTTTTGATGATTTATTTGAAAGTTTGAAATATCTTAAAATGCAGCAATATCAATATGAAATATTATTTTTAGATGCCTCTGATGAGGTGTTGGTTAAAAGATTCAAGGAAACCAGAAGAAAGCATCCTCTTTCACCGGAGGGCAGAATCATAAATGGCATAAACCTTGAAAGAAACAGGCTAAAGGAGGTTAAAAGCCGGGCTGATAATATAATTGATACCTCAAGGCTTGCTACCAGAGAGCTTCGTGAAAAGATTTTTGAGATCTATTCCGAAAGCGGCCAGCTGGAATCAGAGCTTATGATTACTGTAGTATCCTTTGGCTTCAAATATGGAATACCTGTGGATTCAGACCTGGTTTTTGATGTTAGATTTCTTCCTAATCCTTTTTACCTTCCTGAACTAAAGAAGTTTTCCGGCAATGACCAGCAGGTAAAGGATTATGTGATGAATTATGATGTTACAAGGCAATTCTTGGAGAAACTTAATGATATGCTGGAATTCCTTATACCAAGCTATTTAAAGGAAGGCAAAAGGCAGCTTATTATATCAATAGGGTGTACTGGCGGAAGGCATAGATCTGTTACAATTGCAAATGCAGTTTATGAAAAGCTTTTAGAAAACGGGCACAAGGTATCCATAGACCATAGGGATATAGAAGAAGATTTTCATAAGGATGGTAAAAAACTATGAAGATCGTTGACTGGCTAAGACCGGGTATTAAAGTTAAAAGGTGGGTTTTGCTGGGCTTTATGGGAGTTCTTTTTATTACCTTTGGTGCTTTGGAATTTGTTAATAGAAGATTCTACAGCCTTTACTTTATTTCATTTTATGTATTTTTAATCATCAGCGGTTTTTTTGTGCTGTACATTTCTGTTACTCAAGGTATGAGATCAATAATATCGCTGATAAACAAGGGATATCTCAATGTATCTCTGGATTCCAGGAAACTGGAAAATCTTATATATGAAAAAAGGCTCCTGGTTAAGGGAGCAAAAATAGTGGCCATTGGTGGAGGCACAGGTCTCTCCACAATGCTCCGAGGTTTAAAGTATTATACCTCCAATGTTACAGCTGTGGTTACTGTGGCAGATGACGGCGGAGGATCAGGGGATCTCAGAGACGATTTGGGTATACTGCCTCCGGGTGATATAAGAAACTGCATTCTGGCTCTGGCAGATACAGAACCGCTGATGGAAGACCTCCTTCAATACAGGTTCACCGAAGGAAAGCTTAAAAACCAAAGCTTCGGGAATCTTTTTCTTGCTGCCATGGATGGAATTTCAAACAACTTCGAGGAAGCAGTGCAGAAGATGAGTTCCGTTCTTGCTGTAACAGGGAAGGTGATGCCTGTTACTCTGGATAATATAGTACTTAAGGCAAAGCTTAAGAATGGCAGCATTGTGGAGGGTGAATCAAATATTCCAAAGGAAGCCATAGCTTCAGGTACCAGCATTGAAAAGGTATTTATTGAACCAAGGAATGCAAAAGCACTGAAGGAGGCGGTGGAAGCTATTGAAGAGGCAGACGCCATAATACTTGGGCCAGGAAGCCTTTACACCAGCGTAATTCCTAATCTGCTTATAAAGGATATAACTAATGCCATCCAAAAGTCAGATGCCATTAAGCTGTATGTATCAAATATAATGACCCAGAATGGTGAAACTGACGGTTATGATGTGGGGGATCACTTAAGGGCTATCATAAAGCATACCAGCCAGGGAATTGTAGATTATGCAGTGGTTAATGTAGGTAAAATAGGAGATGAGCTTGAGGAAAAATACAGGGAAAACGGCTCGGAACTGGTTAAATACAATGAGGAAAATGTAAAAGGACTTGATGTTAACGTAATTGAGGGAGATTTTGTAAAAGTTTCTAACGGCTTGGTAAGGCATAATTCTGAAAAGCTGGCAGCTATACTGATAGAAACAATTATGGATAAAAAGCTTCAGTATGACAGAAAGAAAATTATTGAATACTTCTATATGTCAGAAAGACTTAAACAAAACAGGAATGGGTAGGGAGAAGCATGTCATTTTCAGTTAAAGTTAAAAATGAGGTCTGCAGGAATGCAGAAATATCAAAAAATGAAGCTGTTGCTGAGCTGTCAGCAATAATGAAGGTTAGCGGCACCCTGCTTATAGGAGGAAATAAGCAATTCAGCTTTAAAGTAACTACAGAAAATCCTGCTATAGCAAGATTTATTTTCAAGCTGCTGAAGGAACATTTTAATATTCATACCAAGATAATGGTAAAGAGAAGCAATTCGCTAAAAAAGAACAATGTTTACATGATAATGATAACCGAGGAAATGGGAGTCAGGGATATACTTAAGGAAGTGGGCCTCTTAAGGGAAGAGGAAGGAATATTTTCATTGGATTACAGCATTCCGGAAAATATCTTCCTAAGAGACGATATGAAAAGAGCTTACATCAGAGGTGCGTTTTTAGGCGGAGGCAGCATAAGCAATCCGGAAAAAACCTACCACCTTGAGTTCGTAACCCATGATGAGGATTATGCAAGGGAACTCAGTTCCCTTATTAATAAATACGGCCTGACCTCTAAGGTTATTCAGAGAAAGAGCAGTTATGTGGTTTATTTAAAGGAAGGGGAACAGATAGTGGACCTTCTCAATATTATTGGAGCCCATACTTCCCTCCTTGAGCTGGAAAATGTAAGAATAATGAAGGAAATGAGAAACAACGTAAACAGGCTTGTTAACTGTGAAACTGCAAACTTAAGCAAAACTGTAAATGCAGCAGTTAGGCAGGTTGAAAGCATAAAGCTTATTGAAAGAGAAATAGGACTTAGAAGGCTTCCAAAAAATTTAAGGGAAATTGCAGAGCTTAGGCTGAACTATCCGGATGAATCCTTAAAGGAGCTTGGTGAGATGCTGAATCCTGTGGTTGGAAAATCCGGAGTTAACCACAGATTAAGGCGTATTGAAAAGATAGCTGAAGAAATAATTAAAGAAGGAAAGTAGGGATAGGGTTTGTCTAAGCATGAGGATATTATAAAATATATACTTACTCTGGAGGTAGGTACTAAAATTTCTGTTCGAAGTGTGGCCTGTGCGCTAGGGGTAAGTGACGGCACAGCCTACAGAGCAATAAAGGATGCGGATTCCCTGGGCTTTGTTACCACCATACCCAGAGTAGGTACTGTAAGGATTGAAAAGGTTGAAAAGAAAAGCATAGAAGCCCTTACCTACGGCGAAGTAATCAATATAATTGACGGCACTTTGCTGGGAGGCAAGGACGGAATTCATAAAACCCTGCATAAGTTTGTGATAGGAGCCATGACCATAGATGCCATGGCAAAGCATATTACTCCAGGCTGTCTTCTCATTGTGGGAAACAGGGAGGAGGCACACAGGCTTGCATTGGAGAACGAATCCGGGGTGCTTATTACAGGAGGCTTTGGATGCAGTGATGAAATAAAAAAGCTGTCTAATGAAAAATGCCTGCCAATTATTTCATCAACCTACGATACATTTACAATTGCCAGCATGATAAACAAGGCAATTTCAGAAAGTCTTATAAAAAAGGATATAGTACTGGTAGAGGACATAATGAAGACAACCCCTTATTACCTTAAAACCACTGATACCGTAGCTGACTGGAGAAATCTTATGAAACAGACCCAGCATCAGAGATATCCGGTGGTAGATGATGATATGAAGGTTGTAGGCATTGCCACACTGAAGGATCTGGCTGGAAGCATCAATGACCAGGAGACTGTGGCCAAATTTATGTGTAAGAGCCCCATTACTGTTACACCAAAAACCACTGTAGCCTATGCAGCCCACATAACAGGCTGGGAGGGTATTGAGCTTTGCCCGGTGGTTCAGAATAAGAAGCTGATGGGTGTAATTACAAGACAGGATGTTATAAAAGCCTTGCAGTATATAGCAAGACAGCCTCAGGTAGGTGAAACCCTGGAGGATCTTGTGCTTAAAAACTTTCAGTTTGAATCAAATAATGGAGAGATGTATTTTTACGGAAAAATAACTCCTGAAATGCTTGACCCCATAGGCACGGCATCCTGGAGCTCGTTGAATATGCTTATATCCACTGTGGGTATAATGACTTTAAGACATAAAAATAATATTAATGTTTTCGTTGACAGCATAAGCACATATTTTATGCAGCCTCTGCAGATGGACAGGGTTATAGACATATACACAAAAATAATTGATATGGGACGTAATTTCTGCAAGGTGCAAATTGAAATGTACGATAGAAAAAAGGACCTGATTGCAACAGCCCTGTTGTCTGCAAAGGTGCTCAGAAAATCTTAATGAAGGTGAAATAATGGTAAAATGGGTTAGTCTGCACACGCATACAGGTTACTCTCTTTTAGACGGCTCTGCGAAAATTAAGGATTTAATAAGCCGCACCAAAGAACTTAACATGGATTCCATAGCCATCACTGACCATGGGGTAATGTTCGGCTGCGTTGAATTTTTCAAGGAGGCCATGGAGGCAGGAGTAAAGCCTATACTTGGCTGTGAGGTATATGTAGCAGGGAAATCTCTGAACATTAAACAAAATGACAAGGATAATGAGACTTACCATCTGGTACTGCTGGTAAAAAATGAAAAAGGCTACAGCAACCTTATGGAGATAGTTTCCAATGCATCCATAGAAGGCTTTTACTATAAGCCAAGAACCGACAAGGAATTTCTGAAAAATCACAGTGAAGGACTAATTGCCTTAAGTGCCTGCCTGGGAGGAGAGGTTCAATCCTATATACTTCATGAGGATTTGGCTAGAGCTGAGAAGGCTGCCCTGGAATACAAAAGCATTTTCCAGGAGGACTTTTATCTTGAGCTGCAGTATCACGGTCTTGAACAGCAGCTTGTGGTTAATGATACGCTGGTGAAGATGTCAAAAAAACTTGATATCCCTCTGGTAGCAACTAATGACACTCACTATATATACAAAGAGGACAGCGTTTCCCACGATGTTCTGCTTTGCATACAAACAGCAAAAACTGTTAATGACGAGGATAGGATGAGGTATCCCTCAGAGCAGTTTTACCTGAAATCACCTGAAGAAATGTATGAGACCTTTTCCTATGTGCCGGAGGCTTTGGAAAACACAGTGAAAATTGCAGATATGTGCAATTTCAGCTATGAGTTCCACAAGTCAAAGCTTCCAAGATATCCATTGGAGCCTGGAATGGATGCCTGTGAATACCTTGAGGAATTATGCTGGAAGGGCTTAAGGGAAAAGTATGAAAGCATTGATCAGGAGCTCAAAGACCGCCTGGAATATGAGCTTAAAATTATCAAACAGATGGGTTATGTGGACTATTTTCTAATAGTTTGGGATTTTATTAAATTTGCAGATGACAACGGCATTATGACCGGACCAGGAAGAGGCTCCGCTGCAGGCTCTCTGGTGGCATATACCTTGAATATTACAAAAATTGATCCTATTAAATACAACCTTATATTTGAAAGGTTTTTAAATCCGGACAGGGTATCCATGCCGGATATAGACAGTGACTTCTGCTACGAGCGAAGGCAGGAGGTCATTGATTATGTGGTGGATAAGTATGGTGAAAGAAATGTTTCACAAATCATAACCTTCGGTACTATGGCACCTCGGGCCTGCATCAGGGATGTGGGTAGAGCATTGGATTATTCCTATGCTGAGGTTGATAAAATTGCAAAAATGATACCTCAGATGCCGGGAATCACCATTGAAAAGGCACTGGAATATAATTCTGAGCTTAAACTGATTTATGATGATGATGAACGCTGCAGCTATTTAATAGATATAGCAAAAAAGCTGGAGGGTCTGCCAAGACATACCTCTACCCACGCTGCAGGGGTGGTTATAGCTTCAGAGCCCTTGGTAAGCTTTGTACCCCTTCAAAAAAATGAGGACAGTATAGTAACCCAGTTTACCATGGGAGCACTGGAGGAGCTGGGACTGCTTAAAATGGATTTTTTAGGCCTTCGAACCTTAACTGTAATCCGGGATACTGTTAGAATGATAAAGGAAAACAGGAACCTTGATTTAGATATAAGCAGAATCGACCTGGAGGACAAGGAAGTTTACAGGATGATAGGAGATGGCCATACGGTAGGTGTATTCCAGTTGGAATCTGCAGGCATGACCTCCTTTATGAAGGAGCTTAAGCCGGATTCCCTGGAGGATATCATAGCAGGAATCAGCCTTTATAGGCCTGGTCCAATGGCCGAAATACCAAAGTATATAAAGAATAAGAAGAACCCTGAAAATATCAGGTATGAAACTCCTGAGCTGGAGCCTATTTTAGGGGTAACTTACGGCTGCATGGTGTATCAGGAGCAGGTTATGCAGATAGTAAGGGACTTGGCAGGCTACTCCATGGGCAGAAGCGACCTTGTAAGACGTGCCATGTCTAAAAAGAAGCATCATGTAATGGAAGAGGAGCGAAAAAATTTCATATACGGCATTAA
Organism: uncultured Clostridium sp.; assembly: GCA_937927335.1. Lineage (GTDB taxonomy): Bacteria > Bacillota > Clostridia > Clostridiales > Clostridiaceae > UBA699. The sequence continues at coordinate 73,681 of CALBDU010000083.1, forward strand.
GTCGGAGGATGGAAGCTATGAGGTGGAAGGCTGTCTTAACCGTGGAATAAGTATTGAAGCTGCTAACAAGATATTTGATTCCATGATGGATTTTGCATCCTATGCCTTTAACAAATCCCATGCTGCAGCCTATGCAGTAGTGGGCTATCAGACCGCATACCTGATGCATTATTACCCTGCTGAATTTCTTGCAGCCATGCTTAACAGCGTAAAAGGTGACAATGCAAAGGTGGCCTTTTATATAAGATTTGCAGAGGAAAATGGAATACAGCTCCTGCCTCCTGATATAAACGAAAGCTATTCAAAATTTACCGTAAGGGGAAACAGGATAAGATTCGGACTATCCGCCATTAAAAATGTAGGGGTTAATGTTATTGACAGCATAGTGGATTCCAGGGAGAAGAAAGGAATATTCAAGGATCTGGAGGATTTCTGCAGCAAGATTGACACAGCTTGTATCAATAAAAGGGTGGTGGAAAGCCTTATCAAGGCCGGAGCCTTTGACTGCTTCAAGGTTTACAGATCAAAGCTGCTGGCAGTATATGAAAAGATTCTGGACAGCATCAGTAATGAAAGAAAAAGAAATATTCAGGGACAGCTAAGCCTTTTTGCAGCAGTGGAGGATAATATAATAAAAATATCTTATCCGGATATAAATGAGTTTGATAAAAAGTATCTGTTGGCACAGGAAAAGGAAATGACTGGACTTTATCTCACAGGACATCCTCTGGAGCAATATAGCGCTGCTTTAAGCAGATATACCAGTATAAGGATTTCAGAAATAATTTCACCTGAAACCTTGGATGATGGAATTTCAGAGGAAAACTCCAGGGTGAAGGATGGAGACGTGGTAATTGTAGGGGGCATTATTACAGAAATAACTAAAAAATTAACTAAAAACAATGCAAACATGGCATTTATAAGGGTTGAAGACATGTTTGCCGCCATAGAGGTTGTAGTATTTCCTAAAATATATGAAAGATGCAGAAGCCTTATTGAGGAAGACGGCATTGTGGTGGTAAAGGGAAGAGTAAGCATCCGTGAGGATGAAGCGCCAAAGCTGGTTTGTGATACCTTAAATCCCCTTCATACCGGCAATGACGAGAAGCTTTATATACAGTTTGAGAATGAAGCTGCAATGAGAAAGGAGCTTCAGGATTTAAAGGATATGCTTTCCTTTTTTAAGGGAAATGTGCCGGTGCATATATTCACTAAAAGGGAAAGGAAGCAGTTTAGGCTGGATAAGGACTACTGGGCGTCCAGTGATGGAGACCTTATGACCGGACTAAGAAAAAGATTCGGTGACGAAAATGTTAAGCTGGTATAAATTATTACTTAATAATTAATAATAAGAGAGGAATTGTTCTCTCTTTTTTTGTTTATGTGATATAATTTATTATAAGATTTTCCATTCCAGTTTGGAGGTTGATTTATATGAAGACTATAGGCGTACTTACCAGCGGAGGGGACTCTCCGGGAATGAATGCAGCTATCAGGGCAGTAGTCAGGACCGGATTGGACAAAGGAATCCGGGTTATGGGAATTAAAAGAGGCTATACAGGCCTGATAAATGGTGAAATTTTTGAGATGGACAGGTCAAATGTGGCAGATATCATCCAAAGGGGAGGGACAGTTTTAAAGACCTCCAGATCTGCTGAATTTGCCACTGAGGAGGGTCAGAAAAAGGCCGTTAATATAATCAAGGCTTTTTCCATTGACGGCCTTGTACTTATAGGAGGAGACGGAACCTTCCGGGGAGCACAACGTCTTTCAAAGCTTGGAATTCCTGTGGTGGGAGTACCAGGTACTATAGATAATGATCTGGCTTATACAGATTATACCATAGGCTTCGATACTGCTGTTAATACAGTATTGGATGCAATTAACAAAATCAGGGACACTGCCACCTCCCACGAGAGAGTCAGCGTTGTGGAGGTAATGGGAAGACACTGCGGTGACATTGCATTATATGCAGGACTGGCAGGAGGTGCGGAAAGTATTATAGTTCCCGAAGTAGGCTATTCAAAGGAAGAGATATTAAGAAAGATTCTTGAGGGAAAACAGAGAGGAAAAGTGCATAACCTGATTGTAATTGCAGAGGGAGCAGGAGGAACCACAGAACTTGTAAAAGTCATTGAAGAGGTTACAGGTATTGAAGCCAGAGCATCCATACTTGGATATATACAAAGGGGAGGAAGTCCTACCAGCACGGACAGGCTTCTTGCATCAAGGATGGGGTATCAGGCAGTTGAACTGCTGGTTAAGGGAAAATACGGCAGACTGGTAGGGATAAAGCACAATAAAATCATAGATGTGGATATTGAAGAGGCATTATCCATGGAAAGAAAATTTGATGAAAAACTTTATGAAATTGCTGACGTTTTGTCATATTAAACATGAATTGAGGGATAAGCAATGCAGAAAACAAAGATGGTATTTACAATAGGCCCGGCAAGCTCCACGGAAGAAGTGGTTTCCGGGCTTATAGAAGCAGGCATGAGCGCTGCCAGGCACAATTTTTCACACGGTACTCACCAGGAGCATCGTGAAAGAATGAACATGATTAAAGCCCTGAGAGATAAACACCATAAGCATATTGCAATAATTCTTGACACTAAAGGTCCTGAAATAAGAACAGGAAACTTCAAGGATAAGCAGGTGGAACTGAAAGAGGGACAGTCTTTTGCAATTTACTGCGGAGAGGATATTCTGGGAGATGAAAATGGATGCTCCATTACATATGCAGATCTTTACAAGGACATTAAAAAGGGAGACATGATTCTCATTGATGATGGCCTTGTGGGGCTTGAAGCAGCAAGTATAGACGGAAACAAAATCAACTGCATAGTAAAAAACAGCGGTATAATTTCTAATCACAAGGGTGTCAATGTTCCAGGAGTATCGGTAGCCCTCCCTGCAATAACAGAAAAGGATATTGATGATTTACGGTTTGGCTGTGAGATGGAAGTTGACATAATAGCTGCATCCTTTATCAGAAAGGCAGCAGATGTAATGGCTATCAGGAAGGTTCTTGAGGAAAGCGGTGGTTCTGAAATTCAAATATTCTCCAAAATTGAGAATCAGGAGGGTGTGCAAAATATCGATGAAATAATAAAGTTTTCTGATGGAATAATGGTAGCAAGAGGAGATATGGGGGTTGAGATTCCTATTGAAGAGGTTCCGCTGCTGCAGAAAATGATAATAGAAAAATGCAACAAGGCAGGAATTCCAGTAATTACTGCTACGCAAATGCTGGATTCAATGATAAGGAACCCGCGTCCCACCAGAGCAGAGGCATCTGATATAGCCAATGCAATATTTGACGGCACGGATGCTATAATGCTCAGCGGAGAATCCGCCAATGGCAAGTATCCTGTGGAGGCAGCAGACACCATGGCTAGAATTGCCCAGGCTGCTGAGGCTAAGCTGAATTACGACGCTATACTAAATTCAAAGAAGGAACAGCATATTCAAAACGTGCCAAACGCTATCAGCCTTGCAACCTGCACCACTGCAGCAGAGCTGAACGCCTCGGCAATAATCACTGCAACACAGAGCGGACATACTGCCAGGATGGTATCCAAATACAGGCCTAAGTGTGCTATCATCGCAGTAACCCCGGGGGAAAAGGTAGCCAGGAGTCTGGCCCTTAACTGGGGGGTTATTCCTATAAGCGCTCCTAAAATGAAATCTACAGATGAGTTGATTGATAAATCTGTAGCCATTTCCCTAAATTCCGGCTATGTGGAAAAAGGTGATCTTGTAGTAATAGCTGCAGGAATTCCAGTAAGCTATGCAGGCTCCACCAATATGCTTAAAGTCCATGTAGTAGGAGATATACTGGTACAGGGAAGAGGCGCAGGAAACAGACCGGGCTATGGAAATGTAAGAGTGGTTAAAAATCCAAGCGAGGCCATGGAGCTGGTTCAAAAGGATGACATTTTAGTAATAAAGCATTTGCAGAGAGAATATATATCCGTGCTTAATAAGGTGGCAGGCATAATAGCCGAAGAGGGCGGTATGACTTCCCATCTGGCAATAGAATGCATCACCAATGACATACCTCTTATATGTGGAGCCGGAGGAGCAACAGAGATGCTTAAAAACGGAACCTTCGTATCCATGGATGTAAGGCGGGGCATTGTATACAACGGCAGAGCAAATATTTTATAAAAAATGAAAATATCTCCCAGATTTTTACGCTGGGGGTATTTTTTTTATTCAAAAGGAATGGTATAATATAACTATGGTGGGACGTAAAATGTATTGATGGGACATAATAAGTCCATGGAGGTATATATGGAGGAGTTAATTAAGCTACAAAAGAAAATAGTGCCGGAAATAACTGATTTATTGGAAAGAAGATATAACATCTTAAGAGCCGTTTATTATAATCAGCCGGCAGGAAGAAGAGCTATTGCCGAGGAACTGAATATTGGCGAAAGAATTGTAAGAGGTGAGGTAAACTTTTTAAGGGACCAAAACCTGCTTAATATAAATACTGAAGGAATGACTGTAACAGAAGCTGGAGAACAACTATTAGAAAAATTAAGCAAATATATATTTGAACTTAAGGGTTTATCAGATATTGAAGAGTGGATTAAAAACAAAACAGGTTTGAAAAACATCATCATAGTACCTGGTGATATGGAAGGAGACAGCAATGTTTCAGCTGATGTTGGAAGAACTGCCGGGGAATATATAAAAGGTGCTCTAAAGGATAATAGTATCATAGCCTTAACTGGTGGGACCACGGTGCAAGCGGTGGTAGACAACTTTCCCGAGGCTTCTGGATACAAAAATATAATTGTAGTGCCAGCTAGAGGGGGAGTTGGAAAAAGTGTGGAGAATCAGGCAAATACTTTGGCCGCAAAGCTGGCGGAAAAAATGGGGGGAAGCTACAAGCTGCTGCATTCCCCGGATAATATAGGCCGTGAGGCTATGGAAGCAATTCTTAAGGAAAAAGAAGTAAAGGATGTGTTGGAGGTACTCCAGAAAACAGATTTACTGATACATGGTATTGGAAGAATGGATAAAATGGCTTTTAGAAGAGGTCTTGAGAATGGAGAAATTCAGCACCTTCAGAAACTGGGGGCTGTGGGTGAGGCATTCGGCTGTTATTTTGACAGGCAGGGAAGAGTTGTCTATGCCTCTACAACTATAGGAATCAAAAACGAGCTTGTAAAAAATATAAAGGTTTTAGTTGCTGTTGCAGGTGGAACCAGTAAAGCTGAGGCAATTTTGTCAGTGATCAAGAACAATAACAACATGACACTGGTAACAGATGAGGGTGCGGCAAAAGAAATTTTAAGGATATTGGATAATGAATAATCGGAGGCAGTATTATGAAAAGAGTAGGTATAAATGGGTTTGGAAGAATAGGAAGAGCAGTTTTAAAGGCAATTGCCGAGACCTATGATAAGGATTTGGAGATAGTTGCTATAAACGATTTGACCAGTCCCGAAATTCTGGCACATCTGCTTAAGCATGACTCATTGTATGGGGCATTCAAGGGGACTGTGGAAGCAAAAGCTAACTCCATTGTTGTTAATGGAAAAGAGATAAGGGTCTATGCTGAAAAAGAGCCTAAAAATATACCCTGGGGGGATGTTAATGCAGATATAGTAATAGAAAGCACAGGTAGGTTTACCGATGCAGAAAAAGCAAAAGCACATATTGAAGCCGGAGCAAAAAAAGTCATAATTTCGGCACCGGCAAAAAACGAGGATATCACCATAGTAATGGGTGTTAATGAGGGAGATTACAATCCTGAAAACCATGATATAATTTCCAATGCTTCCTGCACAACCAACTGCCTTGCTCCCTTTGCAAAGGTATTGGACAGAGAGTTTGGAATAGTAAACGGGCTTATGACAACAATTCATTCCTATACTAATGACCAAAGGATATTAGACATGCCCCATAATGATCTAAGAAGGGCCAGAGCTGGAGCCGAGTCAATGATACCAACAACCACTGGCGCTGCTAAGGCTGTTGCACTGGTGTTGCCTCAGCTCAGCGGAAAATTAAATGGCATGTCCTTAAGGGTTCCAACTCCCACAGTATCCTGCACAGATCTTGTTTGCCAGGTTTCAAAGGATGTAACCAGGGAAGAGATTAATGCAGCGTTAAAATCAGCTTCTGAAAATGAACTGAAGGGCATACTTGGATATTGTGACGAGCCTCTTGTATCAGTGGATTTCAGGGGGGATTCAAGATCATCAATAATAGATTCGCTGTCAACGATGGTCATAGGACCAAGAATGGTTAAAGTTCTTTCCTGGTATGACAACGAGTTTGGCTATTCTCAGAGACTGGCGGATCTTGCAAAATATGTGGCAGTAACACTTCAATAAAATAAAGGAGGATTTTAATATGGGAAATAGAGAACAGATGCTGCACGTAGCAGAGGAATGTTATAATTACGAAGGGCTGGAGGCAGCTTCATGGATGTGCAGGTCATGCACTAACTGTATGCATTGTTCCCAGGGCTTATGTATGAAGGACCTGTTTGATGAGGTGCTCATAGCTATTGACTAGTGTATAATCCACGGCAGATTTATCTGCCGTGTTTTTTTTTTATGAAATTGTACTTTTGGTACATTACATTGCATAAAGGACACATTAAATTCCAAGCTTATTGTATATGTATTTAATTAAAAGTAAAATTATAAAAAAACACACTTTACTGATAAATGAGGGTGATTTCCATGAATCTTGAAACAGATAAATTAATAAAAGAAATAGATAAAGGCTATGACAGCCTTAGCATGGCTGATATGGAAGCTTACCTGGTAAAGCTTGTAAATAAGGCCTCAGAGGAATACGGCCAGGAAAGTTTAAGCTTTGCTTCCATATTAAATGAGCTGGGAGGTTATTACCGTTCCACCAGCAGATACAAAGACGCTGAGCAGCTATTTCAAAAAGCTATGGGGATTATTGAAAGAATTGCAGGGAAAAACAATCCCAATTATGCCGCAACTATCAGCAATTTGGCAGGACTGTACAGGCTTACAGGTGAATTTTCTAAGTCTGAGCAGCTGCTCATAGATGCTGTGAATATATACAAAAACAATTCCTATGAAGAAAGCTATGCTTATTCAGGTGCTTTAAACAACCTGGGGCTTCTTTACATGGAGATGAAGGATTACTCCAAAGCGGCAGAATTATTCAAAGAAGCAAGCCTGATAGCAGGAAAAGATAATAAGGATCCGGTGGTTTATGCCACTGGGCTGGGTAATCTGGCCGGCGCTTATGTGGGGCTTGGTCAATTAAATAGTGCCCAAAAGCTTCTGCTGGAGGCTGTGGATGTATATAAAATTAACGGATTAGAAAGCAATCCCCATTTTGGTTCTGTGGTTAACAGTCTGGGGCAATGCTGTTTTTCTGCCGGAGATTACAAGGAGGCTGAAGGATATTTTATTCAGGCGTTGGAGCTCAGGATCAGGGATTTTGGTATGAACCACCACGAAACCGCCAAAGTATGTGATAACCTTAGAGTTTTGTATGAGAAGCTGGGGGATTATCCATCCGCTGAAAAATACGCAGCTCAAACATCTGATATATACTTGAAGCTCTTTGGCAATAAACATCCTCTGTATATAAATAGTGCAGATGCAGCGGCAAGGCTTAGCAGAAATAAGGCTCAGGATAAAGGTACATCAGGTATGGAACTGTCGTTAATGTGTTTTGCACAATTCAGTGTAACCACCCTGTGCAGGAATTTCCCGGATTACATTGATAGAATTGCAGCGGGATTAGTTGGAGAAGGGTCGGAATGCTACGGCTTTGATGATGAAATTTCCAGAGATCATGACTTTGGTCCATTCTTTTGCATATGGCTGTCAGCAGTTGATTTTGATAAAATCGGAGCAAGGCTTCAATCAGATTATCATAGGCTTACCAATTCATTTGATACAAGGATAGAAAATACAAACTTAAGTGAAAGAAGAGGGGTTTTTGAAATTGGAAGCTTCTATAAAAGGTATATAGGATTGGACAGGCCCCCTGCATCGTTAAGGGAATGGAGGGCAATACCTGAGGTAAACCTTTCCGTGGTGACTAATGGCAAGGTATTTTTGGACACTTTAGGAGAATTCACGAAATTCAGGAATGAATTAAAGTCATTTTATCCTGAGGATGTACGTCTTAAAAAGCTGGCTGCCCGCTGTGCCATCATGGCTCAGGCAGGACAATATAATTACCAGAGGTCTGTTAAAAGAAGTGAATATGTTGCTGCACAGCAGGCACTTGCCGCCTTCACCGATGCTGCTGTATCAGCAGTATTTTTGTTAAATAAAGAATATAAGCCGTTTTACAAATGGATGCACAGGGCATTAAAGAGCCTTCCAATCCTTGGCATAGAGCTTTATGGAAGGCTGCTGGAGCTATCCAGAGACAATGCAGTAAACAGCAAGGTGCAGATGATTGAGGAAATATGCCAACTTGTAGCAAAGGAGACTGCAAAGCAGGGTATAAGCCGCTGCTCCAGCGGATTCCTCCTTGATCATGCTAATGAAATACTAAGCTGTGTCAAGGATCCTGAGTTAAGGTCAATGCATATTATGGCTGAATAATTTGTGGATAAGGAGTTTAATTTATGCAGGAAGATGTATTGAAGGAAATATTATTAATAGAATGGGATATGTTTAAGAATGTGACAAACCAGGGAGGGGAGGCACCCTGCCAGCGGAATCAGAAAACCTTTGTAATCATGCGTTTGAGCCAGGCAATGTCCTGGAATGAGGCAATGCTTGAAAGCTATCTTCAGGACCTTAAAACTGCAAAGGCTGAAGGCAGAAATATTATGACAGAAAAGTACGCCAGGATGATGAAATATACATTTCCTGAAGAATATGAAAAGCTGGAGCATAGTCTTCCGGCTGTAAGCGGTGAAAAGCAGCTGCTGGCAGACAGAATCACGGCGCTGATGGTATGCTGGGCCAGGTTAAGCTCAGAGAAGTACCCGTACGTTACCTCGGCAGGGCGCCCAATTGGCACCATGGAGGATAATCAAGGGGATACATCAATTGAAACCTACTTCAGGGGAGAGCTTCTCACCTATGGAACAGGTACATTGCAGCTGTGCTGGGAGCATTATTCAAAATCCATGGCTCAGGGTGTAAATAGCTATGAAACTGTCCTTAAAAATATGGTAAAATTGTATGGTTATGATTCAATAGAGCAGGCTGAAGAATATAATCGAAAAAGAACAAAATCGGTCTAAAGATTTAATCAAAAATTAACAAAATATTTTATACAGTGTAGTGTATAATTTATATTTAAATGGACATAATAATGTATTGAGCAAAAGAAGGACAACCGATTTTATTCTTCGCACCTTAAGGGTGCATTTTTTTTCGAATAAAAATCCCTTATATACAAATAATAAATTTATAAAATTGTAGGAGGGATTGATATGACTTCAAGTTTGGAGTGCAGTGCTGTAAATTGCATTCATAATGCCGGAGGGAATTGTATTGCAAGTGTGATAAATGTTTCCGGAGAAAATGCATCAAGAAGCAGTGAAACGCAATGCGATACATTTAACGACAGGGCAGAGGCTTACGGCACTTCTAATTTCACTAATATGAATCTTGGCGGGGAATTAAGACAGCTTTTTTCCAACGGACCATTAACACTAAGTCCTAAAATCAGCTGTGAAGCTGAAAACTGTACCTTTAACGACAGCAAAATATGTACGGCTGATACTGTGAAGGTAAAGGGCGATGGTGCTGATACCAGCTCAGGTACCAGATGTGAAACCTTCAGAGAGGATTGAAAGGCGGATATAATCCGTCTTTTTTTGTTATGTAGACAAAGAGCAGCATAAAATGTAGAATAATTATAAGATTAGATAGAAGGATTGAGTGATTATGGAAGATAAATGTCCCGTAGTAAAAAACCAGGATTACCTGGTTGATATACAAGGCCTGGGCTTTGAAGGTGAGGGTGTTTGCAAGATAAGCAACTTTACAGTATTTGTTCCCGAGGCCCTGCCTGGTGAAAAGGTAAAAATTAAAATTGTAAAGGTGAACAAAAATTACGGCTTTGGAAAGCTTGTTGAAATACTGGAGCCCTCTAAAGACCGCATTGAGCCACAGTGCAGCATATACAAAAGGTGCGGTGGCTGCCAGCTGCAGCATTTAAGCTACAAGGCTCAGCTTGAGTATAAAAAAAGCAGGGTTTATGACTGCCTCACAAGAATAGGTGGCTTGGAGGATTTTAACCTTCATGATACCATAGGCATGGAAAAGCCTTATAGATACAGAAATAAGGTGCAGCTTCCGGTGGGACTATCCGGCAGTAAAAAGGCCATTGGCTTTTATGCAAGGCGCAGTCATGAAATCATAGACATGGAAACCTGCCTTATCCAGGACGATTCTGCTGAAAGGGCCGCCCAGGCAGTAAGGCAATGGATTGAAAAGTATGATATCCAGGTTTATGACGAGCAGAAGAACATGGGAGTCATAAGAAACCTAATGGTGAGAAGGGGCTTTAAAACTAATGAGGTGATGGTGGTTATTGTAACCAGAACAAAGGAGCTGCCAAAAGCAATGGAATTGGTGGATAATATTAAGCTGCTGGTGCCGGAGGTTAAAAGCATTATCCAAAATATTAATCCAAAGCAGACTAATGTTATCCTGTCTGATAAATGCGTTACCTTGTTTGGTTCTGATACTATCAGTGATTACATAGGCAGCTTCAGATTCAATATATCACCCCTGTCCTTTTTTCAGGTAAATCCTGTGCAAACCGAGGTGCTATATAGCAAGGCTCTTGAGTATGCAGAGCTTACTGGAAACGAAACAGTTTTTGACGCCTACTGCGGCACAGGAACAATAACCCTGTTCCTGTCACAAAAGGCAAAAAAGGTTTACGGTGTAGAAATTGTTCCACAGGCTGTTGAAAATGCCAGGATAAATGCAGCCCAAAATCATGTTAAAAATGTGGAATTCATAACAGGAGAATCGGAAAAGGTTATTCCAGAACTAATCAAGCAGGGCATAAAAGCTGATGTGGTGGTGGTAGACCCTCCAAGAAAGGGCTGCGGCCCAGAGCTTTTGGAAGCTATAGCGGGAATAAAGCCTGAAAGGATAGTATACGTATCCTGCGACCCGGGAACTTTGGCAAGAGACCTTGGGATACTGAAGGACAAGGGCTATAGAACCAGTGAGGTACAGCCAGTGGACATGTTCCCGTTTACGGTACATATAGAAACCGTGGTAATGTTAATTAGAATGTAATCAATTAAAAGGAGGCAATTACAAATAAAAGATGAATTCAGTGAAAAAATAGGAAGATTGATTAGAAGCAGTGCATATCTAGACTTTTGTGAAGAAGTATATGGATATAGAACATATTTCTTCAACATGATGGATAAGACACAAATCGATTTTGTTTTAAAGACCATTCAGGTATCATCAGAGGAAACCATTGTGGACCTTGGATGTGGTTCAGGAAGTATTCTAAACTTGTTAGTAACTAAATATGGATGCAAAGGAATAGGTATTGACCAACTAGACAGTGATATAATTGAAAGATCAAATAAGGCCATTACATATATAAAAGGTGATATTGACAATATTTCTGATTATAAAATAAAGCCTACAATTACACTATCCATTGATAGTCTATATTTCAGTAATAATTTGGACAAATTGTTACAGCAGTTAAACAGTTTTGAGAAAAACAAAATGTATTTATTCTACTCACAATATATATTTGATGAAACTTCCGTAGATAAGAGTATCCTGCAAAGCAATAATACCAAAATTGCAAACATACTCAACAAAAACCGAATTGCTTTCAAAACCATTGACTATAGTGAAAACGAGCGGTTATTATATGAAAATTCTTTGAATGCGCTGCAGAGGTATAAGCGGGAATTTGAAAATGAAGGTAATAAAGATCTTTATGAGCAAAAGCTTAAGGAAGATATGACGGGTATGGAACTGTATAACAAAAATCTCGCCAGACGATACTTGTATATAATAGATAAATGTAACGATTAGAGGAGGAAATATATGAAAATTTCAAAGAAGGATGCATTGGCGTGGTTCGAGTTTTTTTCAATGCTGCCAGAGGATGAGGAAATTATGACAAAACAACAGGAAATTGTTTACGCTGCCTTTGCACAAATTGAAGAAGCCATCGACCTTAGAAATGATAGGTTAATGTCTGAAATTAAGGGTTTAAAAACCTTGGACAATAGAACATTATTTGTGGGAAATGAAAGCAAATTCCCAAAGGGATGCCGTTCCTGCCTGCTTGGTACTGGCTTAAGTGCAATCAGGAAAACCAACAAATGTAACCTGGAGTGCAAGTTCTGTTACAATTATGGGGAACTTGAGGACATTGCACCTGTTGGAGAAGGCATGTGGCAGATAGGAGACACAAAATTTTACGAAAAGGATATTGATTTGCTTCTTTCCATCCACCAGAAACCAACGGGTATTTCTTATGTCTATTTAGAACCGTTTATGGAGATAGAAAAATACTATTCCATTATAAAAAAATTCAATAAAGCCGGGATTCATCAACATTTATATACAAACGGCACTTTAGCTACGGAAGAGAATTTGAAAGCCTTAGGTGAAGCCGGTCTTGACGAGCTGCGGTTCAATCTGGGTGCATCAGATTGTGCAGACATAGTTATTGAAAATATTGGCATAGCTAAAAAATATATTAAAAATGTAGGCATAGAAACTCCAATGACTCCTGAATTTTTCCAAGAATTTTTTGAGAAAAAGCAAACAATTCTAGACACAAAACTTGATTTTATCAATTGTGCAGAGTTGCATTTGAATGAGAATAACATAGACAATTATTATGGGGAAAACATGTATAGCTCAAGACAGGGCTACATATCTCCAACCTGGAGCAGGGAATTAACCCTGAAATTTATGAAGATAGCAGATGAAGAAAAGTGGGATCTGGCAGTTCATGATTGCTCAAACAACACAAAGTTTGCCAGGGATTTGAATTTAAGCAGTAAAGAGGGCAAATGGTTTGGTGCCAGCAACTATGCCTGCGAATTCACCAGGATTCCATATGAAGCATTTCTACCAATACTCCGTGACAACAATTTCAAGTTTTTAAGTGAGGAAGAATTACCTGTAGGCTATAAGCCTGGAGAGATGATTTTTTAAGAGTCTTTAAAAATTAGGACTTTGTAGAGGAGTATGTACTATAAAAAATGAATGATAATAAATGGGTGTTGTTAGAAAACTTAGATAAGTTACATACAACCGAATTAGGAATCCAACGAATTAAAAGGAATCTTTCTTTAAATTTAGATGATGTAGTTAAATGGTGCTGTGCCAAAATACAAAATACCGATGCTATTATAGATAGAGTAGGTAAGAATTGGTACATTAACACAGATGGTTGTGAAATAACAATAAATGCAAATAGCTATACCATTATTACTGTCCATAAGAAACTATAAGAACCCAGGGGGGCCACAGGAGGTGTGCTCATATGCCACTGGAAATAATCCGTAATGATATAACCAAGGTCCATGCCGATGCTATTGTAAATGCTGCTGATCCATCCCTGCATGGGGGAGGAGGGGCCGATGGAGCAATCCATGCAGCAGCTGGACCGGAGCTGTTCAAAGAGTGCCTTACCCTTGACGGGTGTAAAGTGGGACAGGCTAAAATAACAAAAGGATATAAGCTGCCTGCCAGATATGTTATTCATACAGTGGGACCAGTTTGGCATGGCGGCGATGCAAATGAAGAAAAGCTTCTGGCTGATTGTTACAGGAACTCACTTAAAATAGCCATGGATTATAAACTGGAGAGCATTGCATTTCCGTTGATATCCTCAGGCACCTTCGGGTACCCAAAAGACGAGGCATTAAAAACGGCAATTTCCGTCATTGGTGATTTTCTTCTCCATAATGACATGATGGTATACCTGGTGGTTTATGACAAGGCTTCCTTTAAGCTGTCTGAGAAACTGTTTTCATCCATCACACAATACATTGATGAAAAGTACATAGCAGAGCATCCCACGGACCGGAGCAACAGGGTTAGTGAAAGACTCCTGGTGCATGAGAGTTCCTTCGAGCCGGTAAATTATTATATGGAAATGCCAATGATTTCAGATATGGAGGCTCCTAAGAAAAAGCCTAAGCGGAGTCTTGAGGATGTAGTGAACCATATGGACGAAACTTTTTCACAGATGATGCTGCGTCTTATTGACGAAAAAGGCATGACTGATGCGGAAACCTATAAAAAGGCAAATATAGACCGACGGCTGTTCTCTAAAATCAGGAATGATATATATTATAAGCCAAGCAAACCTACCGCTCTTGCCTTTGCAATAGCACTGGGGCTGAACCTTGATGAAACAAAGGATTTGCTGCTTAAGGCCGGTTTTGCCCTTTCCCATAGCAGCAAATTTGATATAATAATTGAATACTTTATTCAGGAGGGAAACCATAACATTTTTGAAATAAACGAGGCTTTGTTTTATTTTCATCAGAACACACTGGGAGTTTAAAAATTTCCCAATTTATAATTTGTCGCCTGCCATGTGACCAGCCTGAACTAATAAAATGTTATCCTTAAACCATAATAAAGGATTGGGGGATAACATTATGAAAAAAGATTTAACAGAATTGGTTTTTATCCTTGATAGAAGCGGCTCAATGTCTGGGCTGGAAAGTGATACTATAGGCGGATACAATTCCATGCTGGAAAAGCAGAAAAAGGAGCCTGGTGAGGCTTTAATTACTACTGTGCTGTTTGACGACAAATATGAACTGCTCCATGACCGCATTAACCTTCGAGGAACAGAGCCTATAACTGAAAAGGAGTACTATGTGAGAGGCAGCACAGCGTTATTGGATGCAGTTGGTAAACCATTAATAAAATAGGAAATGCCCAAAAGCATACAGCATATGCAGAAAGGGCTGAACAGGATATGTTCGTCATAACTACTGATGGTATGGAAAATGCCAGCAGAGAATACAGTTATGAATGAAAGAATTCGCCAGATGATTGAACATCAAAAGAGCAAATACGGGTGGGAATTCATTTTTCTTGGAGCAAACATAGATGCAGTGGCTGCTGCAGATAGCCTTGGAATAGGCAAGGACAGAGCAGTTAATTATAATGCTGATAGTGATGGTACCATACTGAATTATCAAGTAGTCTGTGAAACTGTTAGCCGTTACCGTTCAAATGAAAAAATAACAGAAAACTGGAAGGAACGTATTGAAGAGGATTTCAAAAAGCGAGGAGGCAGGAGATAAGATGATTGGTGCTATAATTGGAGATATAGTGGGCTCAGTATATGAGTGGAACAACATAAAAACTAAGGACTTTCCGCTGTATGGAAAAGGGTGCTTCTTTACTGACGATTCAGTGATGACTATAGCAGTAGCAGAAGGAATAATGAAGGGCGGCAGTGCAGAGGATTTCGTAACTTCAATGAAGAAATATGGACGCATGTACCCGGATGCAGGCTATGGCGGACGCTTTGGAGGCTGGCTGATTTCAGAAGACATTAAACCATATAACAGCTGGGGAAATGGATCCGCTATGCGGGTTTCCCCAGCAGCCTGGGCTTTTGATACTCTAGCAGAGGTTGAGAAATGTGCTGAGATTAGTGCAGCCGTAACCCATAATCACCCTGAAGGAATTAAGGGCGCTCAGGCAACTGCAGCCGCTATTTTCCTGGCACGAAAAGGAAAGGCCAAGGCAGAAATTAAAGCCTATATAGAGAGTAATTATGGCTACAATTTGGACCGTACTGTTAATGAAATTCGTCCAGGTTACAGGTTTAATGAGAGCTGCCAGAAAACGGTACCGGAAGCCATCATTGCTTTCCTTGAAAGCGTGGATTTTGAGGATGCTGTTCGCAATGCAATTTCCCTTGGCGGAGACAGCGACACCCTGGCTGCTATAACCGGCAGCATAGCAGAAGCAGCCTACGGTGTGCCTGAGGATATAAAGGAGAAGGCGCTGTCTTTCCTTGATGAAGGGCTGCTTGAGATTTATAAGCGGTTTGCTGAGTATCTGTCACCTGTGATGAAAGAATAAGAATAAGCTATGGTATACTAAATAATAGAATCTCTTGAGGTGCCTAATGTATAAATTAGCCAGCAACAATAAATCAGCTATAATTATTCTCCATGAAATATATGGCATAAACAGCTTTATTAAGGATACTTGCTCAGAGTATTATAATCAGGGCTTTGATGTATATTGCCCTGACATGCTTCAAGGGAATATTTTTTCCTATTCAGAGTCTGACAGTACCTATGCCTTTTTCATCAATAAAGCAGGCTTTGAATATTTTAAAGAAATTGAACTACTGCTCCAAAAACTGAAGCTTCAATATGATAAAGTGTTTATTCTCGGCTTTAGTGCTGGTGCAACCATAGCCTGGAGGTGCAGTGGAAACACCAAATGTGATGGAATAATCTGCTGCTATGGTTCCCGCATCCGGGACTATTTATCTTTACAGCCAGTATGTCCAGTACTATTATTATTTGCTGAGCAGGATTCATTTGATGTGGACAAGGTAATAAATCAGCTTCAGGTAAAAGCCAATGTGGAATTATATAAATTTCAGGCATGCCACGGATACATGGACAAGTATTCTAATAATTATAATGAGAACCAGGCACAGTTTTCAAAGGAGTATATTAAATGCTTTTTGGAAAGAAATTTATAGTCTGCCTTAAATTATCCGACATGGGCCGGCAGAATCTATATTATTTGAACGGAGGATATGGCCGGTGTATTTCACTGGATGATACACTTAATACGCATATATTGTAGAAATGTGACGTTGTGATATAATAAGAATAAATATCACTTGGTGACAAAGGTGGGGTATTATGAAGGATATAATTGTAATTGGGGTTTCAGGAGGATCTGCGTCAGGAAAGACAACAGTAGCTAATAGGATAAAAGAAGAGTTTAAGAACAGTGTTGAACTGCTGAGCCATGATTATTATTATCTTCCTCATGATGATTTGCCATTTGAGGAAAGGGTCAAGCTGAATTACGATCATCCCAGTGCATTTGATACTGAGCGTTTTATTGATGATATTAGGAAACTTAAACAAAAGAAAACAATTGAAAGACCTGTATATTCTTATAAGATACATAACAGAACAGCTGAAACTGTAAGGGTTAATCCTGCAAAGGTTATTATAGTGGAGGGCTTTTTAATATTTGAGAACGCTGAACTTAGGGAACTGATGGATATAAAGGTGTTTGTGGATACGGATGCAGATGAAAGACTGATAAGGCGCATTAAAAGGGATGTAAATGAACGAGGAAGAAGCCTGGAATCGGTCATAACCCAGTACACAAATACAGTTAAGCCAATGCATGAACAATTTGTGGAGCCCTGTAAGAAATATGCGGATTTAATCATACCAAGGGGCGGTTTGAATGAAGTGGCTATAGACATGCTTCTTCACCGTATAAAGGCAATTTTAAATCAATAAATTTAAAACAAAAATGGGTTGATGAAAATTAAATTTTCCATCAACCCATTCTTTTTATTAAAGCTATCTGCTGCCCTTGTCATAGGGCACGGCCACCGCTCGTGGAGCCTGAGAGGCTTTGGAGCTGAAAGCCAGCACAATAAGGGTTGCTATAAATGGTACCATTTTATAAACATCACTGGGGATAAAGGAAGCAGCCAATATGGGAATTACAGAATAAGCCGAGGCCACAGTTTTCATAAGACCAAAGAATAATGCTGCAAAAAGTACTCTTATTGGCTTCCATTGACCGAATATCATAACCGCCAGTGCCAGGAATCCGTAACCTGAGACAGTCTCGTTGAAATTGGTTGATGTAGGAATTACAAAAACCAATCCTCCCAGACCAGCCAGTGCACCGGATATAATTACCCCTGCATAACGCATTTTATAGACATTGATACCCACTGAATCTGCTGCATGGGGATGCTCGCCGCAGGCTCTTAGTCTCAATCCAAATCTTGTTTTGTACAGCACTATTACAGAGATTATCAATATTATGAAACCTATGTAGGTTGTGATGTAAGCATTCTGGAAAAACAGTCCCCCTATTATTGGGATATCGCCAAGTACGGGTACTGAGTGAATACGGAATGTATTTTCAAACTGAATCTGTTGTACACCGTTTGGCTGTATCATTCTGGCTGTAAATATGGCGAATGCCGGTGCAAACAAGTTTAATGCTGTACCGCTTATAATCTGGTCAGATTTCATATTAACCGATGCATAGGCGTGAAATAGTGAAAATACCATGCCTGTCACAGTTGAAATAAGTATTGCTAAAATGAGAAGCAGCTGGCCACTCATTTGGCCTTCCATCTGGTTTATGAAGAAGATGCCGGTAAATGCACCCATTATCATCATACCATCCAGAGCAATGTTGGTTACTCCGCCACGCTCTGTAAATACACCGCCTAAAGCTACAATCAGCAGAGGTATGGAAAAAAACATGGTTTGCTGAAATACCAGGTAAAGTATGTTCATTCTTTATCACTCCTTCCCTTCTTAATCAGACGAGGCAGCAATTTGCTGAAATATAATGAAAATGCGCTGAAGTAGATAATTACTGCAATAATAATATCGATAATTTCCGGAGCGAAGTTAAGAGTCTGCAGGTAATTTCCGCCTTGGGTGATGTAGGATATGAATATGGCAGAGAAGATTATGCCTATTGGGTTTGATAATCCAAGCAGTGCCACAGGTATTCCGTTAAAGCCCTCCGCCGCCAGTTCATCCACTACTTTAATACGACGTCCACTTGCCCCTGAAAGGTATAGCAATCCACCCCCTAGTCCGGCCAGCATTCCTGCAATGACCATGGAAAGCACCACATTTTTTTTGGCATTTATGCCTGCATACTTGCTGGCGTTCTGATTGAAGCCACAAGCTTTTAGCTCGTAACCAAATGTGGTTTTGTTTATTACAATGTACATTATAACTGCAACCAGCAGTGCAATCCAAATACCGCAGTTAACGGTAGACATGTCTTTTACAGGGCCTAAATTATTGTAGAATATATAATCCAATCCCCCCTTTGGTAAAACTGAAGAGTCTGCAACATTTAGGGACAAGGCCTTTTTAGAATCATAGATATATAGCTTTATTAGATAATTGGCAAGGTACATTCCTATATAATTCATCATTATTGTTGATATAACCTCATGGACATTCATGTAAGCCTTAAGTAATCCAGGTATAAGTGCCCAAAGGCCGCCCATAAGGGCTGCAGCAGCCAGAGCTGCCATCCAGTGTAAAGGAGCAGGAAGAAAGGTCCATTTTACACCCACATACACAGCTGCAAAAGCTCCCATAATAAACTGACCGGGGGCACCTATATTGAACAGACCTGTTTTAAATGCAAATCCCACGGAAAGACCGGTAAGTATAAGAGGAGTTGCGAAATATAATACTTGCCCCATTCCTTTAGCACCGGTACTGAAGCCACCCTTTAAAATAATCTCGAAGCCATGGGCTGCATCAGTGCTGTTGCTTATAAGAAGTATTATAAAACCTACTAAGAGACCTATTATTATAGAAATAACAGAGGCGGCGGACTTATTGAATCCATCACTTAGCAGAATTTTTTTAATAGATTTCATACTGTCACCTCTTTCCGTTTGGAACCGGCCATATATAAGCCAAGCTCCTGAACTGTAGTTTCTTCAGGCTTTAAATCTGCAACAATTTCACCTTCGAATATAACAAGGATTCTATCACTTACATTCATGACCTCATCCAGTTCAAGAGATATCAGAAGTACCGCTTTTCCGGCATCCCTTTGCTCAACCAGCTGCTTGTGGATATACTCAATAGCACCTACATCAAGGCCTCTGGTTGGTTGAACCGCTATAAGTATTTCAGGGTCATAGTCAATTTCCCTGGCTACAATTGCCTTTTGCTGGTTACCGCCGGACATGCTTCGTGCAATAGTTTTTGTACCTTGCCCGCTTCTTATGTCAAACTCGTTAATGAGCCTGTCTGCATAAGCATGAGCCTCATTGAACTTTATAAAGCCATTATGCTGAAATTCATCAGTAAAATATTTTTTCAAAATCAAATTTTCTGCCAATGTATAATCAAGCACCAGTCCATCCTTATGCCTGTCCTCAGGAATATGGCTCATGCCAAGGATATTTCTGTTGCGAACGCTCATTTTTGTAATATCAGTTCCTTTAAGCAGAATATTGCCGCTTTCCACAGGACCTAATCCTGTTAAAGCATAAACCAGCTCTGACTGCCCATTTCCATCAATGCCTGCAATACAAAGAATTTCCCCTTTACTTACAGTGAAGGACACATTATTAACAGCCTTTTTTGAGCTCCTCTTTGAGGGCACTACCAGATTTCTAACCTCAAAGTCAGGAGCGCCGGGAACACAAGGCTTCTTATCCACTGCAAAATGTATTTTTCTTCCAACCATCATCTCCGACATTTCTTCCTTCGTAGTAGCTGCTACATCCACAGTACCTATATATTTTCCTTTACGCAGAACTGAACATCGGTCAGCTACTGCTTTTATTTCATTAAGTTTGTGGGTAATGAAAAGTATAGATTTGCCTTCAGCAGCCAAATCCTTCATTATTTTCATTAATTCTTCGATTTCTTGTGGTGTCAGAACAGCTGTGGGCTCATCGAAAATCAATATTTCATTGTCACGGTACAGCATTTTAAGGATCTCCACACGCTGCTGCATGCCAACGGTTATATCCTCAATTAAGGCATCCGGATCCACCTTGAGGCCATACTGGTTTGAAAGTGCCATAACCTTTTCCCTGGCATCCTCCATTTTTAAAAAACCGTTTTTGGTAGTTTCCACACCAAGGATAATGTTTTGAAGTACGGTGAAATTATGTACAAGTTTAAAATGTTGGTGCACCATGCCAATGCCCAAGTTATTTGCATCATTTGGATTATTTATTTTTACTTCTTTGCCTCGTTTTTTAATAACGCCCTTTTCAGGCTGATACAAGCCGAATAAAACGCTCATGAGAGTAGATTTGCCGGCTCCGTTTTCACCAAGCAGCGCGTGGATTTCTCCAGTTCGCAGCTGGAGTGTAATATCATCATTTGCTACGATGCCGGGGAAAATTTTGGTGATATTCAACATTTCTATGATATATTCTTCCATACTCCATCCTCCCTGATAAGATTTCTTTTGCTTTATATAATTGAAAAAATGGGAAACAGGTGAATCATCACCTGTTTCGCATTCTATTTATATCTATGTTTTATTGATCCTATTTAACTAAAGTAACCTTGGCAGCTGTTACAGGAAGCTTTGTTGCATCAGCGGCATCCTTATCCTTGGATATTTTAACTTCTCCGGCTGCTAATTTTTTAAATACTGCATCATAATCTGCCTGTGTAAACTTTGTAAACTTTGAAGATTTCATAGGCAGCTGAACACCATTTTTATCTGCAGCAAAGGTGAGGTTTTGTCCTCCTGGGAAATTTCCTGCATAGTACTGATCCAAAATTGTCTGTACTGAAGTGGACAGACCCTTCATAGCTGATGTAATAACTGTTGCAGATTCTGAGCTCTGGTCAACGTCTACGCCGATAACCTTAGCTTTTGCAGCTTCCGCAGCTGACATTACAGAGTTACCTACAGCTCCGCCACAGGCAAATACAACCTGAGTGCCTTCAGCATACCAGGAAGCAGCAAGTGTCTGTACTTCTGGTGTTGCACTGAATCCGCCAGTGTAGTGGTATTTGATATCTATTTTGCTGATGCCCATTTCCTTAGCAGCAGCATCTGCGCCCTGAACAAATCCATAGCCGTATCTAACTACTGCTGGAACAGCCATTCCGCCCATGAAGCCAAGCTTTGTGTAGCCGTCTTTAACTGCTGCATAGCCAGCCAGGTATCCGGACTGTTCTTCTGCAAATAAAACGCCTACAGCATTTTTATTTGTGCGGTATTCTGAATAGTCAGCGTTATGCGGATTACCGTCTATAAGGATAAATGATACATTTGGATAAAGATCCTGAGCCTTGTAAATTGGCTCTTCAAATAAATAACCTGGTGTAACTATAACCTTTGCACCGCCCTGAACTGCAAGCTGGATAGCTGCAAGATAGGCATCTGTGCTTTGCTCTGTTGGTTTGTAGTATTTGTGGGTTTTGTTGTTTTTCTCTGCGTAAGCAACTATACCTTCCCAGGTGCCCTGGTTGAATGATTTGTCATCGATGGTACCGATGTCTGTGATCATTCCGATTTCGTAGGTGTCTGTTTTGCTGGTACTCTTACTGCAGGCAGTAAGACCAGCCACCAGCATCATAGATGCCATAAGTAAAGCTAGTACTTTTTTCTTCATTTTTAATCCCCCTTGATAAAAATTTGCAAGTAATTACTATAATTATAGCTTATTCCTTTAAATAATTAAATCTTTTTTAATTTTTTTGAAAGAATATTTTAATTTATATCACTATTCAGAATTAATTGCACGATAAATTTTCATACTGTATAATAAACAAAATGTATAAATCATTATAGGCAAAGGAGAACAGTTATGTTATTGGAATATGATTTGGACAGTTTTTCTAACATCTACAAGGATTTAGACAGTTCAGCCCTTGGAGTTCAGCTGGCACGACTTCAAAGGAAAGTAAAAAATCTTGATATTCCGGTGCTTGTAATTATAGATGGCTGGGAGTCATCAGGTAAAGGGCACGTAATAAAGGAGCTTATCAGGGAGCTGGATCCCAGATCCTTTAAGGTCAGCGACTTTGAAAATTCCACTGACGAGGAAAAAGCCAGACCATTCTTATGGAGGTTCTGGAACAGAATCCCCAGGAAAGGAAGCATAGCAATCTTTGACAGGAGCTTCTACTATAAAATAATGGATCGCCCCAAAATGGACCGCAGTGAGCTTCAAAAGGATATTATGGATATATGCTCAATTGAGAAAATGTTGTACAACTCAAATATGATAATAATAAAGTTTTTCCTTCATGAAAAGGAAAAAACCCAGAAAAGAAGGATAGAAGAGCTTATAAACGACAGGTTCAGATCCTTTTTCGTTACAAACAGGGACAAGGAGCAAAATGCTGATTACAAAACTTATTTAAAACATTTTGATATGATTATGAAATTATCAGATTTTCCATACAGTCCATGGATTATTGTTAATACCGAGGATAAGGGAGAAGCAGTGAAATATGTGCTTGGAACAGCTATTGACAAAATACAGGCTGGAATAGACAGGATAATGGCCTCCAAGAGAAATAGTGTTGATTTTACAAGCAGCTATATGACAGCAACAAGACCTCTAAGTGCTGTAGACCTTGGAATAACTCTTGAGGAGGCTGCTTATAAGGAAAAACTTAAGAGGCTTCAGGAGGAGGCAAAAAATATTGCCTATGAGCTTTATGAAAAAAGAATTTCCTGTGTGCTGGTATTTGAAGGAATGGATGCTGCCGGCAAGGGGGGAGCCATACAAAGACTGACAAGACTCATTGATCCCAGACTCTATGAGGTAGTACCTGTTTCAGCCCCTGATGAAACTGAGAAACAGTATCATTACCTTTGGAGGTTCATAAGGAATTTGCCCAAGAGTGGGAATATGGCTGTATTTGACCGAAGCTGGTATGGCAGAGTGCTGGTAGAACGTGTTGAAGGCTTTGCGGCGCCATATGAATGGGAGCAGGCCTATGAGGAAATAAATGACATGGAAAGGCATATGCACAATTTTGGAACCCTGGTGCTGAAATTTTTCCTGTGTATAGATAAGGCTGAGCAGTTGAAGCGTTTCAAAGACAGAGAAGCAGAAGCCGATAAACTTTACAAAATCACAGAGGAGGATTGGCGGAACCGTGAAAAGTGGGACAGTTACCTGGAGGCAATGAATGAAATGCTGGTGCGCGCAAATACTGAATATGCACCATGGATAATATTGTCGGGACAGGATAAAAAATATGCCAGGATAAGGGTCCTGGAGGAATTTGTAAGACATGGCAAACAGGCCATAAATAAATAAGGGTGATGAAACACCCTTATTTTACTTTGCATAATAACCTATCCAGATATACTGATTTCATCTGACGGCTGGCCATGGCCTGCTTTAGTGGAGGCAGCTTAAGTATTACTGAGAGAATAGCCGCCATGGACCTGTGATTGGACAATGCTTTTTTATCGAAGATCAGCTCCTGGAGCTTTCCTTTTTCTATGGCCTGAAGAACAATTCTGTGTGTGGTGTTTACAGGAGTGAGGATTTCTGTATTGCGGTGCTTGAGAAGGATGCTTTTTCTGAAGCAGTTTCGAACGCAGATACCACAGCCAAGACATATTTCTTCATTTATGGAAGCTGTTCTTTTATTTATATCAAGGTCCTTTTGTACCATCTCTACAGCTTCAATGGGACAGGCCTTTGCACATAAGCCGCAGCCGGTGCAGCTTTCTTCAATTACCTGTGGCATAAAGGCAGTGGTTTGAATAGGATGCAAGGCACCAAACTTTTTAACTGCCAGCATGCCCTCACAGCAGCAGCCGCAGCAGTTGCAAAGAAAACTGGAATCCTGACGCACATTTTCGCCACACTGTACCAGATTGTGTTCATTGCAGCTGCTCAGTATTTCCAAAGCCTCCGAAGCCTCCACGGATCTGCCAAAGCCATGCTTGCTCAGAGAGTAGGCTGCGGTGCCGAAGGTCATGCAGGTCTCCATTGGGGCATTGCAGCTTTTGCCCAAATGTTCCATTTTGTGACGGCAGAAGCACATGCTTAAGGTGATGTGCCTGGCATTTTTTATAATATTGCTGGCCCGGTCATAGTCCATTATCTCAACCTGATTACTGTTTGAAAGCACGCTTTCATATATAAAAACCTTTCCAAATCTGGTTTCAGTTCCAAGAAAAAGATCCTTAATGAAATCCTCCTCAACGTTGAGGTATTGGTAAAACAGCTCTGACAGCAGCTGCTGATTTATATCATTCCTGGTCCGCATCAGTGAAAATTCAAAGAATCCCACCATCGGAGGGGGGAGTACATACTTTTTTTCACCCTGCTGGTCCATATCCAAAAGGATTGCCTTTTCAGCTAGCTTATCCAGAATTTTTTCTGTTGGGCCCATATCCATTTTCCATATAACTGAGGCTGTTTTAACATCAAAGGGTCTTATGGGGAGCTGTGCAGCCAGCTCCGCTTCCTTTTCTGTAAAGAGCAGGCTTAATATTTTATATAGGTTTTCTGAAGGGGCTGCTCCCTGGGGAAACAGGTTTATTCTTTCCTCCAGGCTTTTATAGGCCTCCTTGTTTGAAATGTGTGACAATATTTTCACCACCTGAGTATTTTATTTGATTTCCTATAAGTACCATGATAATATATGCATAAAATAATAACAATGCTGAATTTAAAGGATGTGATATTATGAATATCATATTAGTAAGGCATGGAAAAGCAAAAGCAAGGATTAAGCGGCAGGGTGACCCATCTGGCAGCAGGCATCATAATCCAATACTTATAATGGCAAAATACATGGATGAAATCACGCTTGCAGAGAGAGCTTTTGTAAAGGATCAGACAGATATTGAAAATGTGCACCAGATCAGAGTTAAGCTGCGGCAGATACGTTCACTGCTCTCCTTTATGAAGCCCTTGTTGAATCAGGAGGAATATTGGAAATACAAGGCTGTGCTTCAAGGTGTTTCTCAAAGGTTCTCCAGGCTAAGACAGCTGGATGTTCTATATGAAGGCTGGTCTGAAATTATTGAAAACAGCAGGGGAATGATAGATAAAAACAGCGCACTTAGTACAGCGGTAAGCATTGAAAGAAAACAGGAGAGCTTAAGTATTAAAGAGTACATATCTGAAGGGCTTATGGCTGATGAGCTTAGAGAAGCTTTCACATGGATACGGGCTCTTACTTTAAATATGGAGGAGTATGTTAGCTTTGCAGATAATAGAGCAGCCTCCTGGAGTAAAAAAGCAAAAAAAATGTCCGGAAAAATTGACTTCAACAGCATAAAAGAGCTGCACAGCTTAAGGGTTCGTTATAAAAAACTTAGATATGTCACAGACAGCCTGAAATCAGATAAAAAAAATAAACTTAAGAAAATTCAGGATGCCTTGGGAAGTGTATGTGATTCATACTTGAATATTTCCTTGCTGGAGGAAATAAAAGAAAAATACCAGCTGCCAGGCTTGCAATACGAAATGGGTTTATTGACGGGCTATCAGCTTTGGGAAAAAGAAAAATCAATGAAATACCTTAAAACTGTATTATAAGGGCTGCCCGGAAGCAGCCCGTTTTATTGTTTTAAGAAACTATAGGCTTGAATTTAATAATTTTAAGTTCCTTTTTTAATTTTTTTGCTTCTTTTACAGCTAGCTTGTAGAATATTTCCTGACTGTTTACAATACCTTTTTTTCTTTTATCAATTCTAACATAGCTGCCATCAGCTTTCAATATCCTTGATTTTACAGTATCCTGCAGGGATATTTCAATAATATCCTTTAGCTTCTTTTTTGCTTTACTGTCTTCAACAGGGAATAAAAGCTCCACACGCCTGTCCAGGTTTCTGTTCATCCAGTCTGCACTTGAAAGGTAAATCAGCTCCTCGCCCCGATTGAAAAAATAGTAGATCCTGCTGTGTTCAAGGAACCTCCCCACGATACTTTTAACCGTAATCCTATGGCTGATACCTGGAATACCTGGCTTTAGGCTGCAGACACCTCTCACTAAAAGCTCAATATCTACCCCGGCATTGGATGCATTATAAAGAGCTTCAATAATTTCACAGTCTACCAGGGAATTAACCTTTGCAATGATTTTAGCTTTCATTCCTGAACGGGCGTTTTCAGCTTCCTGATTGATCAGGTTTATAAAGGTTTCCCTCATATTAAGGGGGGCAAGCACTGCCTTATACATGCTTTTAGGCTCCGAATGTCCTGAAAGCATATTGAACAGGGCGGATGCATCTGCTCCGAAATATGGATTTGAAGTAAAGAGACCGAAATCGGAATACATTTTAGCAGTGACATCATTATAATTGCCAGTGCCCATATGAACATATCTCTTTATGCCGTTTTCTTCCTTCCTTACAACCAGCAGCACCTTGCAATGGGTTTTTAATCCAACCAGGCCGTATATAACATGACAACCGGCTTTTTCCAGTCGTTTTGCCCAGTTTATATTATTCTGCTCATCGAATCTGGCCTTAAGCTCCACAAGTACAGTTACCTGCTTGCCATTTTCTGCAGCTTGTACCAAAGCCTCAACGATAGGGGACTTGCCACTGACCCTGTACAAGGTCTGCTTTATAGCCAGTACATCAGGGTCGGAAGCAGCTTCCCGCACTAGTTCGACTACAGGCTCAAAGGACTGATATGGGTGATGGAGCAGTATGTCATTTTTGGAAATTGCGTCAAAAATACTTTCTCCTTCCATAAAATACGAAGAGGGCTGTGGTACCAGGGGTGTATATTTCAAATGATCATGGCCTTTAATATCTGTAAGCTTCATTAAATATGTAAGATCCACAGGCCCGTCTATTTCATAAAGCTGGCCCTTTGATACTTCCAGCTCCTCCTTCAGTATTCCTAAAAGCATTTTATCCATGCCCCGTTCAATTTCCAGACGTATCACAGCTCCCCAGCGCCGTTTTTTTAGTGATTCCTCAATGGTTTCCAAAAGGTCCTCTGCCTCTTCCTCGTCCAGGGACAGGTCTGCATTCCTGGTTATCCTGAAGCAGCTGGAGGTTATAATGCTGTGTCCTGAAAAAAGCTCCTCCAGATTCATGCAAATTACATCCTCCAGCAGCATGAAGCTTTTTTCCCCTTCGCAGGGAAGCTCCACAAGCCTGGGAAGCACTGAAGGTACCTGAACGCAGGCAAAGAGGGTACTGTTCCTGTCTTTTTTATCCTCTATAAGCAGAGCAATATTCAGAGATTTATTCAAAACCAAAGGAAATCTTCTGCTCTGGTCTACTACCATGGGAGTAAGTACCGGATATACATTTTTTATATAGTAGTCATTTATGAACTGCCTCTGTTTATCACTGAGCTGGTTTTCCTTACGAAAAAGGATACCTTCTTTTTTTAGTGCCTGCTTTAGTGAACGGTTAAAACAGTTATATTGGTCATATATCATCTGATGGGTTCTGATAGATATTCTTTTCATCTGTTCTTCAGGATACAGGCCTGCGGCATCCGGCCTATTGAATTCAGCCAATATTTGATCGTGTAGAGAACCTACTCTCACCATAAAAAATTCGTCAAGATTTGAACTCACTATGGAAAGAAATTTTATTCTTTCAAAAAGGGGATTGTTTGTATCCTTAGCTTCCTCAAGAACTCTGTGGTTAAATTCCAGCCAGCTCAATTCTCTGTTAAAGAATTTTTTATTATTGCTGTTTAATGTCAAAGTATTTTCCATATTCATCACCCTTTATTTTTTTATTTCAGGGGCAACACCCATTACTTCCTGGAAAAATGATGCTTTACGGGAAAAATCCCATTCCTCCAGCAGTGTATCCAAGCTGGAGACAATTTTAAAATAAAGTTTATCAGAGGATTGGCATATGTCCATAGTGGTTATTTTCTGCCTGTGGGAAAGGTCCAGTGAATCCCCCAGCTTTAATATGGCCGCAAGCTTGGACACAAGTATTTTTTCTTTTTCATTCAGGGCTCCGTAATACTTATCCTCTCTGGAGGGTAAATCCTGACCGTGATATCTGGCTGCATTTGCTGTCAATAGCAGTTCTCTGTCAGAAAACCCAGTGATATTTTGCTTTTTTATGATATGAAAGGTTTGAATATCAGGGTCACTAAATCTTACAAATTTGCCCGCATCATGAAGTATGGCTGCTACCCTTAGGTAAAGCCTTTCTCTGTTATCCAGTTTATGAAGCCTCATTGTTTGATCAAAAATTGATAGTGCAGTTTTTTCTACAAAGGCACTGTGGTTTTGATCCACGCAATATTTTTCTGCAACATACCTGGCATAGTCAAGAGTCTCACTGAAGTCTTCTTTTATTTCCGGTTTAAAATATATTTCTTCTGCTATTTCATATAAAAGTCCGTGACGAAGGGTGGTCATAGGTGCATAAATGCCTTCTGCCCTGGTAAGGTTCAGGAAGCATTGAAAAAGAATTACTGAAGGCAGCAATATTTCCGCCTCTTTTTTGGATATGACATAATTATTAATTATCTGGTCAGTACTCATGGTTAGCATCTTACTGTATAGCTTATATAAACTGTTTCCATTGATAAGGATTCCGTTTTTATCTGACTTGCCCTTGCAGAGCCTTGAAATGGTTTCAAGCTCGCCGCCCAAGCCCACAAAGGTTTCAACTCCAAGCTTTTGTATCTTGAATTTTAAAAGGTAAATTTTACTGTCGATAAATTCCTCCATAACCTTTGGAAAATCCAGAGTCATTGTTTCCAGATCGGAAAGTATTTCGCTGAGTCTCAAGGAGCCTAGTTTTATATGTTCTGTAAATTCCAGTGTTCCATTATTGTACAGGGATACCTCCATTCCGCCGGAAGCAACATTAACCATCAGGTAAGAGCCGGATGAGAGGGGCTCAGCTTTAACATACTGCTTACCGAGAGCCTTGAAGGCAAGGAGGTTTTCTTCAGCATTATTAATAATATTGACATGGATCCCCGTGCTCATGCGAATCTGCTCAACAATATACTCGCTGTTTTCAGCTTCCCGCAGGCCGCTGGTGGATATAGCCCTGTAGCTTTTTATTCTGTAATCCTTCATCAGCATTGAGAAGCCCTTTAAATCGCTGCAGGTTTCCTGTATGGTTTGCACAGAAATTCTGCCTGTGGTGAAGGTGTCTCTTCCTATGTTGGTGGGTTTGGTAAGATCCTCTAAGATGTGGTATTTATCCTGGTCAGTAATTTCGGCTATTGTCATCTTAAGATTATTTGCGCCAACATCTATAGCTGCTACAATGTGGAGATCTTTTTTTGCAGTCATAAATTTACACCTTTTCTTATTTATTTTACAAATATTTTATCATATTCCGTAATAAAGACAAATACCGACCTATAACTTATTGAAATATTTTGAATTTATTGATATAACAATATCAATAATATTTTTAGGGAAAGGAAAATATATGGATAAGTTAGGAGTTATAGATGTTGGATCGAACTCAATAAGGCTGGTCATTTTAAAAATAAACCAGGATAATTCCTTTAGGATTATTGATGAAAAAAAAGAAACAGTGAGGCTTGGAATGGATATGACTCCCGAGGGAGGTCTTAACCCTGAAAGAGCACGGAAAGCAATAGAAACATTAAGGTTTTTCGTGGATATATGCAAAGGCACTGATGTAAATGACATTTTGGCTGTGGCAACTGAAGCTGTAAGAAGAGCCTCTAAGCAGGATAATTTTACTGCAAGGGTCAAGGAGGAGACCGGCATAGACATAAGTATTCTTTCCGGCAGTGAAGAAGCCTTCTATGACTATTTTGGCACTATTAACAGCATGTGCCTGAGCAGGGCATTGCTGATGGACATAGGTGGCTGCAGCAATCAGCTTATACTGGTGGAGGATAAAAAGATTGTTGAATCAATAAGCCTTCCCTATGGTGCAATAAATCTTAGCACCAGATTCAATCTTGAAAAGGCACTGGAAAAAGATTCAGAGGACCAGATAAGAACCTTCTTATTTAATGAATATGATAAAATACCATGGCTGAAAAAAGCCAGGGGTTTCCCTTTGATAGGTATCGGCGGCACCTTGAGAAATATAGGGAAAATCAGCAGGAGAATTAATAACTACCCTATGGATATCTCCCATAATTATCAGATGGATGTAAAGGACATATATGATATATACAACCAGGTTAAGGCTAGGGACATAAAGCAAAGAGAAAAAATCAAGGGGCTTTCCAAAGAAAGGGCGGATATATTCCTGGGGGCTTTAGCTGCAGTGCTTACAGTTACTGATTACTGCCAGGTGCCTATGATACATTTAAGCGGCAACGGATTAAGAGAAGGGCTTATATATGAATACATCCTAAGGGGCAAGGAACCAGCCTCTGATGTTTTGGACTTTTCTCTAAACAATATAATCAATGACTATCAGCTGGACAGGCAACATGCAGAGAGAGTATATGGTTTTACTAAAACTTTATTTAATCAGTTAATGCCCGTTCATAGCATAGACAAAGACATGAACAGCACCTTGAAAACTGCTGCACTGCTCCATGATCTTGGGGTTGTAATCAGTTATTACGGTCATCACAGGCATTCCTTTTACATGATAATGAATGCAAGAATAAACGGCTTGTCCCATAAGGAACAGCTGATGGCAGCCCATATTGCTGCATTTCACCGGAAGGACGAATTTAAAATAAATACCTATCAATATCGGAATGTACTGGAGGACGAGGATATCCAAATAATACAAAAGCTTGGTATACTTTTAAAAATAGCTGAATACCTGGATCAAAGGCAAAATGGCAATATAGAGCAGATTCAGTGCAACCTTCAAAAGGATACTGTGATTATAAAATTGTTTTCAAAGGAGGATCCTGATATTGAAATAAATGAGACTTTGAAGGCTTCAGATTCCTTCAGCAAAATATTCAACCGCAAGCTGATTATAGTATAAAAAATAATCAGCAATCATATAAATTTAAGGATTGGATACCACAACTCCAATCCTTAAATATTTATATGAGGTATTATAATGGAGGATATAGCGGATTACTTAAATTATGATGAGGCTTGTCATGTACTTCAAAAATATATAATCTGGCGCAGTCATGAGCATGAAAATAAGGTTTCAGAGAATGCCGTTATAATACTGGATTCACTTAGGGACATTTTTACCGTATCAAAGGCGGAATACAATATGCTTCAGTATTCTGCAATGCTTCATGATATAGGCTGCTTTATCAATAAAAATGCCCATCATAAGCATACAAGCTATATTATTTACAATGATTCTGCATTTGACTGTCTTCCCGTTAATATAAGATCCATACTGGCACTTGTAGCAGCTGGACATCGTAAATCCATGGGTAAATCCATAAAAAACCATAATGAACATGAGCAGGTCTTTATAATGCGGCTCGCTTCCATATTAAGGCTGGCAGATGCCCTGGACCACACCCATAATATCGACGTACGCATCAATAATATAAAAGCAGACCATGATAGCCTGGTTATATTCCTTAAGGGTGAGGATACATATATTGCTGCAGACAGGACTGCAAAAAAATCGGATCTCTTCAGGGAGTGCTTTAATCTTGAGGTTATATTGAAAAACGCAAAATGAACTACTCACTGTTAAGTAGACAATGGGTAGTTCGTCTTTTACACCTTGCGCTTTATTTTTACTTATCATCGCTGAATTCTTTTTCAAGCTGCTGCTGCTTTCGTATTACAAGTTTTCCTATTATTAAGCAGGTAACAAATATTAATATAAACATAAAAAACATCATAATCATAATTAAAGGCAATAGCATCGTTAATATATTGTTCCTTAAAATTTCATAACTGTTATATTTTGCAATTCCCATAACCATGCTGAAGCCAAAGGAACCAATGAGGCTTGTAATCAGATAGGTTTTCATGGTGGGCTTTGTATAATAATCCCACTGTCCTCTCTTGATACAGCCTATAAGAAATACTATACAGCCTGCCATGAATATGAAAAATTCAGCAGCATACTGTTTAAATGGGGCATTCATAAAAGTAGACTGCACAATTATGCTTGTTAAAAGCATACAGAATAAAAACCAAAAGCCAAAATGCTCTATTTTTAAAAGCTCCAACTCCTGTCGCTCATCTACAACCTTTTTAAATTTAAACATTTAAATTCTCCTCCCAAAACAAATCATTTAATGTCAAACCCAGAGCCTTGCAGATAGAAATGCACAGCTGAAGGGAAGGATTGAATTTACCTGCCTCTATCATGCCGATGGTTTGCCTTGTCACTCCTACCATTTCTGCAAGCTGCTCCTGGGATATATCCATTGCAACCCGTGCCAGCTTCATACGAATATTTTTCATAT
Organism: uncultured Clostridium sp.; assembly: GCA_937927335.1. Classification (GTDB taxonomy): domain Bacteria; phylum Bacillota; class Clostridia; order Clostridiales; family Clostridiaceae; genus UBA699. Next base: position 106,675 of record CALBDU010000083.1, read on the forward strand.
GCCACCTCCTTAATAGTATTATATAGTATATCAATCAAAATGTAAACTATATATTGCATAAAGAAATATAAAATATACACTTTTGCTTTAGCAAAGTAAAGCTTGACATTATGTTTGAATATTCTGTAGAATAGGTTTGTAATTATAATATTTGGAGGAGCTATGAACAACGAAAAGCAGATAATTGAAAATTATACTGAAAAGTACAGCAGAATATGCAGGGAAAAGGGAATTATCGACAGCAAGCTCTATGAGCAGTTTGGAGTTAAAAGAGGACTCAGGGATAATAACGGCACTGGTGTGCTTTCAGGAATAACAAATATATCGCTGGTACAGGCTAATGAAGAAATTGACGGCAAGCTGGTACCTTGTGAGGGAAAACTGTACTACCGGGGATATAATATTATTGATCTTGTAAATGGATTTATGAATAATAACAGATATGGCTTTGAAGAAGTAACCTATCTGCTACTGTTTTCAGAACTGCCAAATGAGGAGCAGCTCAGGGAATTCAAGGAAATTTTATCGGGCTATGGCAGTCTTCCGAAGAATTTTGTTAGAGACGTAATAATGAAGGTACCTACCAGAGATATTATGAATTCATTGACTAAAAGTGTACTTACCATGGCATCCTATGATAAAAGAGCCTCGGATGTATCCCTGGATAATGTGCTTGGACAGTGCCTAAAGCTCATAGGCATATTTCCAATGCTTTCAGTGTACGGCTACCATGCATATAATCACTATGAATGCGGGGACAGCTTCTATATCCACAGGCCTGATGAAAATTTGTCCTTTGCAGAAAATATATTAAGAATGCTGAGACCGGATAAAAAGTATACCGAGCTGGAAGCAAAGGTATTAGACATAGCATTGGTTCTCCATATGGAGCATGGCGGGGGAAATAACTCAACCTTTACAACCAGAGTTGTAACCTCATCAGGTTCGGATACATACTCTGTCATTGCAGCAGCTCTTTCTTCGCTGAAGGGTCCAAGACATGGCGGCGCAAATATAAAGGTAGTTGAGATGATAAAGGACATAAAGGAGCATGTAACTGACACTAAGGATGAAGCTGAAGTAAAGACCTATTTATCAAAAATCCTTAAAAAGGAAGCCTTTGACCAAAGAGGGCTCATTTATGGAATGGGACATGCAGTATATTCTATTTCAGATCCAAGGGCAGAGCTGTTTAAGGAATTTGTTAGAAAGCTGGCAAATGAAAAGGGACGAAATGATGACTTTGATTTGTATTCTATGGTAGAGAAGCTTGCACCTGAGGCAATTTCACAGGTAAGGCAGATGTACAAGGAGGTCAGTGCCAACGTGGACTTCTACAGCGGATTTGTTTACAGCATGCTGGATATACCTCTGGAATTGTATACACCTATTTTTGCCATGGCAAGAATCGTGGGCTGGAGTGCACACAGACTGGAAGAGCTTGTGAATGCAGAGAAAATTATGAGGCCTGCCTATAAGAGTATAGTAAAGAAAAAGCCATATATTTCCATGGAAGACAGATAGATAACATCACAGCAATCCTGTTTGGGATTGCTGTTTTTAAATAGGAAATGCTATAATTTATTAATTAATAAACAGAAGGTGATTATATGTATTTTAATCCGGCATTAAAAAGGATGGGCTTATCAAAAGATGATAAGGTGCTAATTATACATGCAGACGATGTAGGAGTGACACAGTCTTCAGTGGAGGCATTTCAGGAGCTTTCCAGTTTTGGCACAGTTACCTGCGGTTCCGCCATCATTCCGTCCTCATGGTTTCCTTATGCTGCAAAAGCATATTACGAAAACCCGGATCTGGATTTAGGTATTCACTTGGCATTTAACTGTGAGTTTGAAACTTACCTTTGGAGACCCATATCAAATATAGATGCTGATTCAGGTATTATCGACGAAAAAGGTTATTTTAAGCAGGAGGCTCAGGGTATTATGGAAACGGCCAGACCTGAAGCCATAGCAAAAGAGGCGGAGTACCAAATAAAGCTGGCGTTAAATTTTGGATTGAAGCCTTCTCATGCAGACTCACACTCGCTAATGTTAATGGCACCCCAGTTTATAAAAAGCTATATGGAAACCTGCAAGGAATATGATATTCTCCCTGTACTGCTCAACGTTTATCAAGACAGTGCCGGCGATCCATACCTTCAGCAAATGATGTCAAAATATAATGCTGGTAAGTATATTGAAGAGGCAAGAGCATCGGGAATGGCTGCGGCAGATAATATTTCCTTCATTCCTCTAAATAAGCTTCAGAATCCTGAGGAAAGGTTGGAAGCAGCAAAACATATATTTGACAAGCTGAAGCCGGGTACCATTACCCATTTTTCTATTCATCCATTGAAGGATACCCCAGAAACCCGTGCCTTAAAAGGTAATTTTCAGGCACGGATCTCAGACTACGAAAACTATATGAAAAAGGAAATTGTGGATTATATAAAGAACAAAGGTATAATTCTGGCGGGCTACAGGGATATTATTTCTTAAGCTCCTGGCTCAGCTATTTATACTGAAAATATAACAATAATATTCTAACATTGAAAGCTGGCGATAATTTTGGAACAAAAAATAAAGATAATCAAAAACGGACCTTATTTGGTATCAGGAAATATTCCTCTTCAAGAGAAGATAATAATGCCTGCAGGAAAAAAATATAAATTAAAGGAGGGCAGGGAGCTTCCTCAATCAGAAACATATGCCTTATGCCGCTGCGGCAAGTCAAAAAACGCTCCCTTCTGCGACGGATCCCATAAATTCAGCGTATTTGACGGTACGGAGACTGCATCAAAGGACAATTATACTCATAGGGCAAAATTGATAAAAGGACCTGGAGTAAATATGCTGGATGACCACAGATGTGCCCTGGGCAGATTTTGCCACCGGGATAACGGGAATGCCTGGGAACTTACACATAATTCTGATGATGCTGAAAATAAAAGTGAAGCAATTCAGGCTGCTGTTGAGTGTCCGGCAGGAAGACTCACAGCAGTAGAAAAAACAGGGGCTCTCATAGAGCTTTCCCTTGAGCCTGCTGTATATATTGTTCAAGACCCGGAAAAGGACTCCAGTGCAGGAATATTCGTTCAAGGGAATATACCCATAGAATCATCTGAAGGCGGAATATATGAGATACGGAACAGGGTCGCTCTGTGCCGATGCGGTAAATCGTCAAACAAACCCTTCTGCGATGGTACACACTGCTCTGTTAAATACCTGGATAAATTATAAATGGTGGTGAATTTATGGAAAAGTATAAAAGAATGCCTGCTCTATTCATAGGTCACGGGTCTCCCATGAATGCCATAGAAGACAATGTATATTCAAGGACATGGAAAGAAATAGCTGAAGAATTTCCAAAACCCAATGCTATTTTAGCAATATCAGCTCACTGGTATACCAATGGAACCAAAATAAATGACCAGCCTGAGCCTGAAATGGTTTATGACATGTACGGATTTCCAGAGGAATTGTACAAAGTCAAATATAATCCTCAGGGAGCACCTGAGTTGGCGCACATTACAAAATCTATGATCAGCAGGGATGTAAAAATAGATAATAGCTGGGGCTACGACCATGGTACCTGGTCGGTTTTGTGTAATATGTATCCTGACGCAGACATTCCGGTATATCAGCTCAGCATCGACAGAAATGAAGCCCCTGAAATACATTTACAGATAGGAAGGGAAATAAGCTCCTTAAGAGACCAGGGGGTATTGATACTGGGCAGTGGAAATGTGGTACACAATCTTTCAAGGGTGAACTGGAATATGCAGGTCGGATACCCTTGGGCCGATGAATTTGACAGCTATGTTAATGATAAAATACAAACAGGAAAATTTGAAGATATAATTAATTACAGAAGGGCAGGTTCATGTGCCGACCTGGCATTTACAATACCTGATCATTTCTATCCTTTGCTGTATGTGCTTGGAGCGGTAAAAGATGGTGATAAACTATCCATATATAACAATTCCAGAACTCTTGGATCTCTTTCTATGACTAGCTATTTATTCGAATAAGAAAGGAGTGTTATTTATGAATGAATTCAGAACTATTAATAAGGTAATTACAGGGGGCAGGGCTGTTGATGGCGCAGGTGTGAGCCTGGTAAGAGTCATAGGTTACCATGATACCGAAGATTTTGACCCCTTTCTAATGCTGGATGCCTTTGATTCAAGGAATCCTGAGGATTATATAAAAGGATTTCCATGGCATCCTCATAGGGGTATAGAAACCATAACCTATCTAATAAAAGGTGATATTGAACATGGGGACAGTCTGGGAAACAAGGGAAGCATATTAGATGGACAATGCCAATGGATGACTGCCGGATCGGGCATAATACACCAGGAGATGCCAAAACCAAGCGAAAGAATGCTGGGAGTGCAGCTTTGGCTCAATCTGCCTGCAAAATATAAAATGACAGCCCCAAAATACAGGTCTATCACTATAGAGGATATCCCTGTTATAGAGGAACCGGGAAAAAGAATCCATATTATATCCGGAGACTATAAAGGCAACAGGGGAGCTGCAAAAGGAGATTTTGTAAAAGCCCTTTACCTTGATGTAGAAATGGAGCCCGGGTCAGAATGGGTAATAGATACCGAAGGAGAAAACACCTTATTTATTTATATCATGGAGGGAGAAGTAAAGTTTGGTGAAGAAGAACGGCTAATTCAAGAGAAGCATGCAGTACTTTTCAGCCATGGAAATAAATTAAAGGCTGTTACTGCAGATAAAAAAGCCCGATTTTTGCTTTTTTCAGGGAAACCTTTAAAGGAGCCCATAGCATGGGGCGGACCTATAGTAATGAACACTAAGGAGGAATTGGACACAGCCTTTAAGGAACTGGATAATAACACTTTCATAAAATAAGCAGGAATTGCACATATCACTGCAGGGTCTCCAGTGACAATACTGGAGGCTTTTTTGATATTATAAACAATTATTAGCAATAATGTAAAATATACGATATAATGGTATGTATATTGTAAAATTTACGGAGTTTATGAGGGGGATTTAAAGTGAATGTAAAATTAAACAAGTCAATAGCTGCAATAGGGGCTGTATTATCTTTTATTCTGGCTGCTGCAAGCTTTTTTATGGGAAATTTCTTTAATTCTCAGGGTACAGTCCAGGGAAAGGCACTGTTGTACAATGCTGCATTTATATTTCTTTTTAGTTTTTTAACGAGTATTATCTTGGTCTACTCCATAGCTAAACATTACTCGGTTTCCCTAAACAAAATAAATTTTGTTTTAAAGAGCATTTCAAAGGGAGACCTTACGCAAAAGGTAAATAAAACAAACGGCGATTTCTTTCCGGAAATGTTTGATAATCTGGATAGCCTTATGAAAAGCTTTAGGGGCCTTGTATCCAGAATAATTACCCTTAATGACAAGACTATAAATTTTTCCGATGATTTAAAGAAGGAAGCGGAAAATGTAAAGACTGCAAATCAGGAGACAAACAAGGCCATTAATGAGGTTTCTGGAGATATGGAAAACCAGATGAGCATGCTTAAGTCTGCCGGCAGTTATTCAGAAAATGTATCCAATTTAGCAAAGAATATAGCAGGCAAGTCTGCAAATTTAAAGGAGCTTTCCAATAACTCCATCAAAACAGTGGAGAACAGTCTGAATAATTTTAATATACTCATAGAAAAAATGAATCTTTCCTCCCAGTCAAATATTATGACATCAAACAAAATACAAAGCCTGGGAGAAAAAATATTCCTAATTCAAAATATTGCTGACGTAGTTAGTGAAATCAGTGAAAGTACGAACCTATTATCATTAAACGCATCTATTGAGGCGGCCAGGGCTGGTGAAGCAGGAAAAGGTTTTGCAGTAGTGGCGGATGAAGTGAGAAAGCTTGCTGAAAACACCACTGAGCAGGCCAAGGAGATACAGAAAATAGTAAATGACATTAAGGGCGAAATATCAGATATATCAAACCATATGGCAGAGGAGATCAAGGCTATAAATGAGTATATAGAATTTTCCAGAACCACAGGGCAGTTTCTAAATCAAATAAAAAGTGAAACCAGGAATACCTTTGATGCCTTTAATGAAATCGGCAGTAAAATTGACGAGCAGGTGGCCCACATAAATAAAATTGACCAGCTTATTAGAAATACTTCAGATACCTTTGAAAATACAGCCGCTTATACAGAAGAGGTAGCAGCATCCTCTGATGAGCAGTCTGCCGCTTCCGACAATACCTTAAAGAAAATTACCACTATTATTTCACTTAACAAGGACATTGAAAGCTTTATTGATTCCTTCGTAAAAAATTATGTTATTGACGAGAAGACCCAGAAGTACATAAACAGTGAGCTTTCAGCACTGAAAAAAATTGCGGAAATTCCTGAGCTGGCATCAATGGAATATAAAGCATGCACTAATATTCTAAAAGATAAAATCAAGGAAAGAACCGGTTTTGAACTTTTAGCTGTTATGCAGGAGGATGGCCTGAGGAAGGCAATAACTCTGGATTATACAGAACAGCAGGTTTATGTAAATTATCACCATAGACCGTATTTCCAGGCTGCCATCAGCGGACAGGATTATATGTCCAAACCTTATATTTCCGAAGATACTTTGAATTACTGTATTGCACTGGCTGTACCAGTAAGGAATGGCAGTGGGAAAATAACAGGAATTCTTATGGGAGACCTTACATTATAAAAATTTTAATCCTTGAGTTTTTCAAACAATATGAATATAATTAATGTGTAATAAAACATAAGTCATACTTTAGTATGACTTATTATTTTGAAAGGATTAGTTATGTCTAAGGTAGTAGATAGGTTTTTAAAATATATAGCAATTGATACAAAATCTGATGAGGATGCCGTAGTCACACCTACTTCTCCCGGACAGTGGAAGCTGGCTGAACAACTAGTCGAGGAGCTTGGAGAATTAGGGATGGAGGATATTTCCCTTGATGAAAACGGGTATATCATGGCAACACTGCCCTCCAACGTCGACAGGGAAGTACCGGTGATAGGTTTTATTGCCCATATGGATACAAGTCCGGAGGTGCCGGGAGCTGATATAAAACCAAGGTTTGTGGAAAACTATAACGGTGAGGATATTATTCTTAATGAAGAAAAAAATATAATCCTTTCACCCAGGGAATACCCAAACTTGAAGAATTATGTGGGCAAAACCCTGATAACCACCGATGGAACCACACTGCTTGGAGCGGATGACAAATCAGGCATAGCAGAAATAATTACAGCACTTGAATGTCTCAAGGAAAATCCACAGATAAAGCATGGCACCATCAGGGTGGCATTCACAACAGATGAAGAGATAGGCAAGGTTGGTGAATATTTTGATGTTGAAAAATTCAAGGCAACTCTGGCCTATACTGTGGATGGCGAAGGTGTTGGAGAGTTAAAATATGAAAACTTCAATGCTGCCAGCGCAAAAATCACCATATACGGCAAAAGCGTTTTTACAGGAGAGGCTAAAGGAAGAATGATAAATTCCATCAGGGTTGCACAGCAGTTCATGAACAAATTTCCTGAAAGTGAAACCCCTGAGGATACTGAGGGGTACCAGGGCTTTTACCACATATTGTCCTTTAACGGCAAAGTAGAGGAAACAAAGCTTCACTATGCCATCAGAGATTTTGATAATGATCAGTTCGAGGCAAGAAAAAGGTTCATAACTGAAGAGGTGCAGAAGATAAACAACATATACGGCGAAGGTACTGCAGTTATTGAAATTACAGAACAATACAGGAACATGAAGGAAAAAATTGAAGCTGTGAAGTATATCGTGGATATAGCCATAGAAGCTATGAAGGAGGTCAACGTGTTCCCTGATGTGGAGCCCTTAAGAGGGGGTACGGACGGGGCAAGGCTGTCATTTTTAGGACTTCCTACACCAAACATATCAGCAGGAGGACATAATTTTCACAGTAAGTATGAATATATTTCAACCTATGCCATGGAGAAATCGGTAGAGGTAATAATAAAAATTGTTGAATTGTTTGCGGAGATATAAGTTATGAAGTTGAACTATAAACATAATAAAAGTAAATTTGTAATTCCTAAAAGTAAAAACCAGTTAGTTGAAAGAACGGATGTGTTCAATATACTGGACAAAGCGGTAAATGCAAAGCTTACAATTATATCAGCCCCTGCAGGTTCCGGAAAAACTACTACTGCAGCATCCTGGCTGGAGGCCAGAACAATGCAGTATAAAGCCTGCTGGATTACACTGGATGAGCGGGACGATAATATGGAAGCCTTCTGGAGCTGCATTGTTTCAGCTGCGGAAATAATGGAACCCAGCCTGAGCTGCGGTGAGGACAACACAGTGGACTCACTGTTAAATTGTATTTCTGTTGTAGATCAGGATATTATTTTTATTCTTGATAATTTTCACTTTATCACCAACAAGGACGTCTTAAACGGAATCAAGCATTTTCTAGACGGTATGGCTGAAAATATTCACGTTATTATTATTAGCAGGACCAAACCAAATATAAATCTGGCAAGGCTCAGGCTTAATGGAGAGGTAACTGAAATAACCAAAAAAGAACTGGATTTCAGCCAGGCTGAAACCTTAAGATTTTTTGAAATAAACGGTGATATGGAAATATCAACAAGAAATGCAAGGCTTCTCAGAGAACGCACCGAGGGCTGGGCAGCGGGACTTCAGATTGCACTTCTGTCTTTAAAAAAGAGTGACCTGGCAGAGCTTGAGGATAGATTTAATGGTGAAAATGAGTATATTCAGGATTATTTCACCGAAGAGGTTATAAATGGCCAAACGGATGAAATTAAGGATTTTCTTCTAAAGACCTGCGTTCTTGATGAACTAAACCCGGAGCTATGCAATGCTGTAAGTTTGAGAAAAAACAGTCAGCAGATTTTGGAGGAGGTATATGATCTGAATTTATTCCTGGATAGGACCGATCGAGATACCTACAGGTACCACAGGCTTTTTAGAGAATTTCTTCTTTACAGGTTAAATGGAATGGATAAGGAGGAAGCCTGTGAAGCAGGAAACAGGGCTGCACGGTGGTATGAAAAGGAGCAGCGGATCAACGATGCTGTGAATCAGTATATCAAGGTGGGAAACTATAAGCCTGTCATTGACATTGTGGAGGCTGAATGCTTTAAGAAGATAATGGCAAACGATTATCTTCATGTAATCAGCTGGCTGGATAAGATTCCTCAAGACATAATACTAGGTAATGCAATATTTTGTCTGGCTTACATGTATATAAACCTTTATGACGACGTCTCCTATAACAGGTATAATGAATTTGCTCAGCTGGCTATGGAAAACAGCTTGGATGATAAGTACAAAAGCCAGTGTGTGGGAATTCTATCAATAATACAAGGAGATAAATGGCTTATAAAATGTCAATACAGGAAAAGCCTTCAGTACTATGAAAATGCATCAAATTATCTGGAAAGTGATCCTTTTTGGAATATCATAATAAATGTTAAGTCGGCAGTGGCCTGCTTTTTCCTGAAGGATGGCGTTTTGGAAAAGAAATATTTTGACAGGGCAACAGCTTTAAGTCAGACTTATCAGGATGATGTGCTATTCCTGGTGGTAAACAGGACTTTAATCTTTACAAAGCTGCTTCGGGGAAAGCTTAATGAATGTGAAAATATATGTAACATATGCATAAATCCAAATATTGGTGAAAAACTAAAGAAAACCTCTTTAATATCAATATTTTACATTGTACTTTCACTGGTACTCTATGAAAAAAATGAATTGGACAAAGCAGAGGAATATGTAATTAAAGGTTTGAAAATCATTGAGGATGAAAAGAAATATTATTTTCATTTTTATACAATGTACACTGCATACTATGTTTATGCCGGGATACTTTTCGATAAGGGAGACAAAGGGGAACTAGATAGGCTTTATGAAAAATTTGAAGAGCTTGAACATAAAGACAAGAATAATAAATTCTCAGACAGGTATTTCTTCCACCTGCTTAAGGATTACTTTGAAATATTAAAAATGGGAAGATACATTGGCACAGGCCGGGTAAGCCAAGTGGAAAAGCTTATGGCAAAGCGAGATCTGAAGTTAAGTGAGGAACTGATAATATTCTCACAGCTGCTTCTTTTTAAGGATAAAAGCCAGGATGCTCTTATGATTCTAAATAAGCTTCTTACATCCCGTATTGAAGCGCCCAACCCTGCGCTAAGCCTCAGGGCCTTTATATCCAGGGCACAGATTTTTTCCCAGGAGGACCAGTACGAAAATGCTACCCGGGATCTGAAGGAGGCCTTAATTTTAGGCTGTAACAACGGTTTTATCAGGAGCTTTTTTTTCAAAAATGCAAAAATGGGTAAAATCCTTCTAAAAACCATTAAAGGGATGAAATTTAATAAAGACTATTATAAAATGGGGGATTATTTAAACAAAGTTTTAAGTCTGTATTCCAGTGATGAGCATGTTGAGCTTATAAGCAAAAGGGAAAAGGAAGTACTGCAGCTTATAGAAAATGGAGCCAAGAATTCTGAGATAGCAAAGAAGCTTTTTATTACAGAAAGCACGGCTAAGAGCCATATTTTGAACATATTCAGCAAATTAGGTGTTCATAATAGAGTTCAGGCTATTGCAAAAGCCAAAGAAATAGGAATATTGTAAAATTGCCGGCATCTTTGGATGCCGGTTTTCTAATACTAAAATGCTATATAGAACTAAAGTATGATTGAAGCAATAATACTTTTCAACCATTCTAGTAATACTTTAAGGTGATACTTATCCACCTAAAAAGTGATATAGTAATACAGGAATTGATAATTAATTGTCATGTTTTAAAAAATTCTGCAGATATTTTTTTAAAAGGAGAACAGATATGTCTAATGTTGTTGAGAGATTCATAAGGTACGTAAAATTTGAAACCAGATCTGAAGAAGATTCAAACACTGTTCCTTCCACACCTGGACAGATGGTTTTGGCAAAGGAACTGGCAAAGGAACTGGACACTATAGGAATGACAGATGTGGAAGTTGATGAAAACGGCTACGTAATGGCAACGTTATCATCAAATATTGAAAGACCTGTTCCGACGTTAGGATTCATCGCTCATTTGGATACAAGTCCTGAGATATCAGGTAAAGATGTCAATCCAAAGTTTGTAGAAAATTATGACGGTAAGGATATAGTTCTTAATGAAAAGAATAATGTAATTTTATCTCCAAAGGATTTTCCAGATTTAAATAATTATCTTGGTGAGACCCTTATAACTACCGATGGAACTACATTGCTGGGTTCAGATGACAAGGCTGGAGTTGCGGAAATAATCACTGCTATGGAATTTTTGATAAATAATCCTCAAATTAAGCATGGTACTGTTAAAGTTGGCTTCACTCCAGATGAGGAAATTGGAAGAGGAGCAGATTTCTTTAACGTAGATAAGTTTAAGGCTGAGGTTGCATATACTGTGGATGGTGGTGAGCTTGGAGAACTGGAGTTTGAAAATTTTAACGCAGCCAGTGCGAAAATCACAATTAAGGGCAGAAATGTTCATCCGGGAAGCGCTAAAGGAAAAATGATTAATTCCATGCTAATTGCCGGAGAACTTATGGATATGCTTCCTAAGAACGAGACACCGGCAACAACTGAAGGCTATGAGGGCTTTTATCATTTGACTTCAATGAGCGGCGGCGTGGAGGAAACAAACCTCAGTTATATAATCAGGGATTTTGATGAAATAAAATTCCAGGAGAGACAAGAATTCATAGCAAGGGTTGCAGCAACCCTTAATGATAAATATGGTGCAAACATTGTTTCGGTTGAATTAAAAGAACAATACAGAAACATGAAAGAAAAGATTGAACCTGTAAAGTACGTTGTTGATATAGCTTTTGATGCAATGAAGGAAGCAGGAATTCAGCCAAAGGTTCAGCCTATAAGAGGAGGCACAGATGGTGCAAGATTATCCTTTATGGGGCTGCCTACACCAAATATTTTTACCGGAGGTCATAACTTCCACGGCAAATTTGAATATATACCGGTAAACTCCATGGAAAAGACAGTAGAAGTAATAGTTAACATAGTAAAGAACTATGCAAATAATTAGCAAGAAATATACTATCTTATAAATCGAGGGGGAAAACAATGTCTTCAAATGCAAAGTCAAAAAAACTAAGTCTTATACCGCTGGTATTAATGATTTTTACTTCCGTTTACGGATTTAACAATATTCCAAGATCCTTTTATAAAATGGGTTATGCAGCTATTCCATGGTACATATTAGCAGGAATAACCTTCTTTGTACCATTTGCATTGATGGTTGCCGAGTTTGGTACAGCCTTCAAGGATGAGAAAGGCGGAATTTTCTCATGGATGGAAAAATCAATTGGACCAAGGTTTGCATTCATGGGAACCTTCATGTGGTATTTTTCATATATAACATGGATGGTTAATGTTGCATCCAGCTTCTGGGTACCAGTATCAAATGCAATTTTTGGAAAAGACAGCACACAGACCTGGAACTTATTTGGTCTTCAGGGACCACAGCTTTTAGGCGTTTTCGGAATTATATGGATATTAACTGTAACTTATACATCAACAAAGGGTATGGACAAAATTAAGAAGGTAACTTCAGTAGGCGGAACAGCCGTATTATTACTAAATGTATTTCTTTGGATAGGTGCAATAGCTGTATTTGTTGGAAATCATGGACAGCTTGCACAGCCAATATCAGGCCTTAGCTCATTTATCCAGACACCAAATCCAAAATATGCCGGAGATGTAATAGCTGCATTAGCATTTGTAGTTTATGCACTGTTTGCATACGGCGGTATTGAAGCTGTAGGCGGTCTGGTTGATGAAACTGAAAACCCTGAAAAAACATTCCCAAAAGGAATTCTATTATCAGGTGCTATTATATCAGTAGGATATTCACTTGGAATTTTGCTTATAGGAATATTCACCAACTGGTCAACTGTAATGGGCATAAAAGGTGTTAACCTTGGAAATGCCAGCTATATAGTTATGTCAAACCTTGGATATTCACTTGGTACAGCTTTTGGATCAAGCACTGCTACAGCTACAGCTTTAGGACATGGTGTTGCAAGATTTGTTGGTCTTTCAATGACTTTGGCCCTTTCAGGAGCATTCTTCACCCTGATGTATTCTCCATTAAAGCAGATGATTGAAGGTACTCCAACTAAGCTATGGCCAGGAAAGCTTGGTGAAACTAAAAATGGACTTCCTATAAATGCTATGTGGGTTCAGGCAACAATAGTATGCGTAATGATTGCCCTGGTAGCCTTCGGTGGAAGCTCAATGGCTGCCTTCTTCAATATACTTGTTTCCATGACAAACGTAGCAATGACCCTTCCATACATGTTTATTGCAGCAGCATTTCCATTCTTCAAGAAAAAGATGGAAATCAAAAAGCCATTTGTTGTTTATAAAACTCAGTTAAGTGCAAATGTATGGACCTGGATAGTTGTTTTAACTGTTGGACTTGCAAACCTGTTCTGCATAATCCAGCCAGCATTAGAGGGAGACATGCTTACAACAATATGGAGTGTAGTTGGACCTGTATTATTTGCAGCAGTTGCATGGGTGTTGTATTCCAGATATGAAAAAAATATGAGAAAAGAAAATATAGAAAAAATAGCATAATAAATTAATAAATAATATTTTAGCATGTATACCTAATACATGCTAAAATTATTATATAGTAAATCTTGAAAGGGGTGCTTGCAATGAAAATTAATAAGAAAATCGATGAACTTAAGGATGATTTGATAAGCTCCACCCGGGAACTTGTAAAAATCAAAAGTATTGAAGAAGAGGCAAAGGATGGCATGCCTTATGGCCAAGGTGTTGCTGCGGCCTTGAAAAAGGCTCTGGAAATCTCCGAAAAGCTTGGCTTTAAAACAGTTGATCTGGATGGTTATGTTGGATATGCCGAGTATGGCGAAGGTGAAGATTATGTAGCTGTACTGGGACATCTGGATGTGGTACCAGAAGGAAATGGCTGGATATACCCTCCCTATGGAGCTGAAATACATGATGGAAAAATGTTTGGAAGAGGAACAATGGATGACAAGGCTCCCATAGTTGCTGCCCTTTACGGCCTGAAGGCTCTGAAGGACTTAAACCTGCCGCTATCTAAGAGAGTAAGAATAATTTACGGAACTAATGAGGAAACTGGCTGCAAGGAGATGGCTCACTATTTTGAAAAGGAAAAACCTCCTGTATCAGGATTTACACCGGATGCAGAATATCCCATCATATATGGTGAAAAAGGTATTACCATATTTAAAGCAGCTAAGAAGTTGGTAAACAAGGGAAATGGAGACATAACTGTCCGATCCATTAATGGAGGACAAAGGGCAAACATGGTGCCGGATTACTGTGAGGCTGTTCTAAATGCAAAAGATTTAAAAGCTGCTGCAGAAGCAGCAGAAAGCTTTAAGGCCAGAACCGGCTATGATATAACTGCAGAGGTCTTAGGTGATAGTGTAAAGATAAAATCTGTGGGTGTCAGTGCACATGGAAGTCTTCCTCACCTTGGGAAAAACGCAATTATGCAGCTGTTTGCTTTTCTTGGAGAGCTGTCCCTTAGAGAAGGTGATTTAGCAGCTTACATAAGCTTCTTTAATAAATATGTTGGCTTTGACACAACTGGGGTATCCATGGGAATAGGTCTTGAAGATAAAGAATCGGGAAAGCTTTCCTTTAATGTGGGAACCATAGCCATGAATGAGGATAAGATATCCATGAGTCTTAATCTTAGATATCCTGTAACCTTTAAATTGGAAGATATGATGAAGCCGTTAAATGAAAAATTTGAAACTGCTGGTATCGAAGTGGAGGATATGACTCACCAGGAGCCACTATTTTTCCCTGAGGACCATCCTCTTATAAAGTCCCTTCAGAAGGTTTACAGTGAGCAAACCGGCAAGGAGGCAAAGCTGCTGGCTATAGGAGGCGGAACCTATGCCAAGGAAATGCCTAATATAGTAGCCTTTGGACCGATTTTTCCGGGAAAACCGGACCTTGACCATCAGGCCAACGAATATATTGAAATTGAAGATTTAGTACTTAATGCAAAAATATACGGACACGCTATTTATGAGCTTGCAAAATAAACAGAAATTTAAAACAGGCTTTCCCATTTTGAGAAAGCCTGTTTTTATTTTTCATTAAGAAGATAGGTCAATGTGAATAAGCTGTCGGTTAAATGAACATTTTCCACAGTTATTCCATCAGGGACATCTAAATCCACAGGTGCAAAATTCCAGATTCCCTTGATATTGTTTTTTACAAGAATATCGCATACTTCCTGTGCGCTGCTGCTAGGGACACATATTACACCTATATGTATTTCATTATTTGACAGGTAATCATTTAATGTATCCATATCCCTGACTTCAATATCCCTGATCCTTATTCCTGTTAATTTAGGATTTTTGTCAAATAGTGCCTTGATGGAAAAACCAAGCTTACTGAACCCCTGATAATTAGTAATAGCCTGACCTATATTTCCGGCACCTATAATTGCTACCTTATATTCCCTGTCAAGACCTAAAATAGCACTGATCTGCTTATAAAGGTCGGACACGTTATAACCGTAGCCCTGCTGGCCGAATTCACCGAAGCAATTAAGGTCCTGTCTTATTTGTGAGGCAGTAAAGCCCATCTTTCTTCCCAATTCACCGGATGAAATTTTATCAACATCATTATTTAATAACACTTCCAGGTATCTGTGGTATTTTGGAAGCCTTCTAATTACTGCCAATGAAATGCTTTTATCTTTACCCATTGTGTACCTCCTGTATGATTTAAATAAAAGTGTATAAAAATTATATCACAATGAAAAAAATTAATAAATAGTTAATTTTACAGTATTTTCAGTCTAATTATGTTTATCTTTAATTAGGAATAACCACTACTGCCGTGGGTGAGTTACGCATCACTTTTGATGTTACTGACCCAACAAATCTTCCAACTCCACTTAAACTGGATTTTGTCATTACAATCATATCATAGTTACCAGTTTTAGCCTCCTTAAGTATCTCATCAGAGCTGAAGCCCAATACATTAATCTTATTAACCAGGTAGCCCGGCAATGCAGCTTCACCTATGATCAATGTTTTCATGCTGTCTGCCTGAAGTCCCTCCAGCTCAGTGACAGCAAACATTTCCCTGGTATAGAGCACTTCCATTACATTTATCAATGTAACCTCTACTTCACTGGGAGCAAAATACTTTTTAAGCCAATCCACTGAGTGAAGGCTTATATCTGTTCCATCCAACGGTATGAGTACCTTAAGCTTTGGCATTAAAAACACTCCTTCCACTGCTAATTTTGTTTACTTAAAAATTCAACATATAAATAAAAATTCCTTCTTAAATATAAAATATTATAATACATTAATTTTTAGTGAAAAACTGGGTAAAACAAGTTATAATAACTAATAGGATCAGGAATGACCGTAATAAAAGTTATGGAGAAATAAATATAATGAGAAAAAAAAGACTTGCTTTTATATGTATGTTGTTCACATTTATATTTTTGCTGATAGTTGGCAGGCTTATCTATCTTATGTCAGTGGAGAGCTCTGATTTAAAAGTTATGGCAGAGGACCAGCGTACTACAAAAATACAGATAAGTGCCAAGAGAGGCAGTATTCTGGACAGAAATTTTAATGAGCTTGCAATCAATGAAGGTATATACAGAGTAGATCTTGACCTGAAAACCTTGAGAACCACTTTGGAAGACAGCAATATGAACTTTGAACAGTTAGCAGACAAGCTGTCGCCAATTCTTGATATGAAGACTGAGACAATTTTAAAAATATTAAATACCACCACACCTAAAGGCTTGCCTGCTAATTCAGCATTACTGAAAAGACAGGTGGAGAAGTCTGTTGTAGATAAAGTTAAAGCATTAAAGATCAGGGGTATAGTGGTATCATCAGACACTAAGAGGTATTATAATAATGGGGATTTTCTCACCAGTGTGCTTGGAATGGTTAATAATGAAGGGAAGGGAGCTTCAGGGGTGGAGCTGAGCTATGATAAGGAGCTTTCAGGTATACCGGGCTGGATAAGCTACGAGAAGGATGCAAAAAATAATCAGCTTCCCTATGAAACCCAAAAAATAACAGAGCCTGTGGATGGAAAAGATGTGGTACTGTCCATAGATTCAAACATTCAGCAGTTTGCGGAAAAAGCTGCAGAAAAGGCATATGTGGATAATAAAGCAGTGGCTGTAAATATAATTGTAATGAATCCTAAAAATGGCGAGATTCTTGCAATGGCTAATAAGCCAAGCCTGGATCTTAATACAGCAAATAAGGTTACTAAGCCGGAAGAGGTTCAGATGCTTTGGAAGAACCCGTCTGTGCAGGATAACTTCGAGCCAGGATCTATATTTAAGGTAGTTACTGCCGCCAGCGCCCTGGAGTATGGAGTTGGCCTTAATGATACATACAGCTGCAACGGCAGCATCAAGGTGGACGGTACGGTTATGCACTGCTGGGATTTAAACGGCCATGGTACTGAAACCTTTATAGATATAATCAAAAATTCCTGTAACCCAGGCTTCGCTGAGTTAGGACAGAAGCTTGGCAAGGAGAAGCTTTTGGCTACTGCCAATAAGCTGGGCTTTGGACAAAAAACAGGTATAGATCTTCCAGGGGAATCCTCAGGACTATTGCGCAGTGCCAGCAAAATAAACCGGGTGGACCTGGCTGCATTATCCTTTGGACAAGGGCTGGCAGTAAACCAGGTACAGTATATGGCGGCCTTTAATGCTATTGCTAACGGAGGCACATGGATAAGGCCCCATATTATGAAGCAGGTTATGCATACTGATGGTTCAAACAACCAGGTCGTGGATAAGACCTATAATGATTTTGGTAAAAAGACAGTGTATAACAGCCAGCTTTCAGCTACGCTCAGACAGGATTTAATAAAGGTTGTTACAGAAGGTGCAGGGAAAAATGCATTTGTTGAAGGTTTGGATATAGCAGGAAAAACGGGTACTGCTCAAATAGCAGACCCTGCTACTGGAAGATATGCAGAAGGTAAATATATGTCCTCCTTCGTTGGAATGGCTCCGGCTTCAGACCCTAAAATCACACTTTTGGTAACTATTAACCAGCCTGGCGGTTCCAAGTATTATGCAGGTGAAGTATCTGCACCTGTAGCTAAGGAATTATTCCAGGAAATATTTAATTATATGGCCTTCAAAGGTGAAAATAAGGTTTTAAATTAGTCATGTTTTAAAGATTTTTGTATAAGGTTATACTAGAAGTGAGATTTAATTTAAAATAATTTATAAAGGTCTGCAAATCAGCTGGGATGCTGATAATGCAGACCTTTGACTTTGAAGCTTATTTACCTGCTGCTTTTAAAATTGCAGCCTGGTGACGTTGATCTTTATGGTTGTCCAAATGTCTGGTGCTGTTTAAAAAATGAATATCAATTACTCCATCCATTCCATTGTCTTTTACTGCATCCAGATTTATTCCCGTGCCATAACCCTCAGACCGGTTTTTTACAGTTGCCTCCGCCGGGGCTGAATCAAGTCCCGCGTGAGGCATGGCAGTCATGGAGGCGGCGATGTATTGTCCATTTATGCTTACTACAACAGGTCTTCTTTCCCAGGAAAACCCGCCCCATATGCTTTTAATGATATTTGTGTCAGCTTCAGTTACTGCCTCTCCGTCCAGATGGTTTGTTCCATAGGTCCTTTTGATTTTGAAGGACTTCCCTGTATTCAGGTCCTTAACCTCTATTGTTGTCCCCCTTGGTATCAAATTATTTACCTTGGACCATTCAATAAGCTGCCCGAACTTTGGTGCTGCATTTTCTGTGCTTACTGATTTTTTCTGTGACTGGATGGGCATGCCGCCTCTTGAAAGCGTCTGATTGTTTGCTGCAGCTGCAGCTGCAACAGTGATAGCGGCAGCCTGGTTCACTTTTGTGGTGGCTGCTGCACCGGCATTCAGCGTTCCTGCGAATATAACTGCAGATAGGGTAAGGAAAGCTGCTGCCTCTTTGATTGATTTTTTCATTAGGTACTCCTCATTCTGCCTGCGAGGTTAGTTGACGGGTTAGGGAAGAGGATTCCCAGCATTTGCTTCACCCCAAATTGATATATCCCCCGCTGCTTAATTGCATTCGGCGTATTTGACAGATTGTCCATTTCATTAAACTATAAATAAAATGAAATGTCCATGGTATTTCCTGACGGTTATTTTAAATTTTTGTAAACTAAGGCTCCATTTATATAGGTTTCTGATACATTTATACTGTCAATTTCTTCAGGGCCTATTTCAAGTATATCCTGATCAAGTATTATGAAGTCTGCATAACAACCTGGCTTCAGGATGCCTGTACCCTTAATACCGCAGGCCTCTGTGGCTTCTCTGGTATAGAGGCAGATAGCGGTTTCCACATCAAGTGCATTTTCTCTGCCATTATCAGTTCCGTCGTAGGAAACTCTTGTAACAGCAGCTTTAATTGCTGTAAAAGGATTAGATGGATCGGACCAGGCAGTAGCTGGAGCATCGGATGAAAATGCAAGCTTAACTCCGGATTGAAGAATATGCTTATAGGGGTAAGTTTTTTTAGTTCTGATTAGCCCCAGGTTCTTAAGGTAGCTTTCGATTTCAGCATAAATGAAAATTGGCTGAGATACAAAGAAAAATCCCTTTTCTGATGATTTTCTAATTGCACTGTCTGTTGGCATTGCTGCATGGTCTATTCTTATGCAGGGCTTATCAGTGAGCCAGCAATTTTTTACATACAAGGTATTTACCACCAGGTCGATTGCCTGTTCACCCATTGCATGCACCGATATCTGCAGTTGATTTTTTTCTGCATAATCTGCCGCCTTGAGTAATTCATCACAGGTGATAGTCTGAAGTCCATAGTTGTTTTCATCCTTAAAATATGGTGGATCAATCCATGCTGTTTTGCCGGAGATACTGCCGTCAGCCATAATTTTTATGCCGCCGATGAAAATTCTGTTTTCAGGATTCCTTTTGTCAACCGGCAGCCTTCCTGATTTTTTTAGCTGGTCCCATTGGTAATACAGCACGACTCGCTGCTTCAATCCTTTTTCAGCAGCTTTTATGTATATGTTATAATAATCCTCAGGGGTAGTCTCAGCAAGGCATTCGGCCATTGAGGTAATACCCTGGGATAAAAGTATGGTGCTGAGCAGTGCCAGGTTATCCGCGCTAACATCCATTGTAGGCTTTGGTATCATTGAGTAAACAAGGTCCTTTGCGCATTCCCGCAGGATGCCAGTGGGCTCTCCGTTTTCATCTCTGTCAATTTTTCCTCCTGCAGGGTCTGGAGTATCTTTATTGATGCCGGCCAATTGAAGTGCTCTGCTGTTTACCACTGCAATATGGAAGCAGGTTCGCATAATAAAGACAGGTACATCTGGGGATGCTTTATCCAAATCCCATCGATTGGGGGAGCGTCCTTCAGATAATTTGTTTTCGTCATAGCCCCAGCCTTCTATCCATGAGCCATTATCAGGAGAACATGCTCTTTTTTCCATCACCTTCTGAAGCATTTCATCAATTGAATTAACTGCAGGTGGTGTACAAGCTATTTGTTTCACAGCATTGGCCAGAAACAATGGATGCATATGGGCATCAACAAAACCAGGCAGCACTCTTTTCCCTTTAAGGTCAGTGCAGGCGGCTGCAGTTTCTTTAATGTCCTTGTTACTACCTATCCAGATGATTTTTCCTGCTTCCACAACCATCGCTTCGGCGTATGGCTGCTCAGGATTGGAGGTGAAAATTCTGCCGTTATAGAAAATATGCTTATCCATATTCACTGCCTCTTTTCATAAAAAATATACAATAATTATATCACAATCATCATTCCATATAATTATAGGATTTATAATATTCCAGGGCTGAAGATTATATATGGCTTTTCAAATATAATTATTGTAATTGCTTTCGAAATAGATATAATTAATATAAAGATAAATGTGAGGGGGGATTAAGTTATGGCAATTTATGATTGTGATGAATGCCCTAAGAATATTGCTATTGAAGGCATAAGACCTTGTAAACAACCATTATCCCATATATGTCCCTATCATGCAGTACGTGAAGGCGTTGCCTACCATGATACCTTAAAGGAGATACTGGGACATCTTCAGGCTGCAAAAGCAAGAATTGAATCGGACAGGAAGGAGCCCTGGCATCTGGATGAGTATTACCAGAAAATCACCGGACTCATTGATGCAGTGGAGACAGCTACGGACGAAGGGCTTATCAATGAATATAAGGAATTGTTTGAAATAACAGTATAGTTTACAGGTTCCATATGCTTTATTAAAGGATGGAGGCGTTAATATGGATATGATTTTCAAATGTAAGGTGAATAAGAATGTGGCAGATAAATTCAAGCTGGCTTTGATGCTTAACAAGGAGCAGCCCGATGATGTCATTGAAAAATTCATGCTCCAATACGTATCCGGAATAATTCCTGATAGCCAGGAACTAGATGAAAAAGCAGCTGGACAAGGGTACTCGGGTCTGGAGTACAGTCATAAAATATTAAAGGCCTTTTTTCAGCTTGAGAGGGAGCTTGGTTATGTACCTTTTAAGGATTTGGCTGAAAGATGCAGTGATGAGGTAAATTATCCTGAAATGTTTATCCAGGATTTTAAACAGCAGTTCAGCCTGCTGATGGACCCGGATTCTAAGCCCCATGGAAAGATATTTGAGGTGGCAGATGAAAAGGTTGTTCTTTGGGATTGTGTTAAAGCAACCCTTATCAGCTACAAGGACTATTTTGAAAGATAATAAAGAGCCTAAAGTGTTACCTGTTAATACTTTAGGCAGTTTTTTTAGGTAAAGTGGAGGTAATTGCCAGGGTGTGTTATAATGTTTAAAGTATATACGAAATATTTTGAATATGGAGAAAAGGAAATTAGTTACCTGAGCCAGAAGGATAGAATCCTTGGAGAAGCCATTGCCAGGCTTGGAAAGGTGGAAAGGACGGTAATACCGGACTTGTTCCAGGCCCTTGTTTTTGCAGTAATCGGCCAGCAAATATCAGCTAAGGCTGCAGAAACCATATGGAATAGACTTCGGAATGAAGGTGAAATTACACCTTCGGGTATTTTGGAAATATCACCAGAAGTTATACAACGGTGCGGCCTTACCTATAGAAAGGTATCAAATTTAAAGGAAATTGCAGATGCTGTTTACAGTGGCAGCTTCAACCTTACAGAGCTTAAAAGCTTTACCGATAGCCAGGTTATTAAAAGTTTGAGTACATTAAAGGGAATAGGCACCTGGACCGCTGAAATGCTGCTTTTAAATTCCATGGAAAGACCCGATGTAGTCAGCTTTGGAGACATAGCTATAAAACGTGGTATGATGAAGCTTTATGGATTATCTGAAATCACCAGGGATCAGTTCCAGGATTATAGGAGAAGGTATTCTCCCTATGGCTCAGTTGCTTCAATTTATCTTTGGAGGATTTCCTTTGAATAGATTTTAATTATATGAGGGGGTATATTATGTACAGTTTTAAAAATGACTATAGCGAAGGCGCTCACAGCAGAATAATGGAGGCGCTTGTAAAATCAAACCTGGAGCAGTGCGATGGGTATGGTGAGGACTATTACTGCAAAAATGCCGAGGAAATAATAAAAAAGCAAATTGGCAGTGAGGATGTTTTTGTTCATTTTATATCAGGAGGTACTCAGGCAAACCTTATTGCCATATCTTCATTTCTAAGACCACATCATGCAGTTGTAGGAGCCAATACCTGCCACGTTGCGGTTCATGAGACCGGAGCTATAGAAGCCACTGGACACAAGGTGCTGACTATAGATGTAAATGACGGCAAAATAGGCCCTGACCATGTAAAGGCAGTATTAGAAGCTCATCCTGATGAACATATGGTTAAGCCAAGGCTTGTATACATTTCAGATTCCACTGAAGTGGGCACCATATATAATAAAAAGGAACTGGAGGCACTTAGCAGCTTTTGCAAAAAAAACAACCTGCTGTTGTACATGGACGGAGCAAGACTGGGATCAGCATTAAGCTGTGCTGAAAATGATCTTACTCTAAAGGATATAAGCAGACTGACAGATGCATTTTACATTGGAGGAACAAAAAACGGAGCTCTTCTGGGGGAAGCAATGGTTATTTGCAATAAAGCTCTTGAGGAGGATTTCCGCTATTTAATGAAGCAGAGAGGAGCACTGCTTGCAAAGGGAAAAATAATGGGCATACAATTTCAGGAGCTATTCAGGGATAATCTGTATTTTGAACTTGCTGCCCATGCAAATGCCATGGCTGATATTCTAAGAAACGGTATAAAGGAAATGGGATTTAAATTTGTTACCGATTCACCTACAAATCAGATATTCCCTATATTCCCCATTGAAGTAATTAAGGAACTGGAGAAGGATTACAGTTTCAGCACCTGGTGCAGAGTAACAGAAGCTGAAACAGCTATCCGCCTTGTAACCAGCTGGGCTACAGATGAAGAGGCAGTACGTCAATTCGTAGTAAGGCTAAAAGAAATTGCTTCTAGGATTAAATAAATTAACAAAAAATTCTGAAAAATATTGTAATTTATAAATAAATGTTATATGCTTATATAAAGGTCAGCATAATTGCAATGTGCTTTATGACCCTTATATACACAGAGCAGGTAACCGGCCTTCAGGCCGGTTTTTGTTTTCAACATAGTAATGCAGTATATAGAATTTAAGCCTTATACCGGCAGCTGCAACGGCGTTACCTAAGTATGGTTAAATAAGTGAACAAATTATGAAATAAATATGCTTTGGAAAGTAAGGGGGTAATATTATGAAGAGCAAATTTTCAATGATTAGTCTCGTACTGGGTTTATCAATTATAGCATTGTGCGTCATTGTACTTGCAGGTGGAAGCAGTGCTTTTGCAATGCCGTTTATGCTTACATGTCTTGGCCTTTACCAGATATTCAATGGTGTACACTTTTATCGGCTGGACAGAAAGTCCGATGGCATATTGCTCATATCTGCAGGCATATTTATTTTCATTGTAGCAGTAAAGATTGCGGTATTTTGATGCTCATAAAGGCGGGTTTCCATACCCGCTATTTTTTTTATGGAAAATAGTGTTATTAATGCAATAAGTTAATGCCAAATTGCAATAAAAAATATGAAAATTAGTATAAAATTTATATGCAGAGAAAAGGGGGAAAACAAATGAAAAAGGTAAGCACAAAAATATTTGCTATTCTTTTGCCTATTGTAACATTATCCGTAATTTCACTTACTGCATTGGCATACTCTTCCAGCAGACAGACTATTAATGGTGAAATTGACAGTAAAATGAGCAGCTTGCTTAGCAGCAATTCAAAAGACATTGAAAATTCATTAACAGCTCATTCAAAAATTGCTGAAGCAGTGAGCAGAGCAGTAGAAACCAGCTATAAAAATACAACCAAGGAAAATCTTCAGCTGGTCCTGGAGAAAATGATAGATTTAAACAAGGATACCATGGGAGCAGGGATATGGTTTGAGCCAAATAAATTTGATCAAAACCAGAAGTACTTCGGCCCTTATGCCTATAAAGACGGAGAAAAGGTTGCTTTTACAGATGAATACAGCAACGAGCAATATGATTATTTCCAATATGACTGGTATAAGTCAGGGGCGGCAGCTCAGGATTCAATAGTTTGGTCATCACCCTACTATGATGATGTTTCAAAATCTACTATGGTAACTACCACTGTGCCATTTTACGATTCAGCACATAATTTTCTTGGCGTTTCCACGGCAGATATTAACATAAAAGCTATACAAAAAAACATAGCTAACATAAAGGTGGGTAATAGCGGGAGAGCTTTTCTGGTTGATTCACAGGGCTATTATATGGCCGGAGCAGATATCAGCCAGGATAAAATAATGAAAATTAAGATTTCTGATGATGATAACGATTCAATGAAGAAATTGGGACAGCTAATATTGGCCAATAAAGAAGGAAAGTCTGAAATCAGCAATAGTAATGGTAAGAATATGGTATATTTTACTGAAATTCCGGAAACAAAGTGGAAGCTTGCTATATATATACCTGAAAAAGAGTTATATTCTAGTTCAACAACCTTAATGAATAGAATGATGATCACAGGGATAATATGCATCCTGTTGTTGATTATTTCAGTTTTTGTACTGGTAAGGTACTTAAAATCTAATATAAGGAAAGTAAATGATTTTGCTGAAAGACTGGGAAAAGGAGACTTAACGGATAAAGTTGAAATATACTCCAAGGATGAATTTGGAAGGCTTGCTTCCAGCCTAAACACCATGGCCAATAATTTCAGAGATATAGTGGCAGGGGTTTCTTCTTATTCCAGCGACCTCAGTGCAGCCAGTGAGGAGCTGTCTGCAACTGTAGAGGAGGTAGCTTCCCAATTTGAAAACATTAATAGTTCTATTGGAAAGATAAATTCAGGGGTACAGGATACCTCAGCTACAGCAGAGGAAATATCTGCATCCATGCAGGAAATTGGCGTAAGCATTAATAGCTTATCCAGAAAGGCCTCAGATGGCAGCACAAATTCCATTGAGATCAAGGGCAGGGCAAATAATGTGCAAAGAAGTAGTCAGGAGGCAGTAATCCATACTGGAAAGGTCTATGAGGAAAAAGAAAAGAAAATTGTTGAAGCCATAAAGGAAAGTAAAACTGTAGAGGAGATTACTATTATGGCGGATACAATAGCGGCAGTGGCAGAACAAACCAACTTATTGGCACTAAATGCAGCTATTGAAGCTGCAAGAGCAGGGGAACAGGGCAAGGGCTTTGCAGTAGTAGCGGAAGAGGTGAGAAAACTGGCTGAGGAGACCTCTCAAGCAGCCAATAGCATAAAATTAGTTATAGATAAAGTAAAGCAGGCATTTAACAGACTGTCAGAAGATAGCAGCGGCTTACTGGCATTTATGGATGAAAACGTGGGAAACCAGTTTAAAAGCTTTGTAAACGTAGGGGACCAGTACCTAAAAGATGCTGAATTTTTAAGTAATATGTCCGAGGAGCTGTCCTCCATGACTGAGGACATAAGTAGAACCATGGAGGAGGTCACAGAGGGGGTTCAAAATCTATCAGATTTATCCCAAAGATCTTCAGAAAGCTCGGAGCATATAAAACAAAGTATTAACGATTCTGCTACAGCAATGGAGCAGGTGGCAAAAACAGCCCAGGATCAGGCAGAATTAGCTCAAAGGCTTAATGAGCTTATATTAAAATTCAAAATATAATAAAATAAACATCAAGGCGCTTAATTTATAAAGTTAAGCGCTATTATTTTTAATTTAAATAATAAAACAAAATTGTTGAAATATGTAAAATTTTACAGTAAAATTAATTAAAGATTGTTAAATAATTATTTGGAGGTGAATTATGGGGAGATTTGGTGCAAAGATACTGAAAATGGGTCTTTTTATACTGGGATTAATGGCCTTTATTCTCCTTTCTGTAAACGTTATCATGTTTAACAAATTCAGCAATGATCTCAAAAGTTCTGTAAATCAATGTGTAATTCAACTGAAGGAAGCAATTGATGGAGACAAGCTGGACAAGGTAATTCAGACCAATTCCAAGGATATACCTGAATATCAGCAAGTACTAAATTCAATGAGTACGGCCAAATCAAAAAGTGTGGCGAGAAATTTTTATACCCTGGTTAAAACGGATGACAATAATGGAAAGTTTGTTGCAGATGTTTCTGTAGAGGCTTCAGATTTTTTGGACGATTATGAGCTTAATAGTGATATGAAGAAAGCTTTTGAGGGACAAACTGTTGTATCACAAAAGCCTTATACTGATGATTATGGAACCTATATGTCTGCATATATACCTGTTAAAAATTCTTCCGGTAAGGTAGTTGCAATTGCCGGAGTGGATATGGATGTCAGCACGTTTCAGAATATTAAGTCGGGGCTGTTTAGAACAACCATTTATTCCATATTAGGCTTGAGCATCGTGGTGCTCCTGCTAGCCTATTCCTTCTCAAAAAGAATGGGAATAAGAATTACAAAAATACAAAATTCCTTGGAAAAGCTGGGCAATGGAGATTTGACAGGAGCTATTGAGCTTGATTCTAAGTCAGGGGATGAAATTGATGATATAGCACTTTCCATTAATATGGTGGAAAATTCCTTGAGGAAGCTTATAGAGAAGGTCATAGGGACAACTGACAACATAGATGTGGTAATTGAAAATGTGAAAGCTAAAGTAAAAAGCCTCAATGAGGAAACGGCGGAAGTATCTGCGGTAACTGAGGAGCTTTCTGCCAATATTCAGGAAACAGCAGCATCTGCCGAGGAAATGTCATCTTCTTCAAAGGGAATAGAGGGCACTGTGCTGCAAATAGCAGAGAAATCCAAGGAGTCTGCTTTTAAGGCTTCAGAAATTAGCAAAAAATCGGAAACAATAAAATGTAATTCTCAAAACAATAAGGATGAGGCTGAGAGGATGTTTCGGGATACAGGTTCAAGACTTCAGCAGTCTATTGATAAAGCGAAAGCTGTGGAGCAGATTAGTGTGCTTTCTGACTCCATTCTTCAAATTACTTCCCAAACAAACCTTTTGGCCCTGAATGCCGCCATTGAGGCAGCCAGAGCAGGGGAGGCAGGTAAAGGCTTCAGTGTTGTAGCTGACGAAATTAGAAAGCTTGCAGAGAAATCCAGTGAGACTATTGGCAAAATTCAGGATGTTACCTCGGTTATAGTTTCTTCCGTGGACGAGCTTGCTCATAATTCAAACAGTATGCTTAGCTTTATTGAAAAGAGAATTTTTAAGGATTATGCAACACTACTTGAAACCAGTGAGGAATACAATAAGGATGCTATGTATTACAAGAGTTTTTCTATTGAACTTAAAGAAAAAACTGAATTGCTCCTTGCATCTCTCAGTGATATACTTAATACCATTGAAGGTGTGGCAGGTGCTTCGGTACAGGGAGCTGAAGGAACCACAAATATTGCAGACAGAGTATTAACTGTAAGCAGCAATTCCAATCATGTACTGGAAGAGGTACAGAAGGCAAAAACGAACTCCGAAATATTAAAGAAGGAAGTATTGATGTTTAAGTTATAGCTGTGTTAGAAGGATAGGTGGAAGAGGTTGAAAGAAAAAATTCTTGAAATGGGAGGCTTTTATAAGGAGGATTTCATAAGGTATTTTGAAAATATAGGCGGAGTGACAGAGGATAATACTACATTTAAAGGACTTTACTGGCAAGCTGAGGTTGGTGAAGAAAAATGGACAAAAATTGGGGCTTTAACTTTATGCCATATTACTGTAACTATTAATGCAGAAGAAAATAAATTTGAAGAATTCCTAAAAAAATTCAGATTAAATTTTTTAAAGGCAGGCGGTTGATAAAGATTGGTTTTGTAGAAATTATCCGAGGCAGGCTGTTGAAAGTATAGAGACATTCAAGTAAGATAATAGAAGGTGTTTTTTTAAGTAACTGATATATTATGGAAATTGACATCTCCCATTTACGTTTTTAATGTACAGCTAAAGGAGGGTTGCCTATGCTGCGAATCGCTATTTGTGATGATATGCCCGATCAGCTTGCATTGCTGACGGGTTTAACTGAAGAATACATAGAAATAGAGAAACTCTCTGCTGACATCCGGCAGTTCTCCCACCCGGATGCGCTGCTCACCGCCTGTGAAACAGAGGTTTTCAACATCTATCTGCTGGACATGGTGATGCCCATGGCCAGCGGGCTTGATGTTGGCCGGAACGTTCGCCGTGTCAGCCGAGAGGCTCAGATTATCTACATTACTACAGATCCAAGTTACGCGTTGGACGCCTATGCAGTGAACCCACTGCACTATCTGGTGAAGCCCGTCCAAAAGGAAACGCTGTTCGCGGCGCTTGCGCTAGGCATATCCAAGGTGGACTTTGGTAATGAGATTACCATCACAGTGAAAACCAAGAGCGGACTGCGTACCATGGCCGCCGGACAAATTACCTGCTGCGAGTACAAAAAGCATACAGCACTCTATACGCTGCTGGGCGGGGAACAGGTGGAAACCACCACCCTCTCAGAGAACTTTGCCGAGCATATAGCACCACTTATGCAAGACCAGCGTTTCATTTCGCCCCATGTCTCCTTTGTCCTCAATATGAGTCGGGTTGAAGCGCTTAAGCGCCAGGGCTTTATGCTGCGGGAGGGCGTCTTTGTGCCGGTATCGGCCAAGCAGTACGCCGCCGTCCGTGACACCTATCTCGACTATCGGTTGTGGGCGGGGGTGAAATAATGGATATACCTTTAGTGGATTTTCTGAGAGCCATCGTTAGCACTACCGGCAACGTGGTACTGATGCTCTCCCTGCTACAACCTAAGTATGGCAAGATGATGACACGACTGGCCTTGCTGGGTGTGCTTAGCATCGACCTGGGTACCGCCGTTTATTGTTATCTTAGCGGGAATTTGACCATGTTGGCGAAAATCGACATGGTATTGTTTGCCGTACTATGCTTTGCTGTCAAGCCCCTGTTCAAAGACACCTTGATGCAGTGGCTGTTCAGCTATATTACTATCCAAAATGTCAGCGACATTGTGATTATTCTTAGCTTTATCGGGTCGCGGCATTTGCCCTACCCAGCCTATGCAAATATAGCGCTTCGTCTTGTACTTTTTCTGTTTTTTTATTGGCAGCTCCGGTACAAGGTGCGTCCGCTCTATCAACAGATAGTGGAGCACTGGAATGTTTTTTTCTATGTGGCGCTGGCCGTGTGGGCCACCTTTACCTATTATGTGATTTCCAGCGAGGACATTGTGGCTACTTTAACCGAACAAGCTGTGCCGCTGCTGCTCGTTATCGCCATCACGCTGACGGCCTATTCTTCGGTGTTTTACTGCTTAAAAAGTTTAGGAGAGGAATATCGCTTGAAACAGGACAAGGCACTTTTGGAGCTGTCCGGCAAAACAATGAAACAGCGGCTTTTTGTCATGGGTGAATCTGTACGGCAGATGAGCGTCATCCAGCATGACCAGCGTCACTTCAACGCTGCTTTGTTAGAGTTGATGCAAAATGGAGATACAGAAAAGGCCGCCGCCCTCATTGCACAGCAGACAGCCGCCCTGCCGAAAAAGCCCGCCCGCTACTGTGACAACGTGGCTGTCAACGCCGCCGTGAGTTATTACGCTGCATTGGCAGCCCAGCAAGGCATTGATTGTGAGCTGCGGTTGGACATCCCTGAAGAGATGCACTGCTCAGAGTTGGCCCTGTCCATGGTGGTGTCCAATCTGATGGAAAACGCTGTCCACGCCTGCGAAAAGCTCCACCCGGAACGGAGACCCTATCTCCGAGCCAGCGCTGTCTACACCGGCCAACTGATTTTGGAGGTAGAGAATCCATATTCTGGCGAAGTGGTGCTGGATGATAACTGCTATCCCGTAACCAATGAGAATGGTCACGGGATAGGCAGCGAAAGTGTCCGCGCCTTTGTGGAGGAAACCGGCGGCGAGATTTTTTATAGTATAGAAAATGGTATTTTCAATGTGAGACTGCTTGTTTGAAAACAAGCAGTTTTTTTGTCAAGAGTTAATTTTGCAAATTTTGCTAACATTAAGTAGAAATATGAGTCTTTTAAGTATTTTATGCGCGCTCCATTCCGGTTCATGTTATCCTGCACACAGGGATGTACTAAACGGAAGGGAGCGTTTTTTTATGACCAAACCAACCCAGCGAAGGGAAGATCAACCCATGGATGTCCCCAACAGGGACGGAAATGTATGGCCGGTGCAGAGTTGCCCAGCCTTCACCCCGCGTGGCGGCGCATTGCAGAATACCTGCTGGTACTGTGTTTATGCGGACTTCCATCAGGACAAGCCTCGCACCCTGGATGTGGGAGTGTGCTACTATCCAAAGCGATGTATTGGAGGCGGAAAGCATGGGGAATATGATGTTTATTAGACATACATAACAAGTTGGTCTTAATAATATAATAAAAAATTACACTAAAGTGTAAAAAAAGTACGTGGAGGTATGTATATGACAAAGAAAAAAAATCTAAAGGTGACACTTGCAGCCTTTGCAGCTCTAACTGCTATGGCAAGTTCACAGATTCCAGTACAAGCAGCTATGTATAATGGTTGGAGTAAACAACCAAGTGGAGATTGGAATTTGTACAAAGGGGGAGTTAAGACAACAGGTTGGCAACAAGATGATGGCAAATGGTATTATATGACTAATAGTGGTAATATGCTAAAGAATGCCTGGGCACAAGACAGCTCAGGCAGATGGTTCTTCTTAGATTCAGACGGAGCCATGGTGTCAAACGGTTGGGCACAAGATAGAGCAGGCAAATGGTTTTATTTAGGGTCTGATGGTGCTATGATATCCAATGGTTGGGCACAGGATAGTTCAAAATGCTGGTTCTACTTGGGAGCAACAGGAGAAATGGTTACCAGCCAATGGGTTGAATATAATGGAAATATGTATTACTTAAACGATGGCGGAGACATGGCAGCAAACACTACAACACCAGATGGATTCTTCGTTGATGCAAGCGGTGTAAGAATAATATCTGGAAACATAGAGGATTTAAGTGATGGCGGAAGTCATACTGGGAACTACCTAATTACTGCCGATGGTACTTATGGTAATGCAGATGAGGCTAAGGTTACTACCATCAATGGTAACGTAGCAATCAACATGCCAGATGCAACTGAAAACGACACTATAAATTTACAGAACTTAAAAGTTACTGGTACAATAACAGTTAACTTTGGAGCAGGTACAATAAATACCAATAAAGTCACAGGGAATGATGTAAAGGTAGAAAACGTTGGTTCACACTGCTTTAATGTTGGACCAGGAAGCATCTTCGAGAGGTTCGCTGTAGCAGATAAAAATAATGATGCAAAAATCAAAGTTGACAGAGCAGCACTTCTCAGACTGTTAATTGTGTCCTCAGGTGGTAACATTGAGACACCTACTAATGTAGCTTCGATACAGAAAATTGTATTAGACCAAAAATACTTAAATAAAGAAGTTACACCTCCGCCTGTAACATTAGCAGGTTTAGTACCTCAATTACAGATAGCTGGACAGTCAAACTTACAGATATCACAGGGCACAGTACTACTGTCAGTTAGTGCAGGTGCAGGAGCAACAATTAGCGGACCAGGAAGAGTTGGGGATATACAGTTAATAAATCCAAATATAACGGTTTATTTGAACAATCCAACAATAGGAATTGTAGATATACTGCAGCAGGCAACTGATTCACACGTAGTTATACCTTCAGGAACTTCTGTAGGTACACTTAATGTAGCAGGAAGAGCAACTGTAACCGGTGGTGGGACTATAGGTACAGCAAACGTAGGTGCAAGTGGCACAGTTATCGAGCCCTCTACTACACATACAGCTGTAACTGAAGGTACAACTGTAACTGTAGGCGGAGAAACAGTGACAAATTCAAATTCAGATAAAACAATACCAAAAGTTCCCATAGGTACTGGTTCTACTATTGATACCGGCTCAGGGGGAAGTTCAGGCGGTGGAAGCAGTTCAAGTACAGTTAAAGCTTCATCATTAATGATTGCAGGAGTAAGCAATGCTATAACAACTAATAATGGAACATTACAATTAACTGTAAATGTAACACCTTCTAATACTACAGATAAATCAGTAACTTGGTCAGTATCTAATCCGGATATAGCAACCATATCAGACAGCGGTTTATTGACAGCTAAGAAAAATGGTACAGTAACAGTTACAGCCACTTCAAACAGCGTTAGTACAGTTAAGAATATTTATCCGGTAACTATAACTGGACAAACTGAGGCGGACAATTCTAAGGTCGTTTCAAGCTTTGCACCAGTTAATACAACATTAACAGGTTGTGTGCACGATAATGATGTTCAATATACAACTGCAGCAGAAGTAGAGGCAGCATTGCCAACAACTGTAACAGCTACAATGGCAGATGGCTCAGTAAAAACATACAATGTAATTTGGGCAGAAAAAATACTAGGACAGTATAGCCCAAATACAGGTGGAGTATGCGAGTTTGTCGGAACAATACAGCTAGGAGATGAAGAGTCATTAGCATCTAATACAGTTGTACCAAAAGCTTATGTAACAGTTAATTCAACCGATGCACAGCCAGTTGAAGTAAGCGTGACTACTGGAACAGGTATTGCAGGTCAGAAATTAAGTACTTTAACACCATCTGGTGTATTTAACGATGCAAGTGGAAAACCTTTGGATGGTACATTAGAGTGGGCAAGTGGAGATACAGTATTAACATCTGGTACCCACACCTACACCTATAAGTTTACTCCTGCAAATACTGATTATTCAGTATTAAACGGTGGAGTGAGCGTTACAGTATCACTGCCAAGAACACTTATAGCTAAAGATGACATAAAAATTAAGGATAATTTATATGAAAGTAGACCATTGAGTGATACTTATGTGATTGGTACTGTAATAAATGCAGATGGACAGATAGTAGATGGAACATTCTCTTGGGAAAATCCAAATTTAGTTGTGACAGGTAATGCAGCATCATATAATTGGATATTTACACCAAGCGATACAGCTAAGTACAATGTATTAGATAGTTCATTAATGATAACAGGGAGGCCACAGGCAGAAACAAGGTATGAGGGAACAGTGTCAGCAACAGACATACATACAGGACAGACTTTAGCTGACTCAGTATTATCATGTTCAGGGAGATTTGTTGATGCAGGTGGATATACTTTACCAGGTACATTACATTGGTCACCAGTTAATAACCTAAATGCAACAATAGATACTGCAGGAATACACACTTATTCATGGGAGTTCGTTCCAGATAATCATCAATACCGTACATTGAACATTGTAGCTACTGTAAATGTTGTAGATGGAACAGGGTTAAAGGATGTTATACCAGGCGGTATAACAGTGGGCGGTAGTATACCATATGTAGGTACAGAATTATCGAAAATAGGACTAGGTGCAACATTTTTTGATAGTAATGATAGTGTGGTTGTTGGTACTTTAGCATGGGTAACACCTACACAAAAAATTGGAACATCAGTAGCTGACTATAATTGGGTATTCACACCAAGGGATAGTTCATATAAGACAATAACAGGTAAAGTATCCATAACACCAGCACAGGCACCTTCAGCCGATACTTCAATTAAGGGAATTACAGTTACAATAGGTGGAAATACCATACCAGCAGTACCAACTTCGGATGCAACAGTGTATAATTTAACAGTTCCAGCAGGAACTAATATTGCAGCATTAGGACAATCCTTCACTATTACGCCAAATGGCACAGGTGCAATGGTTAACGGTAATCTTATTTTAGATGGCGATGGCCATACTTGGATATTTACAATTATAGCTCAAGATGGAAGTACGACTGCAAATTATGATATTAATGTAACTGCTGTAACAACTAAGCCAATTATTACAAGTACACCTACAGCAGGTGATACAACTATATCTGGTACATGTGAAGATGGAGCAACAGTTTTGGTTACTATAAACTCAGGGGATGCAGTAGAAGCAGATGTAGAACTAACTAACTGGTCTATAGTAGTACCAGCACTTGAAGAAGGTGATACAATTTCCGTAACAGCACAAAAAGTACCGAATACAATGAGTGAAGTAGCTACAAAAACAGTAGTAGCACCAGCAGCAACAGTATTTAATGCAACAGCTGATATTTCAACATTAAATACAGTTGAAGTATTAGGTGTAGTCGGTACAACAGCAACATCCAACAACCAGGGTATAGCAACAGTATTTATTAATACTGATAATGGTACAATAGTTATAGAATCTGTAGCAGAGGGTTCAACTACAATATACGTTACTGACGGAGCAGTAGGAAGTATTGCGGCGGAAATACCTGTAACAGTAAGTGCAACTGGAGAAATTACACTTGGAACAATCAAAAAATACGAAGCAGCACTTACGTTCAATGTAACAACAGATACATCAGTAGCAAATACAGTTGAAGTATTAGGTGTAGTTGGTACAACAGCAACATCTAGTGATACTACTACAGCAAAAGTAGCTATTGATAACGGTTTTATAGCTATTACATCAAGGGCATCAGGAGTATCTATTATAGAAGTTACTGATGGTGCAGTGGGAAGTACACCAGCGCAAGTTGTAGTAACAGTTAATGTGGATGGTTCAATATCCATTGGTTCAATTACAAAATATGTAGCAGCACCAGCAAAACAGGACCAGTCAGTACCATCAGGAATAGGTAAAACTGACGTAACATCAGCAGGTAATGATGGTACGATAACAGGTGTAAACGATACTATGGAATACAGACTAGAAACAAATCCAAACTATACACCTGTAGGTATGGGACTTACAACAGTAACAGGTCTATCAGCAGGTACTTATTATATTAGGTATGATGCTAAAGAAGGGTTTAACGCAGGAGCAGACGCAATTGTTAGAATTAGTGAATATGTAGAGCCTCAACTAACACTTACATGTGCAGATATAAAAGGTACAGTTGGTGTAGAAATAACACCTGTGACAGCAACATCAAATTTAAGTGGAGAGAAGACTTGGTCTTCAAATGAACTGCCAGCTGGTTTGTCAATATCAGCCGATGGAGTAATTAGTGGTACACCAACTGCTAGTGGTGAGTATCATTCAATGATTGCAGTTACTAATGGAACAAAGAGTGACACTGCATCTATTGACATAACTATAGCACCTGCACCTGTATCAGCAACAGTAACATGTGAAAATGTAACAGGAACAGTTGGAGAACCAATAGAATCTGTGCAGGCAGCAGTAGCCAATCTAGATGGAACTATTACATGGTCAGCAACTGGACTACCAGTTGGTTTAAGTATAGATCCATCTACTGGATTAATCAGTGGTACAGTAGGTGATGGAGTTACAGCAAAAACGTATACAGTAATAGTGACAGCAAATAATGGAGTAAGTTCAGCTACAATGACTATAACAGCAACAATAGTTGATGCACCAAAAAGTGATATAACTTCAATAGAAGAAATATCAGTGTTCGGGGTTTCTGCAACTTTCGATAATATCAGTATTTATACAGTAGACCTTGCAGGTGTAGACCTTGAAGCAAATGGAGTTACAGACATAAACACTGATGGTTCTGTGACAAAAGCTGACATAACTGAATCAGATATAGACGTGGCAGTTACAGATGAAGTAAATGGTGAGACATACGAGGTTACAGCCGCAGGTGCTGGTTCATTTACTATTCAGACAACATCAGAGAGCGGCTCAACTAAAGATTACACATTAACAATTACTATGGATGTATAACAAACTAGGGATTGGCATATGCCAATCCCTTTTTAACTTCAATAAACGTCATTGCATAGTCAATGTGTAGTAGTAGCTAAAAAATACGCAAATATAATCACGATATACATTAAATATAGCAGTAATAAGGACTGCTAGTCAGTAAGCGGTAAGCGCATCATAAGAAGGTACCTTATTTTTCGTGTATATCTATGAGATAATTACTCCAAATATTATGTTAAAGTTTTTCAAGTTTTTCAACTTGAGAAACTTTGAGATAGGAGTTGAGAAACATGGGCGAAGTTATATACAACAAAATCAAATACCGTCAGGAACAATGGGAAAAATTGATTTTAGACTGCCAAAACAGCGATCTAAAGGCAGTTAAATTAAGCAAATTTTGTTTAATATAGGACAGGCTTTAAATTTTTGTATACTTATATACAAAAATTTAAGATTTATGAAATTGTAAACAAATTAAATTATGGGGGAATGTTTAATTGAAATATCTAATTAGATGATGCATGGAATCGTGAATTTAATAAAAATCAGCAGTATTGAAACAATGTGATAAAAGCTGTATATGTGTTTAATTAATGGTTTACAACATAGCTTCATTGAAAAAATCATTGGGGACTTAGAATATAAAAGGTGTGGGCTAGGAAATAAGCATATGAGTTATATATTAATATACAAAAATTTAATTAAAAATAAGGAGATGTTTATTATGTTAGACATTAGTGAAATGATGGTAGTATGTGGTGCGATGTCAGGGTACACGTGGGTTCAGTTATATACATATCCCCTATTCACAGTAACGGCGAAAGTGAGTATGTATGCTAGCTTAGGTCAAAATATTCAACTTGAACAAGACTTAATGAATGCTTATAAGAAATACTTGATTGGTGTGGCTAGCTGTAACAATGGAATGTACTAATTGGATAAGGAGGTATAACATGAAAGGAAAATTAAATTTACATTTTCAACTTGAAGATGTGCAAGGAAACATTATGGACACCTATGGAGTAGATGTTTATATGACATCTTTACATGACAATGATGATAAATTAAATAACATAAATAAAGGTTTATCAGGACTTTGCAGAGATTTTTCAAACATCATTTACGAAAAAGAAATTTGGGGGGAGGAGATATAGATGGTTGTTCATAACATCGGAATCCGTCAAAGAGCCAACGTATACTATCTATATTTAGAAAACGACGTCCTAATTGCTCAAATAGCAATGCCAAGGGACGGGCAGTATACAGATGATACAAGTCATTTAAATGCTATAGCAAAGGAACTTTCAATAAGGTATGGGGTTTACAAGCGAAAGAAATAGGATACCAAAAGACAGCTGCCCTGAAGCGTTAAATTTCAAGGCTTTCATGCATTTTAGCAGGTAAAAAGGTATTGCTAATTTGTGTTTTTTATTATATAATACTGTTGTACTTGGGGGTATGGCGAAGTTGGGATCGCGCTTGAATGGCATTCAAGAGGCCAGGGGTTCGAATCCCCTTATCTCCACCATGAGCTTTATACATATGCAATAAGGTGCAAAGAGCGCATTTTACCTAGGTTTTTGCAAAACTGAGTTGCATTAATATACTATAATATACACTAGAAATGTAGTAATTTTTGGTGTAAGTGTAGTAAAAAATGTAGTAAAAAATTTATACATTTCAAGGATTTCGGGCATTAAAGTGTAGTAAAAAGTGTAGTAGTATACTTATACTATCCTAAAACATGGAAAGGGAGCTGTTGATTTGGGCAACGGCCTCTCTTTTCTTTTTGTCCGTTACATGAACATAAGTTTTCTGTGTAGTATTAATATCTGTATGGCCAAGCAATGATTGTATGATTTTCATGTCATTATTGTTTTCATAGAGCTGCGTGGCATAGGTGTGTCTGAGGCTGTGGAATACTAAGTCAGAGGATGCACCTATTTCTTTATAAAGTTTTTTGGCAGATCTTAAAGGTATTTTATCATCCAGGAATGATCCATCAGGATCAGCAAATACAAGTTCTAACTTCTTATACCTATTTGGCTTCTTTGCCTTTTTTTCCTGAAACTTAATCCTAAGTTCTTTTAGAGGTTCAATCAAAATATCCGGCAGAGGCATATAGCGGACCTCATCATTCTTAGTGCTGCCTAATGTCTTAACATAACCTGTAACTTTGTTACTCTCGTTGTATATAGCCTGCCTGCTGTAAGTTTTATTTACATAGACACTTTTCTCCTCTAAATCTACATCAGACCATTCGAGGCCGAGAATTTCGCCCTCACGTAAACCAGTGAGCAAATCAAATAATAATAAAAGATTATGCCCTTTCTTTATGTTCTCCACTAGATATTTAATGGCTGCTTTATATTCAGTGCTGTTTAAATATTTTTGCTTATGTGTTTTTGGAATCTTTGGGAGCACCACTGCAAGGCATGGGTTTTTTACTACATAATCCTGTTTATAGGCATCCTCCATGCATGACTTCAATAGTGTGTAAATGTATTTCAGAGTATTAGGGGTTGCCTTTACACTGTTGAAAAATATCTGAAGCTCTGGGGATTTTATAATATTTAATTTAAGGCTTGCAACATAGGACTGCTCGATATAATTCTTGTATAAGCCATAGTAACGCTGAAAGGATCTTGGCTTCACTTTATTCTTTTTGTATTCATTCAACCAAAAATTCATCCATTGATTTAATGTAAGCTCATCCTTGGTAAAATCCAACTTTTCAAAATCACGATTGAACGCCTTGAGGGCTGCCAATATTTCCTTTTCTGAATCCGCATATAATACTTTTCGTTTGGGCTTTCCTGTCAGGGGATTGACTCCTACGGAAACAGAAGCCGCCCACCTTCCATCTTTCCTTTGGTAGATAGATCCCTCTCCTTTCCTTCGATTCTTTTTAGTAGACTGGTCCATGGTATCCTCTCCTTTTAGAACATATGTTCGCTTATAATTTAAAAAAATATATAATGCTTACATTAGCATCACATCCTTTCCTGTATATCAACTACCTGTTTCAGGGGCTCGTAAGGAAGCTCCAAACAGCAGGCAATCTGCTCTAAGGTCATTTCATATAATTCAATTGCGTCAAAAGTTAAATTGGTAAGTTTAAATGCAAAATAATTCGCCTGCAGCTCCAGCTTACCCTTATTGATCAGAGTTTTATTAAATGCTGCCATTATCAAAGATGTATGCATTATCGCATGGCCCAGTTCGTGGGCTAAAATAAATTTTTCATAATTAAAGCTAAGATTTTCTTCAATAAAAACTATTTCGCCCTCTGCTGAATACCTGTTATAGAATGCTTCACTATTATTCAGCAGTATATTATCCCGGTTTAACCGCTTTATCTTAATGTTTAAACAATCATATAATTCGTAAATGTCATCTGTTCCATAAAGGTCTATTAAGCCTAAAATATAATTGTCAATCCAATTCAAAAGCCCCACCCCCCAGGAAGTTTATTTCTTGTATTTATACCCCAGTAATTTAAGCTGATTTAAAAGTTCATTTGCAAATTCGATCAGCTCCTGGTCAGACATCTTGTTTGCATCAAATCCACCAAACCCTATGATAGCAGGCTGTTTTAATATAAACTGCATTGCCTCTTGAGGCGTTTCGAATATGTAATCATCAGATACGATTTCAGATATAGAAGTCTTATTTTGAGCATTCTCTTTAAAGAAATCTTCTACTGGTACATTTAAAGCTTTGGCTATTTTCTCAAGTGATTCCATAGATGGGTTTTGTTTTATGCCTTTTTCAATATTGCTCAAATAGCTACCACTGATACCGGCTTTTCTTGCTGTTTCATTCAGACCCATTTGTTTGCTTTCCCTTATTTTATTTATATTCTCCCCTACCATATACAAAACCACCTTTAATATTATCTGATAGAATACATTATAATCCGGTAGATAACTAAAGTCAATAGAAAAACAGAGGAAATTAAAGCTATTATCCGACAGATAACGATAATCTTCTTAAATCAATTAATATGGACATTGCAATATCTGACAGATAATATTATCATTATCTCATGGATAACGAAAGGAGTTGAATAAAACTTGAATAAGATTAAAGAAATGAGAAATAAGCTCGGTTATAGTGTCTACAAGCTTTCTGAAATTACTGGATTGACCCCAAGTTATATTTCAAATTTGGAGAATGGAAATCGAACGAACCCAAGTAAAGTTGCTATGGAAAAAATAGCTGAGTCTCTTGGTCATACTGTCACAGAAGTATTTTTCCCAGATGAAAACCCAGGAAGGGAGGTAAGTTAGTTGGATAACAACATCTTAAAAGAACTGGAAGAGATAAAGGATCTCCTTACTAAAAAGAATAAAGCTAAGGAACTATATACAGCTAAGGAGTTTGCAGAACTTTCAGGAATGACACCGAGGAGAGTCAGGGAATTATGTAATGTTAAGGGGTTCCCCGTTACAAGGGATGAAAGGAAATTATATATACACAAGGAAGCATTTGAGTGGATTAAATCCAGGTATGAGCTTCCACAGTGATGAAAGGAGGACAAACTATGCAGAAACTAAGCCTTTACGAACTCAATAAGTCCACAAAGCAAAAGCACCGGTATAGGATCCGGGAAGGGTCAATAATCTGGTATGGGAAAACTATCATAATTGGCCTTACTCTATTCTGGAGTTTGATAAGTTGGATACTAATATTTTGGATTTGGGGTGGTTACTAAGTTGATGGAAAGGGGGAACAGGCCTTGACAAGATCAAGAGCATTCAAGTTGACATTAAGTGAGAAAAAGTTATTGAAGAAGCAAGGGTATGAACCGTTGAACTTCCTAAGGCTAAAGAAGGATGCAGAAAGTTATACATTCCTGGAAGTGTATTCAGGTAAAGAGCTTGTGATTAGGAGGTGAACCATGTGAAAACGCTGGATCAAACCATTGAAGAGAAAAAGACAGCCATGTATGCAGCAATAAGAGAAAAGGGACTTTTGGACCAGGAAACCATTAATCTTTCAGAAGAACTTGATGTTCTCATAGTTGAAAGGATGAAAGGAGGCATCAAAGTTGGAAGCAGCTATTAAATATAATAGGCATGGCAGGATGACGTTTAACCCAGAATATCACAAAAATACAGGTACATCATGGAGCATGGAGGATATATCCTATCTTATAAATTACTATGACAAAATTGGGGTTGTTGAAATGAGCTTTGCTCTGGAGCGTACTGAAACTTCAATAATTCAAAAGGTGGTTACCCTAAGAAAAGCAGGGGTAATGGTGACGCCAAAGGAAAAGACATTCCATAGAAGATAAAAAAAGAGCTGCCCGAAGCAGCCAAGAAAAAATCTCAAATACATTATAGCACATAAAGTAAGCTTATGAAATGGAGGAATCGGAATGAAATCATTAGAGATAAATGCAAAGAACTGTCTGATAAGTAAGGATCAGTACAGCATTGAAATTAATGGAGAGGAGCTCCATAAGGTTGTTTTAAGAAATATGCCGGAGGAACTTCAGGATCGTAAGACCTACATAGGTTCAGTATCAATCAAAATAGATGTCATAGAAGAAGACCTAAAAATAAAAAAATCCGGCTATAGCAAGGTTAAGGAGGCAGAGTAATGAGTGAAAACAAGGAAATTGCCATATTAAATGATTACCCAGAGACCAAATTTAATCTGTTAATACCTATCAAGACACTTCAGGAATTGTCTCCATTACACAAGGTTGTAATTAATCAAGTTCAGATAAACCCAGATGACAAGAAAAAGGAAGTTTACAAGGAAAAAAACGGAGAACTAGCACTTACGAAAAAGGGTTTGGCCAAGCTTATGACTGCTGCCAACATTCAGATGGTTGAATCTAAGTCAGTAATGCCTCAAAAGTGCTTACGATGCACTGAAATGGCATCTAAAACAAAAATTGCACCAAAGTGCTATGAGTGCCCATACGGGGATGATGTAGCTTACCAGGTTACCCTCGCAGTGCCAGAGCCATCTGGAACATGGAGAAAGGTTGTAGCGACGAAAGAAATCAGAATGGCAGATGAACAAAAGAAAATGTCAGACAAGCAGTATGCGGCTTTCTTTCCATTCAGGACTGAACAGTGTGAAACAAAGGCATTAAACAGAGCATTAAGAGAAGCTCTGATGATTAATTCTACTTACCAGGCAGCAGATCTTCAAAAACCTTTTGCCGTAGCTTATGTGGTACCCAATATGGATGATCCGGATCTTAAAAAGGTAATGGTAGCAAAATATGCTGAGGGAGTTTCAACCTTATTTGGTGGAAATGAGGTTAAGGCAGTAGAAGCTCCAAAAGAATTTTCAGAGGAAAATACAGTTGTTATTCCTCCAGATGAGGCAGATGAGGATCCCCCTTTTATAGAAGCAGAGATTGTGAAAGATATCGTTTGCGAAAAATGTGGT
The DNA here is from genome assembly GCA_937927335.1 of uncultured Clostridium sp. GTDB lineage: Bacteria > Bacillota > Clostridia > Clostridiales > Clostridiaceae > UBA699. The sequence goes on from CALBDU010000083.1 coordinate 149,415, forward strand.
CAAATAATAAAAGATTTTAATGACGAATGGCCGGTTGAAAGAATTGTAGAGCGTTCAATGAAAAAGTACAATAAGGTTCTTTGCACTGATTGCCAGAGTGAAGCCAAGGAAGGTGCTAAGTAGTGATAGCAAGTGAAACGCTAAAAGCACTTAAACAAAGGATTGATGAACTAGAGAAAGAAAATATGGAGCTAAAAGCTATTAATGCAGAGCTTCAAGAAAGAAATTTAGATTTGGAGGCGTGTAGATAATGAAGATTGCACATTTGGCTGATATACACTTATCAGAACTTGCAGGTCCTGTGAAGGATGGACAAAATGCCAGGATGTTGGACACAATTCGCTGCATGGATTATGCCTTTGATAAATTAAACGAGGAGCAGCCGGATATCATTTTGATAGCCGGCGACCTTTTCCATAAATCAAAACTTTGGGCAGATGAAATGCTTAAAGAGATCACCATAGCTGCAAACTGGTTGAGAAGGTTGACAAGTATTGCTCCTACGGTGCTGCTGTTTGGAACAGCAAACCACGATAACATGAAAGCCTTTGAGAACATTAGAGATATGAGTATCCCATGGTTAACAGTAGTAACTGAACCGGATTTTCTCGAAATAAATACCAAAAGTGGAGATATCCAAATAGTAGCTGTACCGGGAATGGACAAAGGATTCTTCAGGACATTATTCCCTGGGATGGACATGGAAGATGAAAATAAAGCAATATCTGAGGCTCTTGGAAATGTAATTATGGGCATATCAGCTGAAGCTAAGACAGATATACCATGTGTGCTCATGGCTCATTATACAGTAACGGGATGTGAACTGGAGAATGGTGAAAGCATATTCCTCAACAGTGACATAGTTATCCCTACAGCTGCACTACAGGCTTCAAGTTATGATCTGGTATGCCTGGGGCACATTCACAAGGCGCAGGAGGTACCAAACTGTGGCAGACCAGTGTATTATTCAGGACCACTAAACGGAATTACATTTAATGAAGAGGGACAGGATAAGGGGTTTTGGATACATGAGTTGGCTGTATCTGCACCATACAATAGATGCGTTGGATCCAACTTTATAAAAACACCCAGCAGAGAATTCTTAACACTTAAATGGGTGCAGCAACATATCGAATTTTTCATGTGTAATGGAATACCTCAAGGAGACATTGAAAATATAAAAGATAAAATTGTCAGGGTAATTTACAGTTGCGCAGATGAAACCAATAAACGGTTTAATAAAAAGGTACTGGAAAAGGCCATGTATGAAGCTGGGGCATTTTATGTAAGCGAAATAAGACCTTCAAAGATCTTGACCGTTACAGATAAGAATACCATGAGTGAGAATGATTCTGTTGAGAACAACCTAAGGGTATGGTTGGAAAAGCAGGATACGCCACCGGACAATATTGCAGAAATCATTGAAACAGCAAGGCCAATGATAGCAGAGATTAATGCATCCCTGCCTACCGGGAAACTTACCGGAGTATTTGAACCTGTATCACTGGAAGTTAAAAATTATAGATCCTACAAGGATGAAAGTTTTGATTTTACTCAGGTGAATTTTGCGACAGTTAACGGTCCTAATGGTATAGGCAAGAGCTCCTTTTTCATGGATGCAGTGGCTGATTGCTTATTTGAAGAGCCGAGGGAGGGAGAGCTCACTGGCTGGATCAGTAACGGTGATGATGTTAAATCCGGAGCTATGACTTTCACCTTTTGGATGGGAGAGGATACCTGGAGAGTTATAAGGACTAGGGTAAAATCGGGCAAGACAACTTTGTCACTACAGAAACAGGATAAAGGCGAATGGAAGGATCAGAGCTGTGACAAAAAAGATGACACCCAAAAGAAGATTGTTAATCTCCTTGGTATGGACTCCATGACATTTAAGAGTTGCGCACTTATTATGCAAGACAACTACGGCTTATTCCTTGAAGCCGATAAAACAGACCGTATGCAGGTGCTGGGGAATATCCTGGGGCTTTCGGTATATGACAAGCTCCACGATCTGGCCAAGGATAAGCTGAGGATCCAGAATAGGGGCATTGAGAATCTGAAATATGAGATCTCGTTGCTTGATGAAAAATTAGCATTAAAAGAAACTCTTGAAAAGAACCTTGAAAATTCCCTGGAAGAAAAAAGAATAGTCGATGAGAAACTTTGGGATCAAGAAGTTGAACTGAAGGTTGTTAAAAGTAAGCTTGAAAAAACAAAGGAACTCATATCACAAAGATCTGTTATTGAAGAAAAGGTTTTAACTTTAAGGAATGATAAAGATTCTAAGGAAAATGAAATAGCGGTTGTGAAAGCAGATATTGAGAGGGCCCAAAAAATAGTTAGCCAGGAGGATAAAATTCTGGCCAAGATACAGGAATACGAAGATACCAAGACCAAAATAACAACACTAAGAGCGCAGCAGCCTATTTTAACTCAGAAACAGGCTGAATTGCGCAAAACTAAAATGGAGATAGTAAACCTTCAGGACAAGATTAGATCTAATGACAGGGCTATTACTGCAATTAATGAGGAATTAAAGGAAAAGGAGCAATTGGAAAAGGAAGTTGCTGATCTTCCCGATTACGAAGCAAAGCTGATTGAATTTGAGCAGCGTAAGGAAGAACTTGAAAAATTGCTTAAGGGGCTAGAGACTTTAAAGCAAAAATGGCTAAGTTCAGATGAGGAATATAAAAGAAAATCAGAATTGATTAATTTTCATTTATCTCAATACAAAGAGAAGACTGGATTAATTAATAACAGTAACTGCCCGGTTGAAAATCCTTCCTGCAGCTTCCTGGAAGATGCTCTGGCTGCTAAAAGTAAAATTCCGGAATTGGAAAAGGAATTATCGGATCTGGATTACTGCCAGGTGCAGGATGCTAAAGCGGCCTATGAAGGTGCAAAGGTAAGGTATCAGGAATTTGGATATAACCGTGAAGGCCATGAGAATTTAAAGACGGTTATTGAAATTTTAAAAGATCGCAAAATCAAGCTTGCCGGGTTATCTGGAAAGGATGAGCTGCTTAGGAATTACATTAATCAGAACCAGGATTACAAGACCAGTATTGAGGCCTTGGAAGAGGATATATTAAGGCTTCAGCCAGAAATTAAATCACTTACAGAGGTTATATCTTGTCTTCCGGAATTGGAGGCAGCAATGCCGAAGCTGGAACAGTGGTATAGAGGCAAGGATGAACTTCCGGCTGCCAAGCAAATTATAATTTCATCAAATGATAGGCTTCAAAATTTACAGGACGATGTAAACAAAAATATTGAAGAAGGCACTAAGCTAACTGAAAAATGGAAAGAGCTTGACCATGAAATTTTCAGCATTGAGGTTAAGGACACAGATTTAATTCTTACCGAATCAAACATTAAAATCTTAAACGATGAGCTTAATAATATCGGTGTGGTTATAGGAATAACCCAAGCAAAAATTGACGAGCTTTCAGGGTTCGCAGAGGAAAGGACATCCAAGACGGAACTGAATAAACAGTATGCAAAAGCTGCCAGTACTTTAACATTGCTTTCTCAGGCTTTCAGTATTGATGGAGTGCCTTTTCAGATAGTCAGATCAGTAGTGGCTGAATTGAGTTCAAAGAGTAATGAAATACTTTCCCGGATGACCGGCGGGAAAATGTCTATAGAGTTCAAAATGGACAAAGTGCTTAAGAACAAAAAAGAGGTCAATGCACTTGAAATATGGATAAATGACTATCAAAGAGGCACCATGCCATACCTCAGTAGATCCGGAGGCCAGAAAGTCAAGGCAGCTCTTTCAGTAGCTTTTGCTCTAGCAGATCTAAAGGCAAATAGAGCCGGGATCCAGCTGGGAATGATGTTTATTGACGAACCGCCTTTCCTGGATGCCGAGGGAGTACAGGCCTATGCAGATGCCCTGGAGCTGATGCATGACCAATACAACAGTATGAAAGTAATTGCCATCAGTCATGATCCAACAATGAAAGCTAGGTTTCCACAAAGTATTGATGTAGTGGACGCAGGAGATGACGGCAGCAAAATCACCTTTAATGGCTAGACACGCAATGAAAATAATTATTATGAAATGCAGTGGTGCTCTTTGGTACAAAGATAAAATCGGAAAGGTATTTGAGGTATGCGCTCTCCAAGGGGGAATGGGCTGCAAAAAATATCTGATTAAAAGCGGAAAAATTTATAAAGAAATTTTAGCAGAGGACTGTGAAATAATTTAATCGGGGCCTTAAGTGCCCCTTGAAAAGGAAGGTGCAATATGAAGAGAAATAAAAAAGACGTTATAAGAACTAGGGTTATGAATATTGCAGGGTATGTTGTAGAAACTCAGGACAATATAAGGCATACATCGAAAATTTTTAGTATATCAAAGTCAACGGTTCATAAGGATCTATCTGAGAGGCTTCCAAGGATTAATCCGCAACTGTATGGGAAAGTAAAGAGCATCCTTATTGATAATAAATACATGGGACAGTTAAAAGGCGGAGAAGCCACATCTAAGAGATATAGAAAGGCCGTGAACTCATAATGAATAAGGTTGTTTTAATAGGCCGCTTAACCAAGGATCCTGATTTGAAATTCACGCCTGGATCCGGAACTGCTGTTGCCACATTTATATTAGCAGTAGATAGACGATTTTCAAAGGATGGTCAAAGAGAGGCTGACTTCATACCAATTGTAGTGTGGGGAAAACAGGCTGAATCCACTGCAAATTACATGAGCAAGGGAAAGCTCATGGGGGTAGCCGGCAGGATCCAAACAAGGAACTATGATGCCAAGGACGGTACCAAAAGGTATGTAACCGAAGTTGTGGCCGAAGAGGTTCAGTTTCTCGAGTGGGGGGATAAACCGGGGAACAAATCATACGGAGATGGTAATTCATATGATGGAATAACCCCTATTGATGAAGAGGGTGAAATTCCATTTTAGTGAAACATTTGAATATATTGCGCATTAATTTAAGGAGGATAATATGTTTTTGTTAGTAGAAATAGACAAGGAGTTTAGTATAGGAATTGACTGGTTTAAATACTCTAAGGGCTTTAGACTTGGTTTTATCGGAATACATGTATGTACTGTGAAATTTTCTAAATTCATAGATATATGTGTTGAAGAAAAAAATAATATCTAATACACAATACAAGAGTTATGTTAAGTTAAATTACCTAAACAGAGTTTTAGACCAAAGAGATCTTGCTGAAGTTGCCCCTAGTATTCCATATTGTTGTTAAATAGCATAAAAAGAACATGCGGGGCAACTCATGGACTTAACTTACTCTGAAACAAATGTTAAACAGTGTAAGTCTTCCAAGGTATTTGTTCCATAAATACATTTGCAAGAAAATTAACAATATCTTTTCTGCCATAGTAAGTAGGGCGCCCATTGGAATCTTGCGACATCAAGACAATTGGCATGCCGGGGAAATATGGTTGAAAGGAATGTTGTGTACTATTGATTGTTGAGTTATTCATAACCGCAGAATGTTTAACAACAACAATTGCAAATGTAACACCTTGTTCTTTTATGACTGCGCCATCAAATTGCATAAGAAATCACCTCCTTCCTAAAGGTGATAATTCTACAAAATAATGTAAAATCCTCTAAGATTTTAAAATATCTGCCTAATAATAAAAACCAAGAACTGTTATTAACATATATAACATACTAGAAATAGGAGGTAGCAATGCAGGTACAATATAGGTTTACGGATAAAGAATTAAAGCAGCTTCTCTCAGAAAATCTAACCTTAATAGTTGATACCAGAGAGCAGGAAAATCAGCATATTTTAGACTACTTTAATAGGCAAAAAATTAAGTATGAAGTGAAGAAATTGGATGCTGGTGATTACAGTATTAAGTTGACTGCTAACCCAGAGATAGGACTTCCAAGGGAACTATACTTCCCGGTAATGATAGAAAAAAAGAACAGTGTGGACGAACTGGCCAGCAGCATAAAGGACAGGGCCAGGTTTGAAGCTGAGTTTATCCGGGCAAAAGGATCCGGTACCCAGATATACTTATTGGTTGAAGAAAGTAAAGGGTACGAGAATATTGTCAATGGCAATTACAGAAGCCAATACGATGCCAAAGCTCTGCTTGCTTCACTTAAGACTTTTGAATGCAGATATAACTTTAGCACAATATTCCAGGACAAACTGTACTCAGGAAATTTTATATACTACACATTGAGATATTATTTGTACGAATGCTTAAAAAACTGAGGTGGTGCTATTAATGGACTACAGCACAATAAAATCATACTTCAAAATTAAAGAGGACCATGGGAACAGGGCAAAGGCTATATGCCCAGCGCATCCGGATAAAGAGGCAAGCCTCAGTATTAATTATGATGCCAAGGAGAATAAGACACTGCTGTATTGCCATGCCGGGTGTGAAACAAAAGAGATCTTGGAAAGGGTAGGACTCAAGATAACTGATTTATTTGATAAACCCATGGATTCTGAAAGTGTTAATAAGGGTAAAGGAAAGGTTATAGATAAAGTATATAAATATATGGATAAGGACGGAAGTCTTGTCTGTGAAAAGGTACGCTTTATTCCTAAACAATTTAGCCAAAGACGGTATGTAAAAGGAATGACCATCTGGGGATTGGAGCAGGGTAAATACTATGAAACTTATCCAGGGAGCAATAATTACAGCATGAAATCTCGAGACGGAGTAAAAACAGTGGAGCTTGAGGGAGTTGAGCCTGTGCTCTATAACCTCCCTGAGCTTATGCAGGCTGTCCAAGATGGTAAAGAGGTTTACATAGTTGAAGGGGAAAAAGATGCAGACAACCTTAAAACCTGGGAAATAACTGCAACCTGTAACTTTGATGGAGCATCAAAGAGCAGCCAAAAATATAAATGGAGGAAAGAATATAACCAATACTTTAAAGGTGCACGGGTTGTAGTCCTCCATGACAATGATGATTCAGGCAGGGCTCACGCTGAGGCTATAGCCAGTAATCTTTACGAAGTAGCCGAGTATATTAAATGCCCGGAACTTCCAGGACTTGATGAAAAGGGAGATATATCAGACTGGCAGGCTGAAGGGCATACCAAAGAAGAACTTATTGCCTTGGTTGAGAATACAGAGGCATGGGATCCTATAATGCAGCCAGCAAAAGTAGATCTCATTAGATTTAACTTTTCAGATGTTGGGAATGCTGAAAGGCTAATTGCGACCTTTGGGAAAATAATTAGGTATCGTCCTGGATGGAAAAACGGATGGCTGATATGGTCCGGAAAACACTGGCAAGTAGATTATGATAATAAGATAGAGGTCCTGGCAAGAAAGGTAATTAAATTATTACAGCAGCAGGGGAATGATATCCCTATGGACAGTGAAAAACATGAAGCTTTAAAAAAGGAGATTTTAAAATTTGTCCTGAAATCAGAGAATGACAACAGGATCCGGGCAATGATTAACCAGGCAAAGAGCCATTCCAATATTGTTATTAAAGAGCTGAATAAGAATCCTTTCCTGCTTAATTATCAGAATGGTACCTTGAATACAAAAACAGGGAAGCTACAGGCCCATAACAGGAGAGATTATATTACCAGGTTAGTTGAGTTAAACCATGATCCGGGAGCTGCATGCCCTAACTGGATTGAATTTATAAATAAAATCTTCCTTTGTAACACAGAATTGATTGAGTATATTCAAAAATCGATTGGATACTCCATGACAGGCAATGCATCCTTGCAATGTTTTTACATTCTCCATGGTCAAGGATCCAATGGTAAAGGTACTTTCATGAAAACTGTACAAACCATCTTAGGAGGTTACTCTGCAACACTTAAAGGAAACAGCCTAATGGAAAAGATGGGGGATGAAGGAGCCCGAGGAGATCTGGCCAAACTCGAAAATAAGTACTTTGTAGTGGTGAATGAGCTTGAGGAAGGCAAGTCCTTTGACGAAGCTCTGGTTAAGAGTTTGAGCTCCGGAGCTGATGAAGTCATTCCAGTACGCCGGATGTATGAGGAAGAATTTGACCTGAGACCGACTTTTAAAATGTGGATGACCACAAATAAGCTTCCTAAGATTAAAGGCACTGACCAGGGTATATGGAGGCGTGTAAGGAAGATTCCTTTTGAATATAACTTTGAAAAAGATGCAGAGAAAAATGAAAATTTCTTTGAAGAGAAGCTGATTCCAGAGTTGCCAGGGATATTAAACTGGGCATTAGAAGGCTGCTTAAAATGGCAGCGTGATGGTATGCAGGTGCCGGATATTGTAAAGTATGCTATTGATGATTATAAGCACGATATGGATCCAGTGCAGAGATTCATAGAAGAATGCTGCATGGTTAGTGAAACGGTAAAAGCAAATAGAGGTGCTCTATATACTGCTTACAAAGATTGGTGCGGCGAGAATAATGAATATACATTGTCAGCAACGAAATTAAACAGAAAATTAATGGAAAGAGGTTATCCAATGGTAATTATTCATGGAGTGAAATATTGGAAAAACATAGGGCTTGCTTCAAGAGAATATGAAGATTTAGAAGAATGTAAGGATATGGATAACCCATTTTATCAACCGCCATTAATTTAGGGTGTCTATTTTTGCCCTAGGGTGCTTGTTGGGTGCTTGTTTTTTTTAAAATCGACACCCTAAACAAACCCTTATATATCAATGCGTTGAGGGCTGTTGGGTGTCAAAGGTGTTTGTTTTTTCACTACCTTTGCGTATAGAAAATAAAAAATATATGTATATGAAATATATATAAATAACAATAAGGAGCAAAATTTCAAAATCGACACCCTAAATTAACATGAACATAGTAATATCAATGGGTTGAAGGTAATTAAAAATCGACACCCCAATTTAAAAATAAACACCCAAAACTAGCACCCTTTAAAATGTGGAGGTAAATTATGAAAATAAGTATTGACCAGATGTACAGAAGTAGATTAGTCCAGATTGAGGCAGATCTTCAAAGTGAATACCGAAAAGGCAAAAGAAGGAATAAAAACAAGATTGCCAAGCTGCTAGAGGAGCAGGCTCGGCTTAAGAAGTTAGTTCAGAATTGAGGGGTTAAACATCGTAATAAATCGCAGTGGGAGGTAGGAGCGTGAAAAATAGTGTTAATATAGATGAATTGGTAAACAAGGCTGCTATAGAAGCAGCAAAGGCGGCAATACTGGAATATGATAAAGTTCAGAGGGATAAAAGATTCCACAACACTAGGGTTCTAATGAAAAATTATAATAAATTAAAGGAGCATATAGACAATGTGAGAGCTGATGTTGAATTTGAAATTGAAGAAGCAGAAGATAAAGTCTGGTTAACCGGGATGGTTAGAACTAAATTAAGGACTATACAAATGATGGCTTACATTGATAGTGCATTGAAAATTGTAAAAAGCAAGATGGAGTCAGATTGTGTTGAGTATAAATTTAAAGCTTTTGAACTGTACTACATAGAGGGAAAGAGTAATAACGAAATTATATCTTCGCTAAGTTGCGGTAAAAATCAACCAAAGAGATGGTCAGATGAGGTGCTGAATGAATTAAGTGTGTATCTCTGGGGTATTGAAGCCTTAGGGATATAAAGGGGAAAAGCTGGAGTTTACAAGGTGATTCTAATGTTGTAAAATGATAGTATGTAAAATTATGTTAACAAGAAAGCACTTAGAAATTCTAGGTGCTTTTTTATTTTGGTGTGAGTGGCGGTGTAAATATTAACCTGCACTAAAATAAAAGGAAGTGGTTAAAATGTTGAAACCACCTATTAGTAGGATGGGAGGAAAGTCTAAGTTAAGGAAGACCATAATTGAAATGATTCCAGAACATACTTGTTATGTTGAGCTGTTCTTTGGAGCCGGCTGGGTATACTTCGGGAAAGAACCCTCTAAGACCGAAGTGATAAACGATATTGATAAAGAACTCATAAACCTATTCAGGATGATAAAATATCATGCTCCAGAGGTTGAAAGGATGCTTGAATATGAATTTTCCGGAAGAAACATCTTTGAAGAATATAAAAATGTTTCAGTAGGATATTTAACTGAAATACATAGAGCTGTGAGGTTTTTATATCTACTTTCTCAAAGCTTCGCCAGTAAAGGGAAGGATTATGGATATTCAACGACAGGCAGACCAGCACCACAGATATTTTTTAAGAATCAGTTAAATGAAATAAAAGATAGGCTTAGAAACACGTATGTAGAAAATCTAAGCTTTGAAAAGGTAATTGATAAGTATGATAGAGAGCATACTTTTTTCTTTTGCGATCCTCCGTATTATGATTTAACTGGATATGGGAATGAGTTTGGGGAAAATGAACATATATTGTTAAGAAGTAAATTAGAAAGCCTCAACGGCAGGTTCCTTATTACATTAAATGATCATCCTCAGATAAGGGAATGGTATCGGGATTACCATATAAAAGAAGTTGATGTAAATTATTCTGTTTCCCGAGAGCAGAGCGCTAGGGGGAAATATAAGGAACTGATTATAACCAATTATTAATTGCAAGTTTCATACCCTCCTTTCAAAGCACCTGGTGTCATTTAGCCGGGTGCTGTTTTATTTTTAATAGTTGTCAACAGAAAAGTGTTTATAACATGTGCATAATTTGAGGAAAATTGACGAACGATTTTTAAAGGATTGCCTCCTAAAATGTAGAAGTTTATATGTTGAGGGAGGTGAAATTGTCATGAATGATGTAAGAATTTTTTTCATTGATGGGACAGATAGCTATTTTGATAAAGAAGTATCAAATTTTGTTGGTTTGTGTGTATGGTTAAAAAACAATAATGATACTCCTTTTGAAGTAAAAATTGAAGATGGACCAAATTATATACTATACAAACATGCAATTAAATATGTAATTTCGTATTAAATTTTGAGCTCGTAAGGGCTCTTTTTTCATGTAAACTATAAGGAGGTGGCATTGATGTCTAAGTTAACAGAAAAACAAAAACGTTTTGTTGATGAGTACCTGGTGGATCTAAATGCCACCAGGGCATATATGCTGGTTTATCCCAGCTGTAAAAAAGAAGAAACTGCAGCTGCAGCGAGTGCAAGATTGTTAAGAAATGTTAAGGTTAAAGAGTATATAGATAAACGCATGAAAGACCGTGAAAAACGTACTGAAATAACTCAGGATAAGGTATTGATGGAACTTGCCAGGATAGGCTTTGCCAATGCGACAGATTACGTTACAGTTGAGGATAAGGGGCAATACAAAGTCGTTATAATTAAAAGCACAAAAGATATACCAGAGGATAAGCTTGCGGCCATAGCGGGAATCAAGCAGGGAGCCAACGGAATTGAAATTAAGCTTCATGACAAGGTAAAGGCCCTCGAAGACATTGGACGGCACCTGGGAATGTTTAAGGACAAAATAGAGGTCACCGGCAATATTAATAACCCATACGAAGGACTGACTATAGAAGAATTAAAGAAGCTGGTTAACGATGGATAAGAAACTTATAGCATTAGGAGCTAAATGTGAGCTTGCTCGCAGGGAGTTCTTTTTTTATTGCCAATTAAAGGCTCCTAGTTTTTATAAAGACAATAGAAAATTTCTTGTAGAGCTCTGTAAGGAATTTCAGAATTTTTACCAGGGTGATGATGAGGTATTAGTAGTGAACCTCCCTCCTCGTCATGGTAAGTCACGAACCGCCGGGCTGTTAGTTGAGTGGATCCTTGGCAAGGACCAGGAACAAAAAATAATGACTGGCTCCTACAATGAAACTTTATCAACTCAGTTTTCCAAGAATGTAAGGAATGGCATTATGGAAGAAAAGGCGGATAAATATAAGCCAGTTTATTCAGATGTGTTCCCAGGAGTGAGAATAAAGCAAGGTGACGGAGCCATGAACCTTTGGAGCTTGGAAGATGGATACAATAATTACCTTGCTACTTCTCCAACAGGTACCGCTACAGGATTCGGCTGCACACTTATGATCATTGATGACCTTATAAAAAGTGCAGAAGAGGCAAACAACGAGACAACAAAAGAAAAGCACTGGACTTGGTTTACCGATACCATGCTTTCCAGACTTGAAGAAGGCGGGAAGATAATAATAATCATGACCAGGTGGGCAAGTGATGATTTAGCCGGGAGAGCCTTGGACCATTATAAGCAGCAGGGAGCAAAAATAAAGCACATTTGCATGAAGGCTTTAGTAGATAAAGAAAAAAGTGAGATGCTATGCAGCGAGGTTTTATCTTATAAATCATATCAGGCCAAGATCAAGGCCATGGGTGAAGATATAGCCAGCGCCAACTACCAGCAGGAACCGATCGATCTAAAGGGCAGACTTTACACAAGCTTTAAGACCTACACTAAGTTGCCAATGGATGATAAAGGGAATATCTTATTTAGTTCTGTCAAGGCATATTGTGACACTGCAGATGAGGGCACAGACTATCTGTGTAACATTATTTACGGGGTGTACAACAAAGAAGCTTACGTATTGGATGTTTACTATACAAACGCACCTATGGAGATAACGGAAACCGAGACTGCTAAAAGACTTCATGATAACAGTGTAAATATTGCTGACATAGAAAGTAATAACGGTGGCCGCGGTTTTGCAAGATCCATTGAGCGAATACTTAAAGAAGTTTTCCATAGCAACAGAACAAAAGTTAAATGGTTTCACCAAAGCAAGAATAAAATTGCAAGAATATTGTCAAACAGTACATGGGTTATGGATCATGTATATTATCCGGTCAATTGGCGTGATAAGTGGCCGGAGTATTATTCAGCAATGGCGAAATACCAAAGGGAAGGTAAAAATAAGCATGATGATGCTCCGGATGCTACAACAGGGGTTGCAGAAGAATTTAATAAAGTAACTAAGGTTACTGTAGGCAATAAAGCAAAGATAGGGTTGAGGTGATAATGTGGCAATTATTAAAGACAGAGAGCTGCTTAATGTAGACGGCAGTATACCAATAAAGCTTTTAGTTAAATGCATAAGTCTTCATAAACAGATGCTCTATAGGCTTGAAAAATTAGATCAGTACTATGACGGCGAACATAAAATACTGGAGAGAACCTTAAGTAATACCAGCCTGCCGAACAATAAAATTGTGGCCAATCATGCCCAGTACATTACAGATATGGCCACAGGTTATGTTTTTGGGGTACCGATATCATACTCAGGTGATGGGGATGAAGAGCTTAATGATCTCTTCACAGCCATTGATGAAGACAGTCATAACAATGAGCTTGCACTGGATACCAGTATTTATGGCCGCGGGTATGAATTGTTGTTTATGAATAGTAAGGATACTCCTACAGTGGAGTTGGCAGTCTTAGATCCCAAGAATACTTTCCTGGTAGTTGACAGCACAGTGAGGCACTTGCCTATGTTTGCGGTTACCTACAACGAAAAAAGGGATATTGAGGATACTTTAAAAGGTTATGATGTCACTGTTTATACTGACACCATGATCTTTTATTATTTCTTCACAGATCTATCAAGTGAATCACCAACGCAGCCAGAGGGTAAGGATCCGGAAGGTGAAGATCATTATTTTGGCGGGGTACCGATAATAGAGTATCAGAACAATAAAAGGCTTGAAGGAGACTTTGAAGGAGTAATCACCCTCATTGATGCATATAACCTCCTGCAGTCTGACAGGGTGAATGATAAAGAGCAACTGGTGGATGCACTGCTTGCTGTGAAAGGTGCGTCCCTGGGTGACACTGAAGCTGAAATGACTAATACTGCAAAACTTATCAAGGAAATGAAGATTATTGAACTTCCTGATAACGGTGATGCTAAATGGCTGGTTAAAAACCTTGCTGAATCCGAAATTGAAGTGCTTAAGAAGTCTCTTAAGGATGACATTCATGAATTCTCTAAGGTGCCATGCCTTACTGATGAAAACTTTGTGGGCAATGCTTCTGGTGTTGCCATGAAGTATAAGCTTCTTGGACTGGAGCAGCTGGGAAAAACTAAGGAGAGGTACTTTAAGAGGGGCCTTAGGCAAAGGCTGAAGCTTATCAATAATATCAATACTATAAAGGCAAAGAGCTTTGATCTTAATAGCATAGATATTACCATGAAGAGATCCCTTCCGGTGGATGATGAGTTGCTTGCAAGAATTGCTCAGCTTACTGATGGATTCATCAGCTGGGAAACAAGGGTAAAAGCATATAATCCTGAAATTGATGTTGAGGAAGAGAGAAAAAGGCTTGATGAAGAGAATCAAAAGAAATTAGAACAGCAGCAGAAGGCCTTTGGTTCATATGACTTCAAAACCGGCAATAGTGATACCAATAACAAAGATGGTGATGTAAATGGGGCAAAGGAGTAAAAAGTATTGGGAGGATAGATCCAATGAACGCATGGCTGCTATTCATAAGGATAGTGATAAAACCATTGCCGCTGTAAATGCTGCTTATGATAAGGCAATTCAAGAGCTGAACGATGACATAAACGATATCTTTGTTAATTTTATGATAGGCAGTGAGATATCGCCACAAGAAGCCCAGAGGCTGCTTAATGCTAAAATACCTAATCCTTTACTAAGGATATTTAAAAGAATCCTACCAAGGATAAAGAACGATAGTATTAAAAAGTTCTTACTTGCCAGATTGAATGTCAATGCTTATAAAGCCAGGATAACAAGGCTTGAAGCATTGAAGGAAAGCATCTATATTAATTCAAAACAGATAGCTGATGCTGAGCTTTATTTGAGCACCCAGGGCTACATAAACACTATAAAGCAGTCCTATTACAAGAACATATTTGACATTCAACAGGGATTGAATATAGGGTTCAGCTTTGCAACAATGCCTATGGGTACCATTGAAGAGATCCTTAAGAATAATTGGAGTGGTAAGCACTATTCGAAGAGGATCTGGGATAATACCGATGCGTTAGCCAGTAAGCTTGAAGAGGTAATAACATCCGGGGTTATGCAGGGTAAAAACTCCAGAAAGATGGCTACTGAAATTCAGGACATGACCGATTATGGAAAGTTTGCTGCTGAAAGGTTGATTAGGACCGAAACAACTTACTTTACCAATGAATCAGAACAGCAGACATATGAGGAATGCGGGATTAAGAAGTATATATTTGTTGCAACCTTGGATACCAGGACTTCACCTCAATGCCGGGCGCATGATAATAAGGTGTATAACGTGTCTCAAAGACAGACAGGGGTAAATGTTCCTCCGCTACATACTTATTGCAGGTCCACAACAGCAGCTTACTTTGGTAAAGAAACCATGGAGAACTTAACCAGAAGAGCCCGTGATCCTGACACAGGGAAAACTTATGTTATTAAAAACATGAATTATAATGAGTGGTATCAGAAGTATGTTGAAGCAAAGTCTTAAGCATATTTGCACTTTAGTTATTTAAGGAGGCATGGAATCATGAAAGATAATATTTTAAATCAAGCAGAACATTTTGTGAATTTGAGTGAAGCAAAAATAGCAATTGAGAAAATGAAGGACTTTATACCGACAATAGTGGACATTAATAAATCTGTATATGATGAAATGAAGAAAAAAGGCTTTACAGCTGATCAGGCCTTTAAATTTTCATGCGACTACACATTAAAATGTATTTTCCAAGAAAAGTGAGGTGAAGGTTATACATCCAGCAGTTCAAGTAACATTGATCATATGCGTTACTTTAATAATATTGGTTTTGTTACCACACAAAAAATAAGTCTTAGAAATGAGGCTTTTTATTTTGCCCTGAGTATGGCATAAAACTGCTTAATTTTTATTTGAACATCATGGGCTTTGAACGTGGTGGGCTAGGAGGAAATATGTTGAACAATGAACTACAAAACAAGATAAATGAACCATTACCTATGAACCTGCAGCTGTTTGCTGAAGGTGGGGATGCTGGATCCGGTAACGCAGGGGCCGATGGTGGAACCGGTGGAACAGGAGGCGAAGGCGGAGAAGGTAAGGCAGGAGAAGGAGAAAATAAAAGCTTTGATGATTTGCTTAAGGATAAGTCTTATCAAAGTGAATTTGATAAGAGAATAAGTAAGGCTCTGGAAACAGCTAAAGCCAAGTGGGAAACCGATAAGCAGACCGAGCTTGAAAATGCTAAAACTGAAGCCGAAAAGCTAGCCAAGATGAATGCAGAGCAGAAAGCCAAGTACGCTGAAGAGAAAAGGCTTGCAGAGCTTGAAAAAAGGGAAAAGGACATTACAACCAGGGAATTAAAGGCCCAGGCTTATGAAACCCTGGCCGAAAAAGGGATGCCTAAGGAATTGGTTGAGATTCTCAATTACACAGATGCTGAAGCGTGCAATAAAAGCATTGAAGCGGTAGGCAAGGCATTTCAGGCAGCCGTGGAAAAGGCAGTAAATGAAAAGTTAAGAGGAGGTAAACCACCAAAAGACGGTGGCGGCTCCGGTAACAGCCTACAAGAAACCATAGCAAAAGCTATGAGAGGTCAAATTTAATTAAGAAAGAAGGTAAAAACTTATGCCAAATACTATTGAATATGCAAAAATATTTCAAACAGAATTGGACAAAATTGCAGTGCAGGAGGCCTTAACAGGATGGATGGAAGCCAATGCTGGTAAGGTTAAATATAATGGCGGTAATGAGGTTAAAATTCCTAAGTTAGCTGTAGACGGTCTTGCTAACTATGGAAGGACAGGAAACACGGGGTTTGTTGTTGGAGATGTAAACTTCGCATATCAGACCAAGACCATGACACAGGACAGAGGAAGAAAATTTGTTATTGATGCCAATGACGTTGATGAAACAGGCTTTGTGTTGACTGCATCAAACATAATGGGTGAATTCCAGAGAACTAAAGTTATCCCTGAGATAGATGCTTACAGGCTGTCAAAACTGGCCACAAATGCTATAGGAGTTGCTGCAGATGCCAACGTTGAATATGGGTATACTCCTGCAAGTGCAACTGTTATAGCTAAAATTAAAGCTGGTATCAAGGTAATCAGGGAAGCCGGATATAATGGTGAATTGGTTGTTCATGCAACCTATGACACTGTAACTGAGATAGAAATTGCAGCTCTCGGAAAATTGTCCAGCGCGACATTCTCCCAGGGCGGAATCAATACTTCTGTTCCAGTAATTGATGGTTGCCCTATTATAGCAACACCTCAGAACAGAATGTATTCAGCAATTACTTTATACGATGGATCTACAGCTGGTCAGACTGTAGGCGGTTATGTTAAGGGTGCTACTGCGCTTGATGTCAACTTTATCATAGTGCCTAGAACAGCTCCTTTAGCAGTATCAAAGCAGGACGATATGAGGATATTCGATCCTAAAACATACCAAGCTGCAAATGCATGGTCAATGGACTATAGGAGATATCACGATATATGGGTTCCTGATAATCAGGTTAAGTCAGTTTATGCAAACATCAAGGATGCAAAACCAGTGGGCTAAAGGAGGGAATGATTAATGTTACTGATTAGAGAAAATGTAGAAAGAATCGTGGCAGATGAGGTCATTGCCAAGCAGATGATTGAGAAGGAAGGCTTTAAAGAAGTGCCTGAAAAAGAAAAGGCAACTACGGAGTCTTCAAGATTTGAGGGCATGGATGTTGAACAATTAAAAGTTTATGCATCTGAACATGGCATTGATATAGGCCAGGCAACTTCCGTGAATGGGATTTTAAAGAAGATCACTGACGCAGAAAAAGAAAATAAATAGGATTAGAGGGTGGAGAATAATCCACCCTCTCTTTAATGAGGTGTTATTATGACACAACTGGAAAAATTAAAAATAAGGATGCCAGATGCTTCAGATGCACTGCTCACACAGCTCTTGGAGGATGCGCAGGCTGAAATGCTTGACTACTGCAACAGAGATGCCCTCACAACTAAAATGGAGGGACTTCAGAGGGAACTTGTAATTGTGTATTATAACCGGATGGGCAGTGAAGGAGAAGCTTCCAGGAGTGAAGGTGGTGTAAGTGTATCTTACTCAACTGAGATCCCGGAGAACATAAAATCTAGGCTGAATGCGCACAGGCTGCTTAAGGGGGTAGGGATAGCGAATGCGACTACGGTATCTTAAAACCTATTACCTTAAGAAGAAAACTTTGATTACAGATGACGAGGGCGGTAAATATCCAGGATATGAAGATACAGCTACCATAATCAAGGCCGATATATTCCCGGCTACAGGGAAGCTTCAGGCTGAGATATATGGGGAAAGACTGAATTATATCCTGAATATGCTTTATGCCGGTGCTGTAGATATAGCTGAGGGTGATGGAATATGCGTGTATGTTTCAAGCGCTGATAAGCCTGATTACAAGGTAATATCAATAAAACAGTATTCTCATAAGTTTATAGAGCTGGAGAAAATCCTATGAGCAGCAAGTCAATTTTAGGCTTGGATAGTTTGTTGAGGAAACTTGATGCTTTGGGTGTAAATACTGCTGCGGAATTGGCGAAATCCATGGATAAAAACATTAAGCTGGTGCAGGGAGAGGCTAAGATGCTGGCACCTGTGGACCTAGGGGACCTACGTAATAGTATATTCACCAAAACTGTTAAGAAAGCAAAGAGAATCCAGGGCATAGTTTATACCAACTCTGATCATGCTGCTTATATGGAATTTGGTACCGGTCAACGCGGATCAGCTTCACTTTCCCCACCTAAGGATCCTGATTCTAAGATATCATACCGTGAGGACTGGGCTGGTGTTCCCGCTCAGCCTTATATGTATCCAGCTTTAAAAAATCAGGAGGCGCAGGTTATTGAAAATATAAAAACTGACCTTAGAGCTGCAATAAGGAGGGCGGTTAAAAAATGATTAATATAAAACCTACCATTAAAGCCGCCTTGGATGCGGTATCTACAAATGTTAATGACACTTACCCTGCGGACTGGGCTACATTCCCGGTGATACAATACATCGAGGAAGATAACAGCACCTGGGAAAAGACAGATAACACAGAACAGAAAGCATATATAAGATACAAGATTGACATCTGGAATAAGGCAAGCACATCTGCTGCAGCTTTAGCAGTGGACAATGCTATAGCAGGATTGGGCTTTGTAAGGACCCTTAGTGTTGATACTCCTGATCCAAGCGGACTGAAGCATAAAGTGATGCGCTATGAAGCAGTAATAGATGTCAACGACATGTACGTTTACAATCCATAAAAAGAAAGGATGATGAAAGAATGTTAGCGAATGGAGCTATATTGGAGTTTGAATCAGCAGAAGCAACCTGGACGAAACTTACAGGCTTAAAAGAAATTCCTGAGTTAGGCGGGGATGCTGAAAAGGTTGAAACTACTACTCTAGAAGATACGGCTAAGCAATATGAATTTGGTGTTACTGATTATGGTGACCTGGACTTTAAATTCAAATATGAAAACAGCTCAGCTACATCACCGTACAGGGTGCTGAGAGGTTTTGCTGCTACTAAAGCAACTAAGACCTTTAGACTTACCCTTAAGGATGGTACTAAGTTTGAGTGGGACGCAATTCCTAATGTAAAACTTAGTGGAGGCACTGTAAATGACCCTATCGATTTTACTTTGGGTATGGCACTTCAGAGCAATATTACTGTAACAGATCCAGTTTAAAGTTAAGAGAGTAGCGATACTCTCTTTTTAATTTGTATTAGGAGGAAATATTATGAGACATCATGTAATTGAAATGGCCGGTCAGGAATTAAAATGCCGGCTAACTACACAAAACATCGTGGCGCTTGAAAGGAAAATCGGCGGAAGGAATATCCTCAAAGTATTGATGGATGATCAGATAATGAGTGTTGATATAGTCTTGTTAACGCTGCATGCATCGCTTCAGGCCATAGAGCATGGTTATACAATGGATAAGGTGTACTCACTCTATGATGCTTATGTAGAAAGCGGTAAGACATATATGGACTTATTGCCGGAGCTTATATCTGTTCTTGAGGTAAGTGGTTTTTTCACCAGGCCTCCTCAGGAGGAGCAGAAGAATCCGGATCAGGCGGAAAACAATATAACAATTTAACAGAAATAATTCAGGATATTTATCATATGGCCTTGGAATGGGATATCCCAGTACTGGACTTCTGGACCATGACCTATGGTGAGGTAGTTGATACTCTTAATGCATCCTCAAAGAGGTATCAAAATAGGTTGAGAGAAAAAGCATTAATGGACTATAAGCTGGCTGACCTTATAGCCGCAAATGTTGCATTAATGTTCAAAAAGGATGCCCAGATTCCAACACTGTTTGATGCTTACCCAGCTTTATTCGAGAAGGAAAAGCAGCTGCAGGATGAAAAAAGGGAAGAAGCAGAGATGGAAATCTGGAAAGAGCGAATGAAGGGATTCGCACAAGAACATAACAGAAAGTGGGGTGAGAAGCATTGACCATAGAGGAATTACAGGTAGTTATTGATGCCCAGACAGCAGGCCTAAGTAAACAGATAGGAGATATTAAGAAGCAGCTGGGTGGTGTTCAGAATGAGACTAATAAAGTTACCAATAGCATGACTGCAGCTTTTAAAAAGCTGATAGGCGCTGTTATAGCTCTGAAGATTGGGCAGAAAATAGGCCAGGCTATTGTGGGCGGCCTCAAAGATGCCATGAAAGTTGAATCCTCAATTCAGCAGATTCAAAGGCTCATGGGTGAAAGTACTAACGCTTTCTTAAAGTGGGCCAACACCCAGGCATTAGCTTTTAATATGTCTAAAACACAGGCAATGAGTTATGGAGCTACTTATGCTAATTTGGTTACTTCATTTTCGAAGAGCAATCAGGACACAATGCAGTATACTGAGGATCTACTTAAAGCATCCTCTATAGTGGCATCTGCCACAGGCAGGACTATGGATGATGTTATGGAAAGGATCCGTAGTGGTATCCTGGGTAATACTGAAGCCATTGAGGACTTGGGTATATATGCACAGGTAGGTGCAATTCAAGCCACCGATGCATTTAAGAAGTTGGCAAACGGGAAGTCTTGGGATCAGCTTGACTATCAGACACAGCAACAGATCAGAGTAATGTCTATATTAGAGCAAACTACTAAAAAGTATGGAGATGCGGTTCTTGATAATACGGCTTCCAGGCTTCAGCAGCTAATCGCAGTGCTTAATAACGTCAAGTTGAATATAGGGCAGGCATTTATGCCGGTTGTTAATATTGTATTACCTATACTCACAGCATTAGCAAGCAAACTGGAATATGTGACAAATATAATTGCTCAGTTTTCACAAGCATTGTTTGGTAAAAGTACGAATACTGCCGCTAAATCAACAAATACACAGGCCACAGCAGTAAATAATCTAGGCAATGCATATGACACTGCTGGAAAGCAAGCTAAAAAGGCAAAGAGTTTTCTAGCTGGATTTGATGAGATAAACAACATCTCGAATTCATCAGCTGATTCCGGTTCTGGAGTAGGCGCCAACGGAGTATCTGGTAGTGGTGTAGCTGGTAATGTAAATTTTGATACAAATGCTCCAGAGATAAGCGCAAAAGTTCAGGATATGGCCAATAAGGTTAAAGCAGCAGTTGATGATGTTACTAAATTTATTGAACAGCATAAAGTCACAATAATCAGTGCCTTAGCAGGAATTGCATCAGCCTTTGTAGCTTTTGAAGTAATAACGAACTGGACTAAAATAGTTGAGGGCTTGGGGCTAGCATGGGGCGCTGTTGGCGCCGCAATAGCAGCTATAACTGCTCCTGTTGTGGCAGTGGCAGCTTTCATCGGATTGATTGTAGCCAATATTGTTTATCTGTGGCAAACCAATGAGGGATTCAGAGATTCTGTAATTGAAGTATGGAACACGATTAAAACCACTTTAACCACAATTGCCACTGATACCTGGAATATCATTAAAAATGTATGGGATACTTATGGCCAGGGCCTTGTGAATGCAATCAAGGGATTCTTAGGCTCTATTCAAGCTATCATAATGACAATATGGGAAAGTGTTATAAAGCCTTTTATCATGAATGCTTTAGAGATGTTGACCTGGCTTTGGGATAATCATCTTAAAGGATTAATTGAGCAGGTTGCTACATTCGTCATGATATTAGCTACAGATGCTTTAGAAATATGGAATAAGTTTATTGCGCCTATAGTAAACTTCTTGATTCAGACCTTAGGGCCTACATTCGTAAATATTACAACCTTGATCATGGATGTTCTAGGCTCAACCTTAGGTGTGGTTATTGATGTTGCAAAAGGGCTTTTAGAAGCTTTAGGCGGGGTTATTGACTTCATAACAGGCATATTTACCGGTGACTGGGAAAAAGCTTGGAATGGTATTAAGACGGTGTTCAAGGGTGTATTTGACAGCCTATACGGTATAGTAAAATACCCATTAAACCTTATAATTGATGCTATCAATACAGTTATAGGCGGTTTAGATAGCCTTAATGTAAAAATACCAAATTGGGTGCCGGTGTTTGGCGGTAAAACATGGAGCTTAAGCATACCTAAAATAAGAAAGCTGGCCACAGGTGGAATAACCAATGGTCCTATGATGGCTATGATTGGTGACAACCCTGGGGGAAGAGAAGTAGTATCACCGCTGGGTGATCTACAGAATCTTATTGCAACAGCTGTTGTTACTGCGATGAAAGCAGCCGGTTCAGATGAGAAAAGTTCCAGTGATAGACCACTTGAGCTAATCTTACAGGTTGGATCTACTGAGCTGGGGAGAGTAGTTATAGACAGCATTAATAAATTGACAAAACAGCAGGGAAAGCTGGCATTAAATATTTAGGGCAAGGTGGAACACCACTTTGCTCTTTTAGTTAGGAGGTGTAATCGTGCTTAAAATAAACGGAACTGAGATAACAACACCTAAATCTATTGAATTTGACTTAAATGACATTGACGGTGAAACAAACCGTAATGCTGCGGGAGAAATGATAAGAGACCGAATAGCCGTAAAGAGGAAATTGGTTTGTGAATGGCCTCCACTGACCCAGAATGAGATATCTGCTTTGTTAAGTGCTGTAGCGGATGTATTCTTCACTCTGGAATACCCGGATGCAATAATAGGGGTGACCACAAAGACCTTTTATGTGGGTGACAGGACAGCTCCTATGTACACTTATATTAATGGGGTTGCAAAGTGGCAGGGGCTTAAAATGAATTTTATTGAAAAGTAAGGAGGTGCTCATGTGTATAATGTTTCATCTGCTTTTCTCACAAAGATAAAAGAATCAAGCAGAAAATTAAAGGCTAAGGTTATTATTAATGAGGCCACCTTATATGAGGATACAGTAATTGATTTTAGTATTGAAGGGGCTTTTGGCAGTGACAATATCCCTATTATTGGCGGTGTTACAGCATCAAAGCTTACCTTGAATTTGATAAATAATGCAAATATCCCGGCTATTATTATCAATGTTCCGGTGAAACCCTATATTGCTGTTGAGGTCTCAGAGGGCACATATGAATGGGTACCTCTGGGAGTTTTTTATGCGGAATATAGCGATATAATAAAGACAGATCAGAGTATAAGCATGGATTGTTTCGATAAATTTGCATCCTATGATGAAATATCATACTCAAGCAGCTTATCGTTCCCAGCCACAATAGAAGAGATGAAAATCGAAATAACAAGCAAGTATGGTGTTACTTTTGCGGCGCAGACATTGCCTTCAGCATCCTTTTCTGAAAAACCGGAAGGAACTTTAAGGCAAGTGCTTGGGCAAATGGCGGCAGTACTTACAACTAATGCAGTGGTGAATGTTTTAGGTGAGGTTGAATTCAGATTTTTATCAGAATCAGGCTTCACCATGGATAGCAACAATTATATTGACTTCAAGCTCACATCTGCTGCCCAGGTGAAAATATCTCAGCTGACCATTCAAGCTGAAGAGGAAGAAAACAACTTTTCTGTTGGTGATGGATCCGGGTATGCACTAAAATTTGAAAACAGTGGGATAACAAACACATCTCAGCTGCAGACCGTGTTTGACAGACAGTTTCCGTTATATTTTCATGCATATAGTTTGAAATCCCAGGGGATGCCACACCTGCAGGTTGGAGATAAATTTAACCTGACTGATAAAAAGAATGTTGTAAGATCGCTTACAGTAGTAAATCATAAACTAACCTACAAGGGTGGGTTGATCAGTGAATTCGCAGTGGATGCTCCTCGATCTTCAATTACCAATATTACGCTTACTGGCGGAACTACAGTAGGAAAAGCTATAGGGCTTGCATATAATAACTTCTTAGCAGCTGTAAGTGCTGCCACTAAATTAATTACCGGCAACCAGGGCGGATATGTGGTAATGGTGATGAACTCAGATGGAAAACCTCAGGAAATTACCATCTTGGATACTGAGGACATCAATACTGCAGTCAATGTATGGCGCTGGAATGCATCAGGGCTTGGGCATAGCAGTACAGGATATAACGGAACATATTCAACCGCTATAACTGCAGACGGCCATATCGTAGCTGATTTTATGGATACAGGCAGCCTCAATGCCGGAATAATCGATGCGGGTGTACTGAAGAGTGTTAATGATAAGGTCCACATTGACCTTGAAGCAGGTACTTTTAGAATTGGTGAATCGGATACAAACTTTAAAGTTAAGTTCGATGGAACTAATTTGTATATGGGCGGCATAGCTGTATCTTGGAATGACTTAACAGATAAGCCTACAATCCCAGCTGCGTATGATGATGCCCAGGCCTTAGCAGCATGGGTTGCCAGTGGTTATAAGACTTATATTAATGAAAATGGAGTTTA
Source organism: uncultured Clostridium sp. (assembly GCA_937927335.1). Classification (GTDB taxonomy): domain Bacteria; phylum Bacillota; class Clostridia; order Clostridiales; family Clostridiaceae; genus UBA699. The sequence goes on from CALBDU010000083.1 coordinate 174,072, forward strand.
TACCGGTGAGCTTGTAATGCAAAAAGGCAAAACTGTTCAAATAAGCCAGGTGGATCAGGTATGTGCATTGCAGATAACTGAAAATGATATTAGTGCAACAGGTACATCAAAGAGGTTATGGCTTAACTGGTATAACGGGGATACTGTTCTCATTGGTGATGGTACTGGCCATGGATCCGGGACAGTAGAAGATCCTTATGATATCGGTGGATATGGAAAGCTTTATGCTGGTGAAATATATAGCAATAATGTTCTCGTGGCAAGGGTAGACGGAAACAATATCATAATGGGTGCTCCTATTGTGATGCCTAATAATCCTCAATTATGGGTGCAGGCTGATGAACCTACTGCGGCTAAGTCTACAGATGTTTGGGTTGATACTGATGATTATTCCAGATATGATGTAACAGGTCTAACAGTAAACACCGTACTTAATGCAAGTGACAATGAAGTAATAGAGGCAAGTGGAACCATAACAATTACACTACATGCAGCAACCGATGCAGGAATAATTAAAAAGATATACAACACTGGTACTGGTATTATTACTATAGCTGGTACAATTAATGGAATAACTAATATGTATCTATATCCTGGCGAATCTGTGGAACTCCTTACCGATGGTACAGGATGGAGGTGCTGATTTGGGCAATGCGATATATCAGTTTTCAGAACATATGACAGGGAGTATGCAGTTAATTACAAGTAGTTCTTATGGATCACCAATATATAGGTGCCTTCAAAGCTTCAACGAGAAATTATGGATGGGGACTACATCAGGTTATTTATGCTACCTTGATGGCACAACATGGGTAGTAGTAGCAAGTGGATTTCCTGCAATATCATCAATGGTTATTTATAATAATAGTCTATATTTTAGCTGTACAGATGGGACGTTAAGGAAGCTAAATACCGATAATACTGTAATCACAGTAGCAACTAAATATGGTAGCGAGTACCCATTAGCATTAGCGATTCTTAACAACAAAATATATGCAAGTACAGAGGGAACAGGATGTCTTTTAGAATGGAATGGGATAGATGCCTGGATACTTAGAGCTGCACAACTCAATAGCCAACATTCAGCATACTCTTTAACTGCCTACAATGGGAAGTTATATGTTGGCACAGGTGATAGTAGTTTGCTCTTTGAGTGGAATGGTGTTGATGCCTGGATACAGGTTGGTGGTTTAAATAAAACCTGGTATTTAGAAGCTCTTATGGTATTTAACGGGAAGCTTTATGCTGGTTACACAACTGACTTTTCTACAGGCGGGCATCTTTACGAGTGGAATGGAGTAGATACTCTTACCCTTGTAGCTGCAGGAGGCGGTTACAGTACTTTTAATGAAATAGAAGACTTTATTATTTATAACAATGAACTTTATGCTGGAACGGGTAAAAATGGGTACTTAGTAAAATGGAACGGTTCAAATGCATGGATAATTGTAAGTACTGGGTTAGGTGGATATTTGGATGGGTTATGTGTTCATAATGGAATACTCTATGCGATGGCTACAAATGGAACTTTATACGCGAATGGAAAGGCTGAATTTATTCGTATACGCAATTTAAAACACATTGCCGATGGTCAAAATACTAATTCAAGAGGTATTAAGTTTAAAAAAGCAGATGAAAGTTGGGATGGGGTGAATATATGATCAAACAGAGAAATATAACAGTAAAAACAGCGTCTGCAACATTAACTGTGGTTGAAATGGGAGATGTGGTAGCAAATAGTTCTTCTGCAACAACAATGGCACTTCCAACACCTTCACCTGGACTATGGTATAGGTTCTCAAATGCCAATTCTGGTGTTGTAACAATATCCTATAATAGCTCATCAATGACAGCATTAAAACAGGCAGAACAGTGTTTATGCCTTTCCAACGGTACATCTGGATGGTTCTTTTCAAAAGGCGGCGGAGCAATGACTAAGAGTGAGATTGAAGCCGTTTTAACAGGTGTTATTAGTTCACATAAACATATTTTAAGTGGAAGTGCAGCACCAACAACAGCAACGGTAGCAGGCTTTGTAGGTCAGTTCTACCTTGAAACCACAACACCCACATTATATCAGTGTACTGCAATTTCAGGAAGCACTTACACGTGGACGCAAATAGGCGGCGGAGCTGGTTCGTATACTTTACCACAGGCTACAGAATCAGTTTTAGGAGGCATAAAGGCGAGCACAAAGACTACAGAAACTAACGAAGTGAGAATTGATCCATCAACAGGCAAGTTATATTGTAACGCACCAACAGAAGCCACAAACGGGCTTCCGGCAGGAGGGGCTACAGGACAGGTACTGGCAAAAAAATCAGGTACAGATTATGACGCGAGTTGGAAAAATCCTACCGTATTATCTGGGACTACAGCACAAAGACCACAGGCAACAAAAACTGATGAATACACTAAATTATTATTGCATTTAAATAATGACTTTAGTGATGCATGTGGCAAAACTGTAACAGCATACGGTAATGCTCAAATATCTGCAGCACAGAGCAAATTTGGGGGTTCAAGTGCTTTATTTGATGGAAACGGTGATTATTTAAGACTTGCAGATAGCGAAGATTGGAATTTTACAGGCGATTTTACTGTTGACTGTTGGATATATTTTAATTCTCTACCAACAGGGAATAGCTGGCCCGCCCAAGTGCCTATATTCTGTCAAGGTCCTGCAGGAAGCTCTGACCAACTTGCATTATATGTAGGTTCTACAACCATCAGGTATTGCATCTCCGACAGCACCGCAATTGTACAAGGAAATCATGGATTTAATACTAACACGTGGTACCATGTTGCTTTAGTCAGGAATGGTTCTTCTTGGAATATATATATAAATGGAACTTCAGTAGCTTCTGCAACAAATTCGTTAACTTTAACTAATTACAGTAATCCCTTTGATATATTTGCCGATGATGCAGGTGGCTCATGTAAATTTAATGGATATTGCGATGAATATCGTGTTTCTAAAGGAATAGCAAGATGGACAGCAAATTTTACACCGCCAGATTCTCCATACTTTTGGGAATCCGTAGGTTTAGAAACTGGATTGCAGTATTTTGATACAACATTGAATAAACCAATTTGGAGCAATGGCGTTTCTTGGGTTGATGCAGCAGGAAATGTTGTATAGCTATCGTTTCTGCGCAATGACGATAATTTGTCTCCACCCAAAAACAGACATAAACGAACTACAATATGTTTTTTTAAATAACTTTAAAAAAATCCCGTCAAAGAATTTTACGGGTATTAATTTAAAAAGAATATTTAATGAAGTAGTGACAATATCATTTGTGAATGATGCCACATGGTGCTTAGATAGCTTTATATTGAATCCTACATCATTTAATATTTGATTAACTCTTTTGAGTGATGTAGGGAATCCATGTGACCAATCCATATCGTAAAAGTAATTTTTCCACGATAATATATCAGGACAAATTATGACAATATGGCCACCACTATTTAATTTTTCATAAGCCGATTGTAGCATAGCTCGAGCATGCATATAATCAGATGCGTGTTCAAGAATATGGCTCATCCAAATGATATCAACTTTATTTTCAATATCAGGGAATGGAGGAATTGTTGAACAAATGACATTATAACCTTGACCAACTAATTCATTGGTTAAATTTTCATTCATTTCAACTCCAGTGTAGTTATGAACACCTTTACTGTTACAGATTTTGCAAAAATAACCGAACCCAATACCAACTTCTAAAAGTGATTTATGCTTTATATCTTCTATGGTTCTATCCGCAATTTCAAACATATGACTATGCCATATTGATATATATTTTTCAGCAAAGTTTGCTGGGTGGCGGAAATGATAATATTCGTCATAATTATCTTCCATTCGACAATATACCCCCAAATATGTAAAATTAATAATATAATACCATAATATTACTATTACAATAACACAATTATCACATATTTTCAATGTTAAGAATTTAATATGGAGGTGACCTATGAACGATGAAGTGATTCAGGAAAAAATATATCAATTAAAAGACACGGATGAGCTACATAATAAAAGACTTAATGACCACAGTAAAAGGCTTGATTGCTTAGAACAGCGGGGGGCTGCGGTAGACCAAAAGATAGACAATTTATGTGAACAACTTAAAAACCTTACAACCACATTGAGGTGGTTCATAGGACTGTTGGTAGGAAGCTTTGTAGCTTTCTTTTTTTATGCTGTTCAGAACAATATTTTTAAGTAGGAGAAGGTGAAAATGTGGAGAAGGATGCTTTTATAAGCACTGTTAAAACCGGGGCAATAAAAGGAATGCTAGAGTATGGAGTGCTTGCCAGCGTAACCATAGCACAAGCAATTCTTGAAAGCGCTTGGGGCTCATCCGCACCAGGTAATATGCTTTTCGGTATCAAATGGACTGATGGCTGTGGTTATGACAAGCAGCTGTTATGGACCACAGAATACTATAGCGGTAACCGAACTAAGGTCCAGGCAAATTTCAGGAAGTATAATAGCATGGCGGATTCCTTAGAGGATCATGCAAAGTTTTTAAAGCAAAATTCCAGGTATTCAAACCTCCTGTGGCAGCGTGATTATAAAACCGTATGCAGACTAATACAACAGGATGGATATGCCACGGATCCGAACTATGCTACATCCCTGATAGGTCTCATTGAGGCTAATAGGCTGTATGAATATGACAAGCTTTATGGATGGCACCAGCTCAATGGAGTATGGTATTACTTTCATAAAGACACCGGTGAGATGGTTAAAAGGGGCTGGGGGCAGGACAGCAAGGGCAAGTGGTTTTACCTAAAAGAAGATGGCACCATATTAAAGAATGGATGGGCACTTTGGGAGAATAACTGGTATTATTTAGATCCCAACGGCGAAATGTATGAAAATCAATGGTGTTACTGGAAGGCATCAGATGGGTTAGTTCATCAGTATTATTTAGGGGAAAAAGGGGTAATGCTCAAAAGTACACGTACCCCAGATGGCTACTATGTAAATGAAAAAGGTGAGTGGGATGGCAAAGAAAAAGAATAATCTATTTTCAAAATTTATAGTGCTGCTTGTGGTGGCCATGAATACCGGCTTCACCCTGGCAGTACTTTATATATTTCGTAAAGTAGGCAGCGAACCCACTGCTCTAATAGGTGCATGGTTTGGATTTACCACAGGAGAGCTCTGGATGCTCTCCAGCATTAAAAAGGCTAAAGTTAAAAATACTGTTACTGATACGACCGTAGACAATGGCAGTAATTCTGGCCCAAATTAAAGGAGGAAATTTTATGTATGAATTAATATCTACCAATTTAGTTTCTATATTAGGAGTGTTGGGGCTGCTTGCATTTGCGGTATCCCTGGTTACACAGCTTACAAAAGATCTCCCTGGGATCTCAAAGGTACCTACAAAGCTTTTCGTCATGATAATATCCTTGGTCATTTGCATAGCTGGGTTATTTGTATATGGGGCATATGCAGGAGTTTTAATACTTTGGTATTATATAGTGCTTGCTATATTTACTTCCCTTGTTGTGTCCTATATATCGATTTATGGGTGGGAAACCTTCACGGAACTGTATTTGAGATTCGCTAAAAATGATATTTTAAGTAAAACTGCTAAAGCTACGATAGCATCTATTGATGATGGTTCATCTGATGAAAAGAAAACAGATTAATTTAACCCTGGGGAAACCCAGGGCTCTTTTGTTTTTGCCGAAAAAAGTCACTAAATGACAAATAAAAAAGTAAAATAGTAGAAGGAATAATTGAACAAATGTAGAAATATTTATTATATAAAAAAGGAGGAACTTGTTTTATGTTACAAAATATTGAAGATCCGAGATCAAATGTAATAAAAAATATAAAAAAATTTTTGACTGATACAAAAGACAATTTTGAAATTTATTATAAAAATTTAGAATACATTATAGATATTCATATTAATAAAGATGAAAAATCTGAGTTAATTAAAAATTTACAGATGCAATTTAATTATATCTTTGGGCCAATATCGTTTTTATTATTTGATTACTTTAACTTTAATGAAATACTCTCTATAGATACTGTGGAATTGGATAAAGGAACATATGGAAAACGTCTTGATTTTATTAATGCTATTAAAATTAAATATGGATTCTATATTAACGAAGCAATAACAAGTACGCAAATGCCATTTATAATAAACACTGTTGAGTTTAGTATAGGAATGAATGAGTCGTTACATTATTTGAAAATCAAAAGAGCAGATGGTATGTCTTTAGAAGGTATGTATAAGCCAGAAACCTTAATGAACATTGTAACTGGAATGCTAGGTGCAATTGAAATGTCAATGAAGCAAGGTATCTATAATTTAAATGATCAAACACTTAATAATTACGTTAAGCAAAGCAGTCAATTTAAGGATTATCTTGAAGAACTGATTAAGTCAAAGAAGGAAGAGGAAAGTAATGCCAAATAATGTGCCATGGTATCAAACTAGCTTATGGAGTGCTATTATTGGAGCCATATGTGGTGCTGCTATAACAGGAATAGTTTCATTAATTGTTTTTTATATGACAAATAAATATAATGAAAAAAATCGAAGAAGAGAGTTATTAATAACAACTGTTCAGACTAATTCAAAGTTATTTAACTTAATATATATTGGCGCTATAAAAAGTGATGGTATTGATTATGGATTATTAAGAACAGAACTTATGTCAACAAGTATATTATTTTTACTACCAAGTGATCTCAAAATTTATTTTGAGGAATTATACAATATCTATTGTAAAGACCCTAATTATATAGCGAAAAATAAGGATAAAATACATATAAACTTAGTAAAAATAAAAAATAAGCTGGAAGAATACGGGGTTGAGGTTTTTGGGACTTAGCAATATAATGAAATATAAAAACAATCCAAAAATAATTGCAAGCATAGCTGAGAATAATAGCAAAAATTATGAACACCATTCAAGTGAATTACATAAACTGGGTACTAACGATGTTATGTTGGATAATATTGAAGACATGAAAAATAAAATGAAAGACTTGGAGACTTATGGCCTTTTAGATCCTAGGTGCTCATCCATGATGATAGATAGCTTTATTCGACAGGCTATTGAGATACAAACAAAGCCAAACAAGTCCTTAGAAGATATATGTAATTTCTATACAACATATAATAATTTCAATGATACCTGGAAAGCGTTAGGTGGTGATGTTGATGTTTCAAAATAATAAAGTTTATTACCCCGAAATGATATATAGTATTGATTTTGATTATGTAAAAAATATTCTTAAAGGATCCAATGATATATTTACCGACTATGGTAGTGTAATAGCATTAAATCAAAAAGATATGTTATTAACACTTAATAACATAGGTAAAATTGAAGTTTTTTATAATTCAATTGATGAAGGTTTATTGACTGAAAAAGTAAAAGATATAGAAAATGTAGTTAAAAAGAACATAATAGATTTTAAAATAAAAATGTAATTAATTGTAAGTCCTTTAGAAAGGGCTTTTTCTTTTTGACCATTTCATTATCTCCTGAAATGCTTTATAATTAGAACTAATGTTCGATAATTTGAGGTGATTTTATGCAAACTCGTGCAAAACCAATAGAGGTAATAACTTACTCCGGAACAGACGGGGAGCTTCGGCCAATAAGATTCAGGATGTGTGTAGAGGAGAATAAGCAGATAGTGGTACCGATCCTAAGGATAGTATCTCAAGAGAAAGAAAAACTAGCTGGGAATGATATGATCCGATACCGATGCCTGGTAAAAATAGATGATTTGCCAAAGGTAGTTGAAATTAAATATGAGTTGGATACCTGCAGGTGGATCCTGTTTAAAATGTAAAATACCACTCTAAACGGATGCTTCATTACTGCCATATGAGTTTATACAGAAACACGCTATAACACCAAATTCTCCGTTTTGAATAGAATGTATTAAACAGAATATAAATACGCATACATTTAAATAGAGGAGAGATTAATATGTGTTGCAAGCGTCATGATCATCATAATAGCTGCAAATGCCATAAGAGTAAGCATCATAAAGATTGTAAACATCATGAAGATTGTAAGCATCATGAAGATTGTAAGCATCATGAAGATTGTAAGCACCATAAAGATTGTAAATGTCATAAAAAGCGGGGATCTGATTGTTGCTGCTTATCAATAGATTTTTCTATATTTAAAAATAAAAAGTGTTAGGCTCTGGGGCACCAGGGCCTTTTATGTATTAAAAAGGCCACGCCATGATCTGCGTAACCTTAGGGGATATTAATGCAATCAATTAAATAGGAAATCACATTAGTAGTATTGGCATGATGATGGTAAGTTATACATTATACGAAGAAAAATAACCATACTCAAATTAGAATATGGTTATTAATCATTAAGGAGTTTGATAGAATTTCAGGATTATAAATGGATTTCGTTTTTTGCGAGGTTATTACATTTGTATCCGTATATAATATTATATTCATGGGATAATAAAGTGTTACAAATAGAACATCATATATAACACAATTGCTAACATAAATAAAGTTAGTGCAAATATAAGTATGTTTTTCACAACACTTTTATGAGCCATAATAAGCCTCCAATTATTATTTTTGTCAACCTTAGTTATTATATCTTCATATTTATTTTTAATACGTGAATAACATTATATTGATAAATATTGCTGAAAATATAAAAGGCTGCACTAGCGGGTGCAACCTAAGGGGGGGATTATTAAAGCAATCATTTTAATAGGAGATCGCTTTAGTAGTATGGGCATGATGATGTCATGTTATACATTATACAAAAGAAAAATAACCAAGCTCAAAATTAGAGTACGGTTATTAATCTAAGGGAGTCACATATTGAAGTTTCGTTTCAGAGTCAGGAAGGAAGTATTGGATAATAGTATTTATACTTCATTTTATTCAAATATATTAAAAAAGTTACGGATAAAGGACAAAAAAGCCACGTTCAAAAACGCAGCTTATTAGAGGTTATATCTGTAATACCATATTTAACATCAATTATGTACATGGATTTATTGGATACTTTATACCATAGATATTTGTTTAACACATAAGGATAATATTCTCAATCATTATTCAAGAGTAGAAATGAATTAAAGCTAGAAGAAAAATCTCCTAGCTAAGTAACAGGTTTAATCACTTTCTCCCATATAGTAAGGATAAGGATAATAGGGATATGGACGATGGTAGTAATACGGGTAAGGTCGATAGTAGTAATATGGTCTTCTACGTCTGCGTCTACGTCTACGCCTAGGGGTTCTCATATCATCATCTTCATCAGCATTTTCTTCATCATTGGCCCCATCTCTACTTATTTTTACACTTGTATATTGTGTCATTTGGAGATAATAAGGGCAGGAATGCATGTAAGGGCAGCACATGGTCCTTTCATACTGCCAGCTCTCATCTGAGTAAGAACAAGACTCGTCTGAATGATCGTCTCTACGAACTTCTTTATTTTTTTCCATTTAATCCTCCGGTGATAATTTTTACAATAATATTATATTCAACTTGAAGTATATCGTTACAACATAAAAAGGCCACGCACAGGAAGCGCAGCCTTTTAGTTAGGGACGCAATAAAATAATCGGAGACTTTTAAAGTATTGACCGGTTTTTATCATCTTAAACATATAGTATAATATTATTGTATAAGTCAAAGAGAGGGTCGCCTGTTAATTAGGAGCCTCTCTTTTTATTTCAAAGGAAAAGAGCCCTGATTGGGCTCTAATTTAAAAGTGTAGTAAAAAGTGTAGTAAAAATTTAATGCATACCCGTTAAGCCTAGATACATCAAAGCATTGCTGATTTGGTCAAAAGGATTCCCCTTATCTCCACCAAATAATAACTATAATTTTAATACAATGGAAAACCCTTGAATTCAGGGGTTTTAGCTGTTTTTTGATCAAGTTTTAATGGCGGTCTGGTTAGAACTATTACTTTTGGCGGAATTATTGCAGATATGTTTCTAAAGACCAATTATGTGTTGATAGTAGCATTGATAACAAGGGTAGGAAAATAGAAAGGCCCCAAATGTAGATAGACAAAGGGTTTCCAAACACTGTACTTTTACCTAGGCTGTGTTGCCGGATGGTACAATGTCAGGAAACCCTTATTTTTATAGTTTTGGGAACATATCAACTGCCCTTAAAGTAATAGGGAATAAATAAATTTAAACTTATTTATTTCTAACTTTTCGCAAAATAGTCAGCGGCTTTTTATTTCTTAAATGGAATTTTAGTAAATCCATTTTGATACATCACATATTTGCAAAATAGTTTCTATACTCTATAGGAGTTTTCGAAACATGCTTTTTAAAAAGCTGACAAAATTGTGCTGCTGTGGAAAAACCACAATCAATTGCTATCTCTGATATATTTCTATCTGTGTTTTTAAGCATCTCCACAGCCCCTTCAATACGCTTTCTTATAACATACTGACTTGGAGAAAACCCTGTGAATTCCTTAAATTTGTGTCTGAAGTGATGATAACTGTAAAAGGATAATTGAGCCAAACTTTCAAGGTTGATTTTTTCATTATAGTGTACATCAATATAATTTTTTATATAGTTAAGAGAATCTATGTCTTTTGTGATTTTATGGGTGTTTATCCTGCGGTCAAGTTCTACCAGAATTTCTACTATCATAGCATTTAACTTAATTTGATAGTGGGATTTTTTATCTAAAAATTCCTGCTTCATATGTTTTAGATACGTATAAATTTTCATATCAGTATCGTCATATACACCTGCACTTATTTCTATTGGAAGATCATGCAAAAACGCAATGGATATAATATCCGATTGCTCTTTAAAACTTCTGTCATGACTGGTATTAGGATGCATAAAACAAAAAGTATTTTTTGTAAATGAAAATTTTTTACCATTAATTATTGTAGAACCATTTCCATTAATATAATAAACAAGTTCATAGCAGTGATGCTTATGAAATTCTCGATAGCTGGATACATTACACTTATTAAAAAATAAAAATACAAGTTTTGCTTCCATATACATCACCCCTCAAATAGCCAAATAATATAATTAATATCCTCAATTTATTATATAACTAATTCTTTAATCACGCTATTATTATAATGATTTATTTATTCTGCAATAAATATTTAACCATTTTATATAATTATAGCGCAAGGAGATTTTAAAAATGATTCCAAATATAACCAAAATATTAGACCTTTCAAAACCAATATTCACTAATTGCCCAGGCTGGCCGGATTTACCTACATTAAAAATTGATGTAATAAAAACTCAATCAAATGATGGGTATAATTTAGAAGAACTGCGTGATTTTAATCTTCATTCCACTACACATTTAGATGCACCATATCATTTTATAAATGAAGGAAAAAAAATAAATGACATTTCGATAGATAAATTTCAAGGTACTGCAGTAGTTGTAAACTTGCTACACAAGAACGCTGCTGAACGAATCACAAAAGAAGATTTGATTACATATGATAAAAAAATCAAAGAAGGAGATATAGTACTGCTTTGTACAGGCTGGGGACAGAAAAGAGCGACCTCAAAGGAATATATGTATGAATGGCCTGATTTGGATGCTACAGGCGCAGAGTATCTAGTTTCAAAAAAAATAAAAGGTGTAGGTATTGATGGCTTAAGTATTGGAGGATATGGAGATGAAAAGGCTCTACCTTCTCATTTAACACTACTGGGAGCAGATATTTGGGTTTGCGAAGATATGTTAATCCCAAAAGAGATCTTCAGTCATGAACGATGGTATTTTACGGCTTTTCCATTAAATGTTATAGGCTGCAGTGGATCCCCTGTAAGGGCTTTAGCAATGCAATTTTGTTAATGTCCCTTTCCTAGAGTGTGTGTGATTTTTCTGTATATTAGTTTACTTATCTCACCAATTCCTTAAGGACAGCTGAGTATTAATACAAATTCATTAACGAAAAAAATCCTACTGACTATATTAATTTTATGATATAACTTTCATTTTGAAGGATGGCATGGAATTAAAATGGAATATTTAAATGAAGTAACACCCACAGGATTGGCAGTGGAATACCTTTCCTGTGGGTGTTTTGTTGTTGGGCTCTTACCTGGAAAGGGCGTAATTACTTGGATTTAATGAATGCAAAAACTCCTTCAAATATTTATGTGGATACCTATATATTGCAGTTGTATTTATAATAGTATATAATTTAAATAATAATTAAATTAAAATTTATATTAAAATTATCGTAATTTGGATATTACAGAGGTATTATTATGAAAATATTCATATTCTTGCTGTTGGAAGTAATTGTGTTTCTGCTTTCATTACTTTTGAGCAAGGTTATTTTAAATGTATTTCAAAAGAATATTTTAAAAAAACAATATGAAATCACAATAAGGTTTCGTTATTTCATTTCTATGTTAATTACGCTTTTGGTTGGGATAGCCGCAGGAAAAATGATAATAGGTAATCATATAGTGTGAAAGTCAATATATTAAGGAGTGTGTATGATGTCAAAGGTAATGTCTATACTGGAAAAGTGCAATTTGGTGGAAAAGGTTAATAATGAGGAGCCGGGCAATTGTCCTGCTGCTGAAGAATTAAACTTGGTACCAGATGAGGTGCTTGAAACAGAGAATAATATAGAAGCAGAGAATTTTAATAATGGCTTGAAATATGAAAACAAAATGATGATAAATGAGATATACTCTTTATTTGAGCTTAAAAACAGCAGCATTAACACAGTTTATATGCTTGAAAACCTGATAAATGCTTTACCTCAGAATTTACCTAAAGATGTTGTTAAACAATCTGTAATAAATGTTATGAATGCTTCTGATATTCACTTAAATGAACTTCTTTCAGATGGACAGCAGAGGATGGAAGTCTTGAAAACGGTAATGAATGGTTACAATAGTGAAACAAACAAGTGCATTGCTGAATATAAAGAGGAAATAGACAGGCTTTCAGACTTAATCAATAATTGTCAAGAGCAAATAAAAATTAAAGAAAGTCTTCTGGAAGAACAGCAATACATAATTCAATGTGAATCTGATAGAGTAAGCGAAATTATTGACTATTTTTCAAATTAAATTTTTACATTTAATGCTAAGAGGTGTTGGATGAAGAAAAAATATCGAATCACTGGTAAGTGTAAAATTTTAATAGCCCAATTGTTAATTAGCTCAATAGGTATTGGTATTGGGTGCAATTGGGGATTAAATGCAGAAAATAAAAAAGTGGTAATGTTAGCACAGAAGCCTGTGATAACAGGTGTTAATAATATGGAGCAGTCTAAAAAGGTTGTCTCAGTGCAGGATAACCTTGGAAATATCTGCATATCTTCTTTCAGCACTAATTTAGGATCATCATCACCTACCAGGATTAACAATATTGTAACATGTGTTAAAGCTATAAATGGAAAAATTTTAATGCCTGGTGAAGTATTCAGCTTCAATGAGACAGTCGGAGAGAGGACCAAAGAACGGGGCTATATGAATGCGCCAGCTATCATCAATAAAAAAATCCAGTCTGAACTGGGCGGAGGTATATGCCAGGTTTCAACTACTTTGTACAATGCAGTTTTGCTGACGGGAATAAAAAATATCGATAGAACTCATCATTCTTTACCATCTTCCTATGTAGGACTGGGACTTGATGCCACTGTAGATTGGAATAATATAGATTTGAAATTTTCAAATACCTTAAATTATCCCATATGCATAGCAGGTTCTGTACAAGATAAAAATTTATGTATTAAAATTTTTTCAAATTCCAGTTTAAATAAAAAATATGTTATTCAAAACAACATAAGTGAACAAGGGGATATGTATACTGCAGATGTCATCAGAAAAACATATGAAAATGGGAAGGTTACTAATATAGAGCATATTTCCAGTGATGTTTACGTATCCAGTAATTCAGGAACAAATGACAAGTATTAAAGGTAAGATATGGCACCCGGTTGATTCCTACGCATATGTTAAAATGAGAGTATGATAAAGATTCCTATTATAAAAATTTATTTGGGTGGAGTAGTGTTAAGGCGCGACATTACCTTGTTTTAATATAATTAATAAATAAGAACTATAGTTTTTATTTAATGGAAAGTCACTGGTTTCAGTGACTTTCAGTGATTTTTTGGGTGATTTATATGATTATACTATTTTAACAATTGTACCCATAGAAACTAGATTGCTTAATTCAATAACTTGGTTATTAAACATTCTAATACATCCGTTAGAAATGCTTTTTCCAATTGAAGAAGGATTATTAGTACCATGGATTCCGTAGTCACCAAAAGGTGCATTTAAGCCTAACCACCTTGCACCAAACGGACGGCCTGGGTTTATAGCACGATTAATTATCTTAAAAGTTCCTTTAGGAGTTGGTGTAGAGGGCTTTCCTACTGCAACCTTGTAAGTTTTGTAAACAATATTGTTTTTAAATAAAGTTAGAGTGTGTGTTTTCGTATTTATGGTTATACGATATATAGCTCTGTAAGATTGAGCATATAGATTTTCATTATAGAACATTACTTATTTCTCCCAATATTACTACATAAACATACTATTCATAATGGCATTAAGATGTGAGGTAATACATGTAAAATCCGCAAAAAGAGAGCTGTGATATGGCTAGTAGAACAGCTCTCTTTGTGAAAGAATGAATATTTGTAATTAAGTATATCATACAAAAATGGAAAATAAAAGAAATATTATCAAGATTTATAATCAGAAAGTAACAAATAAGTTAGCATAGAAACAAAGGGCTTTTTTATATTTTGATAAGTTTAGGAAGGAATTTGTAAAAGTTTGTAGAAAACATATAATATACAATAGCGAGAGAAGGTAATATTAATGTATGAATTTAAAGAAGAATATAAAACAGGAATAGACTTTATTGATGAACAACATAAAGTTCTTTTTGAAATTGCTGACAAAACTTATGCTCTTTTAAAAAATGAATTTACAATTGACAAATATGATAAAATTGTAACATTAATAGAAGAACTTCAAGATTACACCTCTTTTCATTTTACTGCGGAAGAAGAGTACATGAAAAGCATTAATTATAAAAGAATGTTTACTCAAAAAGTTGAGCATGATGCATTTATAAAAAGAATTAATGATATTAATTTTTCAAAGATTGATGAAAATCAGGACGAGTATATAATTAGTATATTACAACTTCTAAATGATTGGTTAACAGGACATATCTTTTCAAATGATAAACTTATAGGTAAATAATTATAATGATTCAGATGGCCCAGGGGAAACCAAGGGCTTTTCTAATGTTTCTTCCTGCCTCCCAATGCTCTATCTATAATAATATTTAATAATGGGACTGCTTTTCTATAATAAGATATAGTGATATTATAAAAATCGCATGAGAGCTATCCAACGATTTCAAAGCATTCAATTCTAAAAAACCCTGAGGTGCCCCTCGGGGTTTTTTAGTCCCTTTAAAAACCACGCCAGTTAAAAAGTCCGTTATTTCAGTTATGGTTTCTGAGATAGGGGATTTTCTTAAGTTTAAAAAGAGCTACTCAAAGAAAGCGGAAAAGTATGTATAGTAACATTTATCTCAATAGCTACATATTTTAATTTTAAGTCCCCCTAAACAGGAACCTAAACCTGTTATTTGGGTTGATGGCTTTATGAAAAAATATCTAGCATATATTGTTGAACAATGGTATATTATTGTTGGAATATTCTATCGATTTAGAAACTGTTGTAAAAGAAATGCAGCAAATTGAAAGAAGGTGAAAATATGGCGGAAACACATCTGACTCAAAGCCGTCAGACTGTCCAACTTGGATTGATTATAGTAATTAAGCAGCTTTTCCCTGAAGAATCCCTAAAAATAGCATATTCCATACAGGAAGGGTTGTTTTGCAGGTTTAAAGATACTGCAATTTCAGTGAGAGAAGTACATCAGATTGACTTGAAATTGAAGCAATGGATTCTCACCGACCCAAAAATTGAGTTTTTGAAGCAGGAGGGAGGCTACTACCACTATCGTGTGGCAGGCAACGATGTTAAGATGATCTATCCCTGCAAAACCAATGTAGAAAAAATCGATGCTTTCGATATAATTCCTTACGGAGATGGATTCATCATAAATTTTAGAGAGGCTGGCTACGAAAATACATCCTGGGTTCCTCCAGACAAGCTCACTGCCACTTATGATAAGACACAAAAGTGGCTGAAAAACATTAAATTGGAACTGCTTCGTGATGTGAACAACTATATCGCAAGCGGCGCAACCCTTAAACTCATCGGGATGACTGAAGCTCTCCATGAGAAGGAATTATCAAATATTGCAGATATGATTCTTCAGCGAAAATCAATCCTGAGAGTTCTTCTCATTTCTGGCGCATCCTCTTCTGGCAAGACCTCCTTCGCGCAAAGGTTATCAACACAACTTTGTGTAAACGGATTTAATCCGGTGACACTTTCTTTGGATGATTATTTTGTAAACAGAGAAGAAACCCCTCTGGATGCCAACGGTAACTACGACTTTGACTGTTTGGAAGCATTAGATCTTCCTTTTCTTCATCAACAGCTTTCAGACCTTATTGATGGGAAAACGGTAGACACTCCGATTTTTGATTTCAAAACTGGTCATCGTTCCTCAAAAACCAGGAAATTACATGTGGGACACGATGAAATTCTTGTTGTGGAAGGTATCCATGCTTTGAATCCTGCTTTGTTTCCCAATATTAATAGAAATTTATTGTTTAAAGTATATATTACAGCACTTTTTGAATTAAATATCGACTTGATAAATAGAGTTCCCAGTTCTGAAGTTAGAATGATCAGAAGAATTGTCAGAGGATATCAATTCCGTGGAACACATCCAGAGGAAACTCTTAAGCAGTGGGAAAATGTTAGACTTGGAGAATACAAGAACATATTTAAGTTTCAGGAAGAATCGGATGTCATGTTCAATTCCAGTATTCTTTACGAAATGAACGCTCTAAGGCCTTTTGCAATAGAAGCCCTGAATAAAATCGAGGATCACAGCCCATATGCGAAGACAAAGGAACGTCTGCTTAGATTACTAGCTTTCTGTGAGCCAATGGATACCTCCAAGGTTCCTTTCAATTCCATATTGCGTGAATTCATTGGAGGAAGCATCTATTTTGATTAAATGGATTAATATCATATAACCATAAAGTTAATGATGCGGGAGGTGTAACATGAATATTGAAGAAAAATTGATAAAAACGAAATCCATAGCTGATCTGAAGAATGGAACCTTTGCAGTGGTGGAGGGCTTTATATATGATGACTGGATTTCAAGTGCATTGCCTGGTGCAAGGATCCAATATTTTAGAACCACAATGGATTGCATTACGGCGCTGAATAATGGTGAAGTGGATGCTTTTCCTTATGATGATGCTATATTAAGATACTTATTAAAAAATTTAGATGATTCGTTCATAATTATAAATGATGACAGCTTTAAGATTTCTGGTTATGGATTTGCAGTGAATTTCAACAGACCAGATTTGAAAAAAGCAATAGACGATACCATAGCTGAGATTAAATCCAATGGAATTTATGAAGAGATGATAAAAAGATGGTTTCCTGAAGTAGGAGCCATAGGAATCATGTCAAAAATTGAATCGAACGGGAAAAATGGAAAATTAAAATTAGGTACAAGCACCTTGGAAAGACCATTTACATTTATTGTTGGAGATAAAGAAATTACAGGGTTTGATATGGAGTTAGCCCAGCGTATATGCTGCAATTTAGAAATGGATCTGGAAATAAGCATTATTCGTCCTTTTTCAGAGTTAATACCTGCACTTGTTTCTGGAAAAGTGGATATGCTTGGATCTGCTATTATAATATCTGAAGAAAGAGCTCAGAAGGTCCTATTTTCAGAACCTTATTTTCAAGTAAAAATGGGAATTCTAGTTAAAAAGTGAAAGTTTCTGATAATTTAAAAATAAGTTGAAAAAAATTTTAAAGCATTATATGCTGAAATCAGACATCGATGTACTATATTAATAAAGAAGGGTAAGTTATGGACATTAGTATCGAAATGATTCCATCATATAAAATTGCTTATATACGAAGAACAGGTCCTTACGGTGGAGAAAATGTACAAGTAATGGAACAATTAAAGAGTTGGGCCAGGAGAAATAACTTGTTAGATGAAAATTCAATTATATTGGGAATAGCCCAGGATAACCCTCAATTTATAGAACCCAAACATTGTCGTTACGATACATGTTTAATTGTTTCGGGTGAGCTTAAAGCTGATAGTAACTATATTAATACCGGGAGAATAATTGGAGGAAAATATTGCGTATTTAAAATAAGCCATACGGCAGATGCTGTGAAAAAAGCATGGACGGAGATATTTTCTGAGTTAGCAAAAATAAATTATGAATTTGATGATAGCAGACCTATTTTAGAACGCTACACAATGAAGATGATAAATATGCATTATTGTGAAATTTGCGTACCAATATTATAAATGAATATTAAAATGTTCAGATTCACACTTCTTGTAAAGGAGGGGGATATATGCATAAATTATTGCAGGAGGACTTTAAGGAAATATTAAAGAATAGAAAACCAAAGGATAAACTTGTTTTAAGGGAAATAGAACTTTTCGATATGGATTTTACAGGCTGGGATTTATCTAATATTGATTTTTCCTTGAGCGCTTTCCATAGAGTTAAGTTCGATAAAGCCAATATGTCCTATAGTAGTGTTGTTAATGCTTTGTTCGATGAATGCTCTGTTCGGGAGACGGATTTTCAACATGGGGATTTGGAATGTGCAGCGCTCAGGTATGCTGATATGTCTGGCTGCAACATTAAAGGGGCAAACTTATATGGTGCGGTGCTGGAATATGCTAAGCTGGATGGCATCATTTCAGACCAGAATACAAAATGGTTTCATTTGAGGTGTCCTGAGAAGGGAGCTTTCCTTGGATATAAGAAATGCTTTAATAATCGTTTGGTGCAGCTTTTAATACCTGCAGATGCAAAGCGCACTTCAGCTACCTTGCCCTCCTGCCGCTGCAGCAAGGCAAAAGTACTCACCATCAAAAGCTTTGATTATAAACAAAGCTTTACGGAGGCCTGGTCATTGGTAGATGATAATTTTGTTTATCCCCTGGGTAAGTGGGTAGAAGTAAAGAATTTTGACGAAGACCGATGGAAGGATTCAACAACTGGCATCCATTTTTGGATGACAAGAGAGGAAGCAAGGGATTATTAAAAAACAACATAATGCCAGTATATGGGTTTAGCCAATGGTTATGATATTTTTTTCTGACCAAATAAAGGATAAGGCGATTTTGTGTAGAATTATTAATATTCAAGATAAATTTACGTTAAGGGGGGATGTTTAAGTGAGCAAAAATGACATGGAGAGATTGGCTCAGATTGGCTCAGTTATGGATAGTATTGGCATTACTACTGTAGAATTGGCTGAAAAATTAAAAGAACATGTTGAAGGCTGTCCGGGAGGAAAGAAATGTATAGAAGGACTTTTGAACCGAGGCTAGTAAACAATATCGGTAACTTCTAGGGAAATTATATGCTCCGCTTGTGGTGGACAGTTGAAATAATAGCTGTTTGCCATAGTGGAGCTTTTGTATTTGGATTATGCAGCAACAAATTATAAATGTTTTACTACAATTAAATAATTGAAGCGACATTGTTTTAAAACTGTACTGTTATAATAATTTACATTAGAAAAGTAATTACATATATTGTAATTATATGGTTAATGTTGTATAATGAAAAACGGTGTGGTTTTAGGGGGCGAAAAAGATGGAAAATGAAATGGAAGCACTTAGGAAAAAATTGTACATGCTACTTTTAAGTGGCGAGGTAATGAGCAGAGGCGAAATATTAAGGATCAGTCAAGAATTGGACAAGCGGATCGCAGCTTTTTATTTAAATCAAAATGTAGTAAACAGCAAACTGGCATCAGGTTATTAATATCTGGTGTTTTTTTTATCCAATTTTTATGAGTAATATTGGCAGTTCCTTTTAACCATTTGACAATTGATGCTTATTTAGGAAGTCTGATTTTACTCTTGACTATAAAAACTTTAAGAGTTAAAATAAAAATACACAATGTGTAAATATACTTAATGTATATTTATGAGCAATGAAAAGCAGTGGAGGTGCAAGAATGGATACGAAAGGATGTTTGGCTGATAGTCGTATTGAGAGGAAAAAAAGGGAGACCAGACAGAAAATCGTTCAGGTTGCTATGAACTTATTTAGCAGCCAGGGCTTTAATAATACAACTATGGAACAAATTGCAGATGAAACAGATATTGCGAGAAAGACCCTTTATAACTATTTTTCAGTTAAAGAGGCTATAGTTGATGAATACGTCAGAGGAATTTCAAAGGAATTAGCTGAAGAAGCCCTAGAGGCTGTGGAAAATCTGCCTGATATCAGATCACGGCTTTTACTGGCACTTGATCATGCTTATGCCTGGGTGGAAAACAATCCGGAAATTGCAGGAATATGTATTAATTATCGTCTTAGAAATATGCTTGTAAGCTCAGAAACCGAAAACAATGAAACTGGAACCCAGAGCATTCTGACTCATATTATAACCCTCAGTCAGCAGTCAGGAGAAATCAGGACGGATATTCCGGTTAAGCTTATGGTGGAGCATATGGATCTTCTTCGAAGCACAATGACCTTTCAATGGCTGAAAGATCCGGCGGGATTTGATCTTCATGAGGAAATAGTGAGTCGTGTGGATTTATTCCTTTATGGTGCAATGAGCCAAGCAAATAATCATGAAAAACTGGATTAAATGAGTATATGGGAGTGAGGGAAATGAATTACTTTTTGACATGGGAGGAAGCTTTTTTGTCAGGTGCTTCCCTTTCGGGGGGTAAAGGATGGAATCTTGGGCGGCTGTGCAGATATGGATTTAACATCCCAAAGGGAGGAGTACTTGCTGCCCAGGTTTATCATCGATATATGAAATACAATGGGCTGCAGAATAGGGCAGACAATATTGCATCATTTATAACCACTGAAAATATGGGCGAAGCTGATGTTAAGAACAGCCTGGAGCAGTTAAGAAGAAAAATTCTTGGCGGATCAATGCCGCCTGATATTCTTAAGGATTTAAAGGATCAGCTATACAGCCTGGGGGGCTTGGAAAAATCCTGGGCGGTGAGGTCCTCTGCGGTGGGGGAGGACTCAGAAAACAACTCATTTGCAGGCATTCATGATTCCTTTTTAAATGTTAATGGAATAGATGATATATTGTCAGCGGTAAAGGGATGCTATGCCTCATTATGGTCCCAGCGGGCAATAGTATATCGCAAAAGAATGAAGCTCAGCAATAATGTGGCAGCAGCAGTAGTTATTATGGAGATGGTGAAAGCCCAGGTTGCTGGAGTGGGCTTTACCTGTGACATTCAATCAGGCCGTTTAGACAGGATGATAATTAATGCAAATTTTGGGCTGGGAGAGTCTGTGGTAAACGGTTCAGTAGATCCGGACATATATTACCTGGATATGGATGTATTAAATTCCAGACCCAGGATAGTTGAACGAAAAATCGGATCTAAGAAGGGAATCACAGTATTAAACGGGAAGAATGGCACCACTTTTATGGCTGCAGAGCAGTCATCATCAGATCAAGTGTTGTCTGATGAAAATATTATAAAGCTAGGTGCTATTATGGAGAGGGTATTTGATGCCCTTGGTAACAGTGAACAGCAACAGGATGTGGAGTGGGTTTATGACGGAAGGGATTTCATCCTTGTTCAATCAAGACCCGTAACCATAATGCCTAGGAAAACTTTTCCCGCATTGCAGAACAGGTCTGATGTATGGTCTAATGGAAACTACAGAGATGCAGTACCAATGGTTCAATCGCCTTTAAACCGCCGGTTAATGAAAAGCATAATTGACAACATACACTATAAGAGTTTTACTGTGCTAGATTACCAGCTTCCCGTAGGAATACAATTCTCCAGGTTTTTCAAGGGGAGGCTTTACTGTAATTTATCTGCCTACCAGTGGGCATTGTACGATTGTATGGGGAGCAGACCGGATGGGTTTAATATGTTCTGGGGAGGGCACCAGCCATCAATAGATATAGGTGATCTGAAACCCAGGAAGGGATTTGAAGAACGCACAATGAAGTTTTGAGCCTTGATCAACCAGGCAAGGCAAAATTCCTCCAACATATGGGAAAAAGTATCTGCTTCAATTCAGAAGTTAACCGGTAATGGCATGGATGACTGGGAAAATCAGGATTTTATTTTGGGCTATGACCAGCTGTCACAGGCTACTCTTGAATTTATCAGTGAATTTAACCTGCTGGCTGCAGTGGGCAGTATGCCTGTGATTATTTTACTTCAAACTCTTAGCAGATATTTTCAGGGCAGAGAGCTAATGCTACTGAATGCCCTAATGGTTGGAAGCGGCGAGGGAATCACCAGTGCTGATCAGGGTTACAGATTATTGGAGCTTTCAGAGATTGCAGTAAAGGATCCAGACGCCTGCAAATACTTTGGAAGTAAGTTATTCGATCCGCCGGCATGGGAAAAGCTGCCGGAAACTTCCCAATTTAAAAGGTCCTTCCATGGGTATATAAAAGAATATGGTCACCGGGCGGTTTATGAGCTGGACATAATCAATCCTAGATGGAATGAGGATCCTACTTATCTTTTGGATTATATTAAGAATGGAATGAACAATGCAAATCTGCACAAGCTGCAGCTGGTGCAGAAGGAAAAACAGGAGAAGGCATGGCTGGAGATTAAGGAGAAGATTCCTGTTTCTGAACACTCTTCCATCATTGAGCTGGTGAAAGAGTGCCAGGCTGGGGCTGCAGTACGGGAAAAAACAAAATCAGTCCTCGCCGAGCTTATGGAAGCCTACCGGGTAATAGCTAAAAAGATAGGGCTGCGTTTCTGCCAAGGGGGAATCATTGAAGATTCTCAAGACGTGTTCTTCTGTACATGGTCAGAGCTTTTTTCTGTTTTAAGTAATGAGTGGGATGGAAGCGGACTTAAGATTCTCATTGATGAAAGAAAAGTATGGCTGAAGGAAATGGAGGAATTAGCTCCACCGGATATGATTTTGGGCGACACTCCAAGGTTTAAGATACTTGCGGTCTCTGATTCTGCCAGGAGCATCCATGGGGTGCCTGTTGCCGCCGGAAAAGCAGCTGGTTCAGTGAGACTGGTCAATCATCCGGATCAGGGATCAAAACTGCAGAAGGGTGAGGTTATGGTAGTTCCATCCACGGACCCAGCCTGGACGCCATTATTTTTAAGAGCAGGGGCTCTTGTGATGGAAACTGGAGGCTTCTTATCCCATGGCTCCATTGTGGCCAGAGAATATGGAATTCCAGCAGTAGCCAATATACCTGGAATAATGAGTATTCTCAAGGATGGTCAGACTATATTGGTAGATGGAGATAATGGTAAAATATTTTTAAATGAAGACCTTACTAATAATAAATAACTTAACATAATTAATTCACAATTAGTTCATATTTATAACATAATTTTATCATATTGATAGATTATAATAAAAGTATCATATCAAGTCACCCGCTTGATGATATACAAGAACTTTTTAAAGCTATAAGTTATGAGACACTTGGTGTTTCACCAAGTGCTTGTTCTTATAGTGAGTGATAGTTTAAACTTAACAATGATAATAAAATTGAGCCTGTGCAGGCTCTTTTTTATTAAATTATAAGAGGTGTATAAAAATATTGAAATTGAATTTCATTAAATTTAATCAACATCTTTTTTTGTACTAATCATTGTATTAGGGTGTTCATCCCCAGGATCAAAATCCATGTCCGGCTTTTTTGTATTTTCCCTTTTAGATGGGTCATCCGGTGCAAACGGCCAGTCCCTGTCAGCTGAAACACCCTTTAATACCCCAACATTTGCCACACTCGGTGTTTTACCGCAGTTATTCAAAGATTTTATATCATCCATAACAATCGCCTCCTTGAATTTATTTTGTGTAAAAAAAGGGTTAATATGTGTGTATTTCAGTATTAAAATATCATGGTATAATATTATTAAAGAATGCTAAAATATTTTTGATATTGAGAAAGAGGTAAATTATGATTCAGGATATAGAGCCAAGAATATTTCATAATACTTATAAAAACAAGACGGCAGAAGCTAAGGATTTGTTTCTTTCCTATGAAGGTGATACAGTACTTGTAAAAGAGGATAAGGAGAAACTTTGGTATCCTTCCTTTTCTGATTTTGAAGCAGAGTATCCTATGCTTAAGGAGGATGCAAAGTTTTTATTTGAAATTGATGACATTAATTACTATCTTATTGATGAACAGGGGCTTGATTCCGCAGAGGGCTGGACTTATGTATCCACAGGCAGGTTCAGAACCGAACCAAAATACTGGCGTTCCTTTGCAG
This sequence comes from uncultured Clostridium sp., assembly GCA_937927335.1. Lineage (GTDB taxonomy): Bacteria > Bacillota > Clostridia > Clostridiales > Clostridiaceae > UBA699. Next base: position 198,503 of record CALBDU010000083.1, read on the forward strand.
GCGCAGTAGGCTGGCAGCTCAACAGGTGGTATAAAAACCATCATTTTTGCGGAAGATGCGGAAAGCCTATGAAGCCGTCTGAAAAGGAAAGGATGCTTTACTGTGAACATTGCGGCCTTCAAACCTACCCCACCATATCTCCTTGTGTTATTGTAGCTGTGTATGATAAAAACCGCCTGCTGCTAACAAAATATGCTGGGCGGGCATACAAAAGATATGCACTGGTGGCAGGCTTTGCTGAGATTGGAGAAAGCCTGGAGCAGGCTGTGCGAAGAGAAGTAATGGAGGAGGTGGGGCTTAAAGTAAAGAATATCAAATTCTACAAGAGCCAGCCGTGGCCATTTACAGATACCATATTGGCAGGCTTTTATGCAGAACTTGACGGTGATGATACTATAACACTTCAGGAGGATGAATTAGCCTTAGGTCAGTGGGTAAACAGGGAGAACATACCGCCTGAGGAACTGAAGATAAGCCTCACCGGAGAGATGATGGAGGCCTTCAGAACCGAAACTGTGGAATTGTAGCTGCAGGTGGAACATAACAATACTAAGGAGCATCCATATTTTATATGTAATATTTTCTGGCTTCACAGCATAGATAATTTATAGGGATATAAAACCATACCCAATATATTTATCATCTCGTATGTGCCATTTTAAAATAGTACCCGGTGTCATTTAGCCGGGAACTATTTTTTTTCAATAATTATCAACAGAGTTATGCACAGAAACTGTGTATAACATATGAATTTTTAGAGACAAGGACTCTTTTTTTGTTTTACTGCATATTTAACGGAGGATTGAGAATTATAATAACAATATTTTATTTGGAGTGGATAATATGACTAAAAAAACTCATATAGCAGTTGGTTTTGCTGCTACCTTGCCCTTAATGGGGTTGATGCCTAAATATGCAATAATTGGAGTAATGGCATCTACCATACCTGATATTGATACAATTTTGAAATTAAGACACAGAACCTTTACCCACAGCTTTATAGCAATGGCTGGGAGTACAGTATTTGTAACGGCCATCAATTTTTATGTTGGTATTATATTTGGATTGAACTATTTAATCCACTTGTTACTGGACAGCCTTACTAATATGGGAGTACCTTTATTTTATCCATATCTAAAAAAGCCCTATGGCTTAAAATTGTTTTTGTCCGGTGAAGTTGAGGACTTATTTGTATGTATAACAGCAGTATTATTTATAACCATGCTATGGAGCATAATTATTTAGTTAACATTTTTCCATGGAGTGGAATATAGTGAATTAACCAGATTTATACTGGCATATAAATAATGCTAAGGAGATTTGTTATATGAAATTAAGACTTTTTAAGAGAAAGTATAATATAGCCAAAGAATTAAAAAAGGTAATAGTAAAATATATAAGAAGTAAAGCTTAAAAGCTGCCCTGGATTTCCGGGGCTTTTTAATATAAAAGTAACACCAAAATTAAATACCTTGAATATAGTATACTAACCAATAAAATAAATACACATATATATAAGATCGAAGGAGAGATTTGTATGAGTAAAAGACATGATCGCAATGAAGGTTTTGACAGCTGCTGCTGCTGTGTTTTAATAACAATAGCAATATTATTGACAGCCCTGATAGACTAAAGCTATGGCCCTGAAATTCAGGGCCTTTACTTATTTTATAAGGCTTTTAGCCAATTCCAGTAAGGTTCAGTTAAGGAATTAATTTTAAATAGTTAGTTTCCAATAATCACATTTTCTATTTAACAGAATATAGTATACTAACCAGTAAAAAAGCAATGCACATATTTATAAGATCGAAGGAGAGATTTAATATGAGTAAAATTGACTGTGAATATGATTTAGGTTCAATAACAGCTCTACTGCTGCTTATTGCTGTTGCCATTCTAATAACAGCAATGAATGGAAACTAGAAATACCAGGAAGAATGAGGCTCTGTGCTTGCAGGGCCTCTTTGTTATTCACAAGTAACCCTGCCATGAATATAGTTTAATATCAAATATTATCAAAGGAGGTGCTTATATGGGGAAAAAACACTGTAGCAGGGGCCGTAAATACTATAACATAACACCAGGCTGCATTCTGGTTACCTTTGCTATTCTGCTGAAAGGATTATTACAAAGAAGAAAGTAAGCAATTCCTAAACATAAGAAAAGATGGCTATGATGAAATGCTCAGTGCCGATTATTGAATGTAGCTCGTCCATAAAATTAACTTAACAATGATGTTTCACAGTGGTATAATTAATGTGAACTTAGTTCAATTTATACTATTAAGAAGGTGCAAGGTTGAAACTGCTTGTGTTTGCTTTTATGGACATAATGGTTTTACTTACAATAATAATGACATTAGCATTGTGCAAGGTATCAAAACAGCATTGGTATAATTAATACCAGTGCTGTTTTGATATTTTTATGGATAATAATTTGATAAAATTTAAACAAAATTGTGAAAGTATTGATATTTTGTAAAATTGGATGTAACATATTATAAGAACATATCAGGGATACTTTGTTTCTCTGTATAATATAATGTTGCACTAAGGAGTGAAATATATGTCAGTTCAATCAGTAAGAGAGTATTTTAAAAAGTTTGGAATGGAAGATAAGGTAATGGAATTTGAGGTTTCCAGCGCCACGGTAGAGCTTGCTGCTCAGGCAGTGGGAGTGGAGCCGGCAAGAATAGCAAAAACCTTGTCCTTTAAAAAGGATGATGGCTGTATCCTTATTGTAACTGCAGGGGATGCGAAAATAAACAATCAAAAGTTTAAACAGATTTTTTCAATGAAGGCAACCATGCTAAGCCCTGATGAAGTGCTGGAGTTGGTAGGTCATCCGGTAGGTGGAGTTTGTCCATTTGATATAAAGGAAAATGTACCTGTATATCTTGATATATCAATGAAGCGCTTCAGTACTATTTTCCCTGCCTGCGGAAGCGGAAAAAGCGCCATTGAGCTTACCTGCGACGAATTATTTAAATATTCAGGAGCCAGGGAATGGATAGATGTTTGTAAAGGCTGGAATGAAGAATAATTTGCGGCACCTAAGGGTGCCCTTTTTAAATTAACAAAGCTGCATAATGAAAGGGTATTTATTTTGCAGAATTGCGAAAACATTCTTTAAATTTTACAATACAATAGGGTGAAAGAGTAGTATACTAATGGTAATAAAGTATCTGGAGGTGCATAGTGTGAAAAGGTTTTTGACCCTTCTTTTTCTTATTATTTTTAGTATAACCATAGCTGGCTGCACAAGGCCTGGCAGCAACACTAACAACCAAAATGGCAATGACACTGAGGAAGCAAATATTAAGGCTGTTAACACACTTACAGAAGAATTTGGAAAGAAGCTCCAGATGGTTTCCCTTTTGGCTGGCAAGGATCAGGTAAGCAAAAGCATGGATGATAACTATAGCCAATATATAACGGCAGCATTGCTTGAAAAATGGAAGAACGCTCCCGAGCTTGCACCAGGTAGAATGGTTTCAAGCCCCTGGCCTGACAGAATAGAAATTTCTAAAACAGAAAAAATATCCGATGGAACCTATAAGGTAACAGGCAGTATTATTGAAGTAACCAGTGTGGAGTCATCCAGCGGAGGAGCTGCAGCTAAAAGGCCGGTAATACTTATAGTTCAGAAGGTTCAGGATAAATGGAAGATTACTGATGTAACTCTTGGAGATTATGAAGGCTCGGATAGCACTCTCTATAAAAACAATCAGTATGGATTTAACTTTCAACTGCCGCAAAGCTGGAAGGGCTATACAGTTATTACAACTAAGTGGGAGGGTTTGGAAATCGGATCTGTAAAGGTTCTGGAAGCAGGACCCATTATTAACCTGAGACATCCCTTATGGACAAAAGATAAGCCTAGACAGGACATCCCTATAATGGTGTTTACTATCAACCAGTGGAATGAACTTCAACAGGATAAGTTTCATATAGGAGCTGCCCCTATAGGACCAAAGGAACTTGGACGAAATTCAAAATATGTTTTTGCTCTGCCTGCAAGATACAATTTTTCATTTTTAACCGGCTTTGAAGAAGTAGAGGATATATTGAACAGCAACGCTCTCAAGGCAACTGAGGAGTTTGCAAAATAAAAGTCCTGTTATGCAGGACTTTTTTTTGCGCCATATTTAACTAAAATATTTTCAAACTTTTTGTTTTCACAGAAATCCAGGGGATATGCTCCATTTGCATTTTTAGAATTTATATTAAAGCCAAGCTCCAGCAGGGTTTTTAAAAATTCTTCAAAGTTTTCTTCGCTACAGCCTATAAAGTCATCATGAAGGATTGTATTGCCATATTTGTCTTGTGTGTTGACATCAGCTCCGTATTGGGCCAGTAGCTTAAGAAGTCTTGTGGAAAAGCTGAAGGTACAGTAAAACAAGGGTGTTTTTCCGGATTTATTCAAGGCATTCACATCTGCACCTTTTTCAAGGAAGTATTCAATTATTTCAATTTTTGGGGTTGCCCTGGCACAAAGCCTGTGTAAAGGGGTTTCCTGCATCTTGCTTAAATGACTGTTAATATCTATACCGCTTTCAGCCAGGAGTCTGATAATGTCAAAATAGTTATTTTCACAATTGTCTATTGTATAATGCAGTATACTTTCAAATTCGAAATCTGCCTTTAAATCTGGAGTGTTTTGCAGATATGCTCTAATCTCATCTATATTTCCTTCTGTTATGGATCTGTATATGGTATTAGGTCTTGGACCCAGCAGGTTTTTAAAAAAATTCATAAAGACTCCTCCAAAATTAATTTGTTATAATTATTTTAGCATATCACACCTTCATTTTGTGGAATATTGAAAAAATCTAATATATAATTACATTATGTGCTGGATAAGGGGGGGTTGACTTGGAATATGCATTGTTTGCAATATGCATTGTTTTTATTTTGGGTATAAAATTAATTAGGGATTTTTTTAAGATTAATAGAGAGTATAAATATCAGACTGCCTATATGGATGAAATGCTGGAAAACAGCATGGATGGAATACTTATACTGGATAGACAGGATAAGATCATAAAGGCCAACGAAGCCTTTGAAAGGCTTTTCCAATACAGCTCAGATGAAATTCATGGTTCTTATGTAAACGATATTATAGCAAGTCCCGAAATAGCTGATGCCTTTGAAATATCAGAAATAATACTTAGAGGAGGAACTGCCAGCAAGGAGACAAAACGAAAAAGAAAGGATGGCAGCCTCATTGATGTAAATGTCACAGCTTTCCCTGTGGTAATGAAAAAAAACCAGATTGGTCTCTGTGCCATATATAGCGATATTTCCTCAAAGAAGGAAGCAGAAAGGGAGTTGGAGCTGCAAAGGGACTGCTTTACCCAGCTGTTTCAAAATTCTCCAGAGGCCATATGTATGCTGGACAATGAAGACAGATTTATGGATGTTAATTCTGCCTTTGAAAAACAATTCGGCTATGAAAAAGGGGAACTGATAAATAAATATGTGAATGATATGATTGTTCGCCAGGAGCTGCTGAATGAAGCTGCAGCTATATCAAATAGTGCAATGACGGGTTCTATAGTGGAGAAGGAAACTATAAGATGGAGGAAGGATGGCTCACCTATAGAAGTATGCATACTTGCCTATCCTATATTTTTTCAAAATAATCAAATCGGAATTTACGGTATATACCGGGATATAAATGAAAGAAAACGCTTTGAGCAGCGCTTGAAATTTTTAAGCTATCATGACCAGCTCACAGGGCTTTATAACAGAAGATTTTTTGAGGAGCAGCTCGACCTTATGGATAAGGAGGAGAACTATCCTCTTACGATTTTTATGGCAGATGTTAATGGTTTAAAGCTTGTAAATGACTCCTTTGGCCATTTAATTGGAGATAAGCTTCTTACAGGTTTGGCATCAGTGCTCAGAAGAAGCTGCAGAGCTGATTATACCATAGCACGGCTGGGTGGTGACGAATTTGTAATTGCAGCTCCAAAAACTGATGATGAGATCATTAGGAAAACTGCCGAACTTATATTGTCTGAAGCAGCCAGGGAAAAAACCGGTTCCATAGACTTGTCCATATCCCTGGGTTATGAAACAAAATATACGGCAGGGGAGAACCTGCTGGAAATATTTAAAAAGGCAGAAGATCATATGTATAAGAACAAGCTTTTTGAAAGTCCCAGTACCAGAGCAAAGACCATCAATACCATAATTTGCACTCTGCACGAAAAGAACAAAAGGGAGGAGCAGCATTCACACAGGGTATCATTGATTTGTGAAGTAATGGGACGAACCATCGGCTTAAGTGGAGAAGAAATAAAGGAGCTAAAAACAGTTGGACTGCTCCATGATATCGGAAAGATTGCAATTGAGGATAAGATCCTTAATAAACCAGGCAAGCTTACCGATGCTGAATATGACGAGCTGAAGCGGCACTCGGAAATTGGCTACAGAATACTGGGTACAGTACATAATATGTCCGAAATGGCGGAATATGTTTTATACCATCATGAAAGATGGGATGGCAACGGCTATCCCAAGGGTATAAGCCGATATGACATTCCCCTTCAGTCAAGGATCATATCTATTGCCGATGCATTTGATGCCATGACCAGCGACAGAAGCTACAGAAATGCCTTCTCCAGAAGTGTTGCTATTGAAGAAATTATTCGGAATGCCGGAACTCAGTTCGATCCTGAGCTGGCAGTGATATTTGCAGAGCAGGCTGTAAACAAGTTGAAATAGTCAGAAAATTCGATACATATATTGGCGCTTTATGTTATAATTAATAAAAAAGTTTGCATATAATTTGGGGATTTATAGGTGACAGCATATATTTTTAATATAAAAGATCAACCAGATTGGAAGGGGGCCATTATATGGACAAATACTCAGTACCTTTTGAAAAATTAAAAAGAACTTGTAATTTTGATGATGAACTGGATTTTTGTAAAACCTCGCTGGATGCTGCTCCACTGGATGGAGTAATAGGACAGGAAAGAGCGGTTCGGTCCATGGAGTTCGGACTTACTGTTGATGCTGCAGGCTACAATATTTTTGTGGTGGGACCTACAGGCACAGGCAAGAGCACCTATACCCAGGCTGTAGTGTCAAAAGCTGCATCAGGCAAGCCGGTACCAGGTGACTGGTGTTATATTAATAATTTCACTGATGGCGACAAGCCTATTGCTGTATCCCTTCCTGCCGGTGAGGGAAGAAATTTTCAAAAGGATATTGATGAACTTATATCCTATCTGAAAATTTCAATACCAAAAGCCTTTGAAAGCAGTGATTACGAACAGCAAAAAGATAATGTAGTGCAGTCGGTACAGAGTAAAATGGAAGAAAGCTTCCATAACCTGGAGGCTGAAGCTGGCAAGGCAGGCTTCAGTGTGAAACAGATGCCTACAAGATTCATATTTGTACCGGTGAAGGAAGGACGGCCAATGTCTCCGGAGGAATATGAAAAGCTTACTATTCAGGAAAGAGTTGAACTGGATGAAAAAGGACACAAGCTTGAAAAGAGACTGGATGAAACCTTTAGAAACGGACAAATACTGGAAAAACAAGCCAAGGAGCAGATCGAAGGCCTGGAAAAGCAGATTGTTACCTTTGCAGTAGGGCCTGAAATCAACAAGTTGAAGGAAAAATACGGAGTCAACCCTAAGATTGTGGAATACCTTGATGCTGTGATGGCGGATATTACAGATAATTTTATAATTTTTAAAGGACAGCCCCAAGGTCAGATGCGTATGCCCTTTGTGACCCAGCAGGATGCTGGAGATCCTTTTATAAGGTATAAGATCAATTTATTCGTGAGCAATGAGAAAACTGAAGGAGCTCCGGTAATAACCGAGCCTAACCCCTATTATTATAATCTTTTCGGAAAAATCGAGTACAGGAACCAGATGTTTTCAATGAGTACTGATTTTACCATGGTGAAACCGGGGGCTATCCACAGGGCCAATGGAGGGTATCTTATACTACAGGCTAAGGATGTGCTAATGGATCCCTTTGCCTGGGATACTCTAAAAAAGGCTTTAAAATATGGACATGCAGTTGTTGAAAATATTGGAGAACAATACAGGTTTGTTCCTACAGAAACTCTAAGACCTGAGCCTATCCCTCTAAAGGTTAAAATAATTCTAATTGGAAGCCCGCTGTTCTATTTCTACCTTACCTATGATGAGGACTTCCAAAAGCTGTTTAAGGTAAAGGTGGATTTTGATATTGAAATGCCAAGGACCAGGGAAAACCTTCAGCAGTATGCATCCTTTGTTAGTACCATCTGCAGGCAGGAGAACCTGAAACATTTCAGCCGCAGTGGCCTTTCAAAGGTGGTGGAGTACGGCTCCAGGCTGGCGGAGGATCAGAATAAGCTTTCAACAAAATTTAATGAGCTTAATGAAATAGTATATGAAGCCATAGCACTGGCCCAGATGGATAATTCGGAGTACGTGGAGGCACCTCATGTGGACAAGGCCATTCAGCAAAGAAGATACCGTTCCAACAGATTGGAGGAAAAAATCCATGAGATGATAATCCAGGGTAAAATTCTAATCAACACCCAGGGAGCCGTGGCAGGACAGATTAACGGGTTATCGGTAATACAGCTGGGAGGCTACTCTTTTGGACAACCTTCAAGAATTACTGCCAGAACATATACTGGAAAAGGCGGCATCATAAACATTGAAAGGGAAACTGAAATGAGCGGCAGTATACATTCCAAGGGTGTGCTTACACTTATGGGGTATATGGGCGGCAAGTTTGCTCAGAAAGAACCACTTGGACTGACTGCCCAGATAACCTTTGAGCAAAGCTATGAGGGGGTGGATGGAGACAGCGCCTCCAGTGCCGAGCTTTATGCAATATTATCCAGCCTTGGGAATGTGCCAATCAGGCAGTGTCTTGCGGTTACAGGCTCAGTGGATCAAAGGGGAGAAATTCAGCCTATTGGCGGAGTTAATGAAAAAATCGAAGGCTTCTTCGATATCTGCAGGGCTAGGGGACTGACAGGAGAGCAGGGAGTGGTTATACCTGTGCAGAATGTTGATAATCTAATGCTTAAGGACGAGGTCCTGGAGGCTGTAAAAGTTGGAAGATTCCATATATATTCAGTAAAAACCATAGAGGAAGGAATTGAACTGCTTACTGGAGTACCCGCCGGAGAACCTGGCAAGAATGGAAGCTATCCTGAGGGAACAGTATTTTATCTGGTTGAAAAAAAGCTTAAGGAATTCAATGAAGGCTTAATGGACAACAATAAGGATGAAAAGGATAAAAAGTAGGTCTGGCTAACAGCCAGGCCCCTTTCAATTTCTCTAAAAAGCATAAATGGATGACATTTGCTGCTTGTGGAAATAACTAAATATCATTCTTTCATTTTCCATGAAAATATTATATAATAGTGTAATCTGTTAACTAAAGACCTATATTTATCAAACGATATATATATTGTATTTTAATTCCGAGGGAGAACATCGCATGAATAATAGCAGTAATAGTGAACAACAATTTTACGAAAATATTAACGATTCAAGTTTTGCAAATTTTGCTCCCCACATATTGGAAACATTAGGCTTTGGAGTTATGCTGGTGGATACGGATACACATGCTGTTGCATATGCAAACTCTAAACTTCTGGCTATGAGCGGATACGAAAGAGAAAATATCATAGGCTTATCATGCCATGATATTATTTGCTCTGCACAAAAGGGCCAGTGCCCTGTTACAGATAGAGGGTATGAAATTGACAACTCTGAAAGGATAATGCTTCTTTCAGACGGCGCCCCTATGTCTGTAATAAAAACAGCAGTGCCAATAACCTTAAATGGAAGAGAGTATCTGGTTGAAAGCATCATCGACAATACAGAAAGAAAAACAATGCAAGACAAGATTGCTGAAGCAAATGAAATATTAAGGCTGGAGGTTGAAGAACATGAAAAGGCCAAGGATAAAATACAGCACCTTGCATATCATGACTACCTTACAGGCCTGCCTAACCGTATTCTGTTCACGGAAAATCTTAATAATGCAATGATCCATGCCGGTATTCAAAAAAAAATGCTTGCAATTATGTTTATGGATCTTGATGGCTTTAAAATGATAAATGACACTATGGGCCATGCTGCAGGGGACAGCCTTTTGGCTGCGGTCTCAAAAAGACTGCTGATGATCCTGGGGGATGATGTATCCATAGCCAGAATAGGCGGGGATGAGTTTGTAGTTTTAATTGAGAACATCAACTCTGTGGATGAAGTCAATGAGGCAGCAGAAAAAATTCTTAAAGGCTTTAGCGAACATTTTATTATTGATGGTGAAGATTTTTTTGTAACAGCAAGTATAGGTGTATCCATTTATCCAAGCGATGGAATGGATGGGGAAGTGCTTATTAAAAATGCTGACATTGCCATGTATATGGCCAAGGAAAAGGGTCGGAACCAATATGTGCTATGTACATCAGTAATAAAGGAAAACCTTAAGGAAACCATAACCTTAAGCAATCATCTTTACCGTGCTTTAGAGAAGAAAGAGTTTGAAATATATTACCAGCCTCAGGTTAACTGTGTAACCAATGAGATTATCGGAGTAGAGGCACTGCTTAGATGGAAAAACCCGGAGCTTGGCTTTATATCTCCTGCAAAATTTATCCCTATAGCAGAACAGACAGGACTTATAATTTCCATCGGCGAATGGGTGATACGAACTGCCTGCATGCAGAATAAGGCGTGGCAGGACGCTGGACTGCCTCCGGTGAAGGTGGCGGTAAACCTTTCTGTGCGTCAGTTCCAGAATCAGAATATTATTAAACAGGTTTCAGATATATTAAAGGAATCCGGAATGGAATCCAGGTATTTAGAGCTGGAGATAACAGAAAGCATTGCGATGAAGGAGACTGGCTATGTGGTTGAAATACTCAGCGCCTTTAAGGCTATGGGTATAGACATATCCATAGATGATTTCGGTACTGAATACTCATGTTTGAAATATTTAAAGCAGTTGCCTGTGGACAGAATAAAAATTGCCATGCCATTTATCCAGGGCATTGATGTCAGTGATAAGGATGAAGCTATTGCAAAGGCAATAATTGTTTTGGCAAAAAGCATGAAGCTCAGAGTAATTGCTGAAGGCGTGGAAACAAAAAGCCAGCTGTCATTTTTGTCTGGGAATATGTGCGATGAGGTTCAGGGTTTTTATTACTACAAGCCTATGGCTGCAGATGAATTTGAAGAATTAATGAAGCTGAGACACTAGAGAGATCTAGTGTCTATTTTTTTCCTCAGAGCTTCTACTTCATTATTTACCGCTGGACCCACTTCCTCAAGGTAGCGGAGAAGGTACATCTTCCATTCTTTTTCTCCTTGAGAAAACTGGTAATTCAGGTCATCCCCCAAGTCTGGCAGCTGAGTTGAAAGGACGGCCAGCTCTAAATTTCCAAGGGATGAAAACAAATGTGAAAATTCTTCCTCAAATAGGCACCCAGCTTCAAGAATATCCATGAAATCACTAATAGAATGAGCTTCCTTTTTAATAATGCCGATTTTATCTTCTGTGAATCTGCAGGATCTTATTTCCTCTGTTACTGCTCTGAAATGTTCATCCGCCATGCTGCTGTGCTGGAAATATTCTACAGTACTGCTTTTGTCATGTCGGCGGGGAATTATAAAAACCTGCTCAAGTCTTTTTATTTTTAAGGAATTGGCAAGCTGTGGCAGAATATTGATTATAGCATTATACATGTGCTGCTTTAATGCTTCGGATACTTTGTAGTCTGAGCAAAGCCGAACTGCCGCACCATTTAGAAGTTCACCCAATTCAATTCTGTCTAGGCTTTCAAGATTCTGCTGCAAATACTGCAAATCCACTGGGCATAGCTCCAGGCAGCTGGTATCCTTTCCTGCCAGGATTCTGCCTGTTAGGTTTGTTAAAACAAGATTGAATATATTTATCAATAAATCACAGCTGTTTTGATGAAGGCCGCTAAGCAGACGGCTTATTTCCTTTTTGGAAAAATTGCTGCAGAATTCATTTTCCATTACAAGACACTGCAGATAGTTATATATATATTCCACTCCTGTAAGGTCAAAGTTATCCCTTGATATAGGGTAATCTATAGAGGCTGAAGTTTCATGAGCGGAAAAATCCATGTCATAATCTGTAAAAAAGGATTCCAATCCCTGGTCCAAAGTGTCGTTATAGGCTACATTATCAGTTATTACCCGGATCAGCCTGGCTTTTTCCAGCAATATCCTGGCACCACTTAATTTATTCTCAATGATCTTCAGCCCCTCATCATATAATTGACTTAGGGGTCTGGATTCCATGACCAGCAGGGCATTTTCCTCAGGAGCTTTATTGATGGACATTTCTATGGTGTACAGTATGGATTGCATTATGCTTTGCGCCTTTTCCACTTTTATTGAACTGCTTTCACCTCTGGTATACTGCTGGATTTTCATTGATAGAAGCTCCAGACACTGGACCTGCAAGTCTTCTCTTTCTGTCTGCCCCAAAAAATTAAATAAATTATTCATATAGATCCTCCTCCTGGTATTCCCCATACCTTATGCATCTGGCCAGGGTTTCCAGCTCGCGATGCTGCAGCAGCTCCATTGAACCCTGACAGTTATGGTCGAAATAATCCTTCATTTTGAAAATCAAATCATCATCGCCCATTTCATCAAGAGTTTCGTTTTTAAAATAATAGAAGGTTTCAATAAGTTCATTTATAGTATCAACGTAATTGTATTGTGAAATATAAGGTGAATTTGAAAATTCCAATATCAGCTTATTTATAATACCCCCTTTAAATTCTATGCGTCCCATACTTTTAAGGGCTTCTGACCGGGTTTCTACCAGTGACAATGCATCAGAAGGATTTAATTTCAAACCATAATCCAAGGTTTTTTCATTACAGCTGATAATTTCTGAAACTGCCAGCTTTATTTGCAGATCCGGAGAGATAAGCATAAAATTATTATTCATTTCTTTCATCCTTTCTTAAAAAAAAGTGGTTGACATGAACATGCATTTTGTGGTATAGTAAATGTGGATAAATATAATAGTTGTATAAAATTGATCTAAATTTTATTCTATCATATATAATTAAAAAAGTCAATTAATTATGCCCGTGGGATTATTTCCTGCGGGTTTTTTACAGGTTGTCTTGTGAATGTGAAAAAAGGTAATTGTATTGTGCTGATTTCTTTGCATTATATTTAACATTGAAAGGATAAATAATAGGCGGATTTAATGGTAATAATATATAAAAACAATCAAGGAGACATAGAATGAAATCTAAACAGTTACTATATATTGAATTTACAGACCACTTAATGAAGGATAAGACCCCCTCGTTGTATTTCAATAATGAATACACAGTGGAACAAATGAAAATATACCCTTATAAAATGCTGCTGGAGCTTAAAAAAGCTGAGCAGTCTAAAAAGCATCATCCGGAAGGAAATGTATGGAATCATACCATGCTTGTATTAGACCAGGCAGCTTCAATAAAGGAAAGAAGCAGGGAGCCTTTGGTCTTTATGTGGGCAGCATTGCTCCATGACCTTGGAAAGCCGGTGGTTACGCAGGTGCGCAAGGGCAGGATTACAGCCTACAACCATGACAGGGAAGGTGCAAAGCTTGCCCGGGAATTTCTTGAAGCCTTGACCCTGGATTATTGCTTTATCCATAAGGTGGAAGCTTTAGTCAGGTGGCATATGCAGATTCTTTACGTTTTACGTGACCTGCCCTTTCAAAACATAGAAGCAATGCTTAAGGATGTGGATATAAATGAGGTGGCATTGCTCAGCTGGTGCGACAGAATGGGCAGAGGGGGTGTCGATACTGGGCTGGAACGGGAAAATGTGCGTAAATTTATTGAAATATGCGAAAATTATAAAAAAGGTGTTGACAAGACCAAAAATAGTATATATAATCTTACTTAATACAAAAACATAGTAATCAAGTGATGATAGAGAGAAAAGTATTCTGAACAATTAACTACAGAGAGCCGGTAGTTGCTGAAAGCCGGTGTTAATATGAATATGTAATAATCACTCTTAGCTTCTGAGTTGAAAGGTTTTCGAGTAAACAAAGACGTATACCAGCGATACATGGTTAGGGTTCACAGTTATGTCGACCTGAAGGGGTAGCTTTTTTAGTTACAATTAAGGTGGTACCGCGGAAGTCAATCTTTCGTCCTTATAAGTATAGATATATTTATATGGATGAAGGATTTTTTTTATTATCAAAATTTTGAAGCAGGAAAAGCAATGAAAGGTATTTTTATAATCATTCACTTACAAATATTAATAAAAATGGGCTAATATTGAATTTTTAGGAGGTATAAAAAATGGAATGTAAAGTTTATGCAAGACTGGATCAGGGAGTAGATAGCTTTTTAAGGGTGGCAAGTACTTTAAGAAGAAAAGAATTTAACATAACTGCTTTGAATATGGTATGCAGCAGCGAGGATTCCGATGTTGATATGGAGGTCAGGGTTGATAATACCAGAAATACGGTTACTGACGTGGTAAATGTGATATTAAAGCTGGCTGATGTAAAAGAAGTAAAGGTACTCTAGAGAAGAAAATTGATTTAGGCAAAGGAGAATGGAAATGAATGGCGCACAGATTTTATTGGCATGTTTAAGGGAACAGGGAGTGGATACGGTTTTCGGGTATCCCGGAGGTGCAGTTATACCCTTATATGACGCTTTGTATGATGAAAAAAATATTAAGCATATAAGAACCGCCCATGAGCAGGGAGCAGTACATGCTGCTGACGGTTATGCAAGAAGCACAGGCAGGGTGGGAGTATGTTTTGCTACCTCGGGACCAGGAGCTACAAACACAATAACTGGAATAGCCACAGCTTTTATGGATTCTGTGCCTATGGTAGTGATAACGGGGCAGGTATCTGTGCCTCTGTTAGGAAAGGATTCCTTTCAGGAAATAGATATAACAGGCATAACCCTCTCTGTGACCAAACATAACTATCTGGTAAGAAACGTAAACCAGCTGGCAGATGTAGTAAGGGACGCATTCAGGGTGGCTGGGTCTGGAAGGCCTGGTCCCGTGCTCATAGATGTTCCGAAGAATGTTTTTATGGAAGAGGGTTCTTATGAGGAGAAGGAGCCGGTAATTCCATCTGATGGAAAGCAAAATTATACAGATGAGAAGCTTATTGAAGCAGCAGAGCTTATAAACAGAAGCAGCAAACCTGTTATTTACGCTGGTGGCGGAGTTAAAATTGCAGATGCAGCCAGGGAACTGCTGGCTTTTGCACAAAAGGCGGATATACCGGTGGTTAACACTTTGATGGCCCTTGGCACCATGCCCTGCCACAGTGAGCTTAGGCTTGGAATGGTAGGCATGCATGGCTTCAGGGAAAACAACCTGGCAGTATCAAACAGTGATCTGGTTATAGCAATAGGGGCCAGGTTTAGTGATAGAGTAATAAGTAAAGCTGAAAATTTTGCGGCTAAGGCCAAAATTGTTCATATTGACACAGATGCTACTGAAATAGGTAAAAATATAAGGGTGGACATATCTCTCCTGGGGAACATGAAGAAAATCTTGACAAAACTCACAGCCGGCATAGACAAAAAGGATAATTCAGACTGGAAAAATCGGATAAAAGCCTGGAGAAAGCCCGAGGAAACAAATGAGGAAATATTTTATCCCCAAAATATACTGGACAGCATTTGTGAAAAATTTGGTCCTGATTCCTTTGTGACTACAGATGTAGGTCAGCATCAGATGTGGACTGCCCAGTACTGGAAATTTAATTTTCCCAGGGCCTTTATAACATCAGGGGGTTTAGGTACCATGGGTTTTGGTATGGGAGCAGCCATTGGTGCCAAGCTGGGGAATATGGATAAGCCTGTGGTGCTTATTACAGGGGACGGAAGCTACAGAATGAACTGCAATGAACTGGCAACAGTTGCACGGTATGAACTGCCTCTTGTCATTGTACTAATGAACAACCATACCCTTGGAATGGTAAGACAGTGGCAAAAAATGTTCAGCGGTAAAAGATATTCGGAAACAGATGTGGATGATAAGCTGGATTATGTGAAGCTTGCAGAGGCATATGGCATTGAAGGCCACAGAGCTGCAACCATGGAAGAATTAAGAAGTGTTCTGGTAAACTGTGAGTTTGGTAAAAAACCTGTTTTTATTGAATGCAGGATGGGAAAGGATGAAAATGTTTATCCTATAGTACCTCCAGGCAAGGCCATAGTGGAATCCATAGAATACTTTGAAGAATAACGGAGGATGAAGGATGTTATTAACTATAGATGAAATAAGGAATGCAGAGAAAAATTTAAAGGGAGTGGTTAGACGTACACCTTTGTTTTTCTCAGATACCTTTTCGGTTATGTGTGGAGGAAAGCTTTATTTAAAATGTGAAAATAAGCAGAAAACCGGGGCCTTTAAGTTCAGGGGAGCCTACAACAAATTGTCAAGCCTTACAGAGGAGGAAAAGAGCAAAGGGGTTATTGCCGCCTCCTCTGGAAACCATGCGCAAGGTACAGCCTATGCAGCTTCAGTTTTTGGGGTGAAAGCCACCATTTCCATGCCATTGACCTCACCTGCTGCCAAGGTAATGGCTACAAAGGGCTATGGGGCAGAAGTAGTACAAGCAGGTCAGGTATATGATGAATGCTATGCCAAAGCCTTGGAGCTGCAAAAGGAAACGGGCGCCACTTTCATGCACCCCTTTGATGACTTGCATGTTATGGCTGGACAAGGTACTATCGGACTGGAAATAATAGAGGATCTGCCTGAGGCTGATGTGGTGGTGGTGCCAATAGGCGGCGGAGGTGTCATATCAGGGGTGGCAACGGCAGTAAAGTCCCTTAAACCAGGTATAAGGGTTGTAGGGGTTGAACCGGAGGTCATAGCCTCGGCTAAAGCTTCTATTGAAAGAGGCGAGGTTACAACACTGCCTGCAGCAGCATCTCTGGCAGACGGCATAGTGGTTGCAACACCTGGCAAAAACTGTTTTGAGAGTATAAGAAAATATGTAGATGAGATTGTAACTATAAGTGATGAGGAAATTGAAAAAGCTATTTTTCTTTTGCTTCAAAGAAGCAAGCTGATGGTGGAGGGTGCAGGAGCTGCGGCTCTGGCGGCAGTGCTGTCTGGCAAGGTTAAGGATATAAAGGGTAAAAATGTGGTGGTTCTTTGTACCGGCGGCAATATTGACACTGCGAAGGTAGCGGAGATAATAGGAAAGTTCAATAAATAATGAAGCTTTTAAAGCACATATAATATGGTTATAATAAACTAAAGGAGTTGATGATATGGTAGAACCTTATGTTTATTTTAACGGCAATGCATTGGCTGCAATTGAATTTTATGAAAAAGTATTTAAAAGCACTGACAAAAAAATCATGCAATATAAGGATGCACCGGCAAATCCGGAATTTCCGGTGTCAGAGGAAATGAAGGAACGTGTGCTCCATTCGGAAATGACCATAGAAGGAACCAAGTTCCACTTTAGTGACTCCAGCTATCCAATAGTTATAGGGAATAACATATCCTTTTCCATAATCTATGATACAGCTGATGAAGTTGAAGAAAAGTTCAATAGCTTGAAAGAGGGCGGGGAAGTTTTAATGGCACTGGCTCCACAGTTCTTCAGCCCCATGTATGGATGGGTTACAGACAAATTCGGCAATGGCTGGCAGATAATATGCAGATAAAAGGACCTTCGGGTCTTTTTTATTTATAAATAATTAACATATTATTCATTTAAATATAATTTATATAATATATAATATATACATATTACGATTTTGGAGGATTGTATGGAAATATCCGAATTTAAAAATATAATATGGGATTATACAAGGAAAATAGAGGAAAGTGCCAATACAGCCCTTGGCAATATGGGAGCCATCCACGGTCTCACTGCCATGCAGCTGAGGATTCTAATGGAGGTGAACAGGAAGGACTGCTGTACTATTGGGGGTTTGGCAGAAAATGTGTGCATAGCAGGCACAAATTTATCCACCATGTGTAAAAAGCTTGAAAAGCAAGGCTATCTTGAAAGAAAAAGGGATATAAAGGATGAAAGAGTAGTAAGAATTAGCCTTACAATTATGGGTCGGAATGTAGTTTGCGGTCTTGATGAATATTTTACCCGGGGAATATCCCGAAATATAAGCAAAGAATGCTTTGAAAACATAATTTTTGGTATGGAGTGCTTAAACAACCTTCTAAAGGAAATGGGAAGTTTAACTAAAGAGGAGGAAATTAAATGAAAGAATTAAAACCTGTGAAGAAGCCCTTGGTTTTTTATTACATTTTGATATTTGTGATATTGATAATGCTTAATGCATACGTTTTTCCTGCTATTATAAACCAGTCGGTTAAGCAGGTGGACTATGGCACATTTTTAAATGATATAAAAAGCGGTAATATGAAGACTGTAGAAATTCAGGATACAAAGATTGGTTTTTCCATGATGGACAAGGATGGTAAGGAAACCATATATGTAACAGGACGTATGGATGACCCGGAACTTACGAACAGGCTGTATTCGGCCAATGTGAAGTTTTCCAAGGTAGTACCAAAGGAGACCTCCCCTATTATTAACTCACTGCTTACCTGGATATTGCCATTGCTTATTTTCATAGGACTTGGACAGTTTCTTGGCAAAAAGATGCAGGATAAAATGGGAGGCTTAGGAAATGCAATGACCTTTGGAAAAAGCAATGCAAAGGTTTATGTTGAGGCGGAAACTGGGAAGTCCTTTGCTGATGTGGCAGGACAAGAGGAGGCAAAGGAGGCTCTAAAGGAAATCGTTGATTTTCTTCATGATCCGAAAAAGTATAAGGAAATTGGGGCTAATATCCCAAAGGGTGCACTTCTTGTAGGACCTCCGGGAACAGGAAAAACCCTGCTGGCTAAAGCTGTGGCAGGAGAATCAAAGGTACCCTTCTTTTCTATATCGGGGTCTGAATTTGTAGAGATGTTCGTTGGTATGGGAGCGGCCAGAGTAAGGGATTTATTTAAGGAAGCCCAGACTAAGGCGCCATGTATTGTTTTCATAGATGAAATTGACACTATAGGCAAGAGCAGAAATGGAGCAGGTCTTGGAGGAAATGATGAAAGGGAACAGACTTTAAATCAGCTTCTTACAGAAATGGATGGTTTTGAAGCGGACAAGGGAGTTGTTATCCTTGCAGCTACCAACAGACCTGATACATTGGATAAAGCTCTGCTAAGACCAGGCAGGTTTGACAGGAGAATCCCGGTTGAACTACCTGATCTGGCCGGTAGAGAAGCAATTTTAAGGGTTCACGGAAAAAAGGTTAAAATGGACGGAGATATAGATTTTAACGTAATAGCAAGGGCTACCTCCGGAGCCTCCGGAGCGGATCTGGCAAACATTATAAATGAAGCAGCCTTGAGGGCTGTAAGGCTTGGGAGAAAACAGATACTACAAAGCGACCTTGAGGAATCTGTTGAGGTAGTTATTGCAGGTTACCAGAGAAAGAATGCTGTAATATCTATGAAGGACAAGCTTACTATAGCATACCATGAGATTGGGCATGCGCTTGTGGCTGCAAAACAGAGTCATTCTGCCCCGGTTCACAAGATTACAATTATCCCAAGAACCTCCGGTGCCTTAGGCTACACCATGCAGGTAGAGCAGGATGAGCAGGTTTTAATGACAAAGGAACAGGCTTTAGATAAAATTTCCACCTACATGGGTGGCAGGGCAGCAGAGGAGCTCATATTTGATACAATAACCTCGGGAGCTTCAAATGATATTGAGCAGGCTACCAAGATTGCCAGAGCTATGGTTACCAGATTTGGAATGAGCACCGAATTTGACATGATGGCTCTGGAAACTGTGAATAATCCTTATCTTGGAGGCGATACCTCTCTGATTGTATCTGCAGATACCTCCTCCAGAGTGGATACTGAGGTTTTAAACATTATAAAGGATTGTCATAAAAGGGCTTCAGACATTCTCAAGGAAAATAAGTCTAAGCTACACGAACTGGCCAAATATCTTTTTGAAAAGGAAACCATTACCGGAGAAGAGTTTATGGCAGTTTTAGCTGAAGAGGAGAAATAAAAGAGCTCTGGGCATATAATATTGTAGTGTTATTTTCTGTGTCTATACAAATAATATATTTGTACAAGGACAGATATTAATAATACAGAGAAGAGTTGATGTAAATGAAATATTTGATAAAATTTATATTCAACAGGGTTACTTATCTTATTACTGCCCTGGCGCTGCAGGTTGCATTTATTATTGCCGTGCTGCTAAAATTCAGGAACCATTTTATGATATCCTATGGATTAAGTTTGTTCCTTGGAATTTTGGCTGTGCTGTGGATTATCAATCAGAATACTAATCCCTCCTACAAGATTGCATGGATTGTGCTTATATTCACACTTCCTGTATTTGGGGTACTGTTTTATGGCTTTTATGAACAGAGCAAGCTTAACAAAAAGACTAAAAATAAAATGAGGGCTGCCATTGATAAAACCAGGGAAGTGCTGGTGCCTGATCAGGAAACCATGAACAGGCTGCTGCTGCAGGATGAAAATGCAGCCAATCAGTCCAGATATATATTAAATTATGCAGACTGTCCAGCTTATGATGATACAGCCACAGCTTATTTTTCAAGCGGTGAGATGATGTTCAGAGAGCTTGCCCGCGAGATTAAAAAAGCAAAACGGTATATATTTCTTGAATATTTCATAATAGCTGAAGGGGTTATGTGGAATACAATACTAGATATTTTGAAGGAGAAGGCAGCTGAAGGGGTGGACGTGAGGGTTATTTACGATGACATGGGCTGTTTAAGGACCCTGCCCTACGGTTATGATAAAAAACTTGAAGCCATGGGCATCAAATGCTGTGTTTTCAGTCCGGTTACACCCATTATCTCCTCAAAGCTCAACAACAGGGACCACAGAAAAATCACTGTAATAGACGGGAAAACAGGCTTTACAGGAGGAATTAACCTGGCAGATGAATACATCAATGAAATAGAAAAATACGGTCATTGGAAGGATACAGGCATTATGCTTAAGGGTGAGGCTGTATGGAGTCTCACTGTGATGTTCCTATCCACCTGGGATTACATCAAGGGCATTAATGAAGATTTTGACAGCTTCAGGGAGCTGTCATCCGGAGAAAAAAATATAAACGGATTCATACAGCCTTATGAGGATAGTCCTCTGGACAATGAGGCTGTGGGTGAGACAGCCTACATGAATCTGATCAATAAGGCAAAAAGATATATATATATAACTACACCCTATCTTATTATAGGTAACGAAATGGTAACGGCTCTGACCTCTGCTGCCAAGGCAGGGGTGGATGTGCGAATGATAACTCCCCACTGTGGTGATAAATGGTATGTTCATGAGGTCACCAAATCCTACTATAAAACACTGGTGGAAGGGGGAGTAAGGATATACGAGTATACTCCAGGGTTCATCCATTCGAAAACCTATGTGGCAGATGACGAATATGGCATTGTTGGCACAATAAATATGGATTTCAGAAGCCTTTATCTACATTTTGAGTGCGGTGTATGGATGTACCGGTCCAGCTGCATCGGAGACATGAAAGAGGATTTCCTTAAAACCATGGCTAAAAGCCAGGAAATTACCCTGAACTACTTTAAAAATATGCGGTGGTATAAAACCATGGCAGGATCACTGCTCAGAGTTTTTGCGCCGTTAATGTAAGAAGCCACCTTTCGGTGGTTTTCTTTTATTTCTGGTTTTGATTTTGCTGCTGTTGGTTCTGTCCCTGCTGCTGTCCGGTGATTCCTTTAACCATGTCCGGTATTTTATCAATGAGCTGAGAAGCATTGCCGGCGGCATTTACTGTCATCATGGATACCTTTCCGTTGTCGATAACTATTATGGCATCTGTGGAAACCTTAGCGCCAAGACCCAAAGCTCCTCCGGCCATATTTGCTGAAGTATCAGGAACCTTGGTTTCAGCCTTGCCCATATGATTTCTGCTGGCGGTATTGCCGCCTCCGCAGCCTATGGAAACAGAAACTACAGGAATGAAGGTTTTGTCCTGCTGAGTAATTGGTTTGCCCATGACTCCTTCGGTTTGAGTGAAATTTTCAATATTGGAGAATAATGTGTCGATATTTTGTGATAAGCTTAAGCTTTCATCCATATAAGTACCTCCTTTAATATATTTTGGATCTGGCAAGATTCATTAATGCGGCTCCCATATTCACCCGGGCTTTTGCATCCAGGCGTATATAGTCCTGTTCTGCAGTAAAGTCCGGAACCTGATTTATGGAAGCGCTTTTTATAAACTGCAGGGCTGAATTTACAGCACCGCAGGCTATGCCTGTGGTATAAGGATCCTGGAAACCGTAATAGGCATTGATTATAAGTTCCTCAGGATGTGCAAGTTTTAAAAGGCTGTGTTTGTTTCGGTTTTTCCCCCCTCTGTGCAATATTCTTTTATAAAGCTTCATATTAAAGAAATAAAGGGTCAAAACCGGCCTGGAGTTTTCGATAATTATCAGGGCTCTAAGCCAGTGGAACCATTGAAGGGTCATTTTGAAACATGAATTATAGGTATCCAGTATCAACATAACCTTCAGTCTTTCTGTAAATAATAATATTAAAAACAAAGCGGCTATAAAAATTAAAACCAATATTAATACCGACATAGGCACTCCTCCGTTTCCTGTTTAGTTTATCCAATGGTATACTATTTTATTAATTTTAAGTTTAGGGTTGACATGAATATCGATATATCGTAATATATAAATATAGTAATTTAGGAGGGCAATAAATGGATAAGGATTATGAAAAGTTTAATGACCTGGCAGAAATACTTAAGGTCCTGGCCCATCCCGTAAGGCTCTGTATTGTAAAAGGCTTGCTGGAAAATGGAGGCTGCAATGTTTCTCATATGCAGAATTGTCTTGATGCCCCTCAGTCTACTATATCGCAGCATCTCCAGAAACTGAGGGCGGCAGGTATTGTGGAAGGCAGGAGAAACGGCCTTGAGATAAACTACAGGGTTTGCAGCTCAAAGGCTGAGAAGATAATAAAAGCATTATTTGAAGAAAATTAAATTTTTGGAGGGATTTAATATGGGTAAAAAAGTACTTATAGTAGGCGGAGTTGCTGGAGGAGCGTCTGCAGCAGCCAGACTGAGAAGGCTGGATGAAAATGCGGAAATCATAATGTTTGAAAGGGATGAATATATCTCCTTTGCAAATTGCGGTCTTCCATATTATATAGGTGAAACCATAAAGGAAAGAAGCAAGCTCCTGGTGCAGACACCGGAGGCTATGGAAGCCAGGTTCAATATCGATGTAAGGAATAACAGTGAGGTTACAGCAATTGACCCGGTTAATAAAAAGGTAACCGTTAAGAGCAAGTATAAGGGAACCTATGAGGAAAGCTATGATTATTTGATACTGTCGCCGGGTGGAAAGGCTATCAGGCCAAACATTCCGGGGATAGGCAGTGATAAAATATTTACACTTAGAAATATACCGGATACTGATACTATAAAGGCATATGTGGATAAAAACAGTACAAAAAGTGCTGTAGTTATAGGCGGTGGCTTTATAGGGGTCGAGATGGCGGAAAACCTTAGGGAAAGAGGTTTGAAGGTAACTCTGGTGGAGGCTGTGCCCCACATATTGGCACCATTTGATTCAGATATGGTGGTAATGGCTGAAAAGGAACTTGAGGACAATGGCGTTGAGCTTATGCTGGGTGACGGTGTTAAAGCCTTTGAGGAAATAAATGACGAGGTGCAGGTTACGCTGAATAGTGATACAAAGCTTAATGCTGATATGGTTATTTTGGCAATAGGCGTTACTCCCGATACTGGATTTTTAAGAGAAAGCGGCCTGGAGTTCGGACCAAAAGGACATATAGTTGTCAATGAAAAAATGGAGACAAATCTTCATGGAGTATATGCTGTTGGTGATGCAATTGAAATAGTTGATTTTGTAACAGGGCAAAAATCGGCAATTCCTTTGGCAGGACCGGCAAACAAACAGGGAAGGATTGCTGCAGATAATGTAGCTGGGTTGAATTCCACCTACAAGGGTACTCAGGGAACCTCCATACTTAAAATATTCGGTCTGACGGCAGCCAGCACCGGTGCAAATGAAAAGACCCTTCAAAGGGTAAATATACCATACAAGGTAGTATATGTTCATCCTGTATCCCACGCCTCCTACTATCCAGGTGCCATTCCAATGTCTCTGAAGCTTATATTCAATGAGGAAGGGAAGATTTTAGGAGCTCAGGGGATTGGTTATGACGGAGTTGACAAGAGGATAGATGTAATTGCAGCTTCAATAAGGTTTGGAGGCACTGTGGATGATCTGGCCGAGCTCGAGCTTTGTTATGCTCCTCCATTTTCCTCAGCCAAGGATCCTGTAAATATGGCTGGCTTTGTGGCACAGAATGTTCTGGCAGGAAGATCCCATATGGCTCCATGGAAGGATATTGAACAGTATCTTGGAGAAGAATATCAGCTGGTGGATGTGCGTACGGATATGGAATATAGTAACGGCCACCTTGAAGGTGCAATAAATATACCTGTGGACGAGCTAAGAGACAGGCTTGATGAGCTTGATAAGAACAAAACCATCATCGAATACTGCCAGGTGGGATTAAGAGGCTATATTGCGGACAGCATATTAAGTCAGAACGGCTTTAAGGTGGTAAATGTAACAGGAGGCTATAAAACCTCTTCAATGCTTAATTATAATCCAAAGAAGCCGGAAAATAAGAACAGTAACACTGGCGGCAAGGTGGAAATAGATCCTGATACCCAGGCTGTTAAGGAAGCTTCAGGTGACGGAAAATATGACAAAGCCCTGGATGCCTGCGGACTATGCTGTCCTGGACCTTTAATGCAGGTAAAGGCTTCAATGGACGATATGAAGGATGGACAAATTCTTAAGGTATCAGCCTCTGATCCTGGCTTTTACGAGGATATAAAGGCCTGGTGCAAAAGGACAAATAATCAGCTGATGGATATTTCAAGAAGTACAGGAAATATTACAGCTCTTATAAAAAAAAATTCTGAATCAGCCCTGCCAGCCAATGTAAATTGTACTGGTGATGCTTCAAAAGATAATAAGACCATAGTGGTTTTCAGCGGAGACCTGGATAAGGCCCTGGCATCCTTTATAATTGCCAATGGAGCAGCGTCTATGGGGAAAAAGGTTACAATGTTCTTCACCTTCTGGGGCTTGAATATCTTGAGAAAGCCCGAAAAGGTTGCTGTGCAAAAGGGCCTTGTGGATTCCATGTTCGGCTTTATGATGCCTAGAGGAAGTAAAAACCTGAAGCTTTCAAAGATGAACATGATGGGAATGGGAACTGCCATGATGAGAAAGGTGATGAATGACAAAAACATCTCTTCATTGGAGGACCTCATAGACTCAGCAATGAAAAGCGGCATAGAAATTGTGGCCTGTCAGATGTCCATGGATGTTATGGGAATCAAGCAGGAAGAGCTTATTGATGGTGTCAAAATTGGCGGTGTAGGCTACTATCTGGGAGAAGCAGAGGATTCAAACGTAAATTTATTTATATAGGTTTTGGGGTGTGGTAAAAATTACCACACCTTTTTGATTAAAATTTAATCATGATTAAAGGGAAATTAAAGACCTCGTCGAATATATATACATACTGCATATGCTGTTTTATGCAAATAGCATAATTTTTACAAAAGATAAGGGGGACATTTAATGAACACAATCAAGAATCTGAAGACAAGGACAAAACTTTTGGGAGGGTTCCTAGTGGTGGCTATGTTTGTGGTGCTGGTTGGGGTGTACGGTATCATAAACATGAAAAATATCAATGACGGTATGACTAGCATGTACAATTACAAGCTAATTCCTGTGGAGCTGCTTAATAAGATCTATGCCAATGAACTATCCAGCCGTGGTGAACTGCTGAATCTGGTGGTTTCTACAGATTCTCAGCAGCTATCTGACAGCTTGAAAAAGATTCAGGATATTGAAACAGGAAATGACGAGTTGATTAAAAAATATGAAGCTACACAATTGATGGATGCAGAAAAGACATACCTTGCTAAATTTAAAGAGGAAAATAAAACCTACAGGGAGCTGCGAAAGCAGGCTATAGTACTTATCCAGCAGTCAAAGACCCAGGATGCACTGGTTGTTATTAACCAGGCTAAGAGCTACAGGGAAAGCGCTCAGGCAGATTTGGAACAGATGATAAAACTAAATGTGGATGATGCAGACAGACTAGCTACACAAGGTAACACCACTTTTGCAACAGCAAATAAGCTTATGATTGTGGTTACTGCAGCAGCTACTATACTGGCTGTTTTATTTGGTTTACTGCTGAGCGGTACAATTGTAAATGCCCTTAAAAAGGGTGTTGAGTTTGCTAAGAGTATAGCAGCAGGGGATCTAACCCATAAATATGAAGTGGATACAAAGGATGAATTCAGCACCCTTGCAGCAGAATTAAATGCAGCAGTTGAAAATACCAGAAACCTGTTAAAATCCTTAAATGATAGCATATCAACTATATCATCCTCCAGTGAGGAGCTTTCAGCTACCAGTGAGGAAATCGCCGGGCAGGTGGAAAATGTTACAGCCTCTGTACAGCAGATATCCGGGGGAATGCAGGAAACCACAGCTTCTGTAGAAGAAGTGGATGCATCAGCTAATGAGGTGCAAAAGGCAATAGTGGATATATCTGGGAAGGCCATGGAAGCCAGCAGCCAGTCCAGGGAGATAAATGAAAGGGCTGTTAAAATCAGCCAAAATGCGGAAAATGCTTCTCAAGAAGCCCAAAAGGTCTACAGAGATAAGCAGGTTCAGATCCTTAAGGCTATTGAAGACGGCAGGGTAGTGGATGAAATTAAAACCATGTCCGATGTGATTTCAGGCATAGCGGCACAGACCAACCTGCTGGCTCTTAATGCAGCCATAGAGGCGGCCAGGGCAGGGGAACAGGGTAAAGGTTTTGCAGTTGTTGCGGATGAGGTCAGAAAACTGGCCGAGGAATCAGCTTCAACGGTGAACAGCATCCAGCAGGTTATAGGAAGGGTCCAGGATGCCTTTAGAAATTTATCCGATAATGCCAACAGTTTATTATCCTTTATCGACAACAAGGTAATAGCTGACTATGATGAATACAAGCAGGTTGGACATCAATACAAATTGGATGCGGATAAAATAGGAGATCTGTCTGCAGTGATTGCAGCCGGGGCTGAAGAAATAGCTGCTTCCATGGAAGAGGTGAATTCCACTATCGATGCAGTGGCTTCAGTGATACAGGAAACTGCAGCAAGCTCCCAGGAGATTTCAGGGAATATGACAGAGGTTTCCCATGCTGTTGAGGCAGTAGCCAAATCAGCCATGATGCAGACAGACCTTGCGGAAAACTTGGTTAAGCTTTCAGCACAGTTTAAATTATAATAAAAAAGGAGAAAGGGTTACTTTTCTCCTTTTTCCTTTATAATAAATACAGCTCTGTTTATAATTCCCGAGCCATATTTTTCACGGATTTCATCCAGGGTATTTTCCAGCTTTTCGTACTTTTTATGGGGCCTTTCCATATTCATGGTGTCAAATAGTGAAAGCTGTTCCATGGCGGTTTCTTCTTCAAAGCCGCTTAAACTTATGCCCAGCAGTCTTGCAGGGGTTCCGTCCCAGTTATTTCGAAGCAGCTTCATGCCGGCGGCATATATATCATTTGTAACACAGGTAGACTTAACTGATGCCTGTCTTGTTATGGTTTTAAAATTTGAAAATTTAATAGTGACTTGAACTGTATGTCCCTTTTTTCCATGCTTTCTGGCAGCAGCACTGACTTCCTCGGACATTTTAAGGATAATGGGTCTGGCCTCCTCCAGCCTGGTAATATCACAGGCCAATGTGAGGGACCTTCCTATGGATTTAATATCCTCTTCGTCCCGAGGGCAAACGGCACTATAATCATTGCCATTGGCCAGCTCATAGAGCTCCCCGCCGAATTTGCCAAGCTTTTTCACAAGTCTTGCCTTGTCATAAACTGCAATATCCCCGATGGTTTTCAGACCCATATCGTTAAGCTTTTCAGCAGTCTGCCTGCCTATGCCGTACATGGCAGCCAGAGGCAGGGGCCATAATTTTTTTTCTATATCCTTTTTCCAAAGCTCAGTTATGCCTAAAGGCTTTTTCATTTCCGAAGCCATTTTTGAAAGAAATTTGTTTTCAGATATGCCAATAGAGCAATTCAGACCCAAATTGGACTTGATATTGTCCATTATGTTCCTTGCAGCTTCCAGGGGCGTTCCAAAAAGGCCCTGGCAGCCAGTCATGTCCAGCCAGGCTTCATCAATGCTGTTTTGCTCAATAACAGGAGTATAACTACAAAGAAGCCTCATAACCTCCCGGGATTTATCCTCATAAAAACGGTGGTCCGGCGGGATAAGCTGAAGGCCGGGACACAGCCTTAACGCCTGCTGCACCGGCATGGTAGTTTTAATTCCAGATTTTCTGGCTTCGTAGTTTGCAGTAAGAATTATACCTCTCCGGTTTTTGGGATCACCTGCCACGGCAGCTGGTTTATCTGCAATTTCAGGATGCCTAAGGGCTTCACAGCTTATGAAGAAGGAGTTCATATCCACCAGAAAAACAGTTTTTTTCATATAATCACCTGCTTTTAGGAATTCATAGGTTTGTAACCAGCAAAACTCCTGCAGAAGTCATCAGGAGTGCACCCAGGATATTTATAATGGTGCTGGCTCTGCTATTGGTGTATTTTCCCATGATTTTCTTATTCATACCTATAAATAATATTATAAACATTAAAGGAGGAGCCAGCAGCCCGTTTACTGCGGCCGCATAATATAATGCTCTCATAGGGTTAATTCCTATAAAATTCATTGCCAGTCCTAATAATGTGGAAACTGCAATTATGCTGTAAAACAAAGGTGCTTCATGGAGCTTTTTACCTAAGCCTTTTTTCCATCCAAGAGCCTCAGATACCGCATATGCACTTGACCCTGCAAGAATTGGCACTCCAAGCATTCCTATGCCTATGATACCCAGGGCAAAAACCAGATATGCCAGTTCACCGGCAAAGGGCTTCAGGGCCAGGGCTGCCTGGGGTGCGGTTTCTATGTCTGTTATACCATTTAAATGCAAGGTGGCGGCAGTTGTAATTACTATCATAAAGGCAGCAGCTTGAGAAAAAAGCATGCCCATGGTTGTATCTATACGCATTTCAGTTATATCCGAGGGCCGTACTGTGGGATGCTTTGCCTTGTCTGCATTATACCTGTGCCTGACAATCTTTTCCTCAACCTCCTCGGAAGCCTGCCAGAAGAAAAGGTAAGGCGATATGGTAGTGCCCAGGAATGCAACTACTTTCAAAAAGTAATCCTTGGTGTAATTATTATTGGGAACGGTGATGCTTTTTAATATCAGGCCCCAATCCTGCTTCACCATAAAAGCAGTTATGAAATATGCAAAAAGTGATAATGCGAAAAATTTCAATATCCTTGAATAGGAATGGTAACTTACAAAGATCTCAAGAATAATTACAAGTCCGCTGATAAAGAAAATCCAAAAGGAAAAAGAAAGCCCCAGCACCATCTGAGCGGAAGCTGCCATTGCTCCAAGGTCAGCTGCTATATTTACAGTATTTGCAATGAAAAGCAAAGCTACAGCAGTAATTAATACCCATTTGGGATAATGCTTCTTTAAAATTCCGCTTAGGCCTTTACCTGTAACCATACCGATTCGTCCGCACATTTCCTGTATTGCAAGTACAAAGGGAAATGAGAAGGGGGTGAGCCAAAGCTGACTGTAGCCAAATATGGCACCGGTCTGGGAATAGGTAACAATTCCCGAGGGGTCGTCATCAGAAGCACCGGTTATAAACCCGGGACCAAATTTTTTAAAAAATCTTTTTAAGGCTTTAAAAAATTTCATCTTTACTCCTCCTTGGGAAACTTATTTTATCAGTATAGCAAGACGGTAAAAACATTACAAGCTGTAATTTTTTGGAGGAAATATTTATTTTATGTAGAATATATCAGAAAATTGTGATAATGTAAAATAAAAATATTATTTTGGGGGTGTCCAGTATGTCAATAGCATCATTGCCCGTGGATCAGAGAGTTATAGATATAGATTCAAGGAGGTTTTCCTCAATTGAAAAGGCACTGGTGGAGCTAATAACAAACTCCGATGACAGCTACTCACGGCAGGAGAGCAAGGGGATTCCTGTAAATAATAAAATAGTAATAACCTACGAGCGTCACCAGAATGGGGCTATATTAACAGTGACAGACCAGGCAGAAGGCATGTCCTTTGATAGAATTATTTCTGTTCTATCCTATGGAGGGGCACATAGCCTTATGGCAAAAGGTGAAGCAGGTGGAAGAGGATATTTCGGAAGAGGTATGAAGCAGGCGGTTTACGGACTTGGCCATGGATGGATTGAATCAATAAATGAAGGAACTATATCCAGGATTGACCTTTTCAGAGGTAAGGATGGCGAGTACCTTTTTGATGACTGGGATGCAGGAAGACTGGCACAGGAGAAAGATTACAGCCGCCTGGATATTCCTGAAGGCAGCAACGGCACCAGAGTAACTATTGTGGTGGAAAATCCTTTGACCAACATTCCCTACTTCAGCTCCCTTTCAAAAACCATCAGCAATAACATATACATAAGGGACATACTTGAAAGGCGTATTGTGGAGCTTGTGAATCTGAACCAGTCTGCTAAAATTGAGGCATCGCTGGTGCTTAGATACCAGGAGCCTGAGAACAGGATGCTGCTGGGTCCGGAAGAGGCGGGCACCTTTACATACAAGGGAGTAAGCCATATATTTTATATAACGCTGAAAAAGTCAATAAACAGGGAGCTTGTATTACGTGGAAATGAGCGCACCAACGGCCTCCTTGTAATATCAGGAACTGCAGTTTTTGACTGCCAGTTTTTCAAATATGAAAATCAGCTGGGAACAGAATACCTTTATGGTATGGTAAATTGTCCAAGCCTTGTGGAAATGCTTACTCAAGGCATACCAATAATAAGCGATGAAAGGGACGGATTAAATATGAAGGATCCCTTCGTTGCTGCATTTTCTGAAGCAGTAAGCGAAATGGTAAGCGGCTTTATAAAAAGCGAGCAGCTGAGGCTAAGTCATGTTGATCATGCCACCACTTCAAAACGGACCC
This sequence comes from uncultured Clostridium sp., assembly GCA_937927335.1. Lineage (GTDB taxonomy): Bacteria > Bacillota > Clostridia > Clostridiales > Clostridiaceae > UBA699. Next base: position 229,712 of record CALBDU010000083.1, read on the forward strand.
AGGACATGATTGAAAGTATTCTAAAGCGCATGAACAAGGTTGCTTCGGAGGATCTTGGAATTATTCTTCCTCCAGGACCTGGTTCAGGCACCTATGGGCCTTATGATACAGGCAGACCTGCAGTGCTGAGGTTCAGTACTCCTTTTTATTATAGGAAGGTATCACATCCCTTCCATGTGACTTTGATAATAGATAAAACCCAGCTAATGCCCCAGGATATAATATCCTTCCGATATATATTAAACGATACTTTTAGAACTGAACCAGGAATGGATGCTCTCCTGGTTTCCCAGCTTCCTGAAGATGGCCGGGTTGAATTTCAGGTTACTGGAGATGTGGTGGGGCAGCACGGAAAAATTGAAGCAATATCCGGGCCATATACTGCGGTATGCGAAATTGTGATAGCTCAAAATGCTTCGGGAAAGGGATATGGACATCCTTCAGGCAGGCCAAACAGACCTTGGAATAGGGACAATTCCACTGCTTTGTTCAGGGGCTATGAGCTCAGAAATTTAAGCAACGATATGGAAAGAGCTGTGTACAGCCCATCAGAGAGGCTTATCCTGATAAACACGGAAGCTCCTACTGTGAGACTTTATGTAAATGGCCAGGGCCACTTTAAGGATGGAGCCAGGCTGCTGCTGGCAGAGCTTTTGCTGGACGTAATTGCGGAGGAACTGGCAAAATATTATATAGACAGGACTGAGCAGAAGGGGCAGAGCGAAGCATATAAGCAAGCCAAGCAGGATATAGTAAGGCGTTATGGAGTTGAAGTTCATTCAATCCTGATGGGCGAATAAATGACAGCTTTCGAAATAATTACTGTATTGTTGTAAAAAAAAATCAATCTTAGTATAATACAGTTATATTAATGCGCAATAGGGGGGATACTGTGTGGAAATCATCTAGAAGAAAACCCAATTTCCCGAATAAAATCGATAATTATAATATTTCTTCCATAAGAATAACATTTATATACCTTATCATAGGATTGTCCTGGATATATTTTTCAGAACAGGTTATTGTGCTGCTAGCAGGAAGTGATGGTGCCTTGCTGGCAAAAATGGAGGTTTATAAAGGATGGTTCTATATCCTGATGACCTCGGTAATATTGTACCTGCTCATAAGAAGCCAGCTTAAAAAGGTGGAGGCTACCGAGAAGGCATTAAATGACAGCTATGAACAGCTTTCATCCACTAATACAGAGCTTCAGGCCTATATCCAGCAGCTGGCTGCCTCTGAGGAGCAGCTAAGAGCCCAATATGAGCAGCTTATGGAAAATGAACAGTTGCTTAGCCGAAGTGAGGAAAAAAACAGAGCTATTATCCAGGCTTTGCCTGATCTGCTTTTTGTTCTTGACGGAGAAGGCAGGTTTATGGACTGCAAAACTAATGATAAGGCATTGCTGATGATGCCCAGGGAATTATTTATAGGCAAATCAGTTGATGATATCATGCCTGAGGAAATTGCAGCCATTGCCATGGACAAAATAAAACTTGTTCTTGAAACCGGCAATATTGAAACCTTTGAGTACACCCTGGAGGTTAAGGGCAAAAATCAACATTTTGAGTTGAGAATGGCTAAAAGCAGCAAAAATGAGGTGCTGGCCATATCAAGAAATGTTACTGAAGAACGGGAAAGGGAAAACCAGCTCATTGCCAGTGAGGATAAGTATAAAACACTGGTAACCCAGATGCTGCAAGGGCTCTCCCTATATGAAGCCGTTACTGACGGTGGAGATATGAAATTAGTATTACTGGATTGCAATGAAAGCTACGAAAGAATAGCAGGTACAAATATAAAAAACGCAATTGGGAAAAATATTACTGATATAATTCCTGATTTGAGTAATGAATATATAGACAAGTTTAAGAGGGTAGTAATAACCGGAGAGCCTGAACATTATGAAAGGTACTCCCAAAATGCCGGCAAATATATAGAGGTAGTGGCATACAGGCCCAAAGAGTCCCAGCTGGCATTGATCGTTGGCGATATTACCCAGAGAAAGCTGGCTGAGGATGCAGTGAAGGCTAGTGAATATACTTTCAGAAACCTATTTTTAGGGTCCTCGGACGGTATTATGCTTCTTAAGAATCATAAGGTTATAGATTGCAATCCGGCAATGCTGGAGCTGCTGAGATATGATTCCAAAAATGAAATATACGATAAGATTCTTTCGGACCTGGCTCCGGAAGTCCAGCCGGATGGAGAAAACTCCAGGGAGGTACTGGATAAGGTAAGAAATGAAATATCCAAATATAAAAAGTATAAATTTGAATGGTGGAGCATGAGCAGTAATCATGAGCTGATACCTCTGGAAATTATGATTACCTCTATCATGCTTAATGGACAGGAGGTATACCACTGTCTGTGTAGGGACGTAAGGGAAAGAAAGCTGATGGAGCAGAAACTGGAATACCTCAGCTACCATGACCAGCTCACAGGGTTATATAACAGGAGATTTTTTGAAGAGGAACTGGTGAGGCTGGATGTGCAGAGAAATTATCCGTTGACCCTTGTTATGGCTGATGTTAATGGCTTGAAGCTGGTTAACGATTCATTTGGACATGCTATGGGGGATAGACTTCTTAAGAAGGTATCCCAGGTTTTAAGCAGCGGCTGCAGGGCAGACGATATAGTTGCCAGGCTTGGCGGGGATGAATTTATGATACTTCTGCCCAAGACAGATGGCTTTGAAGCTGAAAGTATTATTAAGCGTATTAAGGAGCTGGCCCTTAGTGAAAAGGTTGATTCAATAGATATATCTGTATCCATGGGCTATGAAACTAAAAATAATTCAGACGAAATTGTAGATGAGATATTTAAAAGGGCAGAGGACCATATGTATAAAAACAAGCTGTTCGAAAGTCCAAGTATGAGAGGGAGGACCATAAACACCATAATCAGTACTCTCCATGAAAAAAACAAGCGGGAGGAACAGCACTCAAAAAGAGTATCCTTCATGTGTGAAAGAATGGGACAGCTTTTAGGATTGGATGAGGAACAGGTACATGAATTAAAAACGGTAGGGCTGCTTCATGATATAGGCAAAATTGCCGTTGATGAAAATATACTAAACAAGCCCAGTCCCCTTGATGACAGCGAGTGGGAGGAGATTAAGAGACATCCTGAGGTAGGCTACAGAATATTGAGTACTGTGAACAATATGTCTGAAATGGCGGAGTTTGTTCTGGCACATCACGAGAGATGGGATGGCAAGGGTTATCCTAAAGGGTTGAAGCAGGATCAGATACCGCTGCAGTCCAGAATCATAAGTATTGTGGATGCCTTCGATGCCATGACCAGCACCAGGACCTACGGCTACAACCTTACCAGGGATGAGGCGTACCATGAACTTAAAGAAAATGCAGGCACACAGTTTGATCCTGCGTTAGTGGATATATTTCTGGAAAAGGTGATATAACACCCGCCGGCTAAGGTCGGCCGGGTGTTTTTCTCATCTTGAGCTTAAGGTATGCTACAGCTTTTTTTGCATCCAGCTCATCAATATTATTTTCACCTACCCTGCCGGTCTCATAACCGGACTGGGATTTATTGTAGTCAACCAGGGTATCCATATACTTATTGGTTACTACAAGGCCTTCATTTCCTATAAAGGTAAGGCCGGCTACAGGGATATCCTTTTTGCTGATCTGTTCAATGGTGTTTGCAAAGTCTATGGTATCATTTCCCCAGCCCTCTACGGCAATAATGGCCCCATCAAGCTTCATGGCTTCAGTCCATGCTGCAACACGCTCCCCTGCAAAGAACTTGCTGTCATTGTCCTGGGGGGTGCCGGTGATGATTATTCCAGTGAGGTACAAATCCTTGTCCGATGTAATTACATCCAGCAGCGGATCCCTGAAATAGTGCAGTGTGCTTTCCTTTGTCGATGTGCTTACTCCCATATTAAATCCCTCCTACATGGCATGAAGTGCTCCGTCCCTGTACTCATTTGGAGTGAGTATAACAGGAACATTGCCCATATCAATTATTGAATGTCCGTGAAGAAAGCCCGACGGCTCCTCAGGAAGTATGCAGGTATCGAACATGGCCCCTTGCCCAGGTACTTGCTTTATTAATGCTATCCTTTTCTCACCTGAATAGACCTGTTCTTCAAATATGTGTTTTTCAGTGCATTTGCTTCCGTTAAACTTTTTCATTTTTTCCCTGAAGATCTGAAAAAATGTATCACAGGCTCTGTGGGCGGCGGTGGGGCCTGGCCTGGAATGTGCGCTTTCTGCATTGAGGGTCACATCAAAGGATATTATATAATCATTCATTGCTGGAGTTCCTGCTTTGCCAAAGCAAACTAGCTCCTGCAGGTTGCCCTCGGTAATGCCGAAACGGATCATTTTCTGCCCTTCGCTGTCAATGCCGGTTAACATGATGTATACACCAGTTAATGTATGGGTAATCCCCTGGCCGGTTTTACCCAGGGCTTTGGCCGATATTGGCATAAAATCCATTATGCAGTTGGTCCATCTGTGGTGATCTCCCGGAGCTATTATCTGTATATCAATATTATTAATCAGGGGCTCCTCCTTTAAGATTTCACAAATTATGTCCTTATTCAAGGTCATGGTGCCATCGGTGTCCACATGGTTTTTTTCACCAAAAGCCACCTTGCTTATATGGAATGTCTTGATTGTCAGGCTCATAGCTTTTCCCCTTTCGTTTTATGGATGTATGTGTAATTATTTGGTATAATTTTTATATATTAGCTTATGGGGTGATGGGATTGGATAGCTTTGTAATATATAATGTTCTTTGGTATTTTGCGGTATATTCCTTCCTGGGATGGTGCACAGAGGTGGTTTATGCCGCGGTTACAGAGGGCACCTTCGTGAATCGAGGGTTTCTTAACGGACCTGTATGCCCGATATATGGTTTTGGAATGATAATTATCATCATATGTTTAACACCTGTAAAGGGAAATATTATCCTGCTTTTTGCAGGCTCTGTTATTTTAACCACTGCACTGGAGCTGGTGGCAGGGGTTGTTCTTGAGAAGGTATTTAAAACCCGCTGGTGGGATTACTTTGATTATCCCTTTAACATTGGTGGTTATGTGTGCCTTGCGTTTTCCCTTATGTGGGGTTTGGGGTGTATTGTTATAATGAGGATAATCCATCCCATAATCGCAGGATTCACAGCAAAAACCTACGGTCTGGCAGGCTTTGCAGTGCTGTCAGTTGTGCTGCTCACCATGGTTATTGACACGGTAGTAACAGTAATTTCAGTTATGAACTTAAACAAGAGGTTAAAGCAGCTGGATGAGGTTGCACAGAATCTAAGGGAAATATCCGATGAACTTGGTGAAAATATTTCAAAAAAGGCCCTGGCCTTCCGTGCAGAGGAAGAAAAGCTCAAGGAACTGCTTCAGGACAGATATCCAGAGGCAGAGAAGCTTCTACACAAACAGAAGGAACTGCTGTTCAGCAGGCATTCAATTCATAAACGTCTGTTGAAAGCATTCCCTTCAATTAAATCAACCAGTTTTTCAGAAGCACTGGACAAGCTGAAGGAACATCTTAACAATTAACTACTGTATCCATATAGCAGTGCCCCTGGGAATAGTAGTATAGATGTAGTATGCATTTTCTGTTGCAAGCCTTATACATCCGTGGGAAAGGTTCATACCCAGCCGGGCATCTGCTATGCCGCCGCTGGGGTAGTATAATATGCTGTGGAATAAATAATCTCCGGTTATCTGGGTATAATATTTGCATATAAGGCCGTTTTCCTTTACAACGAAGTATGATCCCTTTGCTCCTACAGTATATCTACCAGTGACGGTAGGGGTGGCGTAAGTTCCAACGGTACATGTAAATATCTTCGATGTAGTCCAGTTGTAGCTGCTGCCGGTAAGTATTACTACTGCATGTCTTTTCAGGTTTACATATATAAAATAACCTGTGGAGCTGGGGCAATAGCTTGAATTAACAATGTTCTGGTAATAAACAGCCTCGTCAAACAGGTAAGGTGTCTGAGCAGGGGTGGATTCCAGGGTACTCCAGGTTACAGGTCCGGCAATGCCGTCACTGCCTATTCCGGTTTTAGTCTGAAAATCCCTCAGTGCAAAATCGGTCATGTATCCAAAATCGCCGTCTACAGCCAGGTTATAATTAAATTTGTTTAACCGGATCTGAAGCTCTACCACATAGCTTCCGGTATTGCCGTATTTCAGGTAGATATCCCTTGGAATTAGTACACTGGCAGCCTGAGAGTCAGGCGCGGCAGGGGCTGCTTCCGGAGCTTCCGGCGCCGGCTCACTTGTTAATGGGGTTTCCGGTGGGTTGTTTTGTTCACCAGCAGCGGATGGTGTATCTGTGCTTTCGTTAAGGGATTCAGAGCCTGGCTGGGACTGCCCGGAGCTGGTGTTTTCTACCATGGTGTCAGTCTGGCTGGCAGGAGCGCTGATGCCAGGAGTGCAGCCCGGAAACGCTACAATGGCCAGTATGCAGAATATGATAAATACTGTATGCTTCAATAGCCTCATAAATTCACCCCCCATTTTATTGTTTAATTATATTATAGCAACTAAATGATTCATTTTACAGAATTTTATGTGAATTAATAAATTATTAATTGATTGAAAATTCTAATAATTCAGTGTATCATATTATTAAAGTATAAGGGAGGAATGATTATGGGTATTAAAAATGGGTATATTCTGCCGCATCCTCCGATAATTGTGCCACAGGTGGGCAGAGGCAGGGAAATGGATGCTGCTGCAACAATAGATGCAGTAAAGAAGGTGGCAAGGGAAATTGCCGCTGATAAACCGTCTACAATTATATTATCATCACCCCATGCGCCATGCTTCAGGGATTTTGTTTATATTTCAGATAATAGCATTCTTTCAGGGGATTTAAGTTCCTTTGGCTGTCCAGGTGAAAAGTTTGAATTCAAAAACAATGAAGAGCTGGCTGCAGAAATTATAAGACGCGCAGAAGCAATGGGAATAAGCGCAGGGGGGCTGAATGAATCACAGAAGTGGATCTATGGTATAACTGAAAATCTTGATCACGGAGCCCTTGTTCCACTTTATTATATCAGCAGGGAGTTGAAGGATTTTAAGCTTGTTCATATATCTACGCCATTCCTTCCTCTGGAGGATATTTACAGGTTTGGTCAGTGTATAAAAGATGCTGTGGAGGCTTTTGGAGAAAATGCAGTGTATGTAGCCAGCGGAGACCTATCCCACAAGCTTACTAAGGATGCTCCGGCAGGTTACAGCAGCAGCGGAGCCAGGTTTGACAGCTATCTCATAGACAAATTGAAAAACAATGACCTGGAGGCCCTTATTCATATGGATGAAAAGCTACTAGAGGAAGCAGCACAATGCGGAACCAGATCCTTTGTAATGATGCTGGGGGCTCTTAGCGGCTGCAAGCTTCACACAGAGGTATATTCCTATGAAGGACCCTTTGGTGTAGGCTATCTTATTGCCAAGGCAAAGGTATTGGGCAGGGAGGAAAGCCAGCCGGTAAAGCTGGCCAGGCGTACGCTGGAAGCCTATGTTAATACGGGAGCAAAAATTAAGGTTCTGGATGATTTGCCGGCATATCTCACCAGTAAAAAAGCAGGTGTTTTTGTATCTATAAAAAAGAATGGAATGCTTCGGGGCTGTATAGGCACAATATTTCCCACTGAGGAAAGCATTGCCGGGGAAATAGTAAGCAATGCCATAAAATCAGGCACACAGGATCCAAGGTTTAACCCTGTGCGGGTAGATGAACTGCCAATGCTGGAATACTCAGTGGATATCCTTGGGGAACCGGAAAAAATTAATTCCATTGATCAGCTGGATGTAAAAAAATATGGAGTAATTGTTACTGCAGGCTTCAGAAGAGGATTACTGCTGCCGGATCTTCAAGGTGTGGATACCCCCATGGAGCAGGTGGATATTGCTTTAAGCAAGGCTGGAATTGATCAGGGTGAAAATTATATAATAGAAAGGTTTGAGGTTATAAGATACAAATAGGGGGAGATTCTATGACAGGTAAGGAAGCAATGTTCTATGAGAAAAAGGATAATAAGAGTGTAAGATGCATCCTTTGTCCAAACTACTGCTTTATTGACCAAGGTGGCAGAGGTGCCTGCGGTGTCAGAGAAAATATGGACGGAGTGCTCTACTCAACAAATTACGGAAAGATATCAGCTCTTGCCCTGGACCCTATTGAGAAAAAACCCCTCTACAATTTTCATCCCGGCAGCAGCATATTATCTGCCGGCTCTATAGGCTGCAACTTCAAGTGTCCCTTTTGTCAGAATTACAGCATAGCAAGGCTGGAGCCTGACGGGGTCCAGTGCGCCTATCTGGATAGTGAAGCACTAGTAAATAAGGCTCTTGACTTGAAGTCCATGGGCAACATCGGTATTGCCTATACCTATAATGAGCCTACCGTGTGGTATGAATACATTTATGACACCGCAAGGCTTGCCAGCAGAAAGGGTCTGCTGAATGTGCTGGTTACAAATGGGTATATCTGTGCTGAGCCCCTCCAGCAGCTTCTGCCCTATATAAGCGCAATGAACATAGATTTAAAGGGCTACACCAGGGAATACTACAGGGATGTGGTAAAGGGGAATCTGGATTCAGTTAAATCAGCCATAGAAATTTCATCAGGGAAATGCCATGTGGAAATAACAACTCTCGTGATTCCAGGTCTTAATGATTCTGTTGAGGTTATAGAGGAAATGGCTAAATGGATAAGCTCGATGTCCCCAGAGATACCTCTGCATTTGTCTAGATTTTTTCCAAGATACGAAATGACAGATAAGGAGCCTACTCCTGTGGACACCTTAAGGAAACTTGCCGAAACTGCTGGCAAATACCTGAAATATGTATATTTGGGAAATGTATAGAAAGTATGAATAAAATAATAAATATTTGTTAAAAATTATATAATTTGGAAAGTGGCCTGACCTTTTATGCTATAGTTATAGTATGAGGAGGATGCACTATGGTTGATATTAACGAGCAGATCATAATAGAAAAAGAAATACTATGCAAAATGCTTTCAGATAGCAGCTATGAACTGGACAGCCCGGAAATTCTGAGGCAAAGCAGCAAACTGGATGGACTTATAGCACTGTATATCAGAGCTAGTATGGACTATATAGCTGCATCAAAAACTGAAGAGGATTAAAGTTCGGAGGGATGCTTTTGAGATTGTTTATTGCTGTGAATTTCAGTGAGGAAGTAAAAAATCAAATTGAACATATAGAAACAAAATTAAAAAAGGTCATTGAAAAAGGGAACTTTACTATAAAAGATAACCTTCATCTTACCCTTGCTTTTATTGGTGATACTGATAGGGTTACTGAACTTAAGCAATGCATAGATCAGGTGAATGAGGAAGCCTTTGTTTTGGTACTAAAGGATTTAGGAGCCTTCAGGAGTGGTTCAGGGAGCTTATGCTGGCTGGGTGTTGATAAAAGCGTTAAGCTTAACACTGTTTACAATAAGCTTAAAAAAGCTCTGGAGGACTTTGGATTTCCTGTGGAAAGCCGGGAATTTAAACCTCATCTGACGCTGGCAAGGCAGGCTTTAGTAAAGGATGGGCTCAGTTTAAGGGAGCTTTCAAAGGAGATTCTTGCCATAGAAGTTCAGGTTGATAAGATAAGTCTTATGAAGTCTGAAAGAATCAATGGAAAAATGAAATATACGGAAATCTACAAAAGGGAGTTAAATAAAAAAGGCTGATGAAAATCAGCCTTAAATTTTTTACTTATTATCTTCCACTGCGCTGCTGCACTCATCTATGGTTTCTTCATCTTCAATGACCTCAAGCTTCTTTTCTGCTTCAGCCGTGTCTTCCATTGCATCAGCTTCAGATACTTCTTCCACCTCGGCCATTTCCTCAGCTTCAACTGTTTTTTCAGTTAAAGCTGCAAGACATTTTGTTATCTTTCCATTTATAACACCGGCAGCTGCAAGTAAAATTGCCATGCCATAGTAAAGGGATACCGGCTCCAAAATACCAGGTATAAGCTGGGAGGGTAGCAGCTGTGCAGTTACAGTTTCAACAGAATATCCTTGTGCTACATACTGGGTAACATTATTGGAATAAAGCATTATATTGCTTACCAGCAAAGCAGTGCCCAGTACAGCTACAACTGCTGCTGCTACATATAAGATAATAGAAAATACAGGTTTTTTTTGTTTTGTTTTCATAAGGTTCGTCTCCATTCCGCCATTGGCTGTGTATTATATTATCTATTATAGCACGTATCCCAATTATTATTATAAATATGTGATATTTTACATTATGTTTTCAATTTGTTAATATCTTTTCTAATGCGTTAACCAGGCACTGATTATCATAATTGTCTCTTACAGCCAGCCGAAGATAGTTTTCTCCGTTAAAACCATCCTTATCTGAAAGGTCTTTAACAAATATATTGTATTGACAAAGCAATTTTGAAGAAACCTCTCTGGAATTCTGATCAAGGCGGCACAGCACGTAATTAGCCTGGGAATTGAAGGGAGTCAGGCCTGGAAGTTTTTTTAGTGCACAGATCAGCTTATCACGTTCCTTTGCAACCTTGCTGCAGGCTTCAAAATAATCTTTGTGGTAAAGGCTTATAATCTGGAAAAAATACTCACCAAGTGAATTTATATTCCACACAGGCATAGCCTCATTCATCTGGGATATTATATGTTCATCTCCACATGCAAGTACTCCCAGCCTCAGTCCCGGTATTCCGTAGGATTTGCTTATGCTTTTTATAACCACCAAATTTTTATACCTGCTAAGGATGCTGGAATCTATGAGGGTATACCTTTGTGATTCCTCTGCAAAATCAATAAAGGATTCATCAATAATTATGGTCTTATTTTCCTTATGACATTTATCTATAATCTCCATAATTTCCTTATACTTAAGAAAACTTCCCGATGGATTGTCTGGGTTTACAATTATTACGTTATCTGCATAGTTCATCTGGGAAAGTATGCGATCCTTATTTAACTGAAAGCTGTCAGGAGCTGTGTTGTAAGGAATTATTTCTGCATTTTGAAGGCATCGTATGTATTCGTTAAAGGATGGACATGAAACCAGGATTCTCCCCTTAATAATGCAGCCAAGCAAATTGATGAGCTCGGAGGCTCCATTTCCCACCAGTATTTCATTTTGGTCAATGTTGAACATTTTTGCTGCATTAACCCTTTGTACCTCCATTCCTGAAGGGTATTGTGAAATTAAATCATAAAAATTGCATTTGAATTTTTCTGTCATATTGGGGGTTGGAAAATAGGGATTAACCAGATAGCAAAAATCTTTTGTTTTTGGAAATCTCCAATAGCCCCCGTATCTTTTCTGAAAATTAAGGAGCTTGTCACTTCCCTCGGAAAATAATGTATTGGCAATATCCAGGTCCTGGGCGTCATCTATTTCATACCAAAGCTCGCTAGAAAGCCTGAAGCCCTTAAGCTCAGATTTTGACAGGTGGGCAATAGCCTTTAAAACCAGCTCATAATATTCATTATTGCCATAAGCTTCAATGTAGGCATTAATAAAGGGAAGGTAAAACTTCCTTGAAAATTCACGGCTGAATTTGTATATGTTAACTGTTTTATAGTAATCCTGTACTTTTGAGTGGATAAAGTTCTTTTTTTCGATGAACTCAGTTATATTATTATTTTCATCAAGAAAAACCACTGTGCCGTCCATCCACTGCTCATATTTGGCAACCACAGCGGCGTCCTTGTATTCAGAGTCCATAAGTTTTTTGATGATATCCCTTTGAAATATCAAGTCGGATTCCAGTATTATGGTGTCATCCTGTGCAAGGTACTCCCTGGCAAGAAACAGAGAATATATGTTATTTGTTTTGTCATAGTCCTTATTTTCCACAAATGCAAAATCCAACCCTGAGACATTTTCCAAAAGGTACTCTTTCAGCAACTCACCCTTATAGCCAATAACTACGATGAATTTTTTTATACCAGCATATTTTAAAGCTTCAGCTGCTCTGTCAATAAGCTTTTTACCTGCAACCTCCACCATACATTTTGTATTCTCATTAGTATATTTTCCAAGCCTTTTTCCCATTCCAGCAGCCAGCATCAGCGCCTGCATAGAATCACCTCCTAAAAAAATAAGTATAGAGAAGCCGAAGCAAAAATCTATACTTATTAAATATCTTATAGTTCCAGGTATACGTTAAATCTTAAAGGATTGTAGTCCGGCGGCAGTATTGTCCAGCCTTCAAAATCATCTTTTCTGTAGAGCAGATGTTCTTCCCTGTGGGATGTAACGGGAAGATCACCTATAAATATGGCCTTTCTGGCAACTCTTTTCATCTCGGAAAAAACCTTGTTGGCGTATTCATGATCAGGAAAGTAGTGGCTTATTCCATAAATAAATACCTTATCGAAGCTATTGTCCTTGAATATAAGGTCATTGGCTTCACACTGAAGCACAGAATTCCGAAGAAGGTTAATATGTTTTGAGACCATAGGTTTTGAATAGTCTATGCCTATGTAATCACAATTCAGGTATTGGGCAACTCCACCGGCTCCGCAGCCTATTTCCAGAACCTTGTCACTTGGCTCTATTTTCAGTACCCTGGTTATGTTTGCAGCAATCTTTTCAAGGTCTGCCGTGGTATCTTCAAAACCATCTATGGTTCTTATATCCTCTGTATTGGTATTTCCTTTTCTATCCCAAACTTCTTTCCAATATTCCCAGTTGTTCATTTTGCACTCTCCTAAATTCAAATTACGTTCAAATAATGAACATAATATAATTATAATACAAATTTTCAGAAAAATCAACACTTATTATAGAAATTTATAACATAAGTTATTTAAATTGTCATATTTGATAGCTCAAAATATGAACTTATAATTAAAAAAAGAAACCCCAGCATAAGCTGAGGCTTAAATTATCTTGATCTGTTTTTCTGTCTGAGCCAGGCGGGAATGTCAACATCGTATTCCTGCTCCTGCTGGGTCAATACTGCAGGGGGTACAAAATCCTGCAGTCCTGTGGCAATAAGAGTGATACAAAGTTCATTTTCCAGGGATTCATCAATGGTAGTGCCAAATATAATTTCCGCGTCAGCGTGAACATGCTTTTCAATATGGCTCACAGCATCATTAATTTCAAGAAGGGACATGCTTGAACTGCCAGCTACATTAACCAGCAATCCTGTAGCACCGTTAAGGGAGGTCTCCAGCAGAGGACTGTTCATGGCCTGATCTGCTGCCTTAACAGCTCGTTCATCTCCAGAAGAAACGCCTATACCCATATGAGCAATGCCTGAATTCCTCATTATGGTGCAAATATCGTTAAAATCCACATTGATAAGGCCGGGATTGTTTATTATGCCTGTGATACCGGAAATTCCAACCCTAAGTACTTCATCAACTATATTAAAGGCTTCCAGAAAGGAAACTTTTTTATTGTTTGTATTTAATAAATTTCCATTTAAAATTACTATCAGTGAATCTACATTTTCACGCAGCTTTTCAATTCCCCTGGCAGCATTGTCCATTCTCCTTTTACCTTCAAAGGGGAATGGCTTTGTTACTATGCCGATAGTGAGTATACCAAGCTCCTTTGCAATGGAGGCTACCACAGGGGCTGCTCCGGTACCTGTTCCACCGCCCATGCCGGCAGTTACGAATACCATGTCTGCACCCTGAAGAAATTCTCTTATCTGCGTTTCATTTTCCAGAGCGGCACTTTCACCTACCTCTGGATTAGATCCTGAACCAAGGCCCTTTGTAAGCCGGGCTCCAATTTGTACACGTTTGTCCCCATTGGACATATTTAAGCTTTTCAAGTCAGTGTTTACGGATATCAGCTCAACACCCATAAGTGACGTGGATGCCATTCTATTTATGGCATTATTTCCTCCACCTCCAACCCCGATAACTTTTATAGAAACTGGATAATCCTGGTAGACCTCAAAATCCATGTTAATCACTCCCCCGAAAGTACTTATAACTTAATAGTAAATTAGCTTAAGGCTAAAATCAACACCTTAAGCTAATTTTCTTAAAATTTTGAAATGTTTATACCATGGGCAGGACTATTTTAAATAGAGCTCCGGAGGTAGTGTTTTCTGCTGACAGGGTGCCATTCATTTTATCTATTATGTTTTTGCTTATAGCCAGGCCTAAGCCGTGATTTCCATTTTCACCCTTATAAAATCTTTGGAATATCATTTTTATTTCATTTTCCTTGAAGCCAGGTCCATCATCCTGGATGGATATTATAACCTCGTTATTTTGGCAGGAAGCTTTGACCTGCACGTAGGTTTCGGCATATCTTATGCAGTTGGACAGTATGTTTGTCACTGCCCGGGTTAATTTTTCTTCATCACCGGAAACCTCAATGTCACTGCACCTTATATCTGATATGAGGCTGATATTGTTTTTAAGTGCAGCGCCATTAGTTCGCTTCAGGCACTGGTTTATCACAGAATCTATATTTAATGGCTGGTACTTGTAATTTTCCTCCAAGGAGTCCAGCCTTGATAAATACAGTATATCCTCCACCAGCTTTGTCATTCGGCTGGTTTCCTGCATAATAATTTCTGCGGCCTGTGTATCCTCAACCACTTTATATTTTATTCCTTCAGCATAGCCCTGGATGGACATCAGGGGTGTCCTGAATTCATGGGACACATTTTGAAGGAAGGTTTTCTGGGCTTTATCATAGCTCCCAGCTTGTGGGACATAAGGTTAATACTTTCTGTGAGCTCCTCCAGCTCCAGATATACAGGATGCTGGATTTTTGATGTAAAATTTCGTTCTGCTATTTCTTTAATATAATGGTTCAAGGTAAGAAATGGTTCAGAGATTTTTTTTGAAAGTGCCGAAGATAATGCCGTTATTAACATGGCCGAGAAAATCAGTATGGTAAATAACAGGATATTTATACTGTACTGCAGCTGGTTAATTTTTTGGAGGCTTGAGTAAATGATAATCCAGCCTAGTCCAAAGGAGTTTTTATCATACACCGGTTTTATTATGGCGATATATTTTACACCTGAAATGTTAAAGTTTAAATGCCGTTCAGTTTTATTATTATCAGATTTTTTAATTTCTTCAATAATTGAGTTAAGAAGCTCAGCAGGAGCTGTAAGGGTTTTATCGGTAAAAGGGCTGATCCTGTTTTCATTTCCATCCAGTAATATGAAATCCGCATTCAAAAGTGAAAGAGGCTCCTTTAATGAGCGGTCAAGCATAAGGTAATACCCAAACAGCTTGTCATCAGAATGCTGCTGATCCGGCGGCAAGCCTGGAGGAGGAAAATAATCAGGACCATGGGTCAGGGCGGTAGTTTCAGTATTTGAAGCAATTTTCTCTAATTGGCCTACAATATTTTTTTCAATATATATATTTACAGCCAGGTTGAAAATAATACAGGTCAGGGCAATTAAAAGGATGATTACAGTTAGGTTGTACTTAAATATACTCCACTTAATGGTGTTTTTTTTCATAAAATAATTACCTATCCTTTATAGTAAAGCCGTAACCACGGATTGTTTCAATTGAAAGGCTTGAACCTGCATCTGCAAGCTTTTTTCTTATTCTTTTTATCATGTCATCTGCTGCTCTTGTTTCAACATCCTCTTCAAAGCCCCAAAGCTTGTCTAAAAGTTCTTTTCTGCTAACTGCTCTGTTTTTATTAGATCCCAGGTAGTACAATAAATTAAATTCCATGTTGGTGAGCTCAAGGCTTACGTCTTTTAAGCAGGCCTGGCGGAGGTTGGGATCCATAGTTATATCCAGTACCTGAGTATTGATGTCCAAATTTGAATTATCAAGGTTTATCCTTCTGAATATGCTTTTAATTCGTGCTGTAAGCTCCATCATACTGAAGGGCTTGGTTAAATAATCATCGGCTCCCAGGGTTAGGCCTGCTATTTTATCAGGCTCCGTATCCCTGGCAGAGATTATTATAATAGGCACTGCACTTTTTGCCCTGATAATGGAGCAAAGAGAAAAGCCATCAATTTCAGGCATCATAATATCCATAATTATAAGCTGGGGCTGTTTCTTATCAAAAGCCTCCAACAGGGCTTTGCCGTTGGAAAATGTAATCACTTCAAAGCTTTCCTGGATTAAAAAGGATTTAATTATATTACAAATGTTAATTTCATCGTCTGCTATATAAATAAGTTTTTTGTCCATTGCCATATTTCACCTCCAGTTTATTTTAGCATAAATTTCATATAGTGTTATATTGATTTTTGCTTGCCTGAATCTGCCTCAGTATTGCCGCAAATCTGCTTCAATATAAACGTAAATATGAATTGAAAATCATCGAATAAATAATTAGCAAATAAATTTAGGAGGTCTATATGAATATAATAAATAACTCTCAAAGCACAATAAATTATTATAGGAATATCACACAGGCAAATTCAGAATATGACACTGACAGTGAGGTGAAGTCCAGGGAAGATACAAATAAAAAGCAGTATCGGGATTCCATAGAACTGAGCAGTGAAGCTGTGAACAATCCTTTTGCAAATGTGCTGGACAACCTTGTTGAAGCTGGAACAATAACAGAAGATCAGGAATATGCAATACAGAGTGCCCTTCAGACCGGGAAATCCATGCAGGCTTCAGGGGTATATACAAATAAAAGGGTGGATCCCTTAGACAGCCTTGTAGCCTCTGGAACAATAACCTCAGATCAAGCCTCAGCTGTTAAAAATGCTTTTACTGCTGCTGGCAAACCTGACAAAAGCAGCCAGACAGATCCAATAAGCTCCACCCTTGATGATATGGTAGCAGCTGGTACAATAACCCAGGATCAAGAAACAGCTATAGAAAATGCATTAGCAAGTGCAATGCAGGCACCACCGCCACCGCCCAAGGAGGGGGAAAACCCCATGGACAGTACCCTTGACAGTCTTGTAGCTGCAGGGACTATAACCTTCGATCAGTCGGAAGCAATAAAAAGTGCTTTAGAAAAATCAAAACAGACTCATCACTCAGAGCAGAACAGTAATTCTATGGAGGCCTTCATGGAGGACCTGTCATCCACAGGATTGTTAACAGAGGATCAGATTACAGAACTACAAAACACATTTAGTTCAATGCCTCAGGAGGTTTAGTATGAGCATAACATCAATATCATCAGCCACAAAAAACTTTACGGTTTCCAGCTCCAGCTCAAACAGCAGTGATATATCACAGCTTGAAAAAAGAAAAGCTGAGCTTGAATCAGAACTCAGTGAGATAAATAAAAGTAAAGGTGACGACAGTACAAAGCAGCAGAAAATTTCCATGATCCAACAGCAGATTCAACAGATTGATGCTGAGATTGAACAGAAAAAGTCGGAAAAAACCAGCCAGGGGCAAGGTGCTGTTCAGCAGCAGGCAAACATAGTCAGTGATAATGAAATAGACACTTATGCATAAACTTTTTTAGATAAACAGCTCCAATGCAGCTGCCTGGAGCTGTTTATGTGGTTATTATCAGGGTGTCAGGCTAATGAAAAAGCAGTCTCAAAAGTATCCTTTTGAAACTGCTTTTATTTATTATATTATATTAACTGTGCTTTCTCTTCTTGGAGCAGGAGCAGGGTATGGCACTGCACTGTAGCCAAAGGCACCTGAACCAATAAGTATATAGTCATCAGGGATGCCAAGCTCCTTTCTTAGGTCAAGCCCCTCTGGTGCAGTCAACACTGTATTCATTGCGTGAATCCAGCAGGAAGCAATGCCTAAGGCTTTTGCAGCAACAAACATATTTCCCAGAGCAAGAGAGCCGTCACATACTGGGGCAACAGCATTTTTATCCCCGGATACTATAATAAATAAAGGAGCGTTATAGAAGGGACTGAAATTTTCAGCCTTTGCCCTTTCTTCAAACATTTTATTGCCTGATTTAAGGAAAACTTCTTTAGTAACCTCATTAATTTTATTGAGCTTATCCTTGTTTTGAACTACTGTAAAGTGCCAGCTTTGCTGGTTTACAGCACTGGGGGCATATTTGGCAGCATCTATTATGATTTTTAAATCCTCTTCCTTAATGGGGGTCTGCTGAAACTGGCGGATGCTTCTGCGTTCCATGATATTTTTAATTGTTTCATTCATATTCTTCACTCCAATCAAAATAATCCTGTATATAATGTTAGTACTATGGATTTAATAAAACAAGTAAAATTATTTTGTTATTATTTTATTAAATAATACTGCAAGGAAGGTATGAGGATTTATTTAAAAGGGTGAAGGCTTCTTTTTATTATTCCTGAATTCCGGGTATTTTAGGCAGAGCATCAAACCCTATTTTAAGCTCCTCGTCAGTTGGTATGTAGTCTGTCATTTCATTATCATGATATTGCATATAAGCCTTCATATCAAAGTAGCCGGTACCTGTAAGTCCAAAAAGAATGGTTTTTGCTTCACCGGTTTCTTTACACTTCAAGGCTTCATCTATGGCAGCACGGATAGCATGGCTGGATTCCGGAGCCGGCAGAATTGTTTCATATTTTGCAAAGTAGGTGGCGGCATCAAACACCTTTGACTGTTCGTAGGCTCTTGCCTCATCAAGGTAGCTGTCATGGTAAAGCTTTGAAATAATCGGACTCATGCCATGATATCTCAGACCTCCTGCATGGTTAGGAGAGGGGATGAATTCACAGCCTAAGGTATACATTTTTGCCAAAGGAGTGATCTTTCCAGTATCGCAGAAATCATATACATATTTTCCACGGGTCAGGGAAGGACATGAGGCTGGCTCTACAGCTATAAAGTAAGGATTGGCCTTTCCTGTAAGCTTATCCTGCATAAAGGGTGCTATGAGACCTCCCAGATTGGAACCACCTCCGGCACAGCCAATAATAATATCAGGATATTCACTTAACTTTTCCATGGCTTTTTTTGCCTCAAGTCCGATAATTGACTGATGAAGCAGTACCTGGTCAAGTACAGAGCCAAGCACATACCTGCAGTTGTCACCAGTAACGGCATGTTCGATAGCCTCTGATATGGCACAGCCAAGGCTTCCACCGGTGCCTGGGTTCTTTTCAAGAATTGCCCGGCCTGCGTTTGTTTGAGAAGATGGACTTGGAACAAGATCTGCGCCAAAGGTTTGTATTATTGCCTTTCTGTAGGGCTTCTGCTCTGAGGATACCTTCACCATGTAAACTGTTAGTGGCATGTCGAAATATGCACAGGCTTCAGACAAGGCAGTGCCCCATTGGCCCGCTCCAGTTTCAGTGGTCAGTGAAGAAACTCCCTGCTTTTTTGCATAGTAAACCTGGGCAACAGCTGAGTTAAGCTTATGGCTGCCTGAGGTATTATTGCCCTCAAACTTGTAATAAATTTTAGCCGGAGTGTTAAGTGCCTTTTCCAGATTATATGCCCTGCAAAGAGGTGACGGTCTGTAAAGCTTGTAGAATTCCAGTATATCTTCAGGAATATCGACATATCTGGTTGTGTTGTCCATTTCCTGCTTTGCCAGCTCTTCACAGAATACCGGGTATAAATCCTCAATAACTGCGGGCTTCATTGTGCCGGGATTTATATAGGGCTCATGCTGTTCTTTCATATCAGCTCTGAGGTTATACCACTGTGTTGGAATCTCCTGTTCTGTTAAATAGGTTCTGTAAGGTATTTTGTTCATTTTTCTTTCTCCCTTCTGAATAAATAATATTAATAACGCAAAAAAGCTCTTGTCCTAAAATATAAGGACAAGAGCCAATACTCCTGCGGTACCACCAAATTTGACGAAATAAATCGCCCGCTCAATTCATATACAGATAATATATGCTCCCTTTATAACAGGTGGAGATCCCGTCAGCGCATACTCGGAAATTCCTTTCAGGCTGCCTTCATAAGTCCATTCGGCCTGGCAGATATTACCGCATCACACCAACTGCGGCTCTCTGTGAACATCTGATCCTGGATTACTTCTCTTATTCATCAGTTTAATGTATTAAAAATTATATTAAATTAAATGGTGAGTTTTGTCAATTGATATTTTTTAAGTTTTTATTGCTTTTGTAAAAAAACACCATCATTACCGAGGCAATAAAAGCAAGAATTGCACCGTAATAAAAGGGTGCGCTATAGTTCACACGGTCATAGAGAAGGCCTGCAATGAGGCTTGCCGGCAGCAGCGTGATTCCAAGGAGGCAATTGTATATTCCAAGGCCGGTGCCTTTTTTATCCTTAGGGATTATATCGGAAACCAGGGCTTTCTGGATGCCGTCTGTAGCAGCACTGTACAAGCCATAAAGGGCAAAAAGCATAATTACAGCTGTCTTGTTGCTGGTGTAGCCAAAGCCGAAATATATGAGAGAGTATAAAAGATAGCCAAATATTACGAGCTTTTCTCTGCCGATTTTGTCGGAAAGTATTCCTGCAGGCACAGAAAATATTACCGACACTCCATTGAATATCAGGTATACAAGGGGTATAAAAGCAGCCTGTATGCCTATGTCATTTGCCTTGATAAGCAGCAGGGCATCAGTGGAATTTCCCAAGGTAAATATAAAAACAATGAAGAGAAATAAATAATACTTTTTTGAAAAGTCCTTAAAGCTTATTTTTCCAGGCAGGTCTTTCCTGAGTTTTTTTGCTTCTTTTACAAAAATAGTTATAAAAAGAAGGCCAAGAAGCCCTGGAATAGCTGAAAGGATAAATACCCTGCGATAATTTCCAGGGAAGGCAGACAGCACCAGATAGGCTAATAAGGGGCCTATTATTGCTCCGCTGTTGTCCATTGCCTTGTGAAAGCCAAAGCCCTTGCCCTGGCTGCTATCCCCTGCAGAAGCGGCTACAAGACTGTCTCTTGGGGCAGTTCTGATTCCCTTTCCAATTCTTTCAGTAAATCTGATAATCAGTACCTGGAAGGGTGTTGCTGCAAAGGCAAACAGTGGTGAAAGGAAGGCTGTAAAGGCATAGCCAAGAATCATAAAAGGTTTGTTGCTGCCTATTTTATCGCTCCACCAGCCTGAAAGAGCTTTCAGGAGGGAGGCAGTGCTTTCAGCAATTCCCTCAATAAGGGAAACCTCGGTTTTTGTTGCACCCAGTGAAATTAAAAACATAGGCATAACGGCATATATCATTTTACTTGTGGTATCTGTTAAAAAGCTTGTAATGCCAGCATAGAATACATTTTTATTAAGGCCTAGTATTTGCTTTCCTTTCATGGTAATCTCCTCTTTGTACTGTTAAAACCAGTTAATGGATTTATCTTATTATAGCACCCTGTATTATCCCGAACAATATTTAACTTTATACTATGAATATGCATAATATTGTATTATAATTGTTAATATTAAATAAAAACCGAAAGCTGGGTGAATAAATATGAGTAAATTTTGGAGTAAACTAGCTTCAGGGCTGGAACCCTATGTACCAGGAGAACAGCTGAATGACAAAAAATACATAAAGCTGAATACAAATGAGAACCCCTATCCGCCTTCACCAAGGGTTATTGAGGCAATAAAGTCTGCAGCAAATGAAACTTTGAAGCTTTATCCTGATCCCTCCGGAGAAGCCCTGAAGGCTGCACTGGCAAAGGCCTATGGCATGAATAAAAACCAGGTTTTCCTTGGTAACGGCTCCGATGAGGTGCTGGCTTTTTCCTTCATGGCATTTTTTAACCAGGATGAAACAGTATTATTTCCGGATATTACCTATAGCTTTTACCCGGTTTATGCAAATATATTCAAGATAAAATACAGCTCCGTACCTGTTAACGATGACTTTTCCCTGCCCGCAGAGCAGTTTTATAATGCTGAAGGCGGAGTCATTATCCCTAATCCTAATGCGCCTACAGCCAGAGCGCTGCCACTTGCAGATATAGAAAAAATCATTAAAAATAACAGCAATAAAGCAGTAATTATTGATGAGGCCTATGTGGATTTCGGTGCGGAATCAGCAGTTGAGCTAATTGACAAATATCCAAACCTGCTGGTTATACAAACCCTTTCAAAATCAAGATCTCTGGCAGGCTTAAGAGTTGGCTGGGCCTTTGGGAGCCCAGAGCTTATAGAAGGCTTGAACCGGGTTAAGGACTCAATAAATTCCTACACCCTGGACAGAGTGGCTCTGGCAGGAGCAGTGGCTGCCATAGAGGATGCAGATTACTTCAATGAAACAAGAAAAAAAATTATGACCACCAGAGATAATACTGTTGAGAGACTCAAGGGACTTGGCTTTAATGTGATACCCTCCAGTTCAAATTTCATTTTCATGACTCACAGCTCCGTACCTGCAGAGGAAATATTCATAAAACTGAAGCAGGAGGCAGTGCTGGTAAGGTACTTCAAAAAACCAAGAATAGACAACTATCTAAGGGTCAGCATAGGTAGTGACGTTGAAATGGATGCTCTGATAATATCTCTTAAAAAAATATTGTAGATAAAAGCCGCTTTTAGCGGTTTTTTTATTTAGCCGTTGGAATATTTGGAATTGCCACTGGTGCTTGAAGCCTTTTCATAGGATTTTGCGGGACAGGCCCCGGGAGAGCTGACCCTAGGCAAAGGCTCTAGGAGAGCTGACTCTTGGCAAAATGAGCAAAATTTCAATTAATGTTCAAAATATAGATAAAAATATCTCAATTTTAACGTGAATATCGTTAATTTCTGCAAAATACAGCTGTAAATTGATTTTTAGGATCAAAAATCTGCACACTACTTGAAATTTTGCACAAAATGAGCCGGCCCGTACCGGAACCCGAGCCGGCCTGTACCGGATCTAGAGCGAACCGGGGCATTACCGTACCAGGGCCGTAAGACGTACACTCAGGGACATTCCTATAAGCCTGACTGAGCTCTTTGTAAACACCATTTTAAAAATTTATCTTAGTTTGAAAGAACCTTTTACCTTATTGACAGTTTAACCTGCCAGGTGTAGAATAAAGGTATAAATACCCCCTAGGGGGGGGTAGGGGGGTGAAAACTTGAATAAGGAAAAAGAAGATGCTGTTAAGGCATTAAAAATATCAAAGGGACAAATTGAGGCTGTAATAAAAATGATTGAAGAGGGCAGGTACTGCATGGATGTGTCAAACCAGATTCTGGCGGCACAATCCTTGTTAAAAAAAGCCAACCTTCTGATTATAAAGCAGCATATGGGTCATTGTGTCAGGGATGCTTTTAAAGAAGGCAGCGAAGATGAAAAGATAAAGGAAATTACCGAGCTGCTGTCTAAAATTATGGAAAAGTAGCTCTAAGAGGAGGGAACAAAATGACTGATAGAGTCTTCAATATAGAAGGTATGACATGCGCTGCCTGTGCCAGGGCAGTGGAAAGGGCAGTAAAGAAGCTGCCTGGAATCAGCAATGCTAATGTTAATCTGGCATCAGAAAAGCTTACCATAAGCTATGATGAAACCATAACCACCATTGAGGATATACAAAAGTCAGTGGAAAAGGCAGGCTATAAGGCTGTTATTCCAGCTGCAACAAAGATCATGGCCATAGAGGGAATGACCTGCACCGCCTGTGCCAAGGCTGTGGAAAGAGCTGTAAGAAAAATAGACGGCGTTCTTGACGGCAATGTTAATTTTGCCACGGAAAAGCTCACTATATCCTATGAACCGTCAAAGGTCAGGACTTCGGATATAAAAAGAGCAGTGGAAAAGGCAGGCTATAAAGTACGTGAGGAAGAACAAAGCCTGGATCAGGATAAAGAAAAAAAAGAGCTGGAGATGCAGAGCCTCTGGAGGAAATTTGTAATTTCAGCTGTGTTTACTGTACCTCTGCTGGTGATATCCATGGGACATATGCTGGGGCTGCACCTGCCAATGTTAATTGATCCGATGATGAACCCGGGGAACTATGCACTAATTCAGCTATTACTGGCGGCACCAGTGGTTGCTATGGGAAACAGGTTCTATCGTGTAGGGTTTAAAACCTTGATAAAAAGAAGCCCTAATATGGATTCATTGATAGCAGTTGGTACCTCAGCGGCATTTTTATATGGGATTTTTGCTGTGATTATGATATTCAAAGGAGATGCCAGCTACACTCATGATTTGTACTTTGAATCTGCAGCGGTGATAATAACCCTTATAACTCTTGGAAAATATTTCGAGGCTGTTTCCAAGGGGAAAAGCTCCGAAGCTATAAAAAAGCTCATGGGATTATCACCTAAAACGGCAGTGATTGTAAGAAACGGCGTTGAAAGTGAAATAGGCATAGATGAAGTAGAGGCAGGGGATATAATAGTTGTAAAGCCTGGTGAAAAGATGCCTGTTGATGGTATTGTTACTGAAGGTGTTACATCTGTGGATGAATCCATGCTCACCGGTGAAAGCATACCGGTGGAGAAAAATATTGGTGACAAAATTATTGGTGCAAGCATAAATAAAAACGGCAGCATTAAATATAAGGCCACCAGGGTTGGTAAGGATACAGCTCTTTCCCAGATAATACGGCTGGTGGAGGAAGCACAGGGCTCCAGGGCACCTATAGCAAAAATGGCGGATATTATTGCAGGCTATTTTGTGCCGGTGGTTATGACCTTGGCGGTGATTTCCGCAGCGGCCTGGTATTTTTCAGGGGAGACAGGGGTCTTTGCCCTGACAATATTCATATCTGTGCTGGTTATTGCATGTCCATGTGCCTTAGGTCTGGCTACACCAACAGCTATTATGGTTGGAACAGGCAAGGGAGCTGAATACGGCGTCCTTATAAAAACCGGTGCGGCTCTTGAAACAGCCCATAAAATCCAGACTATAGTATTTGATAAAACAGGTACAATAACGGAAGGAAAACCTAAAGTTACAGATATAGTAGCCAGTGATTTCATTAATGAAGCTGAGCTCCTTCAGCTGGCTGCATCAGCAGAAAAGGGATCCGAGCATCCTCTTGGTGAAGCCATAGTAAGGGCAGGAGAGGAAAGAAAGCTGGAGCTTAAGAATCATGAAAGCTTCAAGGCAGTACCAGGCCATGGCATTGAGGTAGTAATAGATGGCAAAAGTATGCTTCTTGGCAACAGAAAGCTAATGGAGGATAGTAATATTGAACTTGGAGCACTGGAGGATAAATCAAGAGAATTTGCTGAACAGGGTAAAACACCCATGTATATTGCAATAGATGGGAAGGCTGCAGGAATTATTGCCGTAGCGGACACCTTAAAGGAAAGCAGCAGAAGGGCAATAGAAAAGCTTCATCAAATGGGCATAGAGGCAGTAATGATTACAGGAGACAATAAACGTACTGCAGAGGCCATAGCCAGGCAGGTAGGCATAGACAAGGTCCTTTCAGAGGTGCTGCCGGAGCATAAGGCTGAGGAAGTGAAAAAGCTTCAGCAGGAAGGAAGAATTACCGCCATGGTAGGGGATGGAATCAATGATGCTCCAGCCCTGGCTCAGGCAGATGTGGGGATTGCCATAGGCTCAGGCACCGATGTGGCAATGGAATCTGCCGATATCGTTCTTATGAAAAGCGACCTTATGGATGTGCCGGCTGCAATTCAGCTAAGCAAAAAAACCATCAGAAATATTAAACAGAACCTGTTTTGGGCCTTCGGCTACAATGTGGTGGGCATACCGGTGGCTATGGGTATATTGCACATATTTGGGGGACCACTGCTGAATCCAATGATTGCAGGGGCTGCCATGAGCTTCAGCTCAGTATCTGTTGTTACCAATGCGTTAAGACTTAAGAAATTTAAGCCGGAATAGGGGAGATATAATGAGTACTAAAGAAAAACTTATCTTTATTCTTAAAAAGATGCCTTCACTATTTTTCGGATTGTTTTTATATGCGGTGGCAATACTTGCCACCCTCTATTCAAATTTAGGAGTGAGCCCCTGGGATGTATTCCATGTGGGGGTTACCAGGCATCTTCCATTAACCTTGGGACAGGTATCTGAGATAACAGGATTTTTCATTTTGGCGGCTTCCTGCCTTATTGGTGTAATACCTGGACTATCCAGCATATTTAATATGATATTCATAGGTGTGTTTGTGGATATGTTAAATGCCATGCACATTTACAGCACTCCGCAGTTTTTGTGGCAGAGGGTGCTGATGCTTTTAGTTGGTATTATAATAATGGGCTGGGCCTCTTATTTCTATATGAGAGTGGAGATGGGTGCTGGTCCCAGAGACAGTCTTATGGAGGGCTTTGTAAAAAAATTGAACAAGCCTGTTTGGCTGGTCAGGGGAACTATAGAAATAAGTGCCCTTATTGCCGGATATTTACTGGGTGGACCTGTGGGAGCCGGCACACTGCTAATTGCAGCCACCATAGGCTTTTCAGTGCAGCTTGCCTTTAGGATGGGCAGATACAGCTCCAAGGATGTAAAGCATATGGATGTAATACAAATGTATAAATTCTTAAAAGGGCTCCCCTTATCTGAAGGTGTCCAGGAAGTGCCTGGCTGCGGAAGATAGGTACTGATCCTTCATCCACACTATGGTGGTGCCCGTTTCCAGTGAGGGCTCGTCGATGATTCTGTATTCCAGCTTTATTCCAGGGATAAGGCCTATCCAGTCCCTGGGTATAATGGCAACACCCATACCTGTTACTGCATAAAATAATATGGATTTTGTATCCTCAATTTTGCACAGGATTCTGGGCTCGAAGCCATTCTTTCTGCAGGCTTCCACGATCATGGGCTCGTATCTTCTATGTACAAGCATCGGGCATTCCTTAAGCATGGAAAGCCCAATATTTTTTTTGTCCTTAAACAGGCCCGGATTTCCAGAGGCTGCCACCATGGGCTCCATGGGAAGGCAGATGGTGTCAAACTGCTTTGATACCAGCGGAGTTCTGATAATGCCTATTTCTATCATGCCGTTCTTTAAAAGCTCCAGTATTTCAATGGAGCTGCATTCCCTTATTTCAAAGTTCACATCAGGGTATTTCAGGTTGAAGTCCCGGACCCTGGGCGGAAGCATTATATCTCCCGAGGAGTGTATTGCTCCAATGGACAGGGTGCCTTTTATACCCTCATTGTAATCCTTAAGCTCCTTTTCTGTAGTGTCCATCAGCTCCAGTACCTGCCTGGACCTGTAGTACAGCCTTTCTCCTGCTTCAGTAAGATGGAACTTTCGAGTATTCCTTTCCACCAGGGTTACACCGAGCTCCTGCTCCAGAAGCTTCAGCTGATGGCTGAGATGGGGCTGTGCAATATGGAGCCTTTCAGAAGCCTTTGTTATATTTTTCTCTTCACATATAGCATTAAAATAGGTTAATTGCTTGATATCCAAAATACCACCTCATTTATACATAAATATATATGAAAACTATATTTTTTAAATATTTTTCATCTAAATAAATCTTTGCTATAATGATACAAAATAAGTTAAATTCAGTCAATATTATTTAAGGTGGAAAAGAATATGATTTTGATTTTTGCATTTGGAATTACCTTTGTACTGCTGATCTTAAGTGTTTATAAAGGGGTGTTTTTAGGATATGCATTGATGGCTGGGCTTTTAATTTTTTCATTGATAGCCTTAAAAAAGGGCTGCAGGCCTTTTGAACTGTTGAAAATTATTATGAGGGGAGGCAGAAAATCCTTCATTGTAATACAGATATTTGTGCTTATTGGTGCGGTTATTGCCATATGGATGGCTTCAGGCACCGTGCCTGCCATTGTTTATTATGGAGTTAAATCTCTAAAGCCTGATACCTTTATTCTCTCAGCCTTCTTAATAAGCGCCGTTATTTCATCACTGATGGGTACTTCAGTGGGTACCTCAGGTACAGTGGGAGTTGCTCTCATACTAATTGCCAAAAGCGGAGGTGTAAGCATACCTGCAGCTGCTGGAGCAATTATTGCCGGAGCATATTTTGGAGACAGATGTTCACCTATGTCCTCCAGCGCAAACCTGGTAGCATTTGTTACTAAAACGGAAATATATGAAAATGTGAAAAACATGTTCAGGTCCTGCGTGGTGCCTTTAGTTATATCAGCAGCTTTTTATTTTGCAGTATCGGAAGTATATCCCCTTAAGGCTGATGGAGGCTATATATCCTCTGAAATTCTCAATACCTTTAATGTGAATCCGGTTGTATTGATACCGGTTGCAATAATAATTATTTTTTCCATTTTCAAGATAAATGTAAAATATTCAATAATCTGCAGCATAATTGCCGCGGCTGCCATAGGAATATTTATGCAGAACCTGACAGCTGCAAAGTGTCTGAATTATATAATTTACGGCTATTCCATGGATAAAAATCTTCCCTTGTATTCTATTATAAAGGGCGGAGGCATGCTTTCCATGGTGAATACCTCCATTGTATTATTTATTGCTTCTGCTCTGGCAGGTGTAATAGAAGAGACGAAAATGCTGGAGCACGTTGAAGATATTACCGTTAAGGCACAGTCCAGGTTTGAAATTTTCAGGAATGTGCTCATAACCAGCATATTTACCTCAGCTATAGGCTGCTGCCAGGCCTTTACAATAATACTAACCAATGTGCTCAATGAAAAGGCCTATGAAAGGATTGGCATTGATAAAAATACAAGGGCCCTGGATCTTGAAAATACCAGTGTGCTGGTATCCGCCTTAATTCCCTGGAATCTTTCCCTGGTGCTCCCAATGGCGGTGCTTGGAGCTGATTACTCCTGCCTGCCCTACCTCATGTACATCTATATACTGCCCCTTTGGTATCTTGCATATTATTTTATTAAATATAGAACCTCCTATGTAAGGGAATTAAGCAGTCCATAAATTATGTTTATCCACAGCCTGGGCACGTCCTTGACGTGCTGATTTTTTTGCTGCATAATTTTTATATACTATATTTGGGGGTGAAGCTATGGAATACAGCTTAAGGACAAAAAAATCCCAGGAATTTATAAATATAACGGAGTTGGCTCTGGATACTATTAGCAAACAGAATATTACTAACGGCGCTGTAGTGATTTTTGTACCTCATACCACAGCAGGAGTTACCATAAATGAAAATGCGGATCCGGATGTAACAGCAGATATAATTATGGGTCTTAACAAGGCATTCCCTGAAAAAAACGGGTACCTTCACATGGAGGGCAATTCCCATGCCCATATCAAGGCTTCATTAATGGGAGCATCCTGCTATGTGATAGTGGAAAATGGAAGGCTCAGCCTTGGAACCTGGCAGGGCATATATTTCTGTGAATTTGACGGACCCAGGAACAGGAAGGTATATATAAATGGAATTGCTGGACATATATAACGAAGACAGACAGAGAACTGGAAGGACCATCAGAAGGGGTCTGCCTGTAAAGAACGGAGATTTTATACTGGTGGTTCATGTTTGGATTATCAATGATGAAGGTAAATATCTCATACAAAAAAGGCAGCCCTGGAAAAAGATATATCCTGATATGTGGGACTGTGCCGTGGCAGGTGCGGCGGCCCTGGGGGATGACAGCTCATCAGCTGCAAAGCGTGAGGCAAAGGAGGAGCTGGACATAGAGCTTGCTATAGAGAATGGCAGGGTGCTGTTTACAGATAAGTTTTCCTTTGGCTTTGACGATATCTGGCTGGTAAAGCAAAACATAGATATTGAAGCCATAACTTTGCAGCAGGAGGAAGTAGCTGACGTTAAATGGGCTACCGAGGAGGAAATCAGAGCAATGGCAAAGCAGGGGGAGTTCATTCAATACTACTATATAAATAAGCTGTTTTGCATGATAAATTCTGAAATTGATAAAACGGGAGTAAAGATATGAGTTATTTAAATGAAATGCTGAAGGAGCTTGGAAAAGAGGAGCTGATTCCATTAACCAGGAATGTGGTATCAAATTGCTTTGAAGCAATGAAACCCAGGCTGGTTGATTACAGCCAGGGAGAAAGCATAAAAATAAAGTTTCCGGTGCAGGATATTTACCTTAATCCTGCCGGTGCCATGCAGGGAGGCTTTATAGCCGCTGCCTTTGACAATGCCTTTGGACTACTGTGCTTTTTGGTTTCGGACAAACATGCTCTTTCACTGGATCTCAGCACAAATTTTCTTAAGCCCATTTTAAATAAGGAGGAGCTTATAGTAGCTGTATACCTTAAGCATAAAGGCAATACCCTTATAAACATGTGGGGTGAGGCTTTTAACAAGCAGGGACAGCTGGCTGCCACCGCAGTTACAAATATGATATTCTTAAAATAACAATCCCCGGGCAAAATACCCGGGGATTTGTACTATCCTAAAAATTCTTTAGCAAGTTTTGTCCAAGCGTCTAGTGATCTTTCTATTTTTGAATAGGAGGTGCAGTATGCAAGTCTGAAATATCCAGGGCAGCCAAAGGCTGAACCAGGAACTATCAGCAGGTTGTACTTCTTTGCAGCCGCAGCAAAGGCGTTGTCATCTGGTATCAAAGCCTTAACAAACAGGTAGAAGGCACCTTCAGGCTTGGCACATTCAAAGCCAAGGCTTGCCAGATGTCCGTATAAAAGATCCCTGTTCTTTTTATATACGCTTACATCTACTTCTGAATCCAGGCATCTTGCGATGACTCTTTGGAAAAGGGAAGGGGCATTTACATAGCCTATGGATCTTATAGCAATATTTAGTCCCTGAATTACATCATCAAAATCCTCCATTTCATTGGAGATGGCAATGTAGCCTATTCTTTCACCAGGTAATGAAAGGGACTTGCTGTAGGAATATCCTATAAAGGCGTTTTTATAATATTTAAGCATATATGGAACCTTTATATCATCATAGACAATTTCTCTATAAGGCTCGTCTGATACTATGAAGATGCAGGTATTTAATTCTTTTGATTTCCTGGTTAAAAGCTCTGCCAGACCCTTAATTACATCTTCCTTGTAAACAACACCTGTAGGATTATTAGGGTTGTTTATTATAACAGCCTTTGTTTTTGGAGTTATGGCAGCTTCTAATGCAGCCAGGTCCGGTTCAAAGGTTCCCAGGTGAGTAGGTACGGCAACAAGCTTTCCGCCATTGTCAGAAACATAATTTCGATATTCTCCGAAATATGGAGCAAAGGTAATAACCTCATCATCAGGGTTTAATATTGTTCTAAAAATAACGCTTAAACCGCCGGCAGCACCAACAGTCATGGCTATGTTCCTGTAGGAAAGGTCCAAACCGTGTTTTTTATTTATGTCCTTAGCTATTGCTTCTCTAACATCCTCAAAACCTGAGTTGTTCATATAGCCATGTACAAGGTTAGGGCTTTCTTCATTTAGAATGTCGATAATTGCCTTTTTAATGCTTTCCGGCGGTTCTACATTAGGATTACCGATACTGAAATCATAAACGTTGTCTGCGCCGTATATGTCAGAAAGTCTTTTTCCTTCTTCAAACATGGCTCTGATTACGGAATTTCCACCTACGGCTTTTTTCATTTTTTCTGATATCATAGAATAAATCCCCTCCAAAAATTTAATAATGAAATATATCTAAGTACATTATATCATTATTTTCTCATTTTGATAAATAATTTTTCAGGGGTTATAGGCAGTTTCGTTACCCAAACACCAGTAGCATTGTATACAGCATGAGCTATTGCAGGAGAAGGGGTATTCACCACAACCTCTCCAACGGATTTTGCTCCGAAGGGACCTGTAGGCTCATAGCTTTCCTCAAATACAACTTGAATGTTCTTAACATCATTTCTTGCAGGAATCTTGTATTGCATGAAGGAATTTGTCTGCATGCGTCCCTTATAGTCATATCTCACATCCTCATACATGGCCATACCTATGCCCTGTACTATGCCGCCCTCTACCTGGATTCGTGCCAGGTTAGGATTTATCACGGTTCCGCAGTCAGTTACTGCAATAAACTGCAACAGCTCAAATTTTCCGGTTTCAAGGTCTGCTTCCACCTCAGCAAAGCCTGCAATAAAAGGAGGCGGGGATACCTTGCTTCCGTAGGTGGCAAAGCCGGAAAGCTGCTTCTTATAATCACCAAGCACCATCAGCTCAGCAATTTTACTTACGGATATGTGACCTTCCTTATTAACTGCCTTGACGCTGTCCCCGGTAAACTCAACGTTTTCCACAGGAATTCCCAGCATCTGTGCACCGCTTTCCATAATTTTTTCCTTTAGCTCCTCAGCTGCCATAATCACTGCCATCCCTGTTACATAGGTGGTGCTGGAGGCATAGGACCCTGGATCATATGGAGATACGTCCGTATCAGCTGCTATTACATTAAATTTATCCATAGAGGTGTTCAAGATTTCTGCTGCCATCTGGGTAAGGATTGTATCGCTGCCTGTGCCCATATCTGTGGAGCCTATGAGCAGGGTGTAATTTCCATCATCATTAAGTCTTACCTCTGCTGATGCAGTGTCAATACCGGCAATGCCAGAGCCCTGCATGGTAACTGCCATGCCTACAGCTCTGACCTTGCCGTTGCCCATATCCATTCTTGGGTATTTTTCATCCCAGCCAATAAGCTTCTTTCCTGTTTCAATACATTTGTGAAGAGTGGAGCTGCCAATCATGTGCTCATAATGGTAAAGGGAATTTTCTCCCTCCTTAATTAAGTTTTTAAGCCTTAATTCACTTGGGTCCATATTGAGCTTTTCCGCCAGTTTGTTAATGGTGCTTTCCACAGCAAAGGTTCCCTGGGTGGCACCATAGCCCCTTAAGGCTCCTGCAGGCATTTTATTGGTATAAACCACATCTCCCATAAACCTTACAGCTTTGGTTTTATTATATAAGGGAAGGGTCTTGTCTCCCACCAGTGAAAATACTGTGGAGGCATGCTCGCCGTAAGCTCCTGTGTCAGATAAACCTTGTATATCTATGGCTCTTATAAAGCCTTCCTTGTCCGCTCCCATTTTTACAGTAACCCTCATGGAGTGTCTGCTGGTGGAGCAGCTCATGGTTTCCTTCCTTTCATAGACAATAACTGCAGGCTTTCCTGTTTTCAAGGTTACTATGGCAGGAAAAATTTCCGTGCAGGCTGTCTGCTTTGCTCCAAAACCGCCGCCGATTCTTGGCTTTATTACTCTTATTCTGGAGGCAGGTATTTTTAAGGCTCTTGAAAGCAGCCTTCTAACATGAAAGGGAATCTGGGTGGAGGCTGTAACCACCAGCCTTCCCATATGGTCCAGTGAAGTAAAGGAGCGATGGGTTTCCATCATGGCCTGGGCCTGAGCCTGGGTGTAGTAGGTTTCTTCCACTAAAACCTCACATTTCTCAAGCTCTTCCATAACATTGCCCATTTCAGTATATTGTCTGGATACAATATTTTTATCCTTAAGCATGCCTATGTCAAAGTTGCAGTGCACATCCTCAGGATGTATTACAGACCCTTCAGCTGCTTTTTCAAAGTCCAGCACCGGCTCTAAAACCTTGTACTGAACCTTTATGAGCTTCAAGGCCTTTAGGGCTGTTTTTTCATCTACCGCAGCCACAATTGCCACTTCATCCCCAACATATCTTGCAATTTTGTCCAATATGAGCCTGTCGTAGGGAGAAGGCTCCGGATAGGATTGACCGGCTAATGTAAACCTTGCATCAGGAACGTCCTTATAGGTTAAAACACATTCAACCCCCTCCAGCTGCTGTGCCCTGGTAACATCTATGGAAATTATTTCAGCAAAAGCGTGGGGGCTCCTCAGAATCTTTACTATGAGGGCATCCTTTAAGGCAAGGTCCTCTGTATAAACAGGTTTTCCCGTGGCAATGGCCATGCCGTCAATTTTAGGTATTGGTTTGCCTACTACTTTCATTTATTTCACCCCCAAATATTTTTTCACTGCCCTTAGCTGTCCCATGTAGCCTGTACATCTGCATAGGTTTCCTGCAAGATAATGTATTATTTCTTCCTCGGAAGGGTTTGTAAGTTCGTTTTTCATAGCAAGCACAGTCATGATAAAGCCTGGGCTGCAGAAGCCGCATTGTTCTGATCCTTCTGCCACCAGGATATTTGCAAATTTTTCTGCTTCACTCTGTACCCCTTCAATAGTAGTTATACTTTTGCCCTGAGCCTTCACTGAAAGCAGGGAACAGGATAAAATCGGCTTATTATCTATCCAAACTGTACAAAGTCCGCAGCAGGAGGTGTCGCAGCCTTTTCTTATACTGAGCATCCCTTTTTTTCTAAGGGTTTCAGATAAGAATTCTCCTGGGTCTATTTCAATATTGGATTTTTTTCCGTTTATCAATAACTCTATCTGCATTCCAATACCTCCTTTAAGGCTCTTTTAACAAGTACACTGCAAAGAGCCTTCCTGTATTCACCGCTTGCCCTCATGTTGGAGCCATAAATAAGCTCCTCAGCAGCCAGCTCTGAGGCTTTGTCAAAGCTTTCCTGGCTTATTTTATTTTCATTGAGATATTTTGAAGCGTTAAGGGCTTTTTTTGCACCCATAGGCCTGGCACCCAGCACTACTGTAAATTCATTATCAAAAAGTGATACTGCTGCATTAAGTAAGGAAAAGTCGCTTTTGGCATTTCTGAAGTTAACGTATACTGCCTTCCTGGAGTCCTTCTTTATAAATATTCTAGTTAATATATCCTTTTCATAAGGCTTGTCTAAAAAATCCTGAAGGGACATTCTTCCACCCTTGTATAGTTCAACCTGGCAGTCTAGGCATAGAAGAGCAGGCAGCAGGTCTGAAAAGCCATATTTGGAATAAACCGAGGCTCCAACAGTTACAATGCTTCTGAACTGAACACCTATAATATCCTCAATGGATTTTGGTATAATGCCGTTGAAGTTTTTCCTAAGGGCAGGGCTTGTTTCCAGATCCCTGAAGGTGGTATAAGCTCCTATTTCGATACATTCATTATCTTCCTTTATATAGTTCAGCTTTAGCCTGGACAATTCTATTGCAGTTCCAATGGCTTTGGAGCCCATCCTAAGAAAACAGCAGCCTCCAAGTAAGGTGTTGGCTTTTTTTTCCGTTAGTATCCTGTAGGCTTCGTCTAAGGTTTCCGGTTGTACTAAATTATTTACAGTAAACATGCTATTCCTCCTTTTGAGTTTCTTTATTTATCATATATAAAACAGCCTCAAGTACACCTCCGGCAATATTTCTTGCCTTTTCAGAGATTGTACGGTAATTGTCAGGTTCATCTATTCTGGGGTCAATATCCAGCAGCTTTATTCCTTTGGAAACTCTGCATCTGCTTCGGATAATGCCCCGGAGGATTCCATCTATGGGAGCCACTATCTGCTCTGAAGAAACCATCGCAAGCAGCTCGCCTCTGTATACCAGGTTTCCTATTTCCCGCATATTTTCAATTATGCCGTCGCTTGGACTATACACTACTCTTTCACTGGTATAGCCCAGGATATTTCCTGGAATCCCTGTGTTTTCTGCTGCGCAGCCGTTAAATATAAGTCTTCCAAGATTATGTCCGCGTTTTGTTTCTATAACTATATGAACATCCTTGCCAGCTGTAAAACCAGGTCCAAGACCTATGGTTATGGGTGCCATATTTTTGCTTGTACCCAGGTTTTTCTTTGCCAAAATGGCATCCACTACTGCAAGAGGCTTAATAACAGGTATAATATTACAGTATGGATCCACCAGCACTGGTACAAGCCCTTCATTAAAGCAGGAGGCTATTTCATCCATATTATTAACCTTTACCGCTTTAATATCCTCCACTATCCAGCTTCCTTCATATACAGCCTCACTAAAGGCTGCTTTCCGTCTTATAGCTGCAGGAGCTTCAGTTTCCAGCACCAGTACCGAAAAACCGGACCTGTGAAGTTTTTGGATGGTGCCTGAAGCTATGTCACCGCCTCCACGCACCACAATGATTTTATTACACTTCATAATATTAATTTCCTTTTCGTTTACCAATTAATTTTTCATAATCCTCCGGAGTATCAATATCCCAAAGAGCATATTCATTTGTTATTTCCACAAGAAGAACATCCTCAGGATAACTGTTCATCAGGGCTTTTCCACCCATATCTCCCTTAAGGGCCAGAAGCTCCTCCTTGAACTTTTTTGGAAATATCACAGGATTGCCTCTCTTTCCGTTATGGAGGGGAACTATTATCTTGTTACTGTGGTTTTCAAAGCTCCGGATCAGCTTGTTTATGGTTTCACTGTCCAGCAGTGGCTGGTCACCAGTAAAAAACATATAGCCATCACATTGCCCAAGGCTATTGATACCAAGTCTTACAGACTGGCTTTGGCCCATTTCAGCACACATATTATAAACATATTTTATATTTTTATCCTTTGCAATTTCTGCAATTTCCTTGTAGCAGGTTACTACAACTAAATTCTCAAAGCCTTGTTCCAGCACAAGATTGAAAATATGCAGAATTAAAGGTTTTCCGTTATACTGAAGCAGCAGCTTGTTTTTACCCATGCGCCTTGCTGCTCCTGAAGCCATTATAACAGCACCTATCATCTTAAACACCTTATTTCATCAATAAATCCTGAGGTTTCATTTTGTATACTTTCTAAAAGTTCATTATTTTCACCAACCAGACAGAGGATCCTTTTGCCTTTGGAATTTTTAAAAAGTCCATCTGGGCTCAGAATGAGTCTTAATAAATGATTGATGTTTATGGCTTCATCCTGGGAGGCCCCTGTAAGCCTTATGAACTCCTCAAGCCTGTGTACATTGGTATTATTGACCTTCAGACCCAGGGCTCCTGTATTTAAGACTCCAAGGGTGTGGGTGGTACTGTGAATAATAACCGGCTCTGTTGAATTCCAGCCCTTTATAAGCTTTCTTTTGGCACCGTCACTTTCTATAATTACATGATCAAAGAATTTTACACAGCTATCTAGAAATCCAGGAGTAAGGCCGATAATCTTGTTTTCCTCATTAACCGAGGTTCCATATACATATATACCCTTTTTGCAGCTTTTGTTCAACTGGTTTATATTATCATGGTCAAAGGCTATAAAATCGTACTGTTCCTTTTGGGGCAGATATATTTTTGTGGTGGTGGCAACAAGGACCTTGTATTCATTTCGTAATTCCTCTGCCAGCTTGAACATAAGTGTTGTTTTTCCTCCAGCCCCAGTGATTGAAATAATCATAGTGCACCCCTTTGCTTTTATTAAGTTCATTATACAGGTTTTTCAACATATTTTTAATAGCATTTTATGTTATAATATTATCAATGGTATACTAAAAAAGATTCAAGGAGGGCATTTATGGTTAAAGCAAAAAAATATAGTGAAATTATAACCAGATCCCACCAAAGATGTATTTTATATGGAATAGAAAAAACCAGGATAATGCCGGTAAAAATATACCGGGGCAATGAATTTGAGCAGCTGCTGAAAAAGAACCATGAGCTGATTAATGTTGCAAGACCTTTTATTGAAATACTATATGATTTTCTGAAAGGATCAGGGTTCTCCCTGTATCTAACGGATGGCAGCGGTATAGTTCTTACTATAATAGGTGATGAGGATATCATTAAAGGTCAGGCTGAAACAGGAATTATGCTGGGATCGGATATGAGTGAAAAGAGCACAGGTACAAATGCCATAGGTACGGCTCTTTATGAAAAAACATCAGTTCAAACCTCAGGAGAGGAACATTATATAAATGCTTATCATATTTGGACATGCTCTGCGGCGGTAATTCATAATGAGTATGGGGATATAATTGGCTGCCTTAATTTAACGGGAAGGCGGCAATTGGCCCATCAACACACACTGGGCCTTGTGGTTGCAGCTGTAAAATCTATTGAGAACCAGCTTAAGGTTGAAAAAACACAAAATGAACTTTTTAAAGCCTATCAATATTTAAATAAGGTTATGGACTCAATAAACTCAGGGATTTTTGCTGTGGATACAAATGGGGCTATAAAGGCAATTAATAATAGCGCATGCATTATGATTGATACAAGGGAAGAGGATATCATAAATAAAAACATTAATAATGTACTGGACAATTGGCCAGATATATATGAGGAGCTGAAAAATGGTAATTCCTATGAAAACAAAGAGGTAATCTGCGGAGGAGATAATTCCTCAGAAAGATACAGCTTAAGTGTTTATCCCATTAAAAACAAGTATGAAAAAATAACAGGTATGGTAGGAATTTTCAGAGATATGCAGAACGTATATAATTTGGTTAACAAATATTCCGGCAAAAGTGCCACCTATACCTTTAAGGATATTGTGGGAAGAAGCAAAGAAATAATGGAAGTAAGAGCTCAGGCAAAAAGTATTTCCAACAGTCCTTCCACGGTGCTGATTCAAGGTGAAAGCGGAACGGGAAAAGAGCTTATTGCCCAGTCTATTCACAATGAAAGCAACAGACATAATAATAGCTTCGTGGCAATTAACTGTGGAGCAATACCAAAGGGTTTAATAGAAAGTGAGCTTTTTGGATATGAAGAAGGAGCTTTTACCGGAGCAAGGAGGGGTGGACATCCTGGAAAATTCGAGCTTGCAAGCGGAGGAACGTTATTCCTGGATGAGGTAGGTGAAATGCCACTGGATATGCAGGTTAATCTCCTCAGGGTTCTTCAGGAGGGATGTGTTACGAGGGTTGGAGGCAATAAACAAATAGAGGTGGATGTAAGGATTATTGCTGCAACAAATAAAAATCTTAAGCTGGAAGTTGATAAGGGCACCTTTAGAGAGGATTTATATTACAGGCTAAGCGTAATTCCCATATATGTGCCTCCGCTAAGACAGCGTCAGGGCGACGCAGAGATTCTTATAAAGTATTTTTTGAAGGTCAAATCCATTAAACTTGGTAAGCCAATACCTAAAATAAGATATGATGTATGGGAAAAGCTTTTAAATTACAATTGGCCGGGTAATGTAAGAGAAATGGAAAATTGTATTGAAAATATAGTTAATATGAATGGAGATACATCTTATAGTTTTGAAAACAATGCTGCTGAAAAAAGCATTGCTCAAGTGGGGAGTTTGTTTGCTGATGGGATGTGCTCCCTGGAGGAGCTGGAGGAAAAGGCAATCTTTGAATGCATTGACAGGTGCTGCGGAAATATAACAAAGGCCTCTGCAATTTTAGGTATAAACAGAAGTACATTATATGCAAAGGTAAAAAAATATAATGAGAAGTGTAGTTTTTAAAGCAAACATATTCAAATATATGATAAATAAATAACTATTTTGCTGTTGTATATAACAACAGTGTTGTAAAAAACAACAAATAAAAGTTTAAAAGTGTTGGAAATTCCAACACTTTTTTATTTTAAATAAAAAAACAATGTTATTTTCAAGATAAATAGCTTTGGCATGACAATTGCTTTTAAATATTAGTGAAAATATTGCTAAATTTATAACTAACTTAACATATATTTTGTGATATATTTAGCAAAAAAACAGGAGGTTTTTAATATGAAAGGTTTTGCAATGTTAGGAATTAACAAGGTTGGCTGGATTGAAAAGGAGAGTCCTGAAATAGGACCATATGATGCATTGGTAAGTCCTTTGGCTGTATCACCATGTACCTCAGACATCCACACTGTTTTTGAGGGAGCTTTAGGAGACAGGCACAATATGATTTTGGGACACGAGGCAGTGGGCAAAGTGGTTAAGGTAGGCAGCGAAGTCAAAGATTTTAAACCTGGTGACAAGGTGGTTGTACCTGCTATAACTCCAGATTGGAGATCCATGGAGGCTCAGGCTGGATATCATCAGCATTCAAATGGAATGCTGGCAGGCTGGAAATTCTCAAATTTTAAAGATGGCGTATTTGCTGAATACTTTCATGTAAACGATGCCGATATGAACCTTGCCATTCTACCTGATGAAATCCCACTTGAAACTGCTGTTATGATAACAGATATGATGACTACAGGGTTTCATGGTGCAGAACTTGCTGATATACAATTAGGCTCAAGTGTAGTTGTTATTGGTATAGGTGCAGTTGGATTAATGGCAATAGCAGGATCAAAGCTGCGGGGAGCCGGAAGAATCATAGGGGTTGGAAGCAGACCTGTATGTGTGGAAGCTGCAAAATTTTATGGGGCAACTGATATTGTAAATTATAAAAATGGAGATATTGTTAAACAGGTAATGGATTTAACAAGTGGAATTGGTGTGGATCGTGTAATAATGGCTGGAGGCGGAGTGGAAACCTTAGCTCAGGCTGTAGCAATGGTTAAACCAGGAGGAGTGGTTTCAAATGTGAACTATCATGGAAATGGTGAATCCCTTCCTGTACCACGTCTGGAATGGGGCTGTGGAATGGCCCATAAAGACATAAGAGGAGGACTTTGCCCTGGTGGACGTCTCAGAATGGAAAAGCTCATAGACCTGGTTAGATATAACCGTGTTGATTTAAGCAAACTTGTTACACATGTTTATAATAACTTTGACGATATGGAAGAAGCATTATTGCTAATGAAAGACAAGCCAAAAGACTTAATTAAACCTGTAGTAATACTATAAAATAAAATAATCTCCCCTGCAGCAAAGCTGATAGGGGAGATTATGCTAATAATAAAAAGGAATTAATTTTATGATAAATTTAAAGGTTTATATGGGAACTTCATGCCATATAAAAAGTTCTTACAATGTGGTATGCATTCTTAAAAGAGCAATTGCTGAATACAACCTTTCAGACAAGATTGAATTATCGGGGATTTATTATTCTGGAAGCTGCGGTAAAGCTGTTTACGCAAAGATAGATGATGGTGATGATATCTTTTGTCTCACAACTTTAACCGCAAAAAAGTTTTTCAAAGAAGATGTTTTATCAAGATTATAAACATTTCCATAAGCTTACTGCGCGTAAATTAGAGTGAAAAGGAGTAATTTTGTGGTAAAATTAATAGTTTGTATTGGTACTGGCTGTCATATAAAGGGGTCTTATAATGTCATAAATTTATTCCAACAATGTATCGAGGAACATAACATTTCCGACAAAATTAAAGTATCCGGGACTTTTTGTCTTGGAAATTGCGCAAATGGCGTATCAGTAAGGATAAATGACAGTGAAGTTTATAGTGTTTCTTCGTTATCTGCAAAAAAATTTTTTGATGAAGAGGTAATGTCTAAATTATAAGTAACTGTGGAGGAATTAGATGTATAAAATTATCGAAAAGAAGTTACTTGCCCCAAACATCTATTTAATGGATGTAGCGGCAGCCAGGGTGGCAAAATCCTGTTGGCCTGGACAGTTTGTCATTGTGAAAATG
>CALBDU010000084.1 GCA_937927335.1 uncultured Clostridium sp.
GAGCGCCAATGGTACTGCAGGGGAGGCCCTGTGGGAGAGTAGGTAGCTGCCAGGTTAAGTTTAAACTTAACGTTTAGACTAAAAATCGTTCCGCGATAGCTCAATGGTGGAGCACTCGGCTGTTAACCGATAGGTTGAAGGTTCGAATCCTTTTCGCGGAGCCATTTTTATTTTTTGAAAATTATCATAAGTAAAGCTGTTTCTATAGTATAGAAGCAGTTTTTTTATTTCAAAATATAAGAAAATAAGTACATTGTAGTTATAATTAATAAAAATTGGGAGAAAATATATAATCATATTATTTAGAAAATTTGATAAATTAAAAGGATTTTTTAAAATTAAGTAGAATTATATATCTTAGGCTGAGATAAGTTAGGGGGAATTGCTTATGAAAAATTATCAAACAAAAAATCTTAGAAATGTGGGAATAATTGGACACAGTGGTTCAGGCAAAACTACACTTACAGAAGCAATATTATACTACACAAAAGCAACAGACAGATTTGGACGGGTCGAAGAAGGAAATACTGTAAGTGACTATGACCCAGAGGAAAAGAAAAGAAAAATTTCAATATCAGCTTCAGTTGCAGCATGCGAATATGATAATACTAAAATTAATTTAGTGGATATGCCAGGTTATTTTGACTTCATGGGAGAAACAATTCAGGGATTAAGAGCAGTAGATGTAGCTATGATAGTAGTGTCTTCTCTTTCAGGAATTCAGGTTGGAACTGAAAGATCTTGGGATTATGTTAGTGATCATAAACTTCCAAGAGCTTTTTATATAAATAAACTGGATAGAGAGAATAGCGATTTCGACAAGGTTTTGGCATCATTAAAGGATCAGTTTGGTATTTCGGTAGTTCCGGTACAATATCCTTTAGGAAGTGAAAGTAATTTTAAGGGTGTAATAAACGTAATATCCAGAAGAGCCAGGGTATTCAATGAAAAAACACACCAAATGGAAGAAGCGGAAATACCTGCTGAATTAATAGATAAGGTTGACGAATGCAAAAGTATGATTACTGAAGCAGTAGCAGAAACTGATGAAGCATTATTGGATAAATATTTTAGTGAAGGTACACTAAGTGATGAAGAAATATATAACGGATTAATTACTGGCTGCAGCAGAGGTGATATAGCACCTGTTATGTGTGGTTCAGCATTTTTGGGAATAGGAACTGAAACACTGTTGGAAGACATAGAAGAATGTTTCCCATCTCCTGAGAAGGCACAGCCTATAAAGGTTATGGATTTAAAGAATCAGGAAGAAAAGGATTTCACTATATCAGAGGATGTTCCTTTCTCTGCCTTTGTATTTAAAACAATTGCAGACCCATTCATCGGCAAGCTGTCGTTGTTCAGAGTTATGGGAGGAAAGGTTAAAGCAGACTCAACAGTTTATAATGCTTCTAAAGAAAAACAGGAAAAATTCGGTTCACTATATTTTATTAAGGGTAAAACCCAGATCAGTACTCCGGAAATAATAGCTGGGGATATTGGTGCGGTAGCAAAGCTGCAGTATACAGGAACTGGTGATACTCTGTGTGATGCTGCAAATCCAATAAAATTTGAAAGGATAGTTTTCCCTGAAACAGCAATATCAATGTCAGTAATGCCTAAATCAAAAAATGATGAGGATAAAATTTCAACTGGCTTAAACAAGCTGCTAGAGGAGGATCCTACATTTAAAATCTCAAGGGATACTGAAAATGCTGAAACTATCATTTCAGGTCAAGGTGAAACCCATCTTGATGTAATTGCCAATAAGCTAAAAAATAAATTTGGAGCAGAGGTAACACTTCAAACCCCTAAAATTCCATATAGAGAAACAATAAGAAAGTTTTCTGATGTACAAGGAAAACATAAAAAGCAATCTGGTGGACATGGTCAGTATGGAGATGTTAAAATAAAATTTGAACCAAGGGATGACGGCAAGGATGAGATGGAGTTTGTTGACAAGGTTGTAGGCGGAGTTGTTCCTAGATCCTATATACCTGCAGTTGAAAAAGGCTTAAGAGAATGTATCGTTCATGGAGTGCTGGCAGGATATCCTGTTATAAGACTAAGAGCTACTTTGCACGATGGCTCATACCATCCTGTAGATTCATCAGAAATGGCATTTAAAGTTGCAGCATCCCTTGCATATAAGAAAGGCTTAATGGAAGCACAGCCTGTTCTTCTAGAACCTATAATGCATGTTGAAGTCCTTGTTCCTGAGGATTATATGGGTGACGTAATAGGCGACATAAATAAAAAGAGAGGAAGAGTGCTTGGTATGGAGCCTGAAGGCAAGCTACAGAAAGTTGTAGCTGAAGTTCCGCAGTCTGAAATGTTCAAGTATGCCACAGATTTAAGATCAATGACCCAGGCAAGGGGAAGCTTTACCATCAGGTTCGAAAGATATGAGGAAGTTCCTGCTACCGAAGTGGATAAAATAGTTGAAAATGCAAAACATAAGCTGGAAGAAGAATAATAAGTGAGATTGCTGGAAACAGCAATCTCTTTATTTTGAATATTTAAAGGCATAATACAAATAATAAATTAACAAGTTAAAGGAGATAGATTGTATGTCTGATTATCAAATGAACATAAGTGGAAGCTTAAATAATAGAGACATAAAAAATGCAGGCAAATATTTGACAATGGTTAATTATGAAGATAGCCTGCTTATAACGCTTGAAGACTATAATGAAAGGGATCCCAAAATTATTTTCGAGCTGTGCAGCTTCAACCATATTGCAATAGATAAGGAAGAGTGCGGGATTAACGGCAAATATATAATCAGGGGTATTAAAGAGAAGCATTGCTGTGATTAGATGAGATATTTTGAAAAAAAGCATAAAATAAACATAATTTTGGCTAAATTCAAAGTTTGATTTATATACAGTATTTCTTTAATATTATGTTAAAGTCAAAGAAAGGCAAAGTCAGAGAGGGTGTTTTTATGGCCAGATTATCTGATGTTATAGAAGCTTTTATTAAGGATATGATCCAAAGTACGGAAAAAAGTCAGTTGGAAATAAAAAGGAATGAGTTGGCAAGTTATTTTGGTTGCGCTCCTTCTCAGATTAATTATGTACTCACCACTAGATTTACCGTAGATAAAGGCTACTATATTGAGAGTAAAAGAGGCGGGGGCGGGCATATATT
The DNA here is from genome assembly GCA_937927335.1 of uncultured Clostridium sp. GTDB lineage: Bacteria > Bacillota > Clostridia > Clostridiales > Clostridiaceae > UBA699. Next base: position 3,154 of record CALBDU010000084.1, read on the forward strand.
AATTAGAAGGATTGATTTTAATAAAAATAAACCCCTGGCGGAATTAATCAACGAAAAGATTGGTGAAAGTATAACCGGGGATGCAGCCAACGGGCTGATAGAGGGTTTATTCGAGTTGAATCTGCTAACCCAAAGGGAACTGCAAATAATAAGGATATCAATAAATGACAGATTTATAGGTACATGTGAAAACAGGAATAAACTTAGAGCTGAAATTCTTAAAGCTGTATTAATGGCCATATTATAATAGATGTGAAGAGGTGATATTATGCTCTGTGAGAAATGCAAAAAAAATGAAGCTACTTATCATATAACAAAGATTATAGACAATAACAAACAGGAAATAAATTTATGCGAAAAATGTGCCAAGGACTCTGGTGAGTTTAATATAATGAGTAAGTTTGATATGTATTCCCCCTTCACCTTTGAAAACTTATTAAGCGGAATAATGGAATATATTAGTCTGCCCGTAGAGACTGGTAAAACTTATGAATTGAAATGCAGTAATTGCGGTACAACTTACAGCGAGTTTAAAAAGAAGGGTTATTTGGGGTGCAGTGAGTGCTATACTAATTTAGAGAAGGAATTAAATCCTGTTATTAAAAGAGTGCAGGGGAATATAAAACACACAGGCAAAATTCCCAAGAGGACAGGAAAAGAAATCGTCAGCAAAAATGAAATTGACAATTTAAAAATTCTGCTGCAAAAGGCTGTTGAGAATGAGGAGTATGAAAAAGCAGCAGAAATACGAGATCAAATAAAAAAAATTGAAAAGGTAGAATAGGGGGGGGATTTATGAAATCGGATGACATAGTTATAACAAGCAGAATAAGACTGGCAAGAAATCTGGATAAGGTATCATTTCCCCACAAAGTCTCCATTGAAAAAGGCAAGGAAATAGTAGCACAGGTAGAAGATGCATTTTATAAAAGCAAGTATTCTGAGGGCTTTAATACGGCGTATCTTTGGAACATGGATAAGCTATCACAGAAAGCTTGCTTTGAAAAACATTTAATAAGCAGCAGCATGCTCAATAATAGTAATAAGGCAGCATTCATATATAATGATACAGGAACTGTGAGCCTTATGATTAATGAAGAAGATCATCTTCGTATACAATGCATAAATAACGGCTATAATCTTGATATGGCCCTGGATACTGCTAATAACATTGATGACTATCTGGAGGAAAGTCTTAATTTTGCTTTTCACGAAAGATACGGTTTTTTAACAGCATGTCCAACCAATTTGGGTACGGGGTTAAGAGCATCAGTTATGATACATCTCCCTATTATTACATTAAACCATATGATGGAAAGTGTAGTTAATGCATTGTCTCAAATCGGTATGACCATCAGAGGCTTATATGGAGAAGGATCCAAAGCATCAGGGAATTTATATCAGATATCAAATCAGATAACCTTAGGTATAAGTGAAGAGGAAGCAGTTAATAATCTAAAAACAGTAGTAAATCAGATAATTAATCAGGAAAATTCAGTAAGGGAGGAAGCCTACAAAAAATATAAATATGAATTAGAGGATAGGATACTAAGGTCACTTGGAATTTTAAGATCTGCAGTACTTATGTCCTCATCAGAGTGTTTTAAGCTTCTTTCAGATTTAAGACTGGGTTGTGAAATGGGAATTATACAAGATGTTACAATTGAAAGATTAAATGAATTAATCATTGATATACAGCCGGCTACAATACAAAAATCGGCTGGCAGGTCAATGGCTGTGAAGGAAATAAACTTTGCAAGGGCAGCGTTGATAAAGCAAAAATTGAATAGTGATAGATAAAAGGAGAGTGATTAACATGATGTTTGGAAGATTTACAGACAGAGCGCAAAAAGTTTTAGTTTACTCACAGGAAGAAGCGCGAAAGTTCAGACATGGGTACGTTGGCACAGAACACATACTTTTGGGTCTGCTCATAGAGGAAGGTACTGCTAAAAGTGTTTTATACAATATGAATATTAAGGTAGAAGATGTAAGAGAACTAATAGATGAATATGAAGGACAAGGGGATATGGACTTTGAGAGCAATGAAATACCACTGACTCCCAGAACTAAGCGCCTTTTAGAGCTAAGTCTTTTGGAGTCAAGAAACCTGGGACACAATTATATAAGTCCAGAGCATATATTATTAGCTTTAATAAGAGAATCCGAAGGAGTTGCATTTACTATTTTAAATAATCTTGGTGCGGATTTTGAAAAGCTCAGGAAAGAGCTTATAGAAAAACTTACAGGAGAACAAATAAACAGTAATACCGGTGAAGGTGGTAAAGCTGTCAGCACAGACACGCCAACATTAGACCAGTTTGGCAGGGATCTTACCGAAATGGCAAAGGAAGGAAAACTTGACCCCGTAATAGGCAGGGAAAAGGAAACCCAAAGGGTGTTAGAAATTCTTTGCAGAAGGACTAAGAATAATCCTTGCTTTATTGGTGATCCCGGTGTTGGTAAAACAGCAATAGCAGAAGGTTTGGCCCAAAAAATTGTGTCCGGCAATATTCCTGAGCTTTTAAAGAACAAGAGAGTTGTAACTTTGGATTTGTCATCTATGATTGCTGGTTCAAAGTACAGAGGTGAATTTGAAGAGAGACTGAAAAAGGTTATGGATGAGCTTAAAAACTCCGGAAACGTGATACTGTTTATAGATGAGATTCATACTATCATTGGTGCAGGTGCAGCAGAAGGAGCTATAGATGCGTCAAATATTTTAAAACCAGCACTGGCAAGAGGTGAGATCCAGTGTATTGGTGCTACCACTATAGATGAGTACAGAAAGCATATAGAAAAGGATGCTGCCCTTGAGAGAAGGTTCCAGCCCATAATGGTTGGGGAACCTTCCAAAGAAGAGGCATTGCTCATATTAAAGGGGCTCAGGGATAAATATGAAGCACATCACAGGGTTAAAATAACAGACGAAGCAATAGAAGCTGCGGTTACATTATCTGACAGGTATATAACGGACAGGTATCTTCCTGATAAGGCTATAGATTTGATTGATGAGGCTGCATCAAAGGTAAGAATAGAAAATCTTGTAACACCTCCGGATCTAAAGAATATTGAGAAAGAGCTGGAGAAAATAACAAGGGAAAAGGAAGATGCAATTAAGGTTCAGGATTTTGAAAAGGCTGCAAGACTGAGAGATAATGAAAAAGAATTAAAGGATAAGCTTGAAGATTCAAAGAAAAACTGGAAAGCAAGAAGCGAAGTTTCAGGACTTACAGTATCTGAGGAACAAATTGCTTCTGTAGTTTCAAAATGGACTAATATTCCTGTGGAAAAGCTTACTGAAAAGGAATCTGAAAGATTGCTGAAGCTTGAGGAAATTCTACACAAAAGGGTAGTTGGACAGGAAGAGGCTGTAAAGTCTGTAGCTAAAGCAGTTAGAAGAGCAAGGGTAGGGTTAAAAGATCCAAAAAGACCTATAGGATCATTTATATTCCTTGGACCTACAGGGGTTGGAAAAACTGAGCTTTCAAGGGCTCTTGCTGAAGCTATGTTTGGCGATGAAAACAATATGATAAGAATTGATATGTCCGAGTATATGGAAAAGCATACGGTATCAAGACTTATAGGATCTCCTCCAGGATATGTAGGCTATGATGAAGGAGGACAGTTAACAGAAAAAGTTAGAAGAAATCCATATTCAGTTGTGTTGTTCGATGAAATTGAAAAGGCACATCCAGATGTTTTCAACATTCTTCTTCAGATATTGGAAGATGGAAGGCTTACAGATGGAAAGGGTAAAACAGTAAACTTTAAGAATACTATTATAATAATGACTTCAAATGTGGGGGCATCTACAATAAAGAAACAGAAATCCCTTGGCTTCACCATAGAAAATGAAAAAGAATCTGAAAGCCAGTATGAAAAAATGAAGGATAATATAATGGAAGAATTGAAGCGCTCCTTCAGGCCTGAGTTCTTAAACAGAATTGATGATATAATTGTATTCCACCAGCTTGAAGAAAAGGACCTTCATGAAATTGTAAGGCTTATGCTTAATTCAGTAATTCAAAGGCTGAAGGAACAGGAAATCAACATTGAATTTGATCCAGAGGCAGAAAAATTACTTGCTAAGGAAGGCTTTGACCTGACTTATGGGGCAAGACCTTTAAGAAGAGCTATTACAAAGATTGTAGAAGATGAACTATCTGAAGAAATACTTACCGGAAATGTAAAAAAGGGTGATTCTATACTAGCTGCAGTTGTGGACGACAAATTATCCTTTAGGAAAATAAGCTAAACTGTAATAATACACGAAATATGAAAATATTTTGTGTATTATTCCTTTTTTTGATACAATAAGGTATAATAATATTTCCACAAATGTTTAGGAGTTGTAAAATTATGGCTAAAGTTAAAACGGTATATGTATGCCAGCAGTGTGGATATGAATCCTCAAAATGGCTTGGTAAATGTCCCAACTGTGACTCCTGGAACAGTATGGTGGAGGAAGAAAAAAGCAGTAATACTGTACCTTCAAGTGATGTATTGCTTAAAAGTCATCCCAGGAGTATAACTAATATAAAATCAGGTGAATATGAAAGGCTGAATACAGGTATTGGAGAACTTAACAGGGTCTTGGGCGGCGGTATTGTTAAGGGTGCAATTACCTTAATATCCGGTGCCCCTGGAATTGGAAAGTCCACACTGCTGCTTCAGACAGCAAACAACATTGCGGCTAAATATGGCAAGGTTTTGTATATCTCTGGGGAAGAATCCGAGGAGCAGATAAAAATGAGGGGTGACAGGCTAAAGGCAGTTTCTTCGGAGCTTTATATTATATCAGAAACCAATGTCTTAAATATTGGGGCACATATACAGAATTTGAAGCCTGTTTTTGTTATTGCTGACTCCATTCAAACCTTGTATAAACCTTCCATAACCTCTGCGCCAGGAAGCGTTTCACAAGTAAGGGAATGTTCCAATGAACTTATGCGTATTGCAAAAAACAGCAGCATACCGTTCTTCATAGTTGCACACGTCACAAAACAGGGTGAACTAGCAGGTCCAAGAGTACTAGAGCATATGGTAGATGCAGTGCTATCCTTTGAGGGAGAAAGAACTGAAGAATTCAGGATTCTGAGAACAATAAAAAACAGGTTTGGAACTACCAGTGAAATTGGTGTATTTGAGATGAGGGACTCAGGCCTTGAAGAAATATCAAACCCTTCAGAAGTATTTTTGTGTGATGCAGGTGAAAAAAGGGAGGGCTCCATGGTAATAGGCATCATGGAGGGAACAAGGCCCATACTGGCGGAGATTCAGGCTCTGGTTGCCCAAACAAATGCAAATTTTCCAAGAAGGACCGCTGTGGGAGTAGACTTATCACGATTAAATTTAATACTTGCAGTGCTTGAAAAAAAATTAAAAATTCCATTTTACAACTGTGATGTTTACGTTAATGTAGTAGGTGGCTTGAATATTGAAGGAACCTATGGTGATTTGGGTCTTGCATTAGCTTTGGTATCCAGTGTAAAATCAAAGGAGAGTAAATTTAACAAAGTTCTGGCAATTGGAGAAGTAGGTCTAACCGGTGAGGTTCGGCCAGTATCCTTTTGTGAGAAAATTGTAAATGAGGGCTATAAGATGGGATTCAAAAATGTGCTTGTACCTTCAAGAAATACTGATAAGTTAGACTTTAAAGATATTTCAATCAGCGGGGTTTCCACATTAAAGGAAGCTATTAATAAAGTTTTTTTATAGGGTGATTTATGTGAGGATAGAAAAAGATAAGGAATTAATGAATATTTTAAAATTGATGGCACCTGGTACCCAGCTTAGAGAGGGTTTGGAGAATATATTAAGAGCCAAAACTGGAGGTTTGCTGGTACTTGGAGACAATCAACAGATAATGGATATTGTAGATGGAGGCTTTGTAATAAATGCCGATTACACGCCTTCTTATGTGTATGAGCTTGCTAAAATGGATGGAGCTATTATTTTAACCAGTGATATAAAGAAAATAAATATAGCTAATGCTCAGCTTATACCTGATTCTGCCATACCCACATTTGAAACTGGAACAAGGCACAGAACAGCAGACAGGGTGGCGAAACAGACTGGAGCCATAGTAGTTGCAATTTCACAAAGACGGCATGTTATAACTGTTTATAAGAATACTATAAAATATCTTTTAAGAGATAGTAGTATAATACTAGGAAGGGCTAACCAGGCATTACAGACATTGGAAAAATATGTTTCAGTACTTGAAAGAGTAGTGGACAATTTAAATATACTTGAGTTCCAGGATCTCGTTACTTTATTCGATGTAGTTACTGCTATTCAGAGAACTGAAATGGTTATGAGGATAGTAGGGGAAATTGAAAGATATATCTGTGAGCTTGGAAATGAAGGCAGACTTATAAGTATGCAGCTTAACGAGCTGGTTAAAAGTGTGGAGCAGGATGGAATTCTAATGATAAGGGATTACTCAGAAAGTAATATGGATCATATTGAAATATATAAACAGCTGCAGTCAATTTCTTCAGAAGAACTGCTAAAACTGGATGTTATTTCAAGAATCATTGGTTATTCAGGAGTTCCTCTGGTAGATGCACTAATATCACCTAGAGGCTACAGGATGCTGGGGAAAATACCTAGAATACCTTCCAGCGTTATAGAAAATCTAGTAAAGAATTTTAAAGAGCTGAAAGGTGTGGCTGAAGCTTCCTATGAGCAGCTGGACAATGTTGAAGGCATAGGTGAGGCAAGAGCTAAGGCTATTAAAAACGGTTTAAGAAGACTGAGAGAGCAGATTATTATAAACAATAATTTAAGCACGAAATAAAATTTCGTGCTTAATTTTACCTGAAGGTATACTTGCCCAAAGTATCAATTTTATCATATTCCTTCAAAAATATGTCATATAAATTCAAATCAAGAACATTGCAAAGTGAGGTAAGATAGAACAGATTGTTGCCTATCTCTCTTTCTAAAACTTCTCTGCAGTTATCACAGAGATTTCCTTCAAGGTGGGTTTTAAGGCAGTTGCTCAATGACTCTATGTCAAGGTCATCCTCTGGCAGCTGCTGCTTATTTGCATTAATTTCAATGCAGCCGCAATTTGTTACTGATTTTGCCACTGCTCTGTTTATACGAGCTTCAGACTCATTCAGCTTTGACAGTATATCCAGTATACTTTTATGCCTAAGTAAGGATTCATTTACTGCATTTTGAAAATCATCAAATATTACATCTTTCATGAGGTTCAACTCCTTATTAAGATTGGTAAGTCATCTAAAATCATTATAATTATTTTCAGACAATTTTGTCAATAAATTATAATGTAAAAACCATTATTAATATAATAAATTAGCCATGCATAAATTCATAGGGGGTTTGAGGTTGAAAAATAATTACAAATATAGTGAATAATTTATTAAGATAATTAAGCGATGTTGAAAAAATAGTTTAATTAATATATATTAGTTTATATAAGATATAAAAAAGAAATATTTGTTAATAATATCAAGGGAGGTGAAAAAAATTGTTGTTAAAACGAATTTTAAGAAGTCTTTTTACCATTGGCGGATTGGTTCTGGGGTATTTTATTGGAAGTTCAATCACTAAGACAGCTTATGTTGCCGGTCTCAATTACTTTGGCAATGGTACTATCAAAAATTTAATCATAATTAGTTTATCAACGGTTATTTTCGGAATTATATTATTTTTATTATCCCCTGGAATAAATCACATAATAATAAAGTTCATGGATTATATTGAAAAGTACATTCAAAAACTTTCAATCACAGAAATAATCTTTGGCAGCGGAGGAGCAATAATAGGGCTTGTTATCTCTGCTGTGTTCGTAAGCATTGCATCTAAGATTCCTGTAGTAGGCTCTATTGTGGCAGTTCTTATTGCAATTTTTATGGCAGTTACAGGGGCCAATATCGGCATTAAAAGAAGAGAAGACATATTAAACTTTTTAGGGAGCATTAAAAGAGGAGAAAAAAGCAGGGACAAGAAATCCAAAACCGGCAGGGGAGAGCCTAAGGTTCTGGATACTTCTGTTATCATAGACGGCAGAATCTTTGATATATGCCAGACTGGGTTTATTGAAGGTACATTAATAATACCAAATTTTGTTCTTGAAGAATTAAGACACATTGCAGATTCCTCAGATTCACTTAAAAGGAACAGGGGCAGAAGAGGACTTGATGTGCTGAATAAAATTCAAAAAGAGTTAAATATAGATGTTCAGATATCTGATAAGGATTTTCCTGATATTGCCGAAGTAGACAGTAAACTATTAAAACTTGCACAGGTATTGAATGGAAAGGTAATAACTAATGATTATAACCTTAATAAGGTAGCTGAATTTCAGGGTGTTCCAGTGCTGAATATAAATGAACTTGCAAATGCAGTAAAGCCTGTAGTTCTGCCTGGAGAGGAAATGAGAATTCAGATAATTAAGGATGGTAAAGAATCTGGACAGGGCGTTGCCTACCTTGACGATGGAACTATGATTGTTGTGGAAGGCGGACGAAGATATATAGGAGAAACAAAGGATGTAATTGTTACATCCGTACTTCAGACAGCTGCTGGAAGAATGATATTTGCAAAGCAGAAGGAAGAATACAATGGGTAAGGTATGTGCCGTTATTGTTGCTGCTGGCAAAGGCAAAAGAATGGGAGCAGGTATAAACAAACAGTTTATTAATCTGGGAGGTAAACCAGTTCTCTATCATACCATAAAAGCATTTTCAGATAATACACAGGTAGATAGTATCGTTGTTGTATGTGCTAAAGATGAAATTGACTACTGCAGAAATGAGATCATTGAAAAATATAGCTTAAAGAAGATATTTTCTGTTACTGAAGGCGGAGCTGAAAGGCCCCAGTCAGTTTATAACGGATTAAAAATAATAAATGATTGTGAAATAGTTCTGATTCATGATGGTGCCAGACCGTTTGTATCAGACAGTATAATTTATAATGGAATCCAGTATGCAAAAGTATATGGTGCTTGTGCCTGCGGTGTACATCCAAAGGATACTATAAAAACAATGGATGAAAAAAGCTTTTCATCAGGTACGCTAGACAGGCAAGAGCTGTTTGCTGTTCAGACTCCCCAGTGCTTCAATTATTCGATGATTTTAAGCCTGTATGAGAGGTTGGGGGATAGCAAGCTTAGTTTTACTGATGATACTTCAGTTGCAGAATACTTTGGGCATAAGGTCTATCTATACAACGGCAGTTATAGTAATATAAAAATTACTACGCCGGAAGATTTGGATATAGCTGAAAATATTCTTAATAGAAATAATTATTAATAAATCCTTAGGTGCTTTATGTACTTAAGGATTTTTTTACCGTTATGTGGTAAAATATTTATGTGCATTTAAATAAAATTTTGTTTGGGGGGACCAAAATGGAATTAAATTTAATCAAGATTAAAGAGGCACAAACCAACATACATGGTGTTGTAAGGAGGACGCCGCTTTTTTTCACCAGCACGTATTCAGATAAGTGTGGCTGTAAAATTTATTTAAAGTGTGAAAACAAGCAGAAAACAGGAGCCTTCAAGCTTAGGGGAGCATATAACAAGCTGGTATGTCTTACAGAAGAGGAAAAAAGCAAAGGAGTTATTGCCTCATCTGCAGGGAATCATGCTCAGGGCGTTGCATATGCTGCAACGGCATTTGGAGTAAAGTCAACAATAGTTATGCCGCTAACAGCACCACAGGCAAAAATTCAAGCAACCAGAGGCTATGGAGCCGAGGTAATACAGGCTGGACAGGTTTATGACGAATGCTATGCAAAGGCAGTAGAGGTTCAAAAAGAAACAGGAGCCACCTTCCTTCATCCATTCAATGATGTTGAGGTAATGGCAGGACAGGGTACCATAGGCCTTGAGATACTTGAAGACCTGCCTGAGGCTGATGTAGTTCTGGTACCAATAGGCGGAGGCGGACTCATTGCCGGAATAGCCACAGCCCTTAAATCAATAAAACCTGAAATAAGGGTAATAGGAATACAGCCTGAGATAATAGCTTCAACAAAAGCATCCCTTGAAAAGGGTGAAGTAGTAACTCTTCCAGGGGCAAAATCACTGGCAGACGGAATATCTGTAAGTACACCAGGAAATGAGTGCTTTAAATATATAAAAAAATATGTAGATGATGTAATAACAGTGTCTGAAGAAGAGATTGCATTTGCTATGTTCAATTTGATGGAAAGGAGCAAGCTGGTGGCTGAAGGGGCTGGAGCAGCTCCGTTAGCAGCGTTGTTAGCTGGTAAGATTACAGGTCTTGCAGATAAAAATGTTGTGGCATTGATAAGTGGTGGTAACGTGGATATCGCAACATCTGCAAAAATAATCGAAAGGGAACTTGTTCTGCTGAAGAGGAGAATAAGGTTTACAGTAGAGCTTGCAGACAAGGTTGGTCAGCTTGGGACTCTTATATCTGACATCAGCAGTCTTGGGGGCAATGTAGTAACAGCAAGGCAGGATAATAACTGGAATGAAAAGGGACTCGAATATGCCAATGTGAATTTTGAAGTGTCGGCAGAGTCCCCGGAGCACGGTAAATATCTTATTGAGGAACTAAAAGCAAAGGGATACAATATATTATAAACAATTTAACGGGACTGTGTTATAATAGCATAGTCCTGTTAAATAATTTTGAATGGAGAAATTTATGTTATTCAATACCCAGAAGAATGATTTGTTACAACTTGACATAAAACAGTTAAATCCGCTGACACTGGCTTTTGTGGGTGATGCAGTCTATGAACTGTATGTAAGAACATATATACTGGCTCGTAAAAGCCAGCTGTCACCTCATAAAATGCATCTGGAGGCTATAAAGTATGTGAAAGCTCACTCTCAAAGTGAAATAATAAAGAAGCTGCAGGAAGAGCTTACTGAAGAGGAAATATATTATTTTAAAAAGGGACGAAATGCAAAGTCAGGTACTGTTCCTAAGAATGCTGATGTTCAGGAGTATAGGTTTGCTACCGGATTTGAGTGCCTTATCGGGTACCTTTATGTAACGGGAAGAATTGAGCGGCTTGAGTATATATTGGAAAAAGTTATTTGTTTATAGGAGGTAATTTTATGGCTTTAAAGGTATTATTAGTAGAATATACACCAAATCCAGAACTTCTAATAGCGAAAGCAGCAAAATTGTGCTACAGTGCTGTTGGTGTTGAAGAAATGAATGAAAAAATGGATAAGGAAAAAACAGATAAATTTGTAGGTATGCTGATGTCCTATGGGCATGAATCACCTGTGGAGCATGCATCGTTTACCTTTGCAATCGAAGGAGTAAGCCGAAGTCTCACCCACCAGCTGGTAAGGCACAGGATAGCATCATATTCTCAGCAGAGCCAGAGGTATGTAAAAATGGAGCAGTTTGAATACATAGTACCGCCGGAAATTGAAAAAGATAAAGAGGCCAGGGCAGTATTTATTAACTCTATGGAACAAAGCCAAAAGGCTTACAATGAATTGTCTGAGATCTTGAAGAAAAAGTATGTTGAAAGCGGTATGCAAAACAATGCAGCAGAAAAGAAGGCAATTGAGGATGCCAGATATGTATTTCCAAATGCCTGTGAAACAAAAATAATTGTCACTATGAATGTTAGAAGCCTTTTAAACTTCTTCAGGCATCGATGCTGTAATAGAGCTCAATGGGAAATACGGGGACTGGCCTATCAAATGCTTAAGCAGGTAAAGGATGTATGTCCTTCCATATTTAAATATGCTGGTCCATCCTGTATTACTGGAGGATGCCCGGAAGGAAAAATGACCTGCGGAATGGCGCAGGAAGTTAGAGAAAAATACAGCAAACTTTAATGTGAGGTGATTTGATGAAGAGAGAAGATAAGAGAACAGTACAAAATAAAACATTTAAGGAAGCAAGGACAATTAAGGAAGAAAGAGCAGTTAAGGAAGATAAAGCAATACGGGAAGACATTGTAGAGGGAAGAAATGCGGTTATCGAAACATTGAAGTCTGACAGAACTATAGAGCAGATAATGGTTGCAAAAGGCGACGTATCTGGATCCATAAACGTGATTTTGGCCCTTGCCAAGGAGAAAAAAATTGTAGTAAAGGAAGTAGACAGAAAGAAACTTGACCAGATTACGCAAACGGGGTCACATCAGGGGGTTATCGCTCAGGTTACTCCTTTTCAATATTCAGAGGTTGAAGATATACTAAGCTATGCAAAGAAAAAAGGTGAAGAGCCTTTCTTGGTTATTCTTGATGAAATAGAAGATCCACATAATCTGGGCTCCTTGATAAGAACGGCAGAAACCTGTGGTGTACACGGAATTATAATACCTAAGAGGAGAAATGTAGGAGTAACCCCTGTTGTTTATAAAACCTCCGCTGGAGCCTGTGAATATATGAGGATTGCCAAAGTAACCAACATAAATGCGGTGATAGACAAATTAAAGGAAAAAGGCATTTGGATATATGGTGCTGATATGAATGCCAAAAACTACTGTTTTGATACAAATATGAAGGGAGCAGCCGCCTTGGTTATAGGAAGTGAAGGCAGGGGTATATCAAAGCTTACCTTAAGCAAATGCGATGTGCTGGTTAAGATACCTATGGCTGGCAGGATATCCTCACTTAACGCCTCAGTGGCAGGGGGCATTCTGATGTATGAAATTTTAAAACAAAGAATGCAAAGTGATAAAAAGTGAAGATAATATTTGTTGATGGATATAATGTCATAAATTGCTGGCCTGAACTGAAGGATATTAAGGAATACAGTTTTGAAGCGGCCCGGAACAAGCTTGTAGAGATATTGAACAATTATGCCACATTTCGGGGCTATAGACTCTATATCATATTTGATGCTCATCTGGTAAAGGGAAGCATCGAAAAGCGTGAAAGAGTAAATGACAGGCTGCATGTGGTTTTTACAAAGGAAGGTGAAACTGCCGACGCATTTATTGAAAAGGCTGTGGATGAAATTGGAAGAAAGGCTGATGTAAGTGTGGTTACCTCAGATTCCCTGGAACAGCAGGTAATTTTTCAGCGGGGAGCTGTAAGAATATCCTCCATTGAGTTCTATCACGAGGTGAGGGACGCGGAAACCAAAATAAAAGGAAACATAGAAAAAAGATACAGCCACAAAAAACATAAATTGGAAGAAGTAGTAAACAAGGATGTACTGGAAAAACTTGAAAAAATTCGCAGGAGCAATTGAAATATATTGCCCTCACAGGATTTCTAATGTATAATCAATAGTGTGGCTTAAATAAGTTTGGAGGGGATATTTTGGGTAAAGCTGTAACCGATGTCAATACGACTAGCTCCTTCAGTGATAAATTGGATGAGGAAGTTGTAATCCAGGCTAAACAAGGAGATTCCAAGGCACAGGAATACCTGATAAATAAATATGAAAACTTTGTAAAAGCAAAAGCAAAATCATATTTTTTAATTGGGGCAGATAAGGAAGACATATATCAGGAAGGGATGATTGGTTTATTTAAGGCAATCAGAGACTTCAAATCCGATAAACTTTCTTCTTTTAAAGCATTTGCGGAATTGTGTGTCACAAGACAGATAATTACTGCAATAAAAACCGCCACCAGGCAGAAGCACATACCCTTAAATACATATGTGTCTCTAAATAAACCCATATATGACGAAGAATCGGACAGGACCCTGCTGGATGTTTTATCGGAAGCCAAGGTATCTGATCCCGAAGAGCTTATTATAAGCAGGGAGGAAATGACCCATATCCAGACAGAAATAGGCGATGTACTGTCAGGCCTGGAAATGGAAGTACTTATGTCATATCTGGACGGAAAGTCATATCAGGAAATAGCCTGTGATTTGGATAGACATGCTAAATCCATAGACAATGCTCTGCAGCGTGTAAAAAGAAAATTAGAAAAATGTATAAGTAATAAATGATTTACATATTGACAAAGATAAGTTCTTGTATTAAAATTTATAATCGGTATATAAATACTGGCGGGAGTAGTTCAGCGGTAGAACACTAGCTTCCCAAGCTAGCCGTCGCGGGTTCGATTCCCGTTTCCCGCTCCAGGTCAGGTTCAGGAAATTGCCCATGTAGCTCAGTCGGCAGAGCGTCACCTTGGTAAGGTGGAGGTCACCGGTTCAATCCCGGTCATGGGCTCCATAAATATAACAAAAACATAACACACCAGGGTAAGTTTACTTAAATAAAAGTTATTTAATTTAGGGAGGAAACAAATAATGGCAAAAGCAAAATATGAAAGAAACAAACCCCATGTAAACATAGGAACAATAGGACACGTAGACCATGGTAAGACAACACTTACAGCAGCAATCACAATGGTGCTTGCAAAAGAAGGAAAAGCAGCAGCAACAAAGTATGATGAAATTGACAAGGCACCAGAAGAAAAAGAAAGAGGAATTACAATCAACACAGCACACGTTGAGTATGAAACAGATACAAGACACTATGCACACGTTGACTGTCCAGGACATGCTGACTATGTTAAGAACATGATCACAGGAGCAGCACAGATGGACGGAGCAATATTGGTAGTAAGTGCAGCAGACGGCCCAATGCCACAGACAAGAGAGCACATACTGCTTGCATCCAGAGTTGGTGTTGACTATATAGTAGTATTCTTAAACAAAGCTGACCAGGTAGACGATCCAGAATTATTGGAATTAGTTGAAATGGAAGTAAGAGAACTTCTTAACGAATATGGCTTCCCAGGAGATGACATACCAGTAATAACAGGAAGTGCATTAAAAGTAATAGAAAACATAGATGATCCAGAAGCAACAAAATGCATACATGAATTAATGGATGCAGTAGACAGCTATATCCCAACTCCAGAAAGAGCAACTGACAAACCATTCTTAATGCCTGTAGAAGATGTATTCACAATCACAGGAAGAGGAACAGTTGCAACAGGAAGAGTTGAAAGAGGAATACTTAAAGTAGGAGACGAAGTTGAAATCGTAGGATTGTCTGAAGAAAAGAAGAAGACAGTATGTACAGGAGTAGAAATGTTCAGAAAGCTTCTTGATCAGGCAATGGCAGGAGACAACATCGGAGCATTATTAAGAGGAGTACAGAGAACTGATATCGAAAGAGGACAGGTTTTAGCAAAACCAGGTTCAGTACACCCACACCACAAATTTGTAGGTCAGGTATACGTATTAAAGAAAGAAGAAGGCGGAAGACACACTCCATTCTTCGATGGATACAGACCACAGTTCTACTTCAGAACAACAGACGTAACAGGCTCAATCAAATTGCCAGATGGAATGGAAATGGTAATGCCAGGAGACCACATCGACATGAAGGTTGAATTAATAACTCAGGTAGCAATGGATGAAGGTTTAAGATTTGCTATCAGAGAAGGCGGAAGAACAGTAGGTTCAGGCGTTGTTACAAGCATAATAGAATAGTAAGTTAATGGGACTGGGTTTCTAGATCCAGTCCTTAAAACACTTTATTGACATAAATATTAAGATGTGATAAATTATTTAAGTGATGCGTAAATTTCCATTTGTGCATTAATGTAACCAGGAGGTGTAGAGAATGAGAGTAAAAATAACTTTAGCTTGTACAGATTGCAAACAGAGAAATTATAATTCAATGAAGAACAAGAAGAACGATCCAGACAGATTAGAAATGAAAAAATATTGTCCGTTCTGCCATAAGCATACACTTCACAAAGAAACAAAATAGTTTTGTACAAATGTTTAAGGATGTGAAAATATGGCTGCTAACAAAGGCGTTACGAAAGCTAAAAAACCAGCAACGTCCGAAAAAGGATTAATTAAATACTTTAAAGACCTTAAAGCAGAATTTAAAAGGATTACCTGGGCTCCTAAAGCAGATGTAAAAAAAGCTGCAGCAACAGTTATTACATTTTGTTTTTTGTACACAGTGTATGTTGGATTGCTGGATTATGGTTTTAGCAACATAGTACAGTTGATCTTCAAATAAAAGTTAAAAGGAGGTAGGGATCTTACAGGATTCCGTCCAATATAATATGGCAGAAAGAGCTAGATGGTATGTTGTACACACCTATTCCGGTTACGAGAATAAGGTAAAAGCCAATCTTGAAAAAACTGTTGAAAATAGAAACCTTCATGAATGGATTCAGGATGTTCAGGTACCTATGGAAGAGCAGATTGAGGTAAAAGACGGCAAAAAGAAAATAACCATGAAAAAAGTTTTTCCGGGGTATGTGCTGATAAAGATGGTTATGAGTGATGACTCCTGGTATGTAGTTAGAAATACCAGAGGTGTTACAGGCTTCGTGGGACCAGGATCCAAACCGGTTCCATTGACTGACGATGAAGTAAATTCTATGGGAATTGCTGAGAAGGTTGTTCAGTTAGACGTTGAAGTTGGCGAAAGTGTAAAAGTAAAATCCGGTCCGCTTGAAAACTTCCCGGCAGTAATTCAAGAAATCAATTTAGATAAGCATAAGATTAAGGCGCTAGTTAACATGTTTGGCAGGGAAACACCTGTTGAACTTGATTTTAATCAAATAGAAAAACTTAACTAGGTAAAGGACGAAAGTCTTAATAAGTGGGAGGATTAATATCCGTTTGACCACATAATAGGAGGTGGAAATTAATGGCTAAAAAAGTAGTAGGAATGATTAAGCTTCAACTTCCTGCAGGAAAAGCAACTCCAGCACCACCAGTTGGTCCAGCACTTGGACAGCATGGTGTTAATATCATGGGATTCTGTAAAGAATTTAATGCTAAAACTGCTAATCAGGCAGGACTTATAATTCCAGTAGTAATTACTGTATATCAGGACAGATCATTTAGTTTCATACTAAAGACTCCTCCAGCTGCAGTATTATTAAAGAAGGCTGTTGGAATTGAAAGTGGTTCTGGCGTACCAAACAAGACAAAAGTAGCTAAAGTTACAAAAGAACAATTAAGACAAATTGCTGAAACAAAAATGCCAGACTTAAATGCTGGATCAGTTGAAACAGCAATGAGCATGATAGCTGGTACTGCTAGAAGCATGGGTATAACTGTAGAAGAATAGTTAACCAAAATAGTGGGAGGTAAAAACCGTTATTACCACGAAGGAGGATATTAAATGGGAAAGAATTATAGAGAAAGCGCAAAGCTTGTTGATAAAAGTGTTTTATACACTCCAACTGAAGCATTGGAATTGTCTATAAAAACATCAAAAGCAAAATTTGATGAGACAATTGAACTGGCTTTAAGACTGGGTGTAGACCCAAGACATGCTGATCAGCAGGTTAGAGGAGCAGTTGTACTGCCTCATGGAACAGGAAAGCAAGTAAGAGTATTAGTATTTGCTAAAGGTGAAAAGGCTAAAGAAGCTGAAGCAGCAGGCGCTGAGTTTGTTGGAGCAGACGAATTAGTTGATAAAATACAGAAAGAAAGCTGGTTTGACTTCGATGTAGTTGTAGCTACCCCTGATATGATGGGCGTGGTTGGTAAATTAGGTAGAGTATTAGGACCAAAGGGCTTAATGCCAAACCCTAAATCCGGTACAGTTACATTTGATGTAGCAAGAGCAATAGCTGAAATAAAAGCTGGTAAGGTTGAATATAGAGTTGACAAAACTTCAATAGTTCACGTTCCTATTGGGAAAGCTTCTTTCGGCATTGAAAAATTAGTTGATAATTTCCATGCACTTTGTGAGGCTGTTGTTAAAGCTAAGCCTGCTGCTGCTAAAGGACAATACCTTAAGTCAGTAGTTGTAGGAAGCACAATGGGCCCTGGAATAAAAATTAATCCAACAAAAGTGTTAGAGTAGTATTGACACAGCTATGAATTTTATATATAATTCATAGGGTGAACAAGTAAATATTCCGTAGACAGTAGGTGCAAAAGCATAACGATTATCAACCTACCGAGGGTTACAATATATAAAATTATTGGGTCTCTCTGTGTCTACGGAGAGGCCTTTATTATTACAATTGCAGTTAATACTGTGAGGAGGTGGACACACAGTGGGAAATAACAGACAAATAAAAGAAGCTAAGGTATTAGAAATTAAAGAAAAAATGGGCAAGGCTCAAGGTATGGTACTTGCTAAATACCAGGGCTTAACTGTTGAAGAGGATACCGAACTTAGAAAAAACCTGAGAAATGCAGGGGTTGAATATAAGGTATATAAAAATACTTTAACTACAATTGCTGCAAAGGAATTAGGTTACGACGGTGCTGTTGGGATGCTGGAAGGACCAATATCAATAGCATTCGGTTATGAAGATCCTACAGTTCCTGCAAAAATCCTTAACGATTTTGCAAAAACTCATAAAAAAATGGAACTTGTTGGCGGTATTGTGCAGGGAGAAATATTTGATGAAGCAAAAATCAAACAACTTGCAACTATACCATCAAAAGATGTTCTTATTGCAAAACTACTTGGAAGCTTCAAGGCTCCATTGTCAAATTTAGCATACTTGCTAAATGCTGTTAAAGAAAAGAAAGAATCAGAAATATAGTTAAAAATTTCGGAGGTGTAAATAATGAATAGAGAAGAAATAATTCAAGCTATAAAAGAAATGAGCGTTTTGGAATTAAACGAATTAGTAAAAGCATGTGAAGAAGAATTTGGTGTAAGCGCAGCAGCACCAGTAGCAGCAGCAGGAGCTGGCGCAGCAGCACCAGCAGCAGCAGCTGAAGAAAAAACTGAATTTGATGTAATATTAGCAAATGCAGGAGCTGAAAAGATTAAGGTTATAAAGGTTGTTAGAGAAATAACTGGACTTGGCTTAAAAGAAGCTAAAGCTTTAGTTGACGAAGCTCCAAAACCTTTAAAAGAAGCAGTTAGCAAAGATGATGCTGAAGCTATGAAAGCTAAGCTTGCTGAAGTTGGAGCAACTGTAGAAATAAAATAGTATAATTTTAACATAATAAAAGAGGCACTAAATCCAGTGCCTCTTTTAATATCTATGTAAAGATTTAAGAAATTTTTAAAAATGTTAATTATATAGTATTAATTGACATTGAGACAATGTTATGATAAAATAATTAATTGCATTGATTACTACGATCAATTGAATTTTATGTTTCATTTTTATAGTTATGAATTAATTTGGAAAAAATGGGCATAATATTTTGTGGTATCAATTTGCGTGTATGATTATAGTTTATGCAAGGGGTGAGAGTCTATGGTACATCCTGTCCAAGTCGGTAAAAGAACAAGAATGAGCTTTTCAAAACTCAAAGAAGTTGGTGAAATGCCAAATTTAATTGAGGTACAGCTAGATTCATATCATTGGTTTCTCAAGGAAGGTTTACAGGAAGTCTTTGAGGATATTAATCCTATACAGGATTACACCGGAAATCTTAATCTGGATTTCGTAGGTTATAAACTGGAGGAATCCAACGTCAAGTATTCTGTTGAAGAATGCAAGGAAAGAGATGCAACTTATGCAGCACCTTTAAAGGTAAAGGTAAGGTTGCTTAACAAGGAAACTGGTGAGGTAAAAGAACAGGAAGTGTTCATGGGGGATTTTCCTCTTATGACAGACCAGGGTACTTTTATTATCAATGGAGCAGAAAGAGTAATAGTAAGTCAGCTTGTTAGGTCTCCAGGTGTATACTACGATGTTTCTCTGGATAAAACTGGTAAGAAGTTATTTTCTTCTACAGTTATCCCAAATCGTGGTGCATGGCTGGAATATGAAACTGACTCTAATGACATAATTTATGTAAGAATCGACAAAACAAGAAAACTTCCAATAACCATTTTAGTAAGAGCTATGGGAATTGGTACAGATGCTGAAATAATTGACTTTTTCAGTGAAGATGAAAGACTTAAAGCTACAATCGAAAAGGACAACACAAAGACCAGGGAAGAAGCATTACTGGAAGTTTATAAAAGACTGAGACCAGGCGAACCTCCCACAGTTGACAGTGCAATGTCTTTAATTGATTCGTTATTTTTTGATGCAAAAAGATATGACTTATCACGTGTTGGAAGATATAAATTCAACAAAAAACTTGCGTTGAATTTAAGAATTGCTAATCAAATCAGTGAAAAAGATATAATCAATCCTATCACTGGCGAAATCATGGTTGAAGGCGGAAAAAAGATAAGCCGCGAAAAGGCTGTTGAAATTCAAAACTGTGGAATTAATTCTGTAGATATCCATGTGGATGACAAAGTAATTAAAGTTATAGGAAATCACTTTGTTGACATTCATAAAGTTATTGATTTTAATATTGATGATTTGAATATTAAAGAATTTGTTCACTATCCAACATTAAAGGAAATACTGGATAACTACACAGACAAGGACGAAATAAAGGAACAAATTCAGAAGAAAATTCATGAATTGGTGCCTAAACATATAATAAGAGATGACATCTATGCTACAGTGAGTTATGAACTAGGCCTTCCGTATGGAATTGGTCACACTGATGATATAGATCATCTTGGCAATAGAAGATTAAGATCTGTGGGCGAACTGCTTCAAAATCAGTTCAGGATAGGGCTTTCAAGAATGGAAAGGGTAGTCAAGGAAAGAATGACTATTCAGGATCAAGATGCTATAACTCCTCAGGTTCTTATTAATATAAGACCGGTAGCAGCTGCTATAAAGGAGTTCTTTGGAAGTTCACAGCTTTCACAGTTTATGGATCAAACAAATCCATTATCTGAGCTAACTCATAAAAGAAGGCTGTCTGCTTTGGGTCCTGGAGGTCTTTCAAGGGAAAGAGCAGGCTTTGAAGTTAGAGACGTTCATCATTCTCACTATGGCAGAATGTGCCCTATAGAAACACCAGAAGGACCGAACATAGGTCTCATTAACTCACTGGCTACATATGCAAGGGTAAATGAATATGGGTTTATTGAAGCACCTTATAGAAAAGTAGACAAAGAGTTAAAAAGAGTAACAAATGAAATAATATATATGACTGCAGATGAAGAAGATAATTATCTGATAGCCCAGGCTAATGAGCCTATAGATGATGACGGACATTTTATTGATAATAAAATCAATGTTAGAGACAAGGAAGATGTACTTGTTGTTCCTGTTACAGAAGTTGATTTTATGGATATATCACCAAGGCAGATCGTATCAGTAGCAACAGCTATGATACCGTTCCTTGAAAATGATGATGCCAGCCGTGCTCTGATGGGCTCAAACATGCAGCGTCAGGCTGTACCTCTATTAAAGCCGCAGGCACCTATTGTAGGTACAGGTATAGAGTATAAGGCTGCTGTGGATTCCGGAGTTCTTCCAAAATCAAAGAACGACGGCAGAGTTGTTTATGTAAGCGCAAATGAAATTAGAGTAAAAAGGGACAGCGATGGCGGTATTGATTATTACAGACTTTTAAAATTTAAAAGATCAAACCAGGGTACATGTATAAATCAGAGACCTATAGTAAGTAAGGATGAAATAGTAAAAGCAGGAACAGTGCTTGCTGACGGACCATCCACAGACCTTGGAGAAATAGCATTAGGTAAAAATATCCGTATGGGATTCATTACCTGGGAAGGCTACAACTACGAAGACGCAATGCTCATATCCGAGGAACTTGTAAAGGATGATGTATTTACTTCTATTCATATTGAAGAATATGAAGCAGAGGCAAGAGATACTAAGCTTGGACCTGAAGAAATAACCAGAGATATTCCAAATGTGGGAGAAGATGCTCTGAAGGATATTGACGAGAGAGGTATTATCAGAATCGGTGCTGAAGTAAGATCAGGAGATATACTGGTTGGTAAAGTAACACCAAAGGGAGAAACTGAACTTACTGCAGAAGAAAGGCTTCTGAGAGCAATATTTGGTGAAAAGGCCAGAGAGGTAAGGGATACTTCACTTAGAGTACCACATGGAGAAGCTGGTATTATAGTGGATGTAAAAGTATTTACCAGGGAAAATGGCGATGAACTGCCTCCTGGAGTAAATAAACTTGTTAGATGCTATATAGCTCAAAAAAGAAAGATTTCTGTTGGGGACAAAATGGCCGGAAGACATGGTAACAAGGGTGTTATCTCAAGGGTTCTGCCTGAAGAAGATATGCCATTCCTGCCTGATGGAAGACCACTTCAGATATGCTTGAATCCTCTTGGAGTTCCATCCCGTATGAATATAGGTCAGGTTCTTGAGGTGCATTTAGGATGGGCTGCCAGTGAAATGGGATGGCACATAGCAACACCTGTATTTGACGGAGCAACTGAAAGCGAAATTGTTGAGTGCCTTGAAAAAGCAGGCTATAGAAGTGATGGTAAAACAGTTCTTTTTGACGGAAGGACAGGAGAACCTTTTGACAATCCTGTAACCGTTGGATATATGTATATACTGAAGCTTGCACATCTTGTTGATGATAAGATCCATGCAAGATCCACAGGTCCATATTCACTTGTAACTCAGCAACCATTAGGCGGTAAGGCGCAGTTTGGAGGCCAAAGGTTTGGTGAGATGGAAGTTTGGGCGTTGGAAGCCTATGGAGCTGCACATACTCTTCAGGAAATATTAACTGTAAAATCAGATGACGTTGTTGGAAGGGTAAAGACCTATGAATCTATAGTTAAGGGTGAAAATATACCGGAACCGGGTGTACCGGAATCCTTCAAGGTACTTATAAAGGAACTGCAGGCATTATGTCTGGATGTAAAAGTGCTTAATGACGAAAATGAAGAAATTAAGCTTAAGGAATCTGTAGAAGACATCGATCTGGAAGTTAACATTGAAGGTACCGAGGAAGGGACCACTGTAGCTTCACCAGAAGAATACAAGGATCATGAACTTGAAGAAGAAATAGAAGAAGATATGGATCTTGATTATGAGGATCTGACTTTGGATGATTTTCAGGATAATTTAGAGATTGATGATTTTAATGACGAACATTAATATGAAGGGAGGATGTACCCTTGTTTGAATTAAATAATTTTGATGCACTGCAAATAGGATTGGCTTCACCGGAAAAAATAAGAGAGTGGTCAAGAGGTGAGGTTAAAAAGCCTGAGACTATAAATTACAGGACTTTAAAACCTGAAAGGGACGGCCTTTTTTGTGAAAGGATTTTCGGACCAATCAAGGACTGGGAATGTCATTGCGGCAAATATAAGAGAATAAGGTACAAAGGGATAGTTTGTGACAGATGCGGAGTTGAGGTAACAAAAGCCAAGGTAAGGCGTGAGAGAATGGGCCATATCGAGCTTGCTGCATCAGTATCACATATATGGTATTTTAAGGGAATTCCTTCCAGAATGGGATTAATTCTGGATATGTCACCAAGGTCTTTGGAAAAAATATTATATTTTGCTTCATATGTAGTTTTAGATCCAAAAGGCACACAGCTGTTAAAGAAGCAGATGTTAAACGAGAAAGAATACAGAGAAGCTGTGGATAAATATGGTGAAGACAGCTTTGAAGCCGGAATGGGCGCTGAATCTGTTAAAAAACTTTTGGAAGAAATTGACCTGGAGCATCTTTCAGTTGATTTGAAAGATGAATTGAAATCCAGCACAGGCCAGAAAAAGGTTAGAATTATAAGAAGGCTGGAAGTTGTTGAATCGTTCAGGAAATCCGGAAATCGTCCGGAGTGGATGATTGTTGATGTCATTCCGGTAATACCTCCAGACTTAAGACCTATGGTTCAATTAGACGGAGGAAGATTTGCCACATCAGACTTAAATGATTTATATAGAAGAGTTATTAATAGAAATAACAGATTAAAAAAGCTATTGGATTTGGGTGCTCCAGATATTATAGTAAGAAACGAAAAGAGGATGCTTCAGGAAGCTGTGGACGCCTTAATAGATAATGGCAGAAGAGGAAGACCGGTAACCGGTCCTGGAAACAGGCCATTAAAATCTCTTTCAGATATGTTGAAGGGTAAACAAGGTAGATTCAGACAGAATCTTCTTGGAAAACGTGTTGACTATTCCGGACGTTCAGTTATAGTAGTTGGACCGGAATTAAAGATGTACCAGTGTGGTCTTCCAAAGGAAATGGCCCTGGAGCTCTTTAAGCCGTTTGTAATGAAAAAGCTGGTGGAAAGCACTGTTGCACACAACATAAAGAGTGCTAAGAGAATGGTAGAAAGAGTTCAGCCTCAGGTGTGGGATGTACTTGAAGAAGTAATATCTGATCATCCAGTGCTGTTGAACCGTGCTCCGACTCTTCACAGACTAGGAATTCAAGCCTTCCAGCCTGTACTGGTTGAAGGCAGAGCTATTAAGCTTCACCCTTTATCTTGTACAGCTTATAATGCAGACTTTGATGGTGACCAGATGGCGGTACACGTACCACTTTCTGTGGAAGCACAAGCTGAAGCAAGATTCCTTATGCTGGCTGCTCATAATATTATGAAGCCATCTGACGGTAAGCCGGTTGTAGTTCCAACTCAGGATATGGTTCTAGGTTCCTACTACCTCACCATTGATAAAGATGGTGCCCTAGGAGAAGGAAAATATTTCTCATCTCCTGACGAAGTAATTATGGCTTATCAGCTTAAGGAATTGGATATACATGCTAAAATAAAAGTGAAAATGGCAAAGATGGTTGACGGCGAATTAAGATCAGGAATAATCGAAACCACCCCAGGCAAGATTATTTTCAATGAATCTATACCTCAGGATCTTGGCTTTATTGACAGGTCTGCTCCAGAAAATGAGTTTAAAATGGAAATAGATTTTCTGGTTACTAAAAAGAACTTAGGAAAGATAATTGATAAGTGCTATATGAAGTATGGCGCAACTGAAACATCAATTATGCTTGATAATATTAAAGCAAAGGGATATCATTACTCTACCATAGGTGCTATTACTGTTTCTACTTCAGATATGGTTGTGCCTGCAGAAAAACAGGAACTGCTGGCTGAAGCTGAAAAGACCATTGATAAAATAGAAACCATGTATAGAAGAGGATTTATCTCTGAAGATGAAAGATATGAAAAAGTAATTGACAAATGGACCCGTACTACTGAAGTTGTAGCTGATAAGCTTATGGCAAATCTGGATAAGTTCAACCCTATATTCATGATGGCAGACTCTGGAGCCAGAGGTTCCAAGAGTCAGATTAAACAGCTGGCAGGAATGAGGGGACTTATGGCTAACCCATCAGGTAAAATTATCGAGCTGCCAATCAAGGCTTCCTTCCGTGAAGGCTTGGACGTACTTGAGTACTTTATATCTACTCACGGAGCAAGAAAAGGTAATGCGGATACTGCACTTAAAACTGCAGACTCAGGATACCTAACAAGAAGGCTTGTTGATGTAAGCCAGGATGTTATTGTAAGGGAAGAAGACTGCGGCACTCACGAAGGCTTTGAAGTAGTAGAGATTAAAGAAGGCAATGAAATAATTGAAAGCTTGACTGAAAGACTTACTGGAAGGTATTCTTCAGAAGATATTATTGATCCGCAAACCGGTGAAATTATAGTTTCTGCAGATACTTATATGGATTCTGACCTGGCTAAAAAAGTTGAAGATTCAGGCATAAAAAGGGTTAGAATAAGATCGGTATTTACTTGTAAATCAAGACATGGTGTTTGTGCAAAATGCTATGGCATGAACATGGCTACAGCTCAAAAAATAAATATAGGAGAATCTGTTGGAATAGTTGCAGCTCAGAGTATAGGTGAACCTGGAACTCAGCTTACAATGAGAACATTCCATACTGGTGGTGTTGCGGGTTCGGATATAACTCAAGGTCTTCCTAGAGTTGAAGAGCTTTTCGAAGCAAGAAAGCCAAAGGGACTTGCGATTGTTAGTGAAGTGTCGGGAACTGTAAGAATGGAAGAAACTAAGAAAAAGAGGATAATATATGTAGTTTCTGATTCCGGTGAAGAGTACACTTATGAAATTCCATTTGGTTCAAGAATTAAGGTTACTAATGGTGACAAAATAAATGCCGGAGATGAAATCACGGAAGGTTCTGTTAATCCACATGATATACTGAGAATCAAAGGCGTAAATGGAGTTAAGAACTACCTGCTTTCTGAAGTTCAGAAGGTTTACAGACTGCAAGGTGTTGACATAAACGATAAACATCTTGAAGTTGTAGTAAAGCAGATGACAAGAAAAATCAAAATAGAGGATTCAGGAGATACTGAACTGCTCCCTGGAACAATGATCGATTTATTTGATTTTGAAGAGGCAAATGAAAGGGTTAAGGGATTTGATGGAAAACCTGCAGAAGGTCGTGTTGCCCTGCTTGGTATCACAAAGGCATCACTTGCCACAGACTCCTTCCTGTCAGCAGCATCCTTCCAGGAAACTACAAGAGTTCTTACTGATGCAGCTATAAAGGGAAAAATAGATCCATTGCTTGGATTAAAAGAAAATGTAATTATCGGTAAACTGATACCAGCAGGAACCGGTATGACCAGGTACAGATCCATAAGAATAAGCACAGAAAATGAAACAGAAAGTGACAATATAACTATATAATTTGTTGACATAACTTAACTAAAATGATAAAATACTTCTGTGTGTTTACTGGAGACAAAGTAAAAGCTTTGTCTCTACAACACTGTGGGGGGGAAAACTATGATTAACAGACTGAGTGGAAGCAAAGTAGTTGGTGTTAAACAAACTGTTAAATGCATCAAAAGCGGCAAAGCTAAAACAGTATATGTCGCTGCAGATGCTGACGAAAAGTTCATACAGCCTGTAATTCAATTGGCACAGGAAAATTCAATTGAAGTAATCAGTGTTAGTACCATGAAGGAATTAGGCAAATTATGCGGAATCGATGTAGGTGCCGCCACATGTGCCATACTTCTGGAATAACCATGGTGAACATTATAAATATACCAAAATTGGATTTATCCATTTTGATATTATATAAATTCAAAAGGAGGTGTAATAATGCCAACTATTAATCAGTTAGTAAGAAAAGGTAGAAAATCATTGGCTACTAAGTCCACAGCACCAGCTTTAAAGGAGTGTCCTCAAAAGAGAGGTGTTTGTACTGTAGTTAAAACTACAACACCTAAGAAGCCTAACTCAGCTTTAAGAAAAATTGCCAGAGTAAGACTTACAAACGGATATGAAGTTACAGCTTATATTCCAGGTGTAGGACATAATCTGCAGGAACACAGTGTTGTTCTTATAAGGGGAGGAAGAGTAAAAGACCTTCCAGGTGTAAGATATCACATTGTAAGAGGCGCATTGGATTCAGCAGGAGTAGCTAACAGATT
Source organism: uncultured Clostridium sp. (assembly GCA_937927335.1). Taxonomy (GTDB): domain Bacteria; phylum Bacillota; class Clostridia; order Clostridiales; family Clostridiaceae; genus UBA699. The sequence goes on from CALBDU010000084.1 coordinate 30,269, forward strand.
GCAGTCAAGATCAAAATATGGCGCAAAGAGACCAAAGAAAAAATAATATTTTGATTAATTTAGTTTAAGAGTAGTGCTATGTCTTCAGCATTTTTATATAGATTAGATTATTATATTACTTGCAGAAGTACAGAGCGCTTTGCGGTAGTTTTTACACTGCCGAGTACCTATGAACTTAAATTATTATGTTAAGGAGGGAAGAAAAGTGCCAAGAAAAGGACATATTTCAAAAAGAGATGTATTAGCAGATCCGTTATATAACAGCAAAGTAGTAACAAAGTTTATGAACAGTGTTATGGAAGACGGAAAAAAAGGTGTAGCCCAGAAAATCTGTTATGGCGCATTTGAAACAATTCAAGCTAAAACAGGTAAAGATCCTATGGAAGTTTTTGAAACAGCAATGAACAATGTAATGCCATTGCTTGAAGTAAAAGCTAGAAGAATAGGTGGAGCTACCTATCAGGTTCCTATCGAAGTTAGACCAGAAAGAAGACAGACTTTAGGAATAAGATGGATACTGACAGCAGCTCGTAAAAGAGGCGAAAAGCTTATGAAAGACAGACTTGCTGGTGAATTGATGGATGCTTCAAACAATACTGGAGCAGCTGTTAAAAAGAGAGAAGATACTCATAAGATGGCTGAAGCAAATAAGGCTTTTGCACATTATAGATATTAATTATATACAAAACTGTTTTGGCTTAGCCGAAACAGTTTTGTCCAATTTGAATTCGTGCAAATTAGAGGAGGAAATATAAGTGGGAAGAGAATATCCATTAGAAAAATTCCGTAATATAGGAATTATGGCTCACATAGATGCTGGTAAAACCACTACCACAGAGCGTGTTTTGTTCTATACCGGAAAGACTCATAAAATAGGGGAAGTTCATGAAGGCCAGGCTACAATGGACTGGATGGTTCAGGAACAGGAAAGAGGAATTACAATAACTTCCGCTGCTACAACTTGTAAGTGGAAAGGTCATGCAATAAACATCATAGATACACCAGGGCACGTGGATTTTACTGTGGAAGTTGAGAGATCTCTTAGAGTACTTGATGGCGCAGTAACAGTTCTGGATGCTAAGGGTGGAGTTGAACCTCAGACAGAAACTGTTTGGAGACAGGCAGACAAGTATGGAGTTCCAAGAATGGTTTATGTAAATAAGATGGATGCTATGGGTGCTGATTTCTTAATGTGTGTAAACATGCTTAGAGACAGATTAAAAACCAATGCAGTTCCAATACAGCTTCCTATAGGAAGTGAATCAAACTTCAAAGGCATCATAGACTTAGTTAAAAATGACTCTATAATATACCAGGATGACCTTGGAAAAGAGTTCATAGAAGGACCAATTCCTGCTGAATTAGCTGAACAGGCTGATGAATACAGAAAAGCTATGATTGAATCAGTAGTTGAAGTTGATGAAGAATTAATGATGAAGTATCTTGAAGGTGAAGAAATCACTGTAGAAGAAATTAAAGCAGCTCTTAGAAAAGGCGTTATTTCAAATGAAATAGTTCCTGTAATCTGCGGTTCATCATACAAGAACAAGGGAGTTCAGCAGATGCTTGATGCTGTTGTTGAATTCATGCCTTCACCATTGGATGTACCTGCTATAGCTGGTGTAAAAGAAGATGGAGAAGCTGACGAAAGACCATCTGATGACAATGCACCTATGTCCGCATTGGCATTTAAGATTGCAACAGATCCATTTATCGGAAGACTTGCTTTTGCTAGAGTGTACTCAGGTATAATGAAAAGCGGTACTTATGTATTAAACTCAACAAAGGGCAAGAAAGAAAGAATAGGCAGACTTGTTAGAATGCATGCTAACCATAAGGAAGACGTTGAAGAATTACGTGCAGGAGATTTAGGAGCTATTGTAGGTTTAAAGAGTACCACTACTGGAGATACTTTGTGTGATGAAGACAATTTTATAATTCTTGAAAAGATGGTATTCCCAGATCCTGTTATCAATATAGCAATTGAACCTAAGACTAAAGCTTCCCAGGAAAAAATGGGTATTGCTTTGGCTAAACTTGCTGAAGAAGATCCTACGTTCAGAACTTACACAGATCAGGAAACAGGTCAGACAATTATTGCAGGTATGGGAGAACTACACCTTGAAATAATCGTTGACAGACTTACAAGAGAGTTCCATGTTGAATGTAATGTTGGTAAACCTCAGGTTGCTTACAAGGAAACAATCAGAAAGCAAGTTAAAGCTGAAGGTAAGTTTGTTAGACAGTCTGGTGGACGTGGACAGTACGGTCACTGCTGGATAGAAATGATACCTAATAAGGGTGAATATGTATTTGAAAATGCCATCGTTGGAGGAGCTATTCCAAAAGAATTTATCAACCCAATAGATCAAGGAATTCAAGAAGCAGCTTTAACAGGTATTCTTGGAGGATTCCCTGTTTTAGATTTCAAAATAAGACTTGTTGACGGATCATACCATGATGTTGACTCATCTGAAATGGCATTTAAAATTGCTGGTTCAATGGCCTTCAAAAATGCAATGGCAAAGGCAGACCCTGTGCTTTTAGAGCCTGTAATGAAGGTTGAGGTTACAGTACCTTCCGATTATATGGGAGATGTTATTGGCGATCTCAATTCAAGAAGAGGAAGAATTGAAGGTATGGAGCCAAGAGCAGGTGCTGAAGTTATAAGAGCATTTGTTCCTCTTTCAGAGATGTTTGGATATGCAACTGTACTTAGGTCAAGAACTCAGGGACGTGGAGTGTATGCAATGGAAACTGATCACTTTGAAGAAGTTCCAAAAAATATCCAAGAGCAAGTAATTGGAAATAAAAATTAATAATAAAGCAATATAAGGGAGGAAATAATAATGGCAAAAGCAAAATATGAAAGAAACAAACCCCATGTAAACATAGGAACAATAGGACACGTAGACCATGGTAAGACAACACTTACAGCAGCAATCACAATGGTGCTTGCAAAAGAAGGAAAAGCAGCAGCAACAAAGTATGATGAAATTGACAAGGCACCAGAAGAAAAAGAAAGAGGAATTACAATCAACACAGCACACGTTGAGTATGAAACAGATACAAGACACTATGCACACGTTGACTGTCCAGGACATGCTGACTATGTTAAGAACATGATCACAGGAGCAGCACAGATGGACGGAGCAATATTGGTAGTAAGTGCAGCAGACGGCCCAATGCCACAGACAAGAGAGCACATACTGCTTGCATCCAGAGTTGGTGTTGACTATATAGTAGTATTCTTAAACAAAGCTGACCAGGTAGACGATCCAGAATTATTGGAATTAGTTGAAATGGAAGTAAGAGAACTTCTTAACGAATATGGCTTCCCAGGAGATGACATACCAGTAATAACAGGAAGTGCATTAAAAGTAATAGAAAACATAGATGATCCAGAAGCAACAAAATGCATACATGAATTAATGGATGCAGTAGACAGCTATATCCCAACTCCAGAAAGAGCAACTGACAAACCATTCTTAATGCCTGTAGAAGATGTATTCACAATCACAGGAAGAGGAACAGTTGCAACAGGAAGAGTTGAAAGAGGAATACTTAAAGTAGGAGACGAAGTTGAAATCGTAGGATTGTCTGAAGAAAAGAAGAAGACAGTATGTACAGGAGTAGAAATGTTCAGAAAGCTTCTTGATCAGGCAATGGCAGGAGACAACATCGGAGCATTATTAAGAGGAGTACAGAGAACTGATATCGAAAGAGGACAGGTTTTAGCAAAACCAGGTTCAGTACACCCACACCACAAATTTGTAGGTCAGGTATACGTATTAAAGAAAGAAGAAGGCGGAAGACACACTCCATTCTTCGATGGATACAGACCACAGTTCTACTTCAGAACAACAGACGTAACAGGCTCAATCAAATTGCCAGATGGAATGGAAATGGTAATGCCAGGAGACCACATCGACATGAAGGTTGAATTAATAACTCAGGTAGCAATGGATGAAGGTTTAAGATTTGCTATCAGAGAAGGCGGAAGAACAGTAGGTTCAGGCGTTGTTACAAGCATAATAGAATAATTCATAAAGCAAAAGGAAAGAGACTACTCTTTCCTTTTGTAAAAAATAAAAAAATACTTGTCAAATAAAGTATTGTAATGTATAATTAAATGGTTGCAATGTAATAACAGCGATGAAGCAGGAGGTTGCCGGACTTACGGGGAATTCCATGCTGAGTAAGCTTAGGTCACGAACCTGGCGACGGTTATTTTGTGATCTGTTTTTTGATGTTTTGTGTTATAAATGATGAAACACCCGGAGCAGTTTACAATATATATCCGCTGTTGTACGTAATAAGTAAAAGCGTGCATGAAAAGGAGGGAAATTATTAATGGCAAAGCAAAAAATCAGAATCAGACTAAAGGCTTTTGATCACAACATCTTAGATCAGTCAGCTGAAAAAATTGTTGAAACTGCTAAATCTACAGGAGCAAAGGTTGCAGGACCTGTACCTCTTCCAACTGAAAAGGATGTGGTAACAATACTGAGAGCTCCACATAAGTACAAAGATTCCAGAGAGCAGTTTGAAATCAGAACCCACAAAAGACTTATCGACATCATAAGTCCATCACCAAAAACTGTTGATGCTCTAATGAGATTAGACTTACCAGCAGGAGTTGACATTGAAATCAAATTATAATTGTAATAGATAACTATTACTGGCTATTATGACCACGAAAGTGATCCGCTAATATGTTGAGGAGGTGCAAGATATGAAAAAGGCTATACTAGGTAGAAAACTTGGTATGACTCAAATTTTTGATGAAAATGGGAAAATAGTTCCTGTTACTGTTATAGAAGCAGGCCCTTGTGTTATTACACAGAAAAAGACTATAGAGAAGGACGGATACGATGCTATCCAGGTTGGATTTTCAGATATCAGAGAGAAATTAGTTAACAATCCAGTTAAAGGACATTTTAAAAAAGCAGGTGCTCCTTTAAAGAGAATTGTTAGAGAATTGAGACTTGAAGATATCGCTGCATACGAGGTTGGACAGGAAATTAAAGCAGATATATTCACAGCCGGAGAACAGGTTGACGTATCAGGAGTTTCCAAAGGTAAGGGATTCCAGGGTACAATAAAGAGATGGAATGGACACAGAGGACCAATGACACACGGTTCTAAATTCCACAGATCAGTAGGTTCCATGGGAGGTTCATCAGATCCTTCAAGAACTTTCAAAAACAAAAAGATGCCTGGACATATGGGAAATGTAAATACAACTGTACTAAATCTTAAAGTTGCAAAGGTTTTGCCTGAGAAAAACATTATCCTTATAAAGGGTGGAGTACCAGGACCAAATAAAGGCTTTGTAGTTATAAGAAACACAGTTAAAGCTTAAATTTCGTTAGAAAGGAGGATACAGAATGCCTACAGTAGGATTATTTAATAAAGAAGGACAAAAAGTTGGAGATTTGGAATTAGCTGAAAGCGTATTTAATGCTGAAGTTAACCCTTATGCGCTGCATCAGGTAATTGTTGCATTGCAGAATAATAAAAGACAGGGAACCCAGAGTGCCAAAACTAGAGCTGAAGTTTCCGGAGGCGGTATAAAGCCTTGGAGACAAAAAGGAACAGGAAGAGCTAGACAGGGTTCAATCAGAGCACCTCAGTGGATACACGGAGGAATGGTATTTGCTGTAAAACCTAGAGATTACAGAACTTCTATTCCAAAGTCAATGAGAAGAGTTGCAATGAAATCAGCTTTAACAAGCAAAGTGCTTGAAGGAGAAATGGTTGTACTTGACAATCTTGAACTGGATGCACCAAAAACAAAAGAAATCGTAAAAATGCTTGATGCTTTAAAGCTTAATGCAAAAACATTAATCGTTACAGCAGAATCAAATGAGAATGTGTACAAATCAGCAAGAAACATTGAAGGGATAGCAGTACTTCCTGTTAACAATATCAATGTATATGATTTGCTTAAATACGAAAAACTCTTAATTACAAAGGATGCTGTATCAAAAATTGAGGAGGTGTATGCATAATGAAAATGACTAATCATGATATCATAAGAAGACCAATAGTAACTGAAAAAAGCATGTCTTCAATGAGTGATAAGAAATACACCTTTGTTGTAGATATCCATGCTAACAAAGTAATGATAAAAAGAGCTGTAGAAGATGTTTTCGGTGTTAAGGTTGAAGATGTTAAAACAGCAAGATTTATCGGAAAAACAAAAAGAGTTGGCGTACACGTTGGAAAAAGACCTGATTACAAGAAAGCAATTGTTAAACTTACAGAGGACAGTAAGTCAATTGAGTTCTTCGAAGGAATGTAATTAGTAAAGCAGTTATTGGTTAGATACCAGATAAGCTGAAAGAAGGAGGGAATTCAAATGGCTATAAAAGGTTTTAAACCTACCACACCTTCAAGAAGAGAGATGACAGTATGTACCTTTGAAGAGGTTACTACAGATGTTCCAGAAAAATCTCTGCTTCAAGCTAAAAAAAGAAGTGGTGGAAGAAATGCTAATGGTAAAATAACAGTTCGTCATATAGGTGGCGGAGCTAAGCAAAAATATAGAATAATTGATTTCAAGAGAAACAAGGATGGTATAGTTGCTAAGGTAGCTACAATAGAGTACGATCCAAACAGATCTGCTTTTATTGCACTTGTTGTATATGCTGATGGTGAAAAGAGATATATAATCGCTCCAGCAGGATTAAAAGTTGGAGACAAGGTTGTATCAGGACCTGATGCAGATATTAAACCAGGTAACTGTCTTCCAATAAAGAATATTCCAGTAGGTACAATAATTCATAACATTGAATTATCTGCAGGAAAGGGAGCACAGCTGGTTAGATCAGCTGGTAACTCAGCTCAGCTTATGGCTAAAGAGAGCGAGTATGCTCAGGTTAGGCTTCCAAGTGGTGAAGTAAGATATGTAAGAATTGAATGCAGAGCTACTATAGGAACTGTTTCAAACCTTACACATGAAATTGAAAACATAGGTAAAGCCGGCAGAAAGAGACATATGGGAGTTAGACCTACAGTAAGAGGTTCCGTAATGAACCCTTGCGATCACCCTCACGGTGGTGGAGAAGGCAGATCACCAATAGGTCATGCTGGTCCATTGACTCCATGGGGTAAACCTGCACTTGGATATAAAACAAGAAAGCATAAAAAATATTCAGACAGATTTATTGTTAAAAAGAGAAATACAAAATAGTTTGAAGAGAATTCAAAGTTCTCTTCAAAACTAAAATTCCATTTTGTGAAGGGAGGCAAATAAATTGAGTAGATCCGTTAAAAAAGGACCTTTTGTCCAGGAAGCGCTTTTAAAGAGAATTAATGATATGAACAAAAATAGTGAGAAGAAAGTTGTTAAGACTTGGTCTAGAAGTTCAACAATTTTTCCACAGATGATAGGTCACACTATAGCAGTTCATGATGGAAGAAAGCATGTGCCTGTATATATTTCCGAAGATATGGTAGGACATAAATTAGGAGAATTTGCATTAACCAGAACATTCAGAGGACATGGTGACAAAACTGAAAAATCAAGCGGCTTGAGATAATCCAGAAAGGAGGTAACATATCATGGAAGCTAAGGCTATAGCTAAATACGTAAGAATGTCTCCAATGAAGATTGGGGTAGTTCTTGATTTAATCAGAGGGAAAAATGTTAATGAGGCTTTTGCCATTTTAAAATATACCCCGAAAGATGCAGCTGAAGTTATATATAAAGTACTTAAATCAGCTGTAGCAAACGCAGAAAACAACTTAAACCTGGAGGCAGGAAACCTTTATGTTGCAGAGGCTTATGCTTGTCAGGGGCCGACTTTAAAGAGATTTAGACCACATGCACAAGGAAGAGCATTCAGAATAAAAAAGAGAACTAGCCACGTAACTCTAGTAGTTAAAGAAAGAGCTTAAGAAGGAGGGAAATAGATGGGACAGAAAGTACATCCACATGGCTTAAGAGTTGGCATAATCAAAGAGTGGGATGCTAAATGGTATGCAGACGACAAGAATTTTGCAGACAATTTAATAGAAGACAACAAAATTAGAAAATTTATAAAAGAAAAATCTTTTTCAGCAGGTGTTTCAAGAATTCAGATAGAAAGAGCTGCTAAGAGAGTAAAGATAAATATAGCCACTGCAAAGCCAGGTATGATAATTGGCAAGGGTGGAAAAGGTATTGAGGCTTTAAAAGCAGAGATATCTAAATTAGTTGGAGACAAGAACGTTTTGATCAACATCGTTGAAATTAAAGCTGTCGATGGAGATGCTCAGTTAATGGCTGAAAATATAGCTGCTCAGCTCGTAAAAAGAATATCCTTTAGAAGAGCAATGAAACAGACTATACAAAGAGCAATGAAAACTGGCGTAAAGGGAGTAAAAACAGCTTGTTCTGGAAGACTTGGCGGAGCGGAAATTGCAAGAACTGAGCAGTATCACGAAGGAACAATTCCACTTCAGACATTAAGAGCTGATATAGACTATGGTTTTGCTGAAGCAGATACAACCTATGGAAAAATCGGAGTTAAGGTTTGGGTTTATAAAGGAGAAGTTCTTCCAACAAAGAAAGTTGTAGAGAAAAAGGAAGAAGTTAACGCATAGGGAAGGAGGAATATGACATGTTAATGCCTAAAAGAGTTAAACATCGTAAGGTACAGCGTGGCAGAATGAAAGGTAAAGCTACAAGAGGTAACTTTATAGCTTACGGAGATTATGCAATTCAGGCTACAGAGTGTGGCTGGATTACAAGCAATCAGATTGAATCTGCCAGAATAGCTATCAATAGATATATAAAAAGAGGAGGAAAACTTTGGATAAAGATTTTCCCTGATAAACCAGTAACTGAAAAACCAGCAGAAACTCGTATGGGTTCCGGTAAAGGATCACCAGAGTACTGGGTAGCAGTTATTAAACCAGGCAGAGTATTGTTTGAGTTGTCTGGAGTTGATGAGGAAACAGCAAGAGAAGCTATGAGACTTGCTTCACATAAGTTACCTGTATCAACAAAATTTGTTACAAAAAGAGATTTTGAAGAAGTGGGTGGTGAAATCAATGAAGGCTAGAGAGTTACAAGATCTTAGACAAAGCAGCCCTCAGGATTTGCAGGTGAAGTTAACTGATCTTAAGACAGAATTATTTAACTTAAGATTTCAGCTTGCTACTGGTCAATTGGAAAACCCAATGAGAATTAGAGAAGTAAAGAAATCTATAGCCCAAATCAAAACCATCCTTAGAGAAGAAGAGCTAAGGGCGTTTGAACAGTAATACTGAAAGGAGGTACGTCCTGTGGAAAGAAATAATAGAAAGACAAGAATTGGAAGAGTTGTTTCAGATAAAATGGATAAAACTGTTGTTGTAGCTGTTGAAACTAAGGTTCGTCACCCATTGTATGGTAAGACAGTAAATAGAACAACTAAGTTTAAGGCACATGATGAAAATAATGAAGCAAACATTAATGATAGAGTATTAATAATGGAAACAAGACCTTTATCAAAGGAAAAAAGATGGAGAATTGTAGAAATTATTGAAAGAGCTAAATAGTCAAAAAGCTGAAAGGAGGTATTTTTAATGATTCAGCAACAAACTTTGTTGAAAGTTGCAGATAATTCCGGCGCTAAGGAAATTATGTGTATAAGAGTAATGGGTGGATCCAAAAGAAAATGGGGAAACATTGGAGATATAATAGTTGCTAGCGTTAAAAGTGCAACACCAGGCGGTGTTGTTAAAAAAGGTGACGTAGTAAAGGCAGTTATCGTTAGATCAGTTAAGGGACTTAGAAGAGCAGATGGTTCTTATATAAGATTTGATGAAAATGCTGCAGTTATAATCAAAGAAGATAAGCAACCAAAAGGAACTCGTATATTCGGACCGGTAGCAAGGGAGCTAAGAGATAAAGAATTTACAAAAATATTATCATTAGCACCTGAAGTTCTATAGGAATAGGAGGTGGCTATAATGGAAGTTAAAAAAGTTCATGTTAGAAAAAATGATACGGTTATGGTTATATCCGGTAAAGATAAAGGAAAAACTGGTGAAGTATTAGCTGTAATGCCAAAGACAGGTAAAGTAGTTGTTAAAGGTATTAATGTAGTATCAAAGCACCAGAAACCAAACAGACAAAATATGCAGGGTGGAATAATAAAGAAAGAAGCACCGATTTATAGCTCAAAAGTTATGTTGTATTGTTCAAAATGCAAGGCTGTTACAAGAATAAGCCATAAAATTTCTGAAGATGGAACAAAAACAAGAGTATGTAAAAAGTGCGGAGAAGCAATCTAGTCTTTGAAAGGAGGTTCAACTGATGATTCCAAGATTACAGGAAAAATACGAAAAAGAGGTAGTTCCAGCATTAATGGAGAAATTCGGATACAAAAGCATTATGGAAGTGCCAAAGCTTGAAAAAATAGTTATCAACATGGGCGTTGGTGAAGCAAAGGATAATCCAAAGGTATTAGAATCTGCCGTTGCGGATTTAACTTTAATAACAGGACAAAAACCTGTTCTTACCAGAGCTAAAAAATCCATCGCTAACTTTAAAATAAGAGAAAACATGCCAATAGGATGCAAAGTTACTTTAAGAAAACAGAAAATGTATGAGTTTGCTGATAAACTTATAAACATTGCATTACCTAGAGTTAGAGACTTCTCAGGAGTTTCAGACAAATCCTTTGATGGAAGAGGAAACTATTCACTAGGTATAAAAGATCAGTTAATGTTCCCTGAAATTGAATATGATAAAATCGACAAAATTAGAGGTATGGATATTATCTTCGTTACAACTGCAAAAACAGACGAAGAATCAAGAGAATTTTTAAAGTTCCTTGGTATGCCATTTGCTCGTTAATTTAAGGAGGGAAAAACGTGGCACGTAAAGCTTTAATAGAAAAATGGAAAAAAGAACCGAAATATTCAACTAGAGCTTATACAAGATGCAGAATTTGTGGAAGACCACATTCCGTATTAAAAAAATATGGAATCTGTCGTATATGTTTTAGAGAATTAGCATATAAAGGTGAAATTCCTGGTTGCAAGAAAGCAAGCTGGTAACCTAAGAAGTAAATGAAAGGAGGCACAATCAATGGTAATGACTGATCCTATCGCGGATTTATTAACCCGTATCAGAAATGCAAATATAGTTAAACATGAGATAGTAGAAGTACCTTCTTCAAACATAAAGAAGGCAGTTTCAAATATATTGCTTCAAGAAGGATATATAAAGGATATTGAAGAATACACAGATGGTCCTGTTGAGATGTTAAGATTAACAATGAAATATGGCCATAACAAGGAAAGAGTTATAACTGGCTTAAAGAGAATATCAAAGCCGGGATTAAGAGTTTACTGCAGAAAAGAAGAAATTCCTAAAGTGCTTAATGGTTTAGGAGTTGCAATAGTTTCAACATCAAAAGGTATTGTAACAGATAAAGAAGCTAGAAAATTAGGAGTTGGCGGAGAAGTTCTTTGCTACATTTGGTAACAATAATACAGGAGGTGTAATTAATGTCAAGAATAGGAAAATTACCTGTAGCTATACCAAGTGGCGTAACTGTTACAGTAACACCAGACAACGTTGTTACTGTGAAAGGTCCTAAAGGCCAGCTTGTAAAAGCTATGAGTGATAAAATAAACATAGCTCTTGAAGATAATGCAATAGTTGTATCAAGAGACAGCGATGTAAAAGAAAAAAGAGCTCTTCATGGATTAACAAGAGCATTAGTTAACAACATGGTTGTAGGTGTAACACAGGGATACCAGAAAACTTTGGAATTAGTTGGTGTTGGTTACAGAGCTCAGCTTCAGGGCAAGAAACTAGTATTAAATCTTGGATATTCACATCCAGTTGAAATAGAACCAGTTGATGGTATCGAGTTCGAAACTCCTGCTACTAACAAAATTATTGTTAAAGGCATTGACAAGGAAAAAGTAGGTGCCGTTGCAGCAGATATAAGAACTTGGAGAAAACCTGAACCTTATAAGGGAAAAGGTATCAAATATGATAACGAAGTTATAAGACGTAAGGAAGGTAAAACTGGTAAGAAGTAATAGAAAGGAGTGAATACTATGTTCAAAAAAGAAGATAGACAGGAAGCAAGAATTAGACGTCACTTAAGAGTTCGTAAGAAAATTTCTGGTACTGCTGAAAGACCAAGACTTGCGATTTACAGAAGTGAAAAGAATATATATGCTCAATTGATTGACGATGTTAGCGGAATAACATTAGCTGCTGCTTCAAGTTTAGATAAAGGATTTGAAGGAGTTGGAAGCAATAAGGAAGCTGCTAAAATGGTAGGCGAACTTATAGCAAAGAAAGCTTTGGACAAAGGAATTAAGGTAGTAGTATTTGATAGAGGCGGATTTGTATATCACGGAAGAGTACAGAGTCTTGCTGAAGGAGCTAGAGAAGCTGGCTTAGAATTCTAGAGAAGGAGGAAAATAAATGAGAATTGATCCTAGCAATTTAAATCTTAAGGAAAAAGTAGTATTTATAAACAGAGTTGCTAAGGTTGTTAAAGGTGGAAGAAACTTCAGATTCAGCGCACTTGTTGTGGTTGGAGATGAAGCAGGACACGTAGGTGTTGGAACCGGAAAGTCCATTGAAATACCAGAAGCAATCAGAAAAGCAATTGAAGATGCTAAGAAAAATTTAGTTGAAGTTCCAATGGTAGGTACAACAATACCGCATGATATAGAAGGACAATTTGGAACTGGTAGAGTTCTTTTAATGACTGCATCAGAAGGTACCGGAGTTATTGCCGGAGGTCCAGCAAGAGCGGTTATTGAGCTTTCAGGATTAAAGGATGTTAGAGCAAAATCATTAGGCTCAAACAATCCAAGAAATATGGTTAATGCAACAATAGACGGTTTATCAAGATTAAGGACAGCTGAGCAGATAGCTGCACTTAGAGGTAAAGCAGTCGATGAAATTTTAGGTTAGGAGGGAATGACCTTGGCTAAACTAAAAATCACATTAAAAAAGAGCTTAATTGGCAGAAAGCAGGATCATATAGCAACTGTTAATGCTCTTGGTTTAAGAAAAATTGGAAAAACTGTAGAACACGAGGATACTCCTCAGATAAAGGGTATGATCAACAAAGTAAGCTATCTTCTAGAAGTAGAAGAGGCATAATAAGAGGAGGTGTAAAGTTATGAAACTTCATGAATTATCTCCAGCAGAAGGATCCAGAAAGGCTCCTAAGAGAATCGGAAGAGGTACTGGTTCAGGCCTTGGAAGGAATGCTGGTAAAGGTGAAAAGGGACAGAAAGCTAGATCCGGCGGTGGAGTAAGACCAGGTTTTGAAGGAGGTCAGATGCCGCTTTACAGAAGACTTCCTAAGAGAGGCTTCACAAATATATTTGCAAAAGAATATTCAACTTTAAATATAGACAGATTAAATATATTTGAAGATGGTACAGAAGTAACACCTGAACTTTTATTAGAGATGAAAATTGTTAAAAAAGCTAAAAATGGTGTTAAAATATTAGGAAACGGTGAGTTGCAGAAGAAATTAACTGTTAAAGCATCAAAGTTTTCTAAAGTTGCAGCTGAAAAAATTGAAGCAGCTGGAGGAAAAGTCGAGGTGGTATAATGTTATCGACCCTACGCAATGCCTGGAAAGTTCCAGACCTTAGAAAAAGGTTACTATTTACCGTCTTTATGATTGCACTTTTCAGAATGGGAAATCATATCCCTGTACCGGGAATTGATACTGCAAAGCTTACAGAGTTAACCAGCAGCGGATCATTGTTTGGATTTTATGATTTGATATCCGGTGGTGCTTTCAGCAGATTTAGTATATTTGCAATGGGAGTTATACCATATATCAATGCATCTATTATAATGCAATTGCTGCAGGTTGCAGTTCCGGCATTAGAGCAGCTTTCTAAGGAAGGCGAAGATGGTAGGAAGAAATTACAGCAGTATACCAGATATGGCGCAGTAGTTTTGGCAGTAATTCAAGCTTTTAGTACATATGCTATTATAGTTAAAGCAGGTGCTATAACCAGCAGTACTAAGCTTAGTATTTTCCTTATAATATTGACACTTACCACTGCATCTACATTCTTAATGTGGTTTGGTGATATGATAACTGAAAAAGGAATTGGGAACGGAATGTCGTTATTGATATTTGTTAATATAGTTTCGAGATTTCCTTCTACATTATATTCCATTGCAGGACTTCAATCAGCAGAAACGGTTAATTTCGTAGAGGTAATAATGTTTGCAGCAGCTATTTTTGTATTATTTGTTGCAGTTGTAATAATGAGTCTGGCAGAGAGAAGAATTCCAGTTCAATATGCCGGAAAAACTGCAGGCGGCAAAGTATACAGAGGCCAATCAACGCATATTCCAATAAACGTAAATGCATCAGCAGTTATCGGTATAATATTTGCAATCTCTGTTATGCAGTTTCCTATGACAATAGGTCAGTTTTGGCCTGATTCAGCTTTCAACCTGTTTATAACAGGCAGTAAGTTCAGTCCATTCAAGGAAAACAGCTGGCAGTATGCAATGACCTACTTTATACTTACCATATTCTTTACCTGGTTCTATACTCAGGTAACCTTTAAACCTGAGGAAATGGCTGAAAATATGCATAAGTCCTCCGGGTTTATACCAGGTATCAGACCAGGGGAGCCTACAGCAGCCCATATTGAAAAGGTGCTTGGTAAAATTGCTGTAATAGGCGGTGCCTTTGCAGGAATAATTGCCATAACTCCTATAATTGCTGAAGGTTATACAAACTTTAAAGGTATATATTTTGGCGGCACAGGATTACTGATAATGGTTGGTGTGGCACTGGATACTTTGAGACAAATTGAATCTCAGTTAGTAATGCGTCATTACCAGGGATTTTTAAAATAAAGTTTTGGAGATGATGCTATGAAAATTATATTATTAGGTCCTCCGGGAGCCGGAAAAGGTACACAGGCAAAATCAATAAGTGAGGCTTATCATATTCCTCATATATCTACAGGTGATATTTTCAGAAAAAATATCACTGAAAAGACGCCTCTAGGAGTAGAAGCTAAAGGATATATGGATAGAGGACAGCTTGTTCCTGATGAGCTTACTATAAACCTGGTTACTGACAGGCTTCAAAATGAGGATTGTAAGAATGGATATCTTCTGGATGGTTTTCCAAGGACAGTTAAGCAGGCTGAAGCCTTGGATGCATTCCTTAATAAAAATGGAAACAGCATAGATGCTGCATTACTCATAGATGTTCCGTTTTCATTTATATTAGAAAGAATGACCGGCAGAAGAGTTTGCAGCCAATGTGGTGCAAGCTACCATGTAAATAATAATCCTTCCAAAATTGAAGGAAAATGTGATTTATGCGGTGGAGCATTAATCCAGAGAAAAGACGATAGTGAAGATACTGTTAATGAACGTTTAGATGTATATGAAAAGCAGACTCAGCCACTTGTTGAATATTATAAGAAGAATAACATACTTAAAACAATAGATGGGACCAGAGCTATAGACAAGGTATTTGAAGAGATCTGTAGTTTACTGGGAGCTGAGAGTAAATGATTAATATTAAAACAGATCATGAAATTGAGTATATGAGACAAGCGGGCAAGATTGTTGGGGAGACTCTTGCAATGCTACAAGAGGTAATCAGGCCAGGAATAACGACTGCGGATTTGGATATAATGGCAGAAGAATACATTAATAAATGTGGGGCTAAACCATCCTTTAAGGGATACTATGGATTCCCGGCTTCACTATGTACATCTATAAATTCAGAAGTAGTACATGGAATCCCATCAAAGAGTGTAGTACTTAAAGAAGGGGACATCATCAGCATTGACTGTGGTGCAATACTTAACGGATTTCATGGAGATGCAGCCAGGACTTATCCGGTTGGAAATGTTTCTGCTGAAGCTCAAAAATTAATTCAAGTTACAAAAGAAAGCTTCTTTAAGGGAGTTGAAAAAGCTGTTATAGGTAATAGATTGACAGACATTTCCCATGCTATCCAGGAGTATGCTGAGTCTTTCGGATATTCTATGGTAAGAGATTACGTTGGTCATGGAATTGGAAGAAACATGCATGAGGATCCTGAAGTTCCAAACTTCGGAAGGCCTCATAGAGGACCAAAGCTTGCAAAGGGAATGGTACTTGCAATAGAACCTATGGTTAACCTTGGAGACTATCATGTTAAAGTGATGCCTAATAATTGGACTGTTGTAACAGTGGACGGCAGTTTATCCAGCCACTATGAAAACACTGTGGCAATAACTGAAAATGGACCGGAAATACTAACACTAGTTTAATTGAGGTGAATTTATTGGATAGAACAACCCTTGTTGGTAAATTGGCATATTCAAAAGCTGGAAGGGATAAAGGTAAACCTTATATAATAGTAAAAGTTCTGGATGAGAAGTACGTATATTTAAGTGACGGACACCTGAGAACAGTTGGAAAACCAAAATTGAAAAAGCTTATGCATTTGAACATTTCAAATGATGGGCTGCAAGGTGAAAGTTTAGAGGATTTAATTATAGAAAATTTTTTGCAGTCTTACGACAAGAATGAGGAGGTTTGATTACCTTATGTCAAAAGATGATGTTATTGAAATGCAAGGTATTGTGTTAGAATCATTACCTAATGCCATGTTTTTGGTAGAGCTTGAAAGCGGGCATAAAATATTAGGTCATATATCAGGAAAATTAAGAATGAATTTTATTAGAATTCTTCCAGGTGATAAGGTAACAGTTGAACTATCTCCATATGATTTAACTAGGGGACGTATTACCTGGAGGGCAAAGTAATTAAGGAGGGTTAGCTATGAAAGTTAGACCGTCAGTTAAGCCTATATGTGAAAAATGCAAAATCATAAAAAGAAAAGGAAGAGTAATGGTTATTTGTGAAAATCCTAAACATAAGCAGAAACAGGGCTAATTTGTTTTAGGAGCGGCTGACAATGATTATAGAAAAATATAATTTATTGGCCTAAAACTTAATAATATACTTTTATCCTAACAATTGATATCAGGAGGTGTAAATTTAATGGCAAGAATAGCAGGTATCGACCTACCAAAGGAAAAAAGAGTTGAAATAGGTTTGACTTATATATACGGCATAGGATTACCAAGTTCACATCAGATTCTTAGCGCTACTGGTGTAAACCCAGATACTAGAGTTAAAGACTTAAGCGAAGAAGAAGTAAATGCACTTAGAGATTATATCAACAAGAATTTAAAAGTTGAAGGTGACTTGAGAAGAGAAATTGCTTTAAGTATAAAGAGACTTATGGAAATAGGTTGCTATAGAGGAATCAGACATAGAAGAGGTCTTCCAGTTAGAGGACAGAAGACAAAGACAAATGCTAGAACAAGAAAAGGACCAAAGAAAGCTATCGGCGGTAAGAAGAAAAAATAATCAGCGATAAGGAGGGAATTAAATGGCAGCTGGATCAAAAGTTAAAAAGACAAGAAGAAGAAAAGAAAGAAAAAATGTTGAACATGGTTGTGCACATATAAAGTCAACTTTTAATAATTCAATAGTTACACTAACTGATGCTGTTGGAAATACTCTTTCATGGGCCAGTGCAGGCGGATTAGGCTTTAGAGGCTCAAGAAAAAGTACTCCTTTTGCAGCTCAAATGGCAGCAGAAACAGCAGCAAAAGCAGCTATGGAACATGGCTTAAAGAGCATTGAAGTTTATGTAAAAGGACCAGGAGCTGGTAGAGAAGCAGCTATAAGGTCACTTCAAGCTGCTGGTTTGGAAGTTACATTAATAAAGGATGTTACTCCTATTCCACATAACGGATGCAGACCACCAAAAAGAAGAAGAGTATAGTTTATAGAAACAGGAGGTGTAATTAAATGGCAAGATATACAGGAGCCGTTTGCAGGCTTTGCAGAAGAGAAGGCTTAAAACTATTTCTTAAAGGAGATAGATGCTATACAGACAAATGTGCGTTCTCCAGAAGAGGATACGCACCAGGACAACACGGTCAGGGCAGAAAGAAAATGTCTAATTATGGCTTACAATTAAGAGAAAAACAAAAAGCTAAAAGAATTTATGGCGTTTTGGAAGGCCAGTTCAGAAAATACTATGAAGAAGCAGAAAGACTAAAAGGAATCACCGGTGAGAATCTTCTTAGACTTCTTGAATTAAGATTAGACAGCGTTGTATTTAAACTGGGATATGGAAATTCAAGAAGTGAAGCAAGACAGCTGGTAAATCACGGACATTTCTTGGTAAATGGACGTAAGGTTGACATAGCTTCCTATGAATTAAAAGTGAATGATGTTGTTTCCGTATGCGATAAGAGCAAAGCAACTGAAAAGTTTAAGGCTTTCGCAGAAAATCCTAAGGCTTTACCTAACTGGATAGAAGGAAATGCTGAAAATTTTGAAGCTAAAATCGTTAGTGTTCCTTCAAGAGCGGATATAGATGTACCTGTTAACGAAACATTGATTGTTGAGTTATATAGCAAGTAATTGTAGAATCGGTTGCCCTCGAAATAGAGAAACAAATTAATAGAAGGAGGGTTATGTATGTTAGAAATAGAAAAGCCTAAAATAGAGTGTGTTGAAATTAGTGAAGATGGTTTCTACGGCAAGTTTGTAGTTGAGCCTCTTGAAAGAGGATACGGCATAACTTTAGGTAATGCGATGAGAAGAATACTTCTTTCATCCTTACCTGGAGCTGCTGCAAACCATGTGAGAATTGATGGTGTTCTTCATGAGTTTTCTACAGTTAATGGAGTAAAAGAAGATGTTACAGAGCTGATAATCAATATCAAATCTTTAGCATTGTCTATGAATGGTGAAGGAAATAGAACCATATACATAGACGCAAAGGGACCTGGAGAAGTTAAGGCAGGAGATATAAAAACTGATGGAGATGTGGAAATTATAAATAAGGATCTTCATATTGCAACTTTGGATGATAATGGAAGATTGTATATGGAAATCCTTGTTAACAGAGGAAGAGGCTATGTTTCCCAGAATAAGAATAAGAGCGAAGAAATGCCAATAGGCACAATTCCTGTAGATTCAATATATACTCCAGTTAAAAGAGTTAACTTCAACGTGGAAAATACAAGAGTAGGTCAGATTACTGACTATGATAAACTGACCCTTGAAGTATGGACCAATGGTACTATAAAACCTGAAGAGGCAATAAGCTTATCTGCCAAGATATTGATAGAGCACTTCAAGTTATTTATGACATTGACTGATCATGCTAATGATGTGGAAATACTCATTGAAAAGGAAGAAGACAAAAAGGAAAAAGTCCTTGAAATGACTATTGAAGAGCTGGATCTTTCAGTTAGAAGTTACAACTGCCTAAAGAGGGCAGGAATTAACACCGTTCAGGAATTGACTGAAAGAACTATGGATGACATGATGAAGGTTAGAAATTTAGGTAAAAAATCCCTTGAAGAAGTTGAACAAAAGCTTGAAGCTCTTGGATTGGGATTAAAGCAGACGGAAGAATAAAGTTCAGATAACCTGATGAAAAACAGGCATTTAAAGTAAGGAGGTATAGTGATGGCAGGATATCGTAAATTAGGTCGCCCTAGTGATCAGAGAAGGGCTATGCTTAGAAATCTTGTTACTAGTTTTTTAAAGTATGGTAAGATCGAAACTACCGAAACAAGAGCCAAAGAAACAAGAAGCTTAGCAGAAAAAATGATAACTCTTGCAAAAAGAGGAGATCTTCATGCAAGAAGACAAGTACTTTCATTCGTAACAGAAGAAGAAGTAGTAAAAAATTTATTTGATAATGTTGCTCCAAAATACTCTGAAAGAGAAGGCGGTTATACTAGAATGTATAAAGTTGGACCAAGAAGAGGAGACGGAGCTGAGGTTGTTATACTAGAGTTAGTATAAAATCAGAGGGGATTAAGTAAACTAGCTTAGTCCCCATTTTCATACTCTCATACACACAGTGAGGTGTTCAATGTTGGAAAAAATGATTGAATGTAGGGAGGTTTCATTTAAGTATGATTCCTCTGAGGACAAGATTATGAAACCTGCTTTGGATAATGTTTCTCTTGAAGTGAAGAAGGGTGAATTTCTTGTTATACTAGGACGAAATGGCTCAGGAAAGTCCACAATAGCTAAGCATATGAATTCATTGCTTATCCCTTACTCGGGGAAAGTATTTGTTGATAATCTTGATACATCAGATGAAAATAATACCTGGGAGATAAGAAACAGAGCAGGGATGGTTTTTCAAAATCCCGACAATCAGATTGTGGCTACCATTGTAGAGGAAGATGTAGCTTTCGGTCCTGAAAACCTGGGAGTTAAACCAGATGAAATAAGACAAAGAGTAGATGACTGCCTGAAAAAAGTAAATATGTATGGCTATAGAAAGCATGCTCCGCATTTATTATCAGGCGGGCAGAAGCAGAGAGTTGCCATTGCTGGGGTTCTTGCAATGATGCCTAGTTGTATAATTTTTGATGAAGCCACTGCAATGTTGGATCCTTCTGGAAGGAAGGAGGTCATAAAGACTATACTGGAGCTTAACAGAAAGTATCATATTACAATTGTTTTAATTACCCATTACATGGAGGAAGCTGTTGAGGCAGACAGAATAATTGTGATGGATGAAGGAAAGGTAACCCTGGAGGGAAAACCAAGGGAGATATTTCATAATGTAGATATGATGAAAAGAACAGGTCTTGATGTACCTCAAATGACAGAATTGGCGTATGAGCTTAAAAAGGGCGGACTTAACATTAAAACAGATATATTAACAATTGATGAGATGGTGAATGAATTATGTCAATTATAATTGAAAATTTGACACACATATATATGAGAGGGACACCTTTTGAAAAAAAGGCCTTAGACAATGTATCAATAACCATTGATGAAGGACAGTTCGTTGCATTGATAGGTCATACAGGATCGGGGAAATCTACACTTATTCAACATATTAACGGTTTATTGAAAGGTGACAGCGGAAGAATAGTAATCGATGGGGAAGATATTACAGTAAAAAAAATGAATTTAAATCATATAAGAAGAAAAGTTGGACTTGTATTCCAATATGCTGAATATCAATTATTCGAAGAAACTGTTGAAAAAGACATAGCATTTGGCCCAAGGAATCTTGGACTAAGCGATGATGAAATAAATATTAAAGTAAAAAGTGCAATGAAGATGGTGGGCCTGGACTATGAAAAATACAAAGATAAATCCCCATTTGAATTAAGCGGGGGGCAGAAAAGAAGAGTTGCCATAGCAGGGGTAATTGCAATGGGTCCTAAGGTATTGATACTGGATGAACCAACTGCCGGATTGGACCCTAAGGGAAGAGATGATATTTTATTTCAGATAAAAGATCTGCATAAAAAATATAAGCTCACTATTATCCTGGTTTCCCACAGCATGGAAGATGTAGCAAAGGTTGCTGACAGAATATTAGTGATGGATAATGGCAGATGTATAATAGATGGTACTCCCGGCAAAGTGTTTAAAGAGGTGGATACTCTTGAAAGTGTAGGGCTTGCAGTGCCCCAGGTTACATATCTTGCCAGGAGGCTCCGGAGCATGGGGTATGATATATCTGATAATGTCTTTACTGTGGAACAGGTAAAAAAAGAAATAATGAATAATTTCCTCATAAAGAATAGAAGTCAGGAGAGCGAAAAATGATTAAAGATATTACCATAGGCCAGTATATACCTGGCGATTCATTTGTGCATAAATTAGATCCCAGAGTCAAAATTTTAATATCTTTAATATATATAATAGACCTGTTCATCGTAAATAATTTTCTGGGGTATGTATTTATCATTGCATTTACCTTTGCAGCTATATTGATTTCAAAAATCCATTTAAGATATATTTATAAAGGTCTGAAACCAATATTTGTTCTTATACTTATCACAGCAGTATTGAATATATTTATGACAAGCGGTACAGAACTTGTATTTAAGTGGAGCTTTCTAACAGTTTATAAGGAAGGCCTTATAATGGCAGCATTTATGGTTTTGAGACTTGTTTTTCTTATTGTAGGTACATCACTGCTGACGTTGACTACATCACCCATAGAGCTCACAGATGGAATTGAAAAACTATTGAAGCCCTTTGAAAAACTGGGAGTTCCAGCCCATGAACTGGCAATGATGATGACAATAGCATTAAGGTTTATTCCAACCTTAATGGATGAAACAGACAAGATAATGAAAGCGCAAACAGCTAGAGGAGCGGATTTTGAGAACGGGAGCCTTATCAAGAGGGCAAAGAATCTCATACCCATACTGGTACCGCTATTTATCAGTTCCTTTAGAAGAGCAGACGAACTTGCCATGGCCATGGAGGCAAGATGCTACCGCGGCGGAAAAGGAAGAACAAGAATGAAGATTCTTAAACTTACAAACCAGGATTTTACTGCATCCACTGTTACAGTTTTGTTGGTGGCAATTTCTATTGGAAGCAGGTTTGTAAAAATATGAAAAATATAAAGTTGATTGTAGAATTTGAAGGGACAAAGTATAGCGGATGGCAGAAACAGACTAATGGTATATCAGTGCAGCAAAAGCTTTACGAAGCACTGCTCAGGCTTACAGGAGAAGAATGTGAGGTTATAGGCTGCAGCAGAACTGATGCCGGGGTACACGCTAAAAGATACGTCTGTAATTTTAAAACAGAAAGTACAATTCCAGGAGATAAGTTTAAATATGCTATAAATAATATATTGCCCCAGGATATCGTAGTGGTGGATTCGGAAGAAGTCAGTGACAGTTTTCATGCTAGATTCGATGCTAGAAAGAAAAGATATGAATACACTATATGCAACAGGGAAATGCCTCCTGCTATAGGCAGGCAGTACGCATATCACTTTTCAGAAAAGCTGAATTTAGATAAAATGAGACGTTCAGCTGCTTACCTAATTGGTAAACACGACTTTTCCTCATTTAAAAACTCTGGTTCATCCATAAAAACAAGTGTTAGAACTATATATGAAATTAATATATCAAGCTGTGATGATTTGATCAGGATAAGCATTATGGGAGATGGCTTTTTATATAATATGGTGAGGATAATATCAGGAACATTAATTGAGGCTGGAATTGGGAAAATTGAACCAGAGGAGATTGAATACATTATTGAATCAAAGGATAGGAGCAGTGCAGGCAAAACTGCGCCGCCTCAAGGTTTGTGCCTGGAAGAGGTATATTATTGATTTTCTAATTTGCATAAAATTTATTGACACACCCGGTTGATTGTATTATAATAATTATGTTTGTATTTAAAATGTATAAAAGATCCACTAGCCCCGGGTCTTTATATAGAACGCACAATTTTATGTTAAAGAATTCAGGGAGGTAAAATGATGAAATCATACGTAGCAAAGCCACAAGAAGTTGAAAGAAAATGGTATGTTGTTGACGCTGCTGGAAAACCATTAGGTAGAGTTGCCAGCCAGGTTGCATCCATACTGAGAGGAAAAAACAAGCCGACTTTTACACCACATGTTGATACAGGTGATTATGTTATAATAATCAATGCAGAAAAGGTTGTTTTGACAGGAAAGAAATTAGACCAGAAGATGTTAAGACATCACTCATTCTATCCAGGCGGATTAAAGGAAACTCCATATAGAGAAGCAATAGCAAAGAAGCCTGAATTTGTATTTGAAGAAGCAGTTAGAAGAATGCTTCCAAAAGGAGTATTAGGAAGACAGATGTTAAAGAAGCTTAAAGTATACAGAGGTACTGAGCACAATCAACAAGCTCAAAAGCCTGAAGTATTAGAATTAAAGTACTAATTGGAAGCTGGAAGGAGGAAATATAAATGGCTAAAGTTCAATATTTCGGAACAGGAAGAAGAAAAAAATCTATAGCAAGAGTAAGACTTGTTCCTGGTGAAGGAAAAGTTACTATTAATAATAGAGATATAGAAAACTATTTTGGATTGGAAACATTAAGAGTTATTGTTAACCAGCCTTTAGTTTTAACTGGAACAAAAGAAAGATTCGATGTTTTGGTAAGTGTATACGGCGGTGGCTATACTGGCCAGGCCGGTGCTATCAGACACGGTATTGCAAGAGCATTGCTTAAAGCTGATCAGAACTTAAAACCAGAATTAAAGAAAGCTGGATACTTAACAAGAGACCCAAGAATGAAAGAAAGAAAGAAATACGGTCTTAAGAAAGCAAGAAAAGCATCACAGTTTTCAAAGAGATAGGCTACATATCCCCCGGTCAAACAGACCTGGGGATTTTTTCTTTGTGTGGCCAACAATTATGGGCATTGCATCAACGAACAGAATAGTAGAAGTAAAGAATTATTAAGAAAGGTTTATAGCTTTTTTTATTATAAGTGTGTAACAATTAAATCTTTTATTAGGTGGAATTACAATTTACGACAGATTATAACAAAGCTTTACTTAATATTACAAAATATGATATCATAAATATAAAGTTAACGTTTACAAATGTGTAGGATGTGGTATATATGGAAAAAACAGAATTAATTCGTAAAAGTGCTATAAAGGTTATAGCAAGGTATGGATATCATAATACAAAGGTTCAAATGATTGCAGATGAAGCAGGTATTGCTAACGGAACTGTATATTACTATTTCAAAAGTAAGCAGGAGATACTTGAACATATTTATGACTTTGAGTTAGATAAATTTTCAAGATTTTTTGATGAACTTGAAAAAGGTAAGGACACTGTACTGCAAAAATTGGATACTTTTATGAAGTACTCTTTCAAAGAGTTGGAAGACAATTATGATGTATTGAAAATCCTTATACAAGAAGGTATTTTCACTTCAAAACAAGATACAAAAGTAAACAAATTAATTGATAAATTGCAAAATAAGTTATCACGTTTATTAGGTAAAGGTTGTGAATCAGGAGAATTAAAAGCTATAGATGTTGATTCATTTTCTTTTATTATTATTAATTTAGTGTTTTATGGTATCTACGAATTTATGACCAATGAAAATGCAAGAGATTATAATAACATCCAAACTCAGTTGACCAATTTTGTATTAAATGGCATCCGAATGAGCTAAAATATTTCAAAATATGACTGATTAGTCAGTCAAGTAATAATTAAAATATATCATTAAGCAAGCACTTTAATTTTTACTATTGTTAGTTGACTTATTAATAAGATGATTTACAGTGAGTAACTTCATTGGTTATCTGCTGTTTTTTAAATTAACTTTAAAATGGAGGGCTCATTTTGATAATAAATCACAATGTAATTAACGATATGAATTATTTCATAACTCATTGTTTTCAACCAATTTGTAACTTAGCAAATAAAAGTATTATTGGCTATGAAGCATTGTTACGCGATGCAACATCACCAGAAACTTCACCTATTACAATGTTTAAGGAGGCGGATAAAATAGGGCATAGAAATAACCTGGATCGTAGTTCAATAAAAGTAGCAATTGATAAATTTATAGATGAATCAAGTTTATTGTTTGTTAATATTTTTCCATCAACAATCCTAAAAGAAGACTTCTTATCTTGGTGGGATACCAATATACCAAGATCTGCTTCAATTGTAATTGAATTATCAGAAGATGAATCCATTAAAGATTGGAAAGAAATTAATATAATTCTTGAAGAACTTCGATTAGTTGGCGTGAAAGTTGCGGTAGATGACATGTGTTCAGGCTATTCATCTTTTCAGCATTGGATTGAATTGAAACCAGAATTTATAAAGTTAGATAGCTATTTTATTAAAGGCCTTTCTATAAATCCACAGAAGCAGAAAATAGTAAAAAGTCTCATGGACATTTTTTATGATACAACTAAAGTGATTGCTGAAGGTGTTGAAAATATAGAAGATTTATATTATATCGAGAAATTAGGAATACCGTATGGTCAAGGATATTATTTAGGAAGGCCATCACATAAAAATAATATGATTACTATAGGGTAAGGAGGAGTAGAAGTTATAAAATGGTATTAAAATTAAAAGATGTTAGAAAAAATAATGCAATTGAAATGTATGGTAGATGCCCATATGCTGCTGCACAAAAAGTACTAGCGGGTAGATGGACTATTTTGATTATGCACCTTTTGTATGATGGTCCTGTACGTTTTAATGAGCTTTTAAGGCGGTTGCCTAATATTACACAAGCTACACTATCCAGGCAATTAAAACAGTTGGAGCAGAATGGGTTAATCATTCGTACTGAATATAATCAAATACCGCCAAAGGTAGAATATTCACTGAGTGATTTAGGGAGTAAGTTTGACAAGGTATTGGATCCTTTGAAAGAATGGGGACTTAGTTATATTGAGTACATGAATGAAGGCGTTGAAGGAGTACTATAATAATCAAATAATTTATGCTTTAGGTAGAGAAAAGTGGTAAAATGTAACTGATGAATTTATTACTGAGAGAGGTTATAAATTATGAGTATTAGACTGGAACAATTGTTAAGCCTTCCAGAATTGAAAGATTTGAAGCTGGTAAGCGGTGTTAAAGGTATCAACAACCTAGTCAGATGGGTTCATATAATAGAGAATCCTGATGATGTTGCGGAATATGCACAAAATGATGAGTTGATCATAGTTACAGGAGTTAAGATATTAAACAGTAAAGAGTCCTTCACAAGCCTCATAAAAATCCTTATTGAAAAAAAAGCTGCAGGGCTAGTAGTTAACATTGGCAAGTATATTGATCAGATTCCAAAATATGTACATGATATATCTGATGATCACGATTTTCCAGTGTTTGAATTTCCGTGGGCTGTAAGTTTAACAGAGCTTACAAGAATCATATGTGGTGAGATTGTGAAAAGACAGCTTGAGGAGGTTTCATCCCAGGATATTTTAATGAGTGCAATATTTTTTAATACAATAACTGTTGAAAACTTCATCCAAAGAATTTCAAATTATGGGTATGATTCCTTAAAATCCATGAGGATACTTATAGTAAGTATAGATAACATAAATCAATACCTGAAATCTAAAAATATTAAAGATGAGCATGAGATATTGCATATTAAAGATATATTTTTTAAAGCAGTGAACAGCTCTATTTGGGATTCCAGTTTCAGACCAATAAGTCTAATGCAAAATTACTCCATAATTTTGCTTTTGATAAATGAAAAGGATCGGGATATTAATTTAAATAATTATACCGATATTATAAGAAAGAGCAGTAAGAAAGCTTTAGAAGGAATTGATGTCAGCATAGGCGTTGGGGAAGTTTATACAAGGTTTTCAGATATTAAGAAAAGTTATTCTGAGGCTGAAAAGGCATTAAAGGTTTTAAAAGCCCAGGGAGAAGCTGACAAAACTACTTTTTATAATGATATAGGGTCTTATAAGATATTGACGGAAATAGAAAATACTGCGTTGCTGAGAGAATACTATGACAATACTGTTGGAAAATTAATAAAATATGATGAACAAAATAATACAGATTTTACAAAAATCCTATACGTTTTCCTAAAGGAAAATGGTAATTTAATTCAAACCTCTCAAAAGTTATATCTTCATAGAAATACGTTAATTTATAGAATGAATAAGATACAAGAGCTCACTAAAAAAGATTTGTCCGATATTGGTGTGAGGTTTGAATTTTACATGGGATATTTGATAAAAGAATTAATTGATGTTACTGATTAGTAATTATGGAGCGGCCTTTTTTTAGGGCTGCTTTATTTTTTCACTTTAATTGATATTAAATTAACAAAAGTTTTGAAAAGTCAATCGTCAAAGAGTACAAAAAGCTTGTAGACTTTAGACATATACAAGGCCTTAAAATGTTGATAATATTGAGTTGAATTTGAAGTAGCATTCGATATGCACAATATGTCATATAGATGCACATTTATGATTCTGCGCAGAAAATAGAAAAACATGTATGGAAGAGTGTTCAAAATGTTAAAAATTAATTAATCAATAGGAGGATTTTAGTATGTTAAAAGCATTAGACGGATTAAAAGTACTGGATTTGACTCATGCATATAATGGACCTTTTTGTACAACACTTTTAGCAGATAACGGTGCAGATGTTATAAAGATTGAAAGCCCTAATGGAGATCAATGCAGGACTTGGGGTCCTATTGATCCTAAAAGCGGAGAAAGTGGATTTTTTGCATTTTTAAACAGAAATAAGAAGGGTGTAACTCTTAATTTAAAATCAGAAGAGGGTAAAAAAATATTTTTAGATTTGGTTAAGGATGCAGATGTTGTAGTAGAAAATTATAGATCCGGAGTAATGAAAAAGCTAGGCTTAAATTATGAGGTTTTAAAGGAAATAAATCCAAGGATAATATATGCAGCGGGCTCTGGCTTTGGACAGACTGGTCCTATCTGCAACAGACCATGCTATGATATTGTAGCTCAGTCAATGGGTGGAATGGTTAATTTAACTGGATTCCCTGAATCTATACCAACCAAGGTTGGTCCTTCTGTGGCAGATAATGTTACAGGAATATACCTGTGTGTAGGCGTTTTAATGGCACTTTACAATAGAGAAAGAACTGGACTTGGCCAAGCAGTTGATGTAGCCATGCTGGATACTATATTCTCATTATTGGAAAATGCTATAGTTATACAAACATTAACTGGAACTACTCCTCAAAGACAGGGCAATATAGATCCTTCAATAGCACCATTTGACATTTATGAAGTTCAAGACGGATTTGTAGCCATAGGAGTTGGAAATGACAAGTTATGGGCAAAGTTCTGTGAGGTAATAGACAGAAAAGATTTAATAAACGAAGAAAAATATTTGACTAATGATGCAAGATGTCAAAATTATGTTCCTGAGTTGAGGGATATAATTAGAGATTGGGCTAAGGATAAAACAAAAAAGCAGCTTGAAGCATTATTTGATGAAGCAGGTATTCCTTGTGGACCTGTGCTTGACATGCAAGAGGCTATTGATCACCCACAAATTCAGGCTAGGGAAATGATGGTTCATATGGAGCACCCTACTATTGGTGAAATGTATTTTCAAGGAGTACCTGTTAAGTTGTCAAGAACTCCGGGCAGCGTAGATACACCAGCACCACTTTTAGGACAGCATAATGAGGAGATATACGGAAAGCTCGGTATAAGCCATGAGACAATTATTAGCATGAAAGAAGAAGGTATAATTTAAATTTTTTAGGAGGTATATATATATGAGAAACCAGTCAATACTTAGTTACAAAATGTTTCCTGACTATGGAAGCAATTTAGGGGACGTTGTTCCCGTAGGAAAACAGCTTGACATCTGGGGCGATGCAGAAACAGAAGTAATGATACTAAACGATGGAGATGAATCTTTATGTCTCGGATATGAGGATGTACATTTTTATCATGATCTGTATGTAGGAGATCAGGTTGATTTTAAGGCTACAATGGTTAAGATAGGCAATACATCCAGAAAAGTTAAACTTGAAACCTATAAAGTTGCTACTCCTGCAAGAAGGAATGGAAGGCCAGATGCAGCTGAAAATGAAGTGGATGTTTTAGATCCTCCTCTATTGTGTTCGGAAGGCTATTCTGTTCTGGTAGTAAAAAAACCTCAGCAGAGAGGTGTACAGCCGGATGGAATAGTAGCAGACCCATGGGCTGAAGTAGATAAAGTAATTTAATTTTAGGGAGGTATAAAAATGGCTTTTGAAAAACCAGATAAAGATTTTGAAACAAAAATACGCTTAAGAATGTCATCTAAGGATGTATTTTATGCAGGTGGAATTGTAAACGGTTCACGTTCAATAACACTTATGGGAGATGCAGCTACAAGACTTATGGTTTTCAGTGATGGGAACGAAGGCAGATGCCTTGGATTTGATAACATAAGATTATATAACTCAATCTTTTCCGGAGACTATCTTGAGATAATAGCTAGAGTAATAGGAGTTGAAGGCAATAAGAAAAAGATACAGTGCAGAACCTTTAAAGTTGCTTATAATCCTAATATTCCAGAATACCCAACAGCAATTGATGTATTGGAAAAACCAATTTTATGCACTGAATTCGTTGCAACATACGAATCCGCAAAATAAAATACTTTAACAATGGTAATGCTTTTTCGGCTGTACCGAAAAAGCATTATCTCTATATAATACCGTTTTTCATGCTTAGATGTGAAAATTAGAGGAGGGAGCCAAATGAGCTTTGATTTAACCAAGGAACAAGAGATGATAATTAAAGTGGTTTCGGAATTTACCAAAAATGAGATTGCTCCTATTGCTGCTGAAATCGATGAAACAGGGAGATTCCCAAGAGAAAATTTGAATAAAATGGCTGAATTGAATATGTTGGGGATACCTTTTCCGGTAGAATACGGCGGAGCAGGGCAAAATGAATATATGTTTGCAAGATGCATTGAAGAAATTGCAAAAAAATGTGGTTCTACAGCTGCAATACTGGCAGTTCATAATATACCGGCATGGATAATTGACAATTATGGAACTGAGGCGCAAAAGGAAAAGTATTTAAGACTGTTGGTTGAGGGAAAGAAAATAGGTGCTTTTGCATTAACGGAGCCAAATGCAGGAACTGATTCCTCAAAGCAAAGCAGCAAGGCAGTTTTGGATGGTGACAACTATATATTAAATGGACAGAAATGCTTTATAACAAACGGTGGAGAAGCAGGCATATATATAGTTCTGGCCATGACCGACAAGGAAAAGGGCAATAAGGGAATAAGTGCATTTATAGTTGAAAGTGATTTTCCAGGTTTTTCAATAGGAAAAAAAGAAAATAAAATGGGTATCAGGGCATCAGCAACAGCTGAGCTTATATTTAAGGATTGTATCATCCCTAAAGAAAATCTTATTGGAAAAGAGGGAAGTGGATTTAAAATTGCTATGCAGGCCTTAGACGGCGGTAGAATAGCTATGGCAGCACAGGCAGTTGGTATAGCTCAGGGAGCACTGGATGAAACTGTGGCATATTTAATGCAAAGGGAACAGTTTGGAAAGCCACTGGCATCCTTCCAGGGACTTCAATGGTATCTGGCAGTCATGGAAACAAGCATAAATGCAGCCAGACTTTTGGTGTATAATGCAGCCGCAAGCCTTGATGCAGGCAAGGCTATCAGTAAAGAAGCAGCAATGGCCAAGCTTTTTGCATCTGAAACTGCTATGTCTGTTACCACCAAGGCAGTGCAATTACATGGCGGTTATGGATACATGAAGGATTATCCTATGGAAAGAATGATGCGTGATGCAAAAATTACAGAGATATATGAGGGAACTTCAGAAGTACAGAAAATGGTAATTTCCAGAAGTCTATTGAAATAAGAGGTGAAGTATATGAATATCATAGTTTGCATAAAGCAAGTTCCAGATACTAATGAGGTTAGGATTGACCCGGTAAAAGGCACTCTTATAAGGGATGGGGTTCCAAGCATAATAAATCCAGATGACAAAAATGCATTGGAAGAAGCTATAAAAATTAAGGAAAAATGCGAAGATGTACATGTTACTGTTTTGAGCATGGGTCCTCCTCAGGCTGAAGTTGCACTAAGAGAAGCATTGGCTATGGGTGCAGATGAAGCAATTCTTTTAAGCGATAGACAGTTTGGTGGTTCTGATACATGGGGAACATCTGTAATATTAGCGGCAGCTATAAGAAAAATCGGAAAATATGACATAGTATTTTGCGGAAGACAAGCTATTGATGGAGATACTGCTCAGGTTGGACCAGAGGTAGCAGAACACTTAGGACTTCCACAAATAACCTATGTAAGTAAATTGGAAGTTAAAGGTAATGAAGTGATAGCTGAAAGAGCAATAGAAGATGGATGTTATGTAATAAAGGCAAAAATGCCGCTGCTTCTTACGGCTATAAAGGATTTAAACGTACCGCGATATTCACCGCTTCAAGGAATATACAAGGCTTTCAGGGAAAAACAGGTAACGGTATGGGGAGCTGCGGATATAGATGCTGACATGAGTAATGCAGGACTAAAGGGATCTCCTACCAATGTTAAAAAGTCTTTTACCCCTATTCACCAATTTAAGGCAGAAATTATTTCTGGAACTGTAGAAGAAGCTTCTAGGAAGCTTGCATTAAAAATTAGAGAAATGCAAATAGGATAAGGGGGGGAGATTATGAATATAAAAGACTACAAAGGCGTATGGGTATTTGCAGAACAAAGAGAAGGAAAGATAATGGATGTATCCTTCGAACTTCTTGGGGAAGGAAGAAAAATAGCAGATAAGCTTCAGGTGGAATTAACTGCTGTGATTTTAGGAAATAATCTTGATCAACTGTCAAATGAGCTGTCGGGATATGGTGCAGATAAAATATTAGCCGTTGAGGATAAGTTTTTAAGTACTTATACTACTGAAGCTTATACAAGAGTAATAACAGACCTGATTACAGAAAGAAAGCCTGAAATTGTTTTAATAGGAGCAACTGCCATTGGAAGGGATCTGGCACCAAGAATAGCAGCCAGAGTGAAAACAGGGTTGACAGCAGACTGCACTAGTCTGGATATTGATGAAGAGAATTTTAACCTGCTTATGACCAGACCAGCTTTTGGGGGAAATATAATGGCAACTATAGTTTGTTCAAAACACAGGCCCCAAATGTCCACAGTAAGGCCTGGGGTAATGGAGAAGGCTAAATTCAATGCGGATAAATCCGGCAAGATAGAAAAAATACCTTTTTACCTAAGAGAAGCAGATAAGTTTACAGAGGTAATTGATATTATAAAAAAATCAAAGCAGCAGGTATCACTGGAAGCAGCTGATGTTATTGTTTCAGGGGGAAGAGGATTGGGCAATAAAGAAGGCTTTGAACTTTTAAGGAAGCTTTCAGATGTACTTGGGGGAGAAATTGGTGCTTCCCGTGGTAGTGTAGATGCTGGCTGGATAGATCAAAGCCACCAGGTTGGGCAGACAGGTAAAACTGTTAGACCTAAAATTTATGTAGCCTGTGGAATATCGGGAGCTATACAGCATTTGGCAGGAATGAAGGCTTCAGACTGCATAATAGCAATAAATAAGGATAAGGATGCCCCTATATTTAATGTCGCTCATTATGGTATAGTTGGAGACCTGTATGAAGTAATTCCAAATTTAATTAAAGCACTAAAAGAAGAAAAAGCACAGTAGAAGGCAGGAGTATAAACTCCTGTTTTCTGCTTGTCTGTTATTTTTTAAAAAATGAGGTATAATATAGTTGTGATGTTATTATGGATAAACCATGTGCTGCAAGCGAAGGAGGAATAGTCTTGAAGGAAGATCCTGAAAAAAAAATGTACAACCAGCTTTCAAAGGAATTAAATTACTATAAGGATTCATATGAAGAGTTAAAACTCATAATGGATTCCACTTTTGACCAAATTACCGTAACTGATGAAAAGGGAGTCCTGCTGAAGGTCAGTAAAAACTGCAAGGAGATTTTCGGAATAAATGAAAAAGAAATGATCGGAAAAAGTGTTTATAACCTCAGTAAAAAGGGGGTTTTTACACCATCAATAACTGCGGAAGTGCTGAAAAAAAAGGAGCAGGTTACAATTATTCAGGAGACAGGATCAGGCAGGAGGCTTCTTGTGGTTGGGGCACCAATTTTGAATAATGAGGGCAGAATTGTAAGGGTTGTAAATATATCAAAAGATGTTACTGAATTTGAGCATCTGAAAAAGCAATTGGAGGAAAGTCAGCTTCTTTTAGACTGGTACAGAAATGAAATTAAAAGAAATGAAGTAAAAAGCAAACAGATAATAGTAGGGAATTCCAATGTGATGAAAAATATCATCGCTATGATAGAGCATATATGCAATATGGATACTACCGTTATACTCTTAGGAGAAACTGGTGTTGGAAAAAGCTATATGGCAAAGACAATTCACAAAATGGGTAAAATGAGGGAAGAGCCATTTGTTCAGATTAATTGCGGAGCCATACCTGAAAATCTCATTGAATCTGAGCTTTTTGGATATGAAGAAGGTGCTTTTACAGGTGCGGTTAAAAAAGGTAAAAAAGGTTTAATGGAGGTTGCAGGGGAAGGAATAATTTTTTTGGATGAAATAGGGGAGCTGCCTATGCAGATCCAGGTTAAGCTTCTCCATGTGCTTCAGGAAAGGCAGGCGTACAGGATAGGGGGAACTGAGCCTTTTGATATAAAGGCCAGGATTATATCAGCCACCAATAAAGATTTAAAAGAGCTGGTAAAGGAAGGCAGGTTCAGAGAGGACCTTTACTATAGATTGAACATTGTACCAATACACATTCCTTCATTAAGGGAACGAAGAGACGATATACCTGTGTTCATTAAATATTTTCTATCAAAATATAATCAAAAATATAATTTATCAAAGCAGATATCACAAAATGCATACAAAGTATTGACTGCATACAGCTGGCCGGGAAATATCAGGGAACTAGAAAATACCATAGAAAGACTGGTGGTTACATTTGATGATGAGGTTATTGAAGAAAGCCATATACCTGAGATAACTTCAAATCTTCCCAAATATGTTTATGAATTGGATGAAACCATGTCACTGAAAGAGGCCACTGAAGAGTTTGAAAAGCAAATTATTTTCAAGGCAATGGAAAAGTACAAAACTACAAGAAAAGCCGCAGAGGTTCTTAAAATAGATCAGTCAACTGTGGTTAAGAAAATGAAAAAGTTTAAAGAAGAAGGGCAGGTCGATGATATTCCACCTGGATTTTGATGATAAATTTCATCAAAATCCAGGTTTTTTTATATAAAAATATTGATTTTTTCCTAGTGTGGATTGTTAAAAAAAATATAATTATTATGTAAATTCAATGGCTTCAACACTTTTTTTGAGAAATATTTGTCATAGTTTATTCTTTTGGCATGATAGTTGCTCTTATAATATGGGTGCGGTTAAACGTATACATAGTTTTAAACAAAATATGCAAATTAGTCTGAAAGTTAATATTTTATCAATAATGTGTTAAAATATTAACTGTGAAGGCAAAAATTAATTTCCAAAGTACATAAAGTTTTGAAAGGGGACAATATAAAAATGGGAAACAAAAACTATTTGGAAGAAACAAAACAACAATTAACACCTCTTTTAGCAATGGAAGAGGCAGCAAGATGCCTTTTATGTCATGATGCACCATGCAGCAAGGCTTGTCCTGCAGGTACCGATCCTGCAAAATTCATACGTTCACTCCGCTTTAAAAATTTAAAAGGGGCAGTTGAAACTATTAGAACTAATAATATTCTTGGGGGAATATGTGCTAGGGTTTGTCCTTATGATAAATATTGTGAAGGC
This sequence comes from uncultured Clostridium sp., assembly GCA_937927335.1. Classification (GTDB taxonomy): domain Bacteria; phylum Bacillota; class Clostridia; order Clostridiales; family Clostridiaceae; genus UBA699. The sequence goes on from CALBDU010000084.1 coordinate 65,434, forward strand.
GCCTGCAGCAGGTGTGGTATAGATAAACCTATAAGAATAGGTGAATTACAGAGATACTTAACAGATTATGAAAAAACCATAGATATGAAAGTGCTTGATAAAGTTGAAGCCACTAAGGACAAGGTAGCAGTTATAGGAGCTGGTCCAAGCGGTGTTACAGCAGCAGCAGCACTTGCTTTAAAGGGATACAATGTCACTGTATTTGAAGAAAAGGATCTGTTAGGCGGATGGTTAAGCTATGGAATACCACCTCAGAGATTGCCACAGCAAGTTGTAGAAGATGAAATGGATTACATTAAAAAATTAGGTGTTGAATTCAAAACAAACTGCAAAGTTGGAAAAGATGTAAAAATCGAAGACCTTCGTGCAGAAGGATTTAAAGCCTTCCTGATAACCTGCGGAATGCAAAAAGGCAAAGACATAGATGTTAAGGGCGCAGAATTAGAAGGAGTAGTTAATGGGGTAAACTTCCTTGCAGAAGCTAAAGTCAATAATGGGAATGTAAAGGTTGGAAGCCATGTAATAGTTATTGGTGGTGGAGACGTTGCCATGGACTGTGCATCAACTGCCAAGCTTCTTGGATGTGAAGATGTAAAAATAGTTTATAGAAGAGCTATAGATAAAATGCCTTCCAGTGCTGAAGAAAGAAAATATGTTCAATCATTAAATATTCCAATATTTACTGGATTTAAGCCATCCAAAATTGTCGGAAAAGATGGACAAGTCACAACCTTTATGGCAGAAGGAATGTTCGATGCTTCTTCATTAGAACTGCCTGCTGATATGGTAATATTTGCAGTAGGTCAGGAAACAGAGGATATAAAATTCATTGCAGATGTAAAGGCTGATGGAAAAGGAATAGTTGCAACAGAAAATTGTAAAACCAATTTACAAGATGTATTTGCAGCAGGAGATATCGTTGAGGGAGATAAAACAGTGGTACATGCAGTAGCATCAGGTAAAATGGCTGCAGAAGCAGTGGATTCTTACTTAGCAGGTTTAAAATAGGGTACACAAGTATTAAGGAGGAATTAGATATGAAAAGAAAAGATCTTTCAATAGAATTTTGCGGGGTTAAGTGCGAAAATCCATTTTTCCTATCCTCATCACCAGTTGGCAACAACTATGAAATGTGCGCCAAAGCTTTGGAAGCAGGCTGGGGCGGTATAGTATTCAAAACAATCGGAGTATTTATACCAAATGAAGTGTCACCACGTTTTGATGCTAATAAAAAAGAAGCTACTCCATTTGTTGGATTTAAAAATATGGAACAGATAGCTGAGCATCCTCTTGAATGGAATCTTGAGCAGATGAAAAAGCTAAAAGAGAACTATCCTGATAAGGTCCTGATTGCATCAATAATGGGAAGCAACGAAGAAGAATGGACTATGCTTGCAAAACGTGTTACAGAAATAGGAGCCGATATTATTGAATGTAATTTTTCCTGCCCACAGATGACATCACATGCTATGGGGTCAGACGTTGGACAAAATCCTGATCTGGTTAAGGCATATTCAGCAGCAGTAAGAAGAGGAACTCACCTCCCAATACTGGCTAAAATGACACCAAACATCGGCAATATGGAAATCCCTGCAATAGCAAGTATCGAAGGCGGAGCAACAGGAATTGCAGCTATAAATACTATAAAATGCATAACTGGAATTGACTTTGATAAGAAGGTGGCATTACCTATAGTAAATGGAAAATCCTCAATTTCAGGATATTCAGGAAAGGCAGTAAAGCCAATAGCACTAAGATTTATAGCTCAGCTTGCAAAAGAGCCTAAACTTAAAAACATCCCTATTAGCGGTATTGGCGGTATAGAAACCTGGGAGGATGCACTGGAATTCATAATGCTTGGCTCTGCTAACCTTCAGGTTACTACAGGAATTATGCAGTATGGATATAGAATAGTTGAAGATATGATAAGCGGAATTTCCTACTACATGGAGGAAAATGGAATTGAGAAACTGGAGGATCTTGTTGGAGTAGCTCTTGAAAATACTATACCAGCAGAAGATCTTGACAGGGGTTATATAGTATATCCTGATTTTAACCATGATAAATGTGTAGGCTGCGGAAGATGCTATATATCCTGCTTTGACGGAGCTCATCAGGCAATAAAATGGGATGAAGAGAAGAGAAGACCTTCATTGAATAAGGATAATTGTGTAGGATGTCATCTTTGCTCTTTAGTATGTCCTATAGGAAATTGCATAACCAAGGGAGAGATCAAATTCAAGAATGGCGAAAAGGCAAGAGAAATTAGCCTTTAGTAAATTAGACAATTAATAAATAATCAAATTTATTTACATAATCTATAAGGAGGTTATTAGAATGGATTTATTAATTAAAAACGGTACAATTGTAACCGCAGATTCTACAATTGAAGCTGACCTGGCAGTAAAAGACGGAAAGATACTAGCAATTGGCAAAAACTTTGTGCCATCAGCCAATACAGAAGTTGTTGATGCAAAAGGAAAGCTTGTTCTTCCAGGAGCCATAGATGCTCATACTCATTTGGCAATGCCATTTGGAGGTACTATTTCTTCAGATGACTATGAAGCTGGAACTCGTGCAGCTGCATGTGGAGGTACAACTACTGTATTTGACTTTATTCTTCAGGACTTTGGTGAAAACCTGGTTGATTCAATAAAAAGAAGAGATACTATTTGTGCACCTCAGGCTGTTGTAGATTATGCTTTCCATACTGGAATAAAGGATGTTTCAGGAGATCTTTTGAATAGCATTGAAGATTCAGTAAAATATGGTGTATCATCCTTCAAGGTATTTATGGTTTACGATTTTGGCGTAAAAGATGGCACTTTCTATAAGCTTTTGCAAAAATCAAAGGAATGTGGAGCATTAATAGAAGTTCATGCTGAAAATAATGAAATAATAAATACTCTTACAGCAGATTTTCTTGCAGAAGGCAAAACTTCAGCATGGTATCACTATATGAGCAGACCTGAATTTGTTGAGGCTGAAGCTGACATGAGAGCAATTCAATGGGCAAAAAGCCTGAATGCACCTTTATATATAGTTCACTTGGCAAATGCTCAAGGTATGGCAGAAGTAACCAAAGCCAGGGATGAAGGTTATCCAATATTTGCAGAGACCTGTCCGCAATACCTTCACTTTACAAGTGATGTATATAAGAGAGAAGACGGCAGAAACTTTGTTTGCTCACCTCCAATGAAAGGACAGGAGAGCCAGGATGCTTTGTGGGAAGGAATTAAAAGGGGAGACATAGCAACAATTGCTACAGACCATTGTCCATTCCAGTCATATGAAAAGGATTGGGGTAAAGACAATTTCACAAAAATTCCTAATGGATGTGCCGGTATTGAAAACATGTACCCTTACATGTTAAGTGAAGCAAACAAGGGTAGAATTACCTTTAATAAGGCAGTAGAGCTTTGTTCAACTAATGTAGCAAAAATCTTCGGCTGCGCACCTCAAAAGGGAATGCTTGTACCAGGTGCTGATGCAGATATAGTAATTTACGATCCAGAAAAGGAATTTACTATAACTCAGGAAAAGATGCATTCAGACTGTGATCATACTATCTGGGAAGGTGCAGAACTTAAAGGATATCCTGTAGCTACCTACAGCAGAGGAAACCTGGTTTATAAGGATGGAGAATTCCTCGGCAAAAAAGGTGCTGGTAAATTCGTAAAATGCAATCCAATTAAACTTACTGGACCTAGCCTTTAAATTATATTTTATAATTTGAAAACAGGGTTTTCGCAGCAATACTGCGGAAATCCTGGATAAATCCAATTGTTAAAATACTAAATAAAACCACAATATAAATACAATAAAAATCACAAAATACGATATCAAGTTCAAAATAATGGTAAAAATAGTTTGCAAGGGGAGTTATATTATATGAGTAAAATCCTTAAAACGCAGAGAGAAGTTGGCGGACTTTATGAAATGACAGATGTTGCAGTTGGAAGAGTAAAAGATAGTCGTTATTTTAACGAAGATTTAGCAGCTACAAAACTTAGTCAAAGAACTTGGGGAACTTATAATGTTACAGCATTATGGGTTAGCATGTGTATATGTATGCCAACCTATATGATGGCAGCTTCAATTATTTCAGCAGGTCTTACCTGGTGGCAGGCACTTTTGAATGTTGCTCTGGGAAATCTTATAGTTTTGATACCGATGCAGCTTAATTCACATGCAGGTACAAAATACGGAATACCTTTTCCAGTGTTTGCAAGATTGTCCTTTGGTGTATGGGGATCTAACATAGCAGCTATGGCAAGAGGAATTGTAGGTGCCGGCTGGTTTGGCATTCAGTGCTGGATAGGTGGTGAAGCAATCCATACAATTTTAGGTACAGTTATACCTGGATGGACAAGTTTCCCACTGGGAGTGTGGATTTCCTTCTTTGGATTCTGGGCTTTAAATGTGGCAATAGTTCATAAAGGACCTGAAACAATAAAATTCATGCAGTCATGGACTGTTCCTATACTTGTTACAGTATGTATAGCACTTATGGTATGGGCATATGCATCAGTAGTAGGCCTTGGAAAAGGTCTGGCAGATATATTCGTTATGCCTGCAGCAAGCAAACCAGCATCCTTTGGGATAACCTTCCTTAAGAGTCTGGCTGCCAATATAGCATTCTGGTCAACAATGGCATTAAATATACCTGACTTCAGCAGATTTGCAAAAAGCCAGAAGGCTCAGTTCAGAGGACAACTGTTTGGATTACCTTTAACTATGGTTGCATTCTCTTTCATAGGCATATTTGTTACAGGAGCTTCAAGAATTATATTTGGAGAATTTATATGGGATCCTGTTCAAGTCGTAGCTAAAATGGGCAATCCAATAGCTGCTATTATAGGGTGTCTTGGAATAATGATAGCTACAACTAATACAAATGTTGCTGCCAATGCCGTGGCAACTTCAAATGATATTTCCAATTTGAATCCTAGAAAAATATCCTTTAAAACAGCAACCCTTATTACAGGAGCAGCTGGTGTGGCTATTATGCCATGGAAACTTATGTCAAGTGCTTCATCTTATATATTTGGATGGCTTGGAACATATGGTATATTCTTAGGACCTTTAGCAGGAATATTTATTGCAGATTATTATATTCACCGTAAAAAGTTAGTTGATGTGGAATCATTATATTCAGCAGATAAAGGAAGATACTGGTATGGAAAAGGCACAAACAAAAAGGCAATATATGCCTGGCTGCTTGCATGTATACTTCCAGCAATGGGATTATTCATTCCAGCCATAAGCATAGTAGCTGACGCAGGATGGATGGTAGGATTTGTATTAGCCTTGATTATTTACCCAATATTGATGAAGGGTGATAAAGTTTCACTACTCTCACCTGAAGAAAACGACGAAATAACCGAGTCTGTAAGTGAAGGCAGCAGCCAATCCGCGAATGCTTAAAAAAATAACGACTTTAATGTAATTATTAAACATATTTAAGAATAAAAGGGAGTGTATTAAGATGAAAGACATGTTTACTTGTGACGAAAAACGAATGGGGGATAAGATTGCTACATTCAGCAAATTTGGAGATGCAGGCCATGGCGGTATAACCAGATATTCATTATCACCGGAAGCTCATCAGGCAAGAGATGAATTTGTTAAAAGAATGAAGGCTATAGGAGCAACAATTGAAACTGACGATATGGCTAATATGTATGCCACTCTTCCAGGCTCAGAACCTGGACTTAAGAGAATTGTAATGGCATCTCACTGCGACTCAGTTAAAAACGGTGGAAATTATGACGGTATTTTAGGTGTTATGTCTGCTATGGAAGTTTTAGATGCTGTTGCAGCTAATAAAATTCCACACAGACATCCTCTTACAGCAATGATTTGGACAAATGAAGAAGGCTCACTATATCCACCTGCCATGATGTCATCAGGAGTTGTTCTAGGCAAGTTTGACAAGGCTACAATGTTAGCATCAAAGAGCATACTTGAACCAGAAAAAACCTTCGGACAGGCCTTGGATGCAAGCCCATACAAGGGAGAGGAAAAGAACAGATTAAGTCCTGACAAATATATGGCTATGTTTGAAACACATATTGAACAGGGACCAATTCTTGAGGATGCAGGCAATGAAGTTGGTGTAGTAACTTGTGTACTTGGTATGTTCAACTACAGAATCAAATTCTTCGGACAGGCAGATCATGCAGGAACAACTCCAATGCATAAGAGACAAGATGCGTTATTTGCTGCTGCAAAGGCTCTATGCTATCTACATGAAGAAATTGATAAGCTTGGAGACAAGGATCTTGTATACACTACAGGAGAAATTGTATGCCACCCATGCGTTCACACAGTAATTCCTGACATGATTGACTTCTCAATAGATGTAAGACATGAAGATCCAAAAGTTCTTGCAAAGGTTCTTGACATAGTTAAGAGTCTTGATGGCAAGGTTATTGAAAAATGTACATGCAAGGTTGAAAAGGCCTGGGCAAGAGATACTGTATATTTTGATAAGGAATTAGTAAAATATGTTAAAGAAAGTGTAGATGAACTTGGATATTCAAATCAATATATCAATAGTGGTGCAGGACATGATGCTCAGTTTGTATCAGAAATGATTCCTACAACTATGATATTTGCTCCAAGCAAAGATGGACACAGCCATTGTGAACCTGAATTTACTTCAGTTGAACAATGTACAAAAGCTGCAAGTGTAATGCTTAATGCTGTTCTTAAAGCAGACAGAAAATAAAGCATAATTCTTTCCTCAATCAATTCTATAAATAAAACTATACTTAGAGGAACAGGTCTCATCAATAATGGGACTTGTTCCTCTTAAGCATGTTTGGGGATTTTTGTTTATGAAGGATGATTTACAATATTTTAACTTATATAACATATTGGTTACACAATAATCTAACATAATGAAAGTGTCCTAAGATAACTGATCTTAGCGGTTTTTTATAAATGGAGCCTTATTCATGGATATAAGGCTCCATTGTCAATTTCAAAATCATATTCACTTTTTAACTCACCTGTAAATAGTATAAAATATGCAGGCTGCAACGCAACTGCATGAAATATCTATTTAGGAGAATTACTATGAATAAATATATATATAATTTAAAAAAGGATATGCTTGATGATAGAGATTTTAAATTTGCAGCATTGATGAAGAAAAAAGTTAAGCTGCCCTTGAACATTGATTTAAGGGATTGCTATTCTGAAATAAAAGATCAGGGCAATTTAGGAGCATGTACTGCATTTTCAGCCTGTTCATTAATAGAATATTTATTGGACAAAAATGTGGATTTAAGCGAATTATACTTCTACTATAAAGAAAGGGAGGCAGAGGGTGATATAAACGTGGACAGTGGGAGCAGTATAAGGCAATCAGCTAAAACTGCTAAAAATACCGGTACCTGCAGGGAAGAACTGCATCCTTATAATGTAGAAAAATTTGATGAGACACCGTCTGCGGCTGCAGAGCTGGATGCACCTAATCATAAGGTTAATGCATATTACAGACTAAATACCATTCATGAGATAATGTATAACCTGGGTGAATTAAGGAAACCAGTACTTTTAAGAGTAGATGTCTATGAGTCCTTTGAGGCAGTAGGCGGTGATGGATATATAAGTATGCCGGATACGTTTAGCGAAGAGCTTCTTGGGTACCATGCCGTTAATATCTGTGGCTACTTTTGGGAAAAAAATCACAAATCTCAAGGTGGGTGGTTAAAAAAAATATTGGATATTTTATTAAGAAGAAATAAATATTATGGATTATATTTCATAATTAGAAATTCATGGGGAAGTGAATTTGGAGATAAAGGCTATATGTATGCACCTGCCGAATTTATAGAACGACATTCAGGAGATTGGTGGTATTTAGAAATTTAGGATGGATAATATAAATGTATTTGAGAATACTATTTATATGCTTTATAAATATCATTTTAACAGGAGGTAAATTCAATGGCAAACGAAAGAAATGAAAGAAGAGAAAACGCAGGAGGCGGTTCCATTCTCCGGTGGGTTGGAAGATTAATATTAATAGCTGTTATATTAGCTATAACATCTTTCTTAACTCCAGGTTTTTCAATTAATGGTTTATGGTCATACATGCTTGCTGCATTGGTTATAACAGTTTTGGATGTTTTGGCTGAATCATTTATGGGTATTGATGCATCTCCATTTGGAAGAGGTTTAAAAGGCTTTGTTATAGCAGCAATAATATTATATCTAACACAATTTATAGTTCCTAACATGAGTGTATCTATAATAGGAGCCATTTTGGCAGCTATAGTAATAGGTATACTGGATGCCATATTCCCGGGACGAGCAATGTAAAATAAGCCTTGGAGTTATCCAGGGCTTTCGTTATAAGGGAGGGATTCAATGAGGAAGTATAGTATTCCTTTAATTTTAATAATACTTTTACTGCTTTTTAATATTTCAATGCCCGTTCTGGCAGAAGGATTAATTGAAACCAAACAAAAGACCATACTGATTGACCCTGGACACGGGGGCTTTGACGGAGGGGCGGTATCGCCAGGTGGTGTAGTAGAAAAAGATATAAACCTCAAAATCAGTTTAAAGCTAAGAGAAAAATTGGAGAAGGCTGGGTATAAGGTTTTTCTCACTAGAGAAGATGACAGGGCTTTGTGTGAAAATAATAAGAAAATACGCAATAAGAAAAGAATAGACCTAGATAAAAGAAGTCTTATGAAAAGTGAAACAAATTGCGATATGTTCATAAGTATTCATTTAAATAAGTTTCCTCAGGCAAAATACTATGGCGCACAAGTATGGTATTCAAGTAATCCTGAAAGCATAAAACTGGCCCATTTAATTCAAAGTAATTTCATAATAGACCTTGATTCAACAAATAATAGAGTTGAAAAACCTGCAAAACAGGATTTCAAAATATTGCGAAGCTACGATACAATGCCTTCAGTTATTATTGAATGCGGATTTTTATCAAATGCAAATGAAGAAGCCAAATTAAAAAAGGATGAATATCAGGATAAAATTGCAGAAAGTATAAAAAATTCAGTTATTATGTTTTTTGGTAATTTATAGATATTACAAAAGCTTATATATTTCCCGGGAAATATATAAGCTTTTACAATTACATTGGATATTTTCATATTGAAGAGTTAATGGTAGTATGATAGTATATAAATTAAAAATGGATTAGTCCATTAAACCATTGATTCTGGAGGGATTTATTATAGATATTAAAATTAATAAGGAAAGCGGAGTACCTTTATATTTACAGGTTAAAAAGCAAATTATGGATTTAATTAAGGGTGGGACCTTAAAAGTGGGGAATAAAATGCCTACAGAAAGGGAACTTTCAGAAAAGCTTCGGGTTAGCAGAAATACTATAAGCAGTGCCTATAACGATCTGGAGCAGGAGGGTGTTCTGAAGTCTTATCAGGGAAGAGGAACATTTGTTGCGGAGGAAGCCAATCCATGGAAGGCTCAAAATATTAAAGAAAAAATTGTAAAATTTGTGGATTTGGGCTTTGAAGAGGCATTGGAAACAGGTATGGATGCAGATGAATTCCTTGAATTAGTGCTGAACAGGGTTAAAGAAAAAAAAGAATTGATGAGTAAAATCACTGCAGTTTATGTAGAATGCAATCTGGAACAATCCAGGATGTTCAGTAAACAGCTTGGTGTTAGCACCAATATGAATGTAGTGCCTTTGACCATAAATGACATTAAGGAAATGAATAAGGAAACTGAACAGCTGCTGGAAAAGTCTCAAGTAATAATAGCTACTTTCAATCATGTAAATGAGATAGTTGAACTTATTAAGGATTATGACAAAAACATAATAGGAGTAGCGATAAATCCTGATCTTGAAACAATTGTTAAGATTGCAAGATTCCCTATAGATACAAAATTTGGCTTCATTTGCATGTCAAAAGAGTTTATGTTTAAAGCAAGAGGTGCCTTGGAAAAGGCGGGACTTGGAAATATAAATATAGAATACTCCAATTCTTATGACAGAAATGAACTAAAAAGAATGGTAGCAAATTCAGATGTAGTAATTGTATCACCGGGACGATACAGGGAAATAAGGGAATTTGCAGGGGATAATAAGGAAATTATTAAGTTCCTTTACGGATTGGATGAAGGATCTGTAAAAGCTTTGAAATCAAAGATTGTAGAACTTAGGGGCAAGAGATAAGTGGATTTCGGGAGGTAATCAGGTGCAGCTTGAAAATATAAAATGGAGTGAAGACAAATTTTTAAAAGCCAGGAATTTGGTTTTAAGAAATACTCATCAGGAAAGCATCATTCCTCCAGAGCAATACTACAATACGAATAATTTTGCATTAAAGCTCCAAACTGCCAGGGAAAATGGAAATACACTTATTCAATGCTTGGTGGACGCAATGGATTCTGGAGCTGCAGCAGATTCAGAGCTATATTGTATATCAGAAAAATCCATTTCTCAAAACAAGCTTAAGCCATATGCCAATATGTGCTTTCAAACCATTTTAGATCACTCAGACAACAAGCTTTTCATGGAATACGGAATATCATCAGGTTTTACGTCATTTCTTGGAGGATGGATTTCTCAATGTTTATTTGGAAGCATCCAAGACAAGGAAGCATATTATGTTGATTGGCAATATTGTGACAGGCTGGCAGGATATTATGAAGAAAAAGGATTGATGGTTAACCGAGAGTTTATTATACCTGAGTGTGGCAGGCTTATCACCCCTGGTTATTCAAATGCAATAGTATTAATGGAAGCATTACAGGCTGCTGAGCAGGGAGTTAAAAGCATAACACTAAGTTACAGAGGTACAGGTAATTTTATTCAGGATTCAGCAGCAATTATTGCATTGAGGGAACAATCAGGAGAATTATTCAGATATAAGGGTTATAATGATGTTTCTATTACTATTGGTTGCTATATGAAAAAAAATCATAATGTTACAAAAGCCTCTGCAGTGGCACTAAGCTCATATTGTGCAGCGGTAGCTTACCTTACAGGAGCTGTGAAGACAGGAATAACACAGCCATTCATATCTGAGTCAGCAGGTGCTGCAGATGAAGCAATTAAAATGCTGCATAGTCAAAAAATTCATTATAGCAATGAATTGGAACTGGAAATAACAGCAATAAAACTCGAAACAAAACTTATTATGGATAAAGTAGGCCAGCAAGGGGAGCGGGATATGCCTGTAGAAATTTGCAAAGCATTAAGTGAAGGTTTACTGGACATTTCCTCTGCAGAAATAGTTATGTTAAGTGATAAATCAATTAGATATCTGAATTTTGGGAATATACCTGTTAATTATGAATTAAAATGTTATAATAAGAAAAAACTTAAGGAGAATATTTTATGAAAGAAATAAGTGTGGACATAGTAATAGAATCCATTAAGAAGCTGTGTATAAATACGAATTATTATCTTCCTGAAGATGTTAAACAAAAGCTTGATAGTGCCAGGGAAAATGAGACATGGCCAATGGCTCGGGATATTCTTGATAAGATTTTATTAAATGTGGACATAGCCAAAACGGAGCAGATGCCTATGTGTCAGGATACAGGCATGGCCTGTGTATTCGTTGAGCTAGGCCAGGAGGTTCATATAACAGGTGGAAATCTTGAGGATGCAATTAATGAGGGTGTAAGACAAGGATATGTGGAAGGCTATTTAAGAAAATCCGTGGTTAGGGATCCAATTGTAAGGGAAAATACAGGAGATAATACTCCGGCTGTAATATATTATGAAGTGGTACCTGGTGATAAATTAAAAATAACTTTAGCCCCAAAGGGATTCGGATCTGAAAACATGAGCAGAATAAAGATGCTTAAGCCAGCAGATGGCATTGAGGGTGTTAAGGATTTTATAATCGACACAGTTAAAAAAGCAGGGCCAAACCCGTGTCCTCCAATGGTGGTAGGTGTAGGAATCGGAGGTACCTTTGACAGAGCTGCAGTTTTATCAAAAAAGGCACTTATCAGGCCCCTTACCATGAGGAACCCGGATCCATTCTATAGAAATCTTGAAGATGAGCTGCTTTATAAAATAAATTTGCTTGGTATAGGACCACAGGGATTTGGAGGTAAAACTACTGCTCTTGCGGTAAATATTGCAACCTATCCTACCCATATAGCAGGCTTGCCTGTGGCGGTAAATATTAACTGCCATGTAACGAGGCATATGGAAATAGTATTATAAGGAGAATTAAAAATATGGAAAAGGTTATACATACTCCTTTAACTGAGGATGTGGTTAAGGAACTAAAGGCAGGGGATAAGGTGCTTATCACCGGAGTTATATACACTGCAAGAGATGCGGCACATAAAAAATTGGTTAAACTCTTGGACTATAAGAAAAAACTCCCTATAGACATTGAAAATGCAATTATATATTATGTGGGACCAAGTCCGGCAAAACCAGGAATGGAAATAGGTTCAGCTGGACCAACCACAAGCTACAGAATGGATCCATATGCACCAAGGCTGTTGGATAATGGACTGAAAGGCATGATTGGCAAGGGTACCAGGTCTAAGGAAGTTATTGAATCAATGAAAAAAAATTGTGCAGTGTATTTTGCTGCTATTGGTGGAGCTGCTGCGTTGATGGGCAAAGCAATAAAGAAGTCTGAGCTTGTGGCATATGAGGAACTTGGTTCGGAGGCAATCAGAAGATTGGAAGTTGAGAATCTTCCGGCTTTTGTCGTAATTGACTGTTATGGAAATAATTTATATGACATTGGACAAAGAGATTATTTGGAATCTTTAAAATAACATTAAGGATATATTTAGGGGGTATTTTATGAAAACTGGTATTTCAGCATCTGAAGGATATGCAATAGGCCGGGCACTTTTAAGAGGCAGCTATCAAACTAAAATAATACAGAAAAAAATAAGCAATGTTATATTGGAAAAGGATCGACTATATAATGCAATTAAAAAAACAAGAGACCAATTGACAGATATAAAGAATAAGGTGCAGAAGGATATGGGAGAAGAAAATGCCGCAGTATTTGAAGGGCATTTGCTTTTATTGGATGATCCTGAATTTATTGGTGCTGTTGAAAGCAATATTGAATCCAATATTGTTAATGCCGAAAAGGCCATGCAGGAAGTAATGGACATGTACATTTCCATATTTGATTCCATGGAAGATGAATATATGAAAGCCAGGTCTGCAGATATTAAGGATGTGGGGAACAGGATAATAACTAATTTGCTTGGACTTGACCAGGAAGGCATAGATGCCGCAGAGTCAAATACCATTATAGTTTCCCATGATCTCACACCTTCAGAAACTGCCTTGCTAAACAGGAAGAATGTAATTGCATTTCTAACTGATATTGGGGGAAAAACCTCTCATAGCGCAATTATGGCAAGGAGTCTTGAAATACCACTAATTGTTGGATTAAATGACATAACTACTTCAGTAAAAAATGGAGATGTTTTAATAGTTGATGGCATTTTGGGGAAAGTTATAATTAATCCGGATAAAAAAACCCTGGAGGAATACCAGAAAAAAAAGCAGGAATATGAAGAAGAAAAGGAAGCATTAAAACGATTAAAAAATGTAAGCGCTGTAACAAAATCCGGAAAGCAGATTAGAGTTGCTGGCAATATCGGTAAACCTGAAGAAGTTAAATATGTTCTGGAAAACGGCGGAGATGAAATTGGATTGTTTAGGACGGAACTTCTCTATCTTAACAGAGACAGACTTCCTACAGAAAAGGACCAATATGAAGCATATAAATATGTTCTGGAAAAGATGCAGGATAAAGCCGTAGTTATAAGAACTCTTGATATAGGGGGAGATAAACAGCTTCCATATCTTCCGATTCCGGAAGAAACCAATCCTTTCCTGGGTTACAGGGCAGTAAGATTGTGTTTAGACAGAAAAGATATTTTCAAGGTGCAGCTCAGGGCTCTCTTAAGGGCATCGGTGTATGGCAATTTGAAGATAATGATACCCATGATATCCTCATTGGAAGAATTCCTTGCTGTAAAGGATCTGATGGAAGAATGCAAAAGGGAGCTTGATAAGGAATACTTCGCATATTCTGATAACATAGATATAGGAATAATGATTGAAGTACCTGCTGCAGCCATTTGTGCAGATGAACTTGCAAAGTATGCAGATTTCTTCAGCATTGGAACAAATGACCTTATTCAGTATACCTTAGCTGCAGACCGCGGTAATGAAAAAGTATCCTATCTTTATAATCCAATGCATCCTGCAGTGTTAAGACTGATAAAAATGACTATTGATGCAGCACATAAAGAAGGAAAGTGGTGTGGCATGTGCGGGGAGATGGCTGGTGATGAACATTCAGTTAAAACCTTGGTTGAATTTGGGCTGGATGAGTTCTCAATGAACTTCTCATCAATTTTAAAAATCAAGAAGCTTATCTTGGAACTTTAATATTAGTGGATAATTATTATCAATTAGTTGACTAAACAGTAATAAAATAGTATGATTTAATTATTAAATTCCCATATGGGTTATGGAGGTAAATTATGGTAGATATACTTAATGATGCAAGTTTTGCAACTGTAACTAGTAAAACTGGAGCACCTATCGTGGTGGATTTTTGGGCTGCATGGTGCGGACCTTGTAAGATGCTTTCCCCAGTTATTGATGAATTATCAAATGAATATGGCGGCAAGGTAAAGTTCTTTAAATTGAATGTGGATGAAAATCCTGTTACATCCATGCAGTATAATGTAGCAAGCATACCAACTGTGATGGTTTTTAAAGATGGCAAATTAGCAGAGACTTTGGTGGGCTTTAGGCCAAAACAGGCATTTAAGTCTGTTATTGACAAATATATCTAGAAATTGAGGGATGATTATGGAAGACAGATATGACATAGCCATTATTGGCAGCGGTCCGGCAGGTCTTTCTGCTGCCATAAATGCTAAAATCAGAAATAAGAGGATTATTGTTTTCGGCAATAGGGATTTAAGCAGAAAGCTTGTGAAAGCACCTAAAGTAAATAATTATCTTGGATTTTTTGATGTCTCAGGATTAGAATTAAAGAATAATTTTGAAAAGCACATAAAATCCATGGATATAGAAATCAACTATAACAAGGTAAATGCTGTATATGCAATGGGTGAATATTTTTCATTAATGGTTAATGAAATGATGTATGAGGCCACAGCTGTTATACTTGCAACAGGTATAGAATTTGATAAGCCCATTCCGGGAGAACTGGAACTTCTGGGCAGAGGAGTGGGCTACTGTGCCACCTGCGATGCACCCCTTTATAAAAACAAGGTAGTATCAGTTATTGGTTATAATAAAGATGCTGAAGAGGAAGCTAATTATGTTAGTGAACTGGCAGCCAAGGTCTATTATATTCCAATGTACAGAGGGGAATATAAAATAAATTCTGAAGTTGAAATTGTACAGGATAAACCTGTAAGAATTGGTGGCACTGATAAGGTTGAAACCTTGGAGCTTATGGCAAGAAATCTGGATACGGATGGAGTTTTTGTGCTTAAGGATAGTGTGGCACCAGATCAGCTGGTACCTGGACTGCTTATAGAGGAAGGCCATATAAAGGTTCAACGGGATATGAGCACTAATATTGAAGGCTGCTTTGCTGCTGGTGATTGTGCGGGAAAACCATATCAATATCTTAAGTCTGCCGGTGAAGGACTGGTAGCAGCACTTACTGCAGTAACTTATATTGATTCGAAAAAAGGGTGATTTATCACCCTTTTGTTATGCCTTGAAAAATACATGGTTCCCAATTCTTATAACACTCTTTTTCGTAATATTTTTCATCCATTGTGAAGTTGCGGTTTTGGGATTATAAAAGAATACTGCCTTTTGTGTTGGATCCTTACCTTTCAGTGCTTCAAGCACTGCCCGGTAACTGCTGCTATCAGGGGTTACATTAATTTTCCCATTGTGAACACAAGAAAATGCATTTTTTTGCATTATAACCCCTTCTATAGATTTAGGAAATTCAGGATATCCCAGTCGGTTTAAAATTACCGAAGCAACAGCAACCTTCCCTTCGAAAGGCTCACCTTTGCTTTCTGCATGAACTATCTGAGCCATGAGATGAATATCCTTTTGTGAAAGATAATACTCATGGCTGCTGGTTTTAAATACCTGGGCTACTTCTGAACTTTGTTTAAAAAGCTCTGTGGAAGAATTGTCGGATGCTTTTACGCAATAAATAAATGAATTATTTACAAGCATTGCCGCCACCACTAAACTTATCCAGATTTTTCTTTTCAATTTTCAACACTCCTTTTGCCGACGGGGTTAGCTGTCGGGTTCGGTAAAGGCAAAACCTACGCTTTAATTGCGATTCACCCCAATTTTTTTGTGGGTTCCCCGTGTAAAAATACTTTGGCTGATATTAGTGTATCCTTAAAAAGAAAAATTATTAATAATTTCAAAATTTTTATTATAGTCGATAATAACTTTAGTAAATAGTGTATAATTATAATGTAAACTTTCAATTTAAGGGGTGTAGCGGGTGGAATTAATAAACATTATGGTTAACTCAATAAAGAATATAAGCTTTTCGTCTATTGCGGATATATTGGTGGTTACTTATATTTTTTATAAAATATATATGCTTATAAAGGAAACAAGAGCTGAACAGCTGCTAAAAGGGATAATTCTTATTATTTTCCTGATACCTGTGAGCAGCTTTTTTAATTTGACAATGTTGAACTGGATTCTAACAAAAACAATAACTATCGGTGTACTTTCATTCATAATCATATTTCAGCCGGAAATCAGAAGAGCTCTGGAACATCTTGGAAGGTCATCCTTTTTAGATAAACATGTATTCCAGGATGATGAAAGAATTGAAAATATCGTTGGTGAAGTTACTAATGCAGTAGATGCACTGTCAAAAGCCAGAACTGGGGCTTTAATTATAATTGAACAGCTTACAGGTCTTGAAGATATTGCAAACAGCGGTATAAAACTTAATGCAGATGTTAGCTCCGCATTACTTGAGAATATTTTTGTTGTTAATACACCACTGCACGATGGTGCAGTTATTATAAGAAATGATAAGATACATTCCGCAGCCTGTATTCTTCCACTTACAAACAATCAAGGCTTAAATAAAAAACTAGGTACCAGGCATAGGGCAGCTATAGGAATTTCTGAAAACTCAGATGCACTTATAGTAATTGTTTCCGAAGAAACTGGAACAATTTCACTTGCTGTTAATGGAAATCTCACAAGAAATTATGACAGTGAAAAATTAAAGGATATATTGGTAAGAATTATTAGAAAGCGAAATTCCAAAAAATCAACAATCAGGGAGCAGGTGAAGTTGTGGAGAGAAAAAGTAAGCAGGAACAGTTAATAATAAAAATCTGTTGTTTCATAGCAGCTTTCGTGTTGTGGCTTTATATTTATAATGTGGAAAACCCATTAAAGGATAGAATAGTTACAGTTCCTGTAAAAATCGTAAATCAGGAACTGCTGGCCAGTTCAAAGCTTGCTCCTGTTATTGACGGCGATTTAACCTTAAAGATAACTATACGGGGCAGCGTGTCAGAAATATATTCAGTAAAGCCTGATGAAATAGAGCTTGAAGCTGATCTTAAGTCCCTGGCCCTTAAAAGAGGTGAAAACAAAATACCTGTAACAGTAAAAGGGGCACCTTCAGGAATTAAAGTGGTAGGTTCGGAAAATCTTTATATTAAGCTGAATGTTGACGACCTGGTAGAAAAATCTATTCCAGTTAAAGTTACATTGAAAGGGAAGGCCAAGACAGGCTACTATGCCATACCACCTGAATTAAACAATAAAGAGGTTACTGTAAAGGGACCTTCTAAGTTAATAAGTCAAATTCAATATGCCTCAGCTGTGTGCAATGTGGAGAATGCTTCTACTGACCTGTTAATAAAGTCATCACTTCAGGCAGAGTCAGCATCAGGTGTAGCATACGATTATGTAATTCTGGAACCGGATACGCTGGATATAACAGTGCCGGTTAAAAAGGTGAAAACTGTAGGAGTTAATGTAAAATTCAGTGGAGCAATAGACGACAGCACGCTGGTTAAATCAGTGCTTCCCGCCAACGCAAATATTGAAATTGCAGGGAACGATGATACATTAAACAGCATTTCAAGCATTGATACAGAACCAATAAATATTAAAACCTTAACCGGTCAGCAGACAATCGAGGGAAAACTTGTACTGCCCCTGGGAGTGACTGTAGTAAATAACGCATCTACTGTAAAACTTAATGTAAGCTACAAAGCTCCAAAGGTGAAAACCTTGTCCGTACCAGTAAAGGTGAGAAATTTAGACCAAAATCTTAACTCGGAAATCAGCAGTACAGTTACTGTGAATATATCTGGTCCTGAAGGGGTGGTTTCAGGAATTGGCGAAAATGATATTGAATGCTATGTTGAAGCTCAGGGCCTTGCAGCAGGAACTTATGAGCTTCAGGTCAATACCAGGGTACCGGAGGGCATTTCAAAGGATTCGGTAAATCCTGTAAAAGTCACTATAACACTATCTAATAAGGAAACCGGAGGTCAGTAATGTCAATAAGAATAAATAACATATGCCTGGACCTTGATGAGGACATGGAAAAAATCAAGGGAAAGGCAGCTCATAAACTTAAAATTTCAAAGGAAAGCATTGTACAACTGAAAATTTTAAGAGAGTCACTTGATGCCAGAAAAAAAGACAACATAAAATTCAACTACTCTGTAGAAGTTCTGGTTGATAAGGAAAAGAAAATAGCTGCAGCTGTGCGGGATAAGGATATTCAGATTTATGAAGATATTAAAGAAGAGCCGTTTATATTTGGAGAGAAAAGGCTTGAAGCAAGGCCTGTGGTGGTGGGAATGGGACCAGCAGGCATGTTTGCTGCCCTTGAACTTGCAAGAAACGGATACCGTCCTTTGGTCCTGGAAAGAGGAGAAGCAGTTGAAAAAAGAAGTGAAACGGTAAATGGATTTTGGGAAACTGGTGAGCTTAATTTAGAATCCAATGTTCAGTTTGGCGAAGGCGGAGCTGGTACCTTCTCAGATGGCAAGCTAACTACCAGAATAAAGGACAGACGGTGCGACAAAGTTCTTGAGGAGTTTGTTAACTGCGGAGCCCCGGAAGATATAATATATTCAAGTAAACCTCATATAGGTACGGATATTTTAAAAATAGTAGTAAAAAATATAAGAAAAGAAATAATAATGCTTGGAGGAGAAATTTTATTCAGTCATAAGCTTGAGGATATAAATATTAAGGACAATAAAGTAAAATCCATTATTGCAAATAAAACAGAAATTCCATGTCAGGCTCTTGTACTGGCAATTGGCCACAGTTCCAGGGATACCTATGAGATGCTCCATAATAAAAATATTTTTATGGAGCCAAAGCCATTTGCCATAGGTGTTAGAATAGAGCATTCAAGACAGATGATAAATTCAAATCAATATGGAAAATACGCTGAGCATCCAAGGCTGGGTGCTGCAGATTATAAGCTTACCCATACATGCAAATCTACTGGCAGAGGCGTTTATAGTTTCTGCATGTGCCCTGGAGGAGATGTAGTAGCAGCAGCCTCTGAAGAAAATATGCTGGTTACAAATGGAATGAGTAATTATAAAAGGAATAGCGCAAATTCCAATGCAGCTATAGTTGTAGCTGTTAATCAGGGAGATTTTCCAGGAAACTCACCTCTTTCAGGAATGGAATTCCAAAGATATTACGAAAAACTTGCCTTTAATATTGGCGGAGGCAGATATTCAGCACCCCTGCAGCTTACCAAGGACTTTTTAAACGATAGAATCACTAAAAAATTAGGCAACGTTGAGCCATCCTATAAACCTGGCTATAGGTTTTCGGATTTAAGGGAATGCCTGCCGGATTACGTTTGTATCTCCTTAAAGGAGGGATTAACGGAGTTTAATAAAAAAATTAAAAATTATTCTGATGAAAATTCTGTGCTGACGGGAATTGAAACCAGGACTTCTGCTCCTGTAAGGCTTACCAGGAATGAAAAGCTTCAAAGCATCAGCGTGGAAGGAATATATCCCAGCGGTGAGGGCGCAGGTTTTGCAGGAGGTATTATTTCAGCTGCTGTTGACGGTATAAAGAGTGCGGAATCAATAATGAAAGAATACTCAGCATAATATTAAATTTTCTGAAAAACATAGTTTTTATTAATTTATTTGGTAGAATGTATTTGTAAGCAAAATATTATTTATGGGGGTATTTTAATGACCAGGAAAAATCTGATTTTAGTTATTAATCCCGGATCTACTTCCACAAAGATAGCTCTTTATAATGATGAAGAGTGTTTAGCTTCAGAAAATTTATCTCACAGTGTTGATGAGATAAAAAAGTTTCCCACAATTTATGACCAGAAGGACATGAGGACAGAAGTTATTACTAACTGGCTGGAAGGGCTGAATTATAAAATCACTGATTTAGCTGCAGTTGTGGGAAGAGGCGGTCTCTTGAGACCAATGCCAGGTGGTACATACAAGGTAACTGACAAAATGCTTGAAGACTTAAAAACAGGTTACCAGGGCCAGCATGCTTCAAATTTAGGCGGGATCATAGCGGACAGCATTGCCAAACAAGCAGGAATATCAGCATTTATAGTTGATCCAGTGGCAGTTGATGAATTTGATGAAGTTGCAAGAATATCCGGTCTGCCGGAAATACCAAGAGCATCCCTTGTTCATGCTTTAAATATTAAGGCTGTAACAAGAAGGGTATGCAAAGACATGAATCTAAAATTTGAGGAAAGCTCATTTGTAGTGGCACATATCGGAGGGGGAATTTCGGTATCGCCAGTGAAGGACGGAAGAATTCTTGACGCAAACAATGCTAACGATGACGGGCCTTTTTCGCCTGAGAGGGCAGGGGGGCTTCCATGCGGAGCATTAATCAAGCTAGCCTATAGTGGAAAGTACACTTATGACGAACTAAAGAAAAAAGTAGTCGGAGCAGGTGGACTGACGGCATACTTAGGTACAAATGACGGACGTGAGGTAAACAGAAGAATTGACGAAGGCGATGAGAAGGCTGAATTCATTTTAATGGCTATGGCATATCAGCTCAGCAAGGAAATTGTTGCTATGGCAACAGTGCTTAAGGGTAGAGCTGATGCAATTATTTTAACAGGAGGAATGGCCTACAATAAAAAGCTCACTGATTGGATATCTGACAGAGTGAATTTTGTAGCACCTGTTAAAGTTGTACCTGGAGAAGATGAGATGCTTGCTTTAATGCAAGGAGCACTTAGAGTCTTACGAGGGGAAGAAATTCCAAAAGTTTATGAAGAAGAGGTGCGTACATGATTAAAAGTTTTGAAGAAGTGATTAGTTTTGCCCAGAGCCAGAGCACTAAGAAGGTAGCTGTGGCCGTAGCTCAGGACAGACCTGTGCTGGAGGCAATTAAAGATGCAAAGGCAATAGGTCTTGTTGAAGCTGTGTTAGTTGGAGACAAAGACAAGATTGCAGAGGTTGCAAAAGAAATCAACCTGGATTTAAATGGTTTTGAGGTCGTTCATGAAACTGATTCATCTAAAGCAGCTTTAAAGGCTGTTGAACTGGTTTCCACAGGAAAGGCCGATATGGTTATGAAGGGCCTTGTGGATACTCCAAACTTTTTAAGGGCAGTACTAAACAAGGAAATTGGATTAAGAACCGGAAAATTGATGTCTCATGTGGGTGTATTTGAAGTGCCAGGCATAGACAGACTATTATTCTTAACTGATTGTGCATTCAACATGTATCCTGAGCTTAAAGATAAAATTGATATAGTCAACAATGCAGTTAAAGTGGCAAAGGCAGTAGGAATTGAAACTCCAAAGGTTGCACCGGTATGTGCTGTAGAAGTAGTAAATCCTGCTATGCAGGCTACCATTGATGCGTCAATTTTGACAAAAATGAATGACAGAGGACAGATTAAGGGATGTCTTATCGATGGTCCATTGGCCCTTGATAATGCATTAAGTGAGGAAGCTGCAAAGCATAAGGGCATTTCCAGTCCTGTTGCAGGAAAGGCAGATATCCTTCTTATGCCTAATATCGAAGCTGGGAACATAATGTATAAGACATTATCCTATACTACAAACTGCAAATTAGGTGCTATACTGGTAGGAACTTCTGCACCGGTAGTGCTTACTTCAAGGGCTGACAGCCATGAATCCAAAATGAATGCAATAGCACTGGCAGCATTAGTTGCAGAGCTTTCTAAAAAATAATTGTATCTAGGAGGGGTAAAAATGTCATATAAACTTTTGATAATAAATCCAGGTTCAACATCTACAAAAATTGGTGTTTATGAGGATGAAAATCCAATCCTGGTGGAAACACTAAGACATTCCGCAGAGGAAATAGGAAAATATGAAACTATATATGACCAGTACCAGTTCAGAGAAGATATAATACTTAAGGTTTTGAAGGACAAAAATTTCGATATTAATACTCTTGATGCAGTAGTTGGAAGAGGCGGACTTCTTAAACCAATAGAAAGCGGTACATATGAAATAGATGAAGCCATGCTTGAGGATCTTAAAGCCGGAGTATCAGGACAGCATGCATCCAACCTGGGCGGAATTATAGCAAATGCTATTGGAAAGTCATTGAATATTCCTTCATTTATAGTTGATCCTGTGGTTGTTGATGAACTTGATGATGTTGCAAGAGTATCAGGTTTACCTGAAATAGATAGAATCAGCATATTCCATGCTTTAAATCAGAAGGCTGTAGCTAAGAGATATGCAAAAGAAACAGGCAAGAAATACGAAGATTTAAGCCTTGTGGTAGTACATATGGGCGGAGGAGTATCCGTAGGAGCTCATAAAGGTGGAAGGGTAATTGATGTGAACAATGCCTTAGATGGAGAGGGCCCTTTTTCACCGGAGAGATCCGGAGGACTTCCTGTGGGAGGTCTTATGAAAATGTGCTATAGCGGCAAATATACTATTGATGAAATGAAAAAGAAAATAACAGGTAAAGGCGGTATAGTTGCATACCTTAACACCAATGACTTTATTGAAGTTGAAAAGAAGGCTTTAGAAGGTGATAAAAAATTCAAATTGATATTTGATGCATTTATCTACCAGGTTGCCAAGGAAATAGGAAAATGTGCAGCAGTACTTTCCGGCAAGGTTGATGCAGTTATACTAACTGGTGGAATTGCATACAGCAAGGTTGTGGTTCAAGGCATAAAAGACATGGTTTCCTTTATAGGACCTGTTATAGTATACCCGGGTGAAGATGAATTGCTGGCATTGGCACAGGGCGGACTGAGAGTGCTTAAGGGCGAAGAAAAGGCTAAGGTGTACTAAAAAAGTTAGCTATATTTATACAGCTATGTTATAATTATTAATGGCAGATATAATTTATACTTTCGTAAATTTGCATTTTATTGTTCAAATTATATTATTATATCTGCCAATTGTTTTCTATAATTTAGAAATGAATACGATTTCAATTTTCTTTTTCGTGAGTTTGAGGTGAGAAATTGAGTAGAATAAGAATTTTTTCAGGACATTTTGGAAGCGGCAAGACAGAAATAGCAATCAATTATGCAATTTATCTTGCGAAAATGGGAAAAAAGGTTGCTGTTGTTGATATTGATATAGTAAATCCATACTTCTGCACCAGGGATGTAAGAAAGATGCTGGAGGGATACGGCATACGAGTTATATCCGCTGATGCAAACCTGTCTAATGCAGAGCTTATGGTGGTGCCGGCTGAGGTTTTGGCGGTTTTTAATGATAAAAGCTATGAGGTTGTCATAGATGTAGGTGGAGATGACCAGGGTGCAGTGGTACTTGGGCAGTATAACAGGTACTTTAATCAGGAGCCTTATGATATGTATTTTGTAGTTAATAATAACAGGCCTTTTACTGCAGATGTTGAAGGTACTGAAGAATATATGAGAGACATACAAAGGGGTTCAAGACTAAAGATTACCCATTTCATATCCAATACTAATATGTCATATGAAACTACAGCAGAGGACATACTAAGAGGCGACATTGAAATGGTTAAGCTGTCCCAAAAGACAGGTATTCCTTATGCCTATACAGTTTGTACAACTGAATTGGCTCAGGAGGTAAAAGGAAAGGTTCATGGAGATATCTTCCCGATAGATATATATATGAAACCACCTTGGAGGGCTAAAGGTATATAATAAAAATTATTATATAAAACAAAATGGTATTGACTAAATTTATCACTAAATTTAAGGAGGGGTCAATTATGCCAAAGGTAACTTTTAGAGAGGAAATATGTAAAGGTTGCGGTCACTGCTTAGAAGCGTGTCCAAAAAAGATCATCAGCTTTGCTGAAAGATTAAATGCAAAAGGCTATATGCCTGCAACAGTTACAGATGACAAAATGAAGGAATGCATAGGATGTGCTTCTTGTGCAAAAATGTGTCCTGACTGTGTTATTACAGTAGAAAAATAATATTTGAGGAGGGGTTTTTCTATGGGAGAAAAAGTATTAATGAAGGGTAATGAAGCCATAGGCGAAGCTGCGATCAGGGCTAACTGCAAAGCTTTCTTCGGCTATCCTATTACTCCGCAAACAGAAGTTGCTGCCTACATGGCAAAGAAAATGCCTAAAATAGACAGAGTGTTCTTACAGGCAGAAAGTGAAGTTGCAGCTATAAACATGGTTTATGGTGCTGCAGGAACAGGAGTTAGATGCATGACATCCTCCAGTTCACCTGGAATAAGCTTGAAGGCTGAGGGGGTTTCATATATTGCAGGTGCTGAGCTGCCATGTGTTATTGTTGATATAGTTAGAGGGGGCCCAGGACTTGGAAGTATCCAGCCTGCACAGTCAGACTATCACCAGGCTACAAAGGGCTTAGGACATGGAGATTACAATATGCCCGTATTAGCTCCAGCTTCAATTCAGGAGATGGTAGATTTAATACAGGATGCATTTGATATAGCAGATACTTACAGAACACCATGCATGGTAATGGGAGACGGTATGCTTGGTCAGATGATGGAACCAGTTGAGTTTAAAGAAAGACCTGCAAAGGCTCTTCCAGAAAAAACTTGGGCTGCAAATGGCTTAAACGGAAGAACTGAGCACAATGTAATAAATTCATTATACCTGGCTCCAGAAGCTTTGGAACTGCATAATGAACATCTGCAGAGAAAATTCAAAGCTATTAAAGAAAATGAAGTTAGATATGAAATGTCCAACTGCGATGATGAATGTGATTTAATAATGGTTGCATATGGAACAACATCAAGAATATGCAAAAACGTTATAAAAATGGCTGCAAAAGATGGCATAAAAGTGGGGATAATAAGACCTATAACTTTATGGCCTTTCCCAGTAGAAGCATTTGAAAAAACAGTTGGCTTAACTAAGCACGGTTATTTGTCAGTAGAAATGAGCTGCGGACAAATGGTTGACGACATAAAAATGTATGTTCAGGGAAGAAAACCTGTAAGCTTCTACGGAAGATCAGGCGGAATGATCCCAGAACCAGTTGATATATACAACAAAGTTAAAGAAATTGTAGGGGGTGTAAAATAATGGCTGTAGTTTTTGAAAGACCAAAAGCATTATTAGATGTATCTACACATTATTGCCCTGGCTGTACTCATGGTATAATCCACAGACTAGTTGCAGAGGTAATAGATGAATTAGGAATATTAGATAAAACAATAGGAGTTGCTCCTGTTGGATGTTCAGTACTAGCTTATAACTATTTTGCCTGTGACATGTTTGAGGCAGCTCACGGAAGAGCACCTGCCTGTGCAACAGGAATAAAGAGAACAAATCCTGATAAGGTAGTATTCACATATCAGGGAGATGGAGATCTTGCAGCTATAGGTACTGCTGAAATAGTACATGCAGCAACAAGAGGTGAAAACATCACTACTATATTTGTTAACAACTGTATATATGGAATGACTGGCGGACAGATGGCTCCAACAACATTGCCAGGCCAGAAAACTGAAACTACTCCATATGGAAGAGACACTAAGCTTGCCGGCTTCCCTATAAGAGTATCAGAAATGATATCAACTTTAACTGGAGCAGTTTATGTTGAAAGAGTTTCAGTAGATACAGTTCCAAACGTAATGAAAGCTAAAAAAGCTATAAAGAAAGCTTTTGAAAATCAGTTAGAAGGAAAAGGTTTCTCATTAGTTGAAGTATTATCAATATGCCCAACTAACTGGGGATTGTCTCCAAAAGAGTCATTCCAGTGGTTAAGAGACAACATGATCCCATATTATCCTCTTGGCTTAAAGAAGGATACAACTGAGGAGGTGAAATAAATGGCATCACAGCAGATAATATTCGCAGGTTTTGGTGGTCAAGGTATATTATCCATGGGTAAGTTCTTAGCTTACGCTGGTATGGATGTTGATTTAAACGTTTCATGGTTGCCGTCATACGGCCCTGAAATGAGGGGAGGTACAGCTAACTGTTCAGTTATACTTACAGATGAGGCAGTTGGTTCACCAGTTGTAACAAAAGCTGATACAGTAGTTGTTATGAACAGACCTTCCTTAGATAAATTTGAACACGTTATAGAACCAAACGGACTTCTTATAATGGATTCCGACCTGGTTGACAGAATGCCTGAAAGAAAAGACATCGATGTAATTGCTATACCAGCTCAGACTATAGCAGCAGAAATTGGAAGCAAAACAATTGCCAACATGGTGCTTTTGGGAGCATTGGTTAAGAAGACTGGAATAGTTTCCATGGACGCTTTATTGGATTCTTTAAAGGCACATGGTAAAGAAAAGTTCTTCGAATCAAATAAAATTGCTATTGAAAAAGGCGCTGCCTACGTAAAATAATATTCACTACACCCGGAGATTTCTCCGGGTGTTATATTATAAGAATATAAATTATTATTTATGTTGTTACAATATATCAATTTATAATATAATAAAGTGTACATTTTTTTTGAAAGAGGTTAGCATATGAGTAGAATGTTTGGAACCGACGGGGTTCGAGGAATAGCAAATAAAGAATTAACTGCGGGGCTTGCTTATGATCTTGGCAGGGCTGGAGCTTTTGTTTTAACCGAAGGAACACATAAACCGAAGATATTAGTGGGAATGGATACCAGAATATCAGGGGATATGCTTGAAAGTGCATTAGTATCAGGAATATTGTCAGTAGGAGCTGAGGCAGTATGTCTTGGAATAGTACCTACTCCGGCAGTGGCTTATTTAACCAGAAAGTATGGCGCCGATGCTGGCGTAGTGATTTCCGCATCTCATAATCCTGTGGAGTACAACGGCATTAAATTTTTTAACAGTAAAGGATATAAGCTATCTGATGACCTTGAAGATAAAATACAGAGTGTTATAGAAAGCGGTTTTCAGGGAGTGCCTCTTCCCACCGGAGAGGATGTTGGAAGAAAGAGGATAGAGGACAGCGCCTTGGAGGATTATATTGAATACACAAAATCCACCATAGAAGGAAACCTTAAGGGACTGAAAATTGCGTTGGACTGTGCAAATGGTGCATCCTATATCAGCGCAGTACAAACCTTCAGAGAAATGGGGGCAGAGGTGGTTGTAATCAACAATGACCCTGATGGAATAAATATTAATAAAAATTGCGGATCAACCCATCCTGAAGAATTAATGGATTATGTGGTTAAAAAAGGCTGTGACCTTGGCCTTGCCTTTGATGGTGATGCTGACAGATGTCTTGCAGTTGATGAAAATGGCAGGTTAATCAATGGAGATTTTATTATGGGCATCTGCGGCAAGTTTATGAAGGATAGAGGAAGGCTCAATAAAAATGTTGTTGTAGGAACTGTTATGAGTAATATGGGATTACATATTGCTATGAAAAACCAGGAGATAACGCTAATCAGTACAAAGGTAGGGGACAGGTATGTGCTGGAGCAGATGCTGTCTGAAAATTACAGTCTGGGTGGAGAACAATCAGGACATATAATATTCCTTGATTATAATACTACAGGGGATGGCCTAATAACAGGACTTATGCTGGCATCAATAGTAAAGAGCTCCGGCAGGAAGCTTTCAGAGCTGGCTTCTATAATGAGGGAGCTGCCCCAGGTATTGGTTAATGCAAGAATTCCAAATGATAAGAAAGATATTTACATTAAGGATGCTGAAATAGCAGATGCAATTAAGAAAATTGAAAACAAACTGGATGGCTGTGGCAGAGTTTTGATAAGGCCATCAGGCACAGAACCACTTGTAAGGGTAATGCTGGAGGGTGAAGACCAGCAGCAGCTTGATGAAATGGCCAATTACCTGGCAAAGCTTATCGAGAAAAAAGCGAATATATAGGAACAATTACTGGCCTGCTGGTATTAAAGAATCAGCAGGCATTTAATTTCTTAATATTTGTTGAACTTTAGAAGGGGCCTATGTACTAAAAGGTAACATTAAAGTATAATTAAGATGTCCTATTATTTGTTGACAAAATAAATTTACTGAATATAATAGGTATTATGTCTATTAAAGTGAAAGGAGGTCAGCAAGCTTAAACAAAAGCGCCAGAACTCGGGCGGCCTTTAAGGTTGCTTGTGTTGACGAGGATGGGGAGTATCGAATCTTCGGCGGGTGCCCCACGGTATCGCACTACCGTTAACGATTGGTAAAACCGGAAAGTAATTTTCGGCACAACACCAGTCTGGTGTTAAAACCTTAAAATATATAAATGAAAGGAAGATTTTTATGTGCGGAATAGTTGGTTACGTTGGAAGAAAAGAAGCCGCTCCAATTTTAATCGAGGGATTAAGCAAATTGGAATACAGAGGCTACGATTCAGCAGGAGTTTCAATTTTTGACGGAGAAAAGCTTCAGGTTGTTAAATGTAAGGGAAGACTTAGAAACCTTGAAGAAAAATTAGAAAAGGATCCCGTGCCTGGATCACTAGGCATCGGTCATACAAGGTGGGCAACCCATGGGGAACCGTCAGATTTAAATTCACATCCTCACAATAATGAGGATGATACAATCAGTGTAGTTCATAATGGTATAATAGAAAACTATATCAGACTCAGAGAATTCCTCATTTCAGAGGGCTACTCATTTAAATCTGAAACTGATACAGAGGTTATACCTCAGTTAATAAATTATTTTTATGATGGAGACTTGGTTCAGGCAGTATTAAAAGCAGTTAACAAGATGGAAGGCAGCTATGCCATGGGGGTTGTATCCTCTAAGGAGCCTGACAAAATAATAGCTGTAAGAAAAGACAGCCCTTTAATAGTTGGTCTTGGTAAGGGTGAAAACTTCATTGCCTCAGATATACCTGCGGTTTTAAACCACACCAGAGAAATATACCTTTTAAACGATAATGAAGTGGTTGTGCTTACTGAAGCAGATGTTAAGATACTGGATAAAGACGGTAATGAAATTAAAAGGGATGTTTATCATGTAACCTGGAATGCAGATGCAGCAGAAAAAGGCGGGTATGACCATTTTATGCTGAAGGAGATTCATGAACAGCCAAAGGTAATAAGAGATACCATGACATCAAGAGTGATGCCAGGGGAACCAATAACTCTTGATAAAATCAATCTCACAAAAGAGCAGATTGACAATTTTTCAAAGGTATATATTGTGGCCTGCGGTACTGCATATCACGCAGGAGTGGTAGGAAAATATGTGATTGAAAAGCTTGCCAGGATTCCTGTTGAAATTGATATAGCATCAGAATTCAGATACAGAGAACCATTAATAGATGACAAGACTCTTATGATAGTAATAAGCCAGTCAGGTGAGACTGCCGATACTCTTGCAGCCTTAAGGGAAGCAAAGTCAAAGGGCGCCAGGGTTATTGCAGTAACTAACGTGGTAGGCAGCTCTGTTTCCAGAGAAGCCGGTGATGTTCTTTATACCTGGGCAGGCCCAGAAATAGCAGTGGCATCCACCAAGGCTTATGTAACTCAGCTTATAGCTATGTATATAATTGCCCTGTTCTTTGCTGAAAGCAAGGGAACATTAACCAAGGCACAGCTTGAGGAAATAAAACAGGAAATGCTTGCGCTGCCTGAAAAGGCTGAAGAAGTACTGAAGCTTAATGACGCAATTAAAAAGGTTGCTGAGGAAACTTATCAGCATCACGACATGTTCTATCTTGGAAGAGGTCTTGACTACGCAGTTGCCATGGAGGGCTCACTAAAGCTTAAGGAAATATCCTATATCCATTCAGAAGCCTATGCTGCAGGTGAATTGAAACATGGACCTATAGCTTTAATAGAAAAGGGAACAGTTTTGATGACCCTTGCTACACAAGAATACCTGTTTGACAAAATGGTTAGCAACATCAAGGAGGTTAAAGCAAGAGGAGCACATGTGCTTGCATTTGCCTTTGAGGGAAATGAAGATATTGAAAAAACTGTGGATGCAGCCTTATATCTTCCAAAGACTATGGATCTGCTGGCCCCGGTTTTATCAGTAATTCCACTTCAGCTGCTTTCCTACTATATAGCTGTTAAAAAGGGTTGCGACGTAGATAAACCTAGGAATTTGGCAAAATCTGTAACAGTTGAATAATATTGGGATTTTAGAGTATAGTTGCTGTGAATTATAATTAATGTTGAATGTCACTAATTATAACTTGAATGTCACAAGAAAAATTGAAATAATGAAAGAAACCTTGTTTATCAGGGTTTCTTTTTTATTGTACGATTTCAAAGTAAAAATGCCTATTTATAGTATCAAGAATCTCTTTAATTACCCGAGAAAATTGTAGCTTATTTATTTTTCTTTTGCAGCTAAGATTAGAGCAGAATTTATTACAACTGCTACTGAACCTGCATTGTGGACAAGGGCTCCCATTATAGGATTTAATATACCCATTACCGAAAGTATCACAGCAATAAAATTTAAAGTTAAAGAGAATATAATATTTATATTAATCTTTTTCATAACCTTCTGGGATATTTGAATTAAGTAGGGTATACGTTGAATATCATCACTAACTAAAACAGCATCAGAAGCTTCAACCGCTATATCGCTGCCGATGCCACCCATTGCAACGCCTGCATAAGCTGATTTTAGCGCTAAGGCATCATTGATCCCGTCCCCAATCATACATATATGTTTATTATTGTTCTCATACTCATCAACCGTACGCATTTTATCTTCTGGAAGTAGATTAGCTTTAATATTAGAAATACCAACCAGTTTGCCAATGTATTCTGCAGTGGAAGGATTATCTCCAGTAAGAAGAATTGGTTCAATGTTAATTTCTTTAAGTTTGGAAATCATTTTAGGAGCATCTTTACGCATTGTATCGGAAAGGGCAATGAATCCAGCTACTTTACAATTTATAGCCACAAAAATAATGGTAGCTCCTTTAGATAGGTATGAATTCAGTGTCACATTTATTTGTTGCGGTATTTGAATGTCAAAACTTTTTAGAAGATCTTCTTTTCCAATGACAATGTCCAAATCATTTACTTCTGCTCGTACCCCTTGACCTGCAAGTAAAGAAAAATTCTTAGGTTCTATAATATTGCTGTTGTTTGACAGGTAATATGTCATAATTGCTTTTCCTATGGGATGTTCAGAATATTTTTCAACAGCTGCTGCGTAAGATATTAAATTTTCTTCTGAAATAGAAGTTTCAATGCTCTGCACTGCAATTACTTCCATTTTGCCATGTGTAAGTGTGCCTGTTTTATCAAAGGCAACATGACTTATCTTTGAGAATCTCTCAATTGCATCACCTGATCTTATGATTATGCCAAATCTCGTTGCATTTCCTATTCCAGCCATTATTGCTGTGGGAGTTGCCAAAATAAATGCACAAGGACAAAAAACAACTAATACCGTTACTGCCCGTATGATTTCTCCTGTAGCAAAACCTGTTGCTATTGCTGTTACCAAAGCCGCCCAAACCATCCAGGTTGCCCATTTATCAACAATACTTATTATTGGTGCTTTGTTAGCTTCAGCTTCTTTTACAAGTTTTATCATACGCTGCAATGAAGTATCCTTTCCTACCTTTGTAGCCTTCATTAGGAAGGTGCCAAATTGATTTATGGTACCGCCAGTAACCTCATCCCCAGTAGTTTTGTCCACTGGCAGTGATTCCCCAGTCATAATTGACTGATCAATTGATGTTTGGCCAGAAATAATTATCCCATCTACTGCGATAGTTTCTCCTGCAAGAACAATAAGAGTATCACCATAAATCACTTGGTCAGTAGGAATTATCATTTCAATTCCATTACGCGAAACCCGTGCATTTTGAGGTGCAAGCTTTATAAGTTTTTCTATGCCGTCATGAGCCTTTTTAGCAGTTCTGTTTTCAAGCAGCGTACCTATTGACATTATTAATGCAACCTCTCCAGCAGCAAAATATTCTCTTATGAAAACAGATGCAATCAAGGCGATAGAGACCAGTACATCTGCCTTAATATCATGCTCATAGACCAATCCCTGAACAGCACCTAAAATAATTGGAATTCCACATAGTATAATTGCTATCCAGGATAAATCAAAAGGTATATCTGATTTAAACCAGCCAACCAGACTGAACAATAATGCTGCTGCGGATATAATTACTAATATTAAATTTCTTTTATCTTCTTCTTCAAACCATTTCTTAATATTCATTAATTGTCTCTCCTTGCATGTTAACATATTACTTCAAAAACTTATCGATGGCATTGTTCAGGTCTTTTAAAACCTCATTGTTTCCAGTCTCAACTGCATGCACAACGCAATGGTCAATATGATCCTGTAAAACGATTTTTCCCACATTATTAATTGCTGATCGAACTGCTGAAAGCTGAATCAAAATTTCACTGCAGTCACGACCTTCTTCTATCATTCTTTTTATGGACTCTAAATGTCCTATTGCTCTGGACATTCTATCCAATACCTTTTTAGTATCCTGATGATTGTGAACATGGCCTTCAGTCATTTTTAACGCTCCTTTCATATCCCCCACGGGGGGATATTTTTATAATATCACATCCATAATTTTTGTCAACACAAACAAATGATAATATCTACATAAAATCTTCACAAGTTATTGATACTATAAATATAGAACATAACACCCCACATAGGGGGGAGGTGTAAATATGAACGATGAACGAAAAAAGGCTATGCAGTCTTTAAAAACAGCAAAGGGCCAGATCGAAGGTATTACGAAGATGATAGAAGATGGCCGATATTGTATTGATATTTCAAATCAAATAGTAGCAGCCCAATCCCTTTTAAAAAAAGCTAATATGCTGATTCTTAAGCAGCATTTAGACCACTGTGTTAAAACAGCCATGATAAACGGTAATGGTGAAGAAAAAGTTGATGAGATTATTGCATTAATACAAAAACTAACAGATAAATAGGGGGGATACTGTATGGTAAATAAAACATTAAAAATTGAAGGTATGACTTGTGCAGCATGCGCAAAGGCAGTGGAACGTGCAGCTAAAAAGCTACCAGGTGTCGTGGAGGCCAATGTGAACTTTGCCACAGAAAAGTTAAATATAAGCTATGAGGCTGACAAGGTTAGGGTTGCTGATATTAAAAAAGCTGTTGAAAAAGCTGGGTATAAGGTATTAGAGGAAGAAATCAGTATTGATGTTGACAAACAGAATAAGGAAAAGGAAATCAAAACTCTATGGAAAAGGTTCATAATATCAGCTGCATTTACTATACCGCTATTGATGATATCCATGGGACACATGCTTGGCTATATGCTGCCTGAAATAATTGATCCCATGATGAATCCAGAGAACTTTGCAGTTATACAGCTTGCATTGGCAACAGTGGTAATTGTTACTGGCTTTAAGTTTTTTAAAATTGGTTACCCTGCGCTAATCAGAAGAAGCCCCAACATGGATTCATTGATATCACTTGGAACCTCTGCAGCCTATCTTTACGGCATATTTGCAGTTTACCAGATTTTTATGGGAAATAAGCAATATGCATATGATTTATATTTTGAATCTGCAGGTGTAATATTAACCTTAATAACTTTAGGAAAGTATCTTGAGGCTGTATCGAAAGGCAAGACCTCAGAGGCTATTAAAAAGCTGATGGGACTTGCTCCAAAAACAGCAACAATTATCAGGGATGACAAAGAAGTAATAATTCCAATAGATGAAGTTGAGACTGGAGATATTATAGTGGTTAAACCAGGGGAAAAGCTGTCTGTGGATGGAGAAGTAATTGAGGGCTTAACATCAATCGATGAATCCATGCTTACTGGAGAAAGTATCCCAGTTGAAAAGACAAAGGGAGATAAAGTAATTGGTGCAAGTATAAATAAAAGCGGATATATAAAATACAGAGCTACTAAGGTAGGCAAGGATACAGCATTAGCCCAAATTATAAAACTGGTTGAAGAAGCACAGGGGTCAAAGGCGCCTATAGCAAAACTGGCAGATGTAATTTCAGGATATTTTGTACCTACAGTTATGAGCATTGCAGTAATTACATCAGCAGCATGGTATTTCTCTGGCAAACCTGCAGTGTTTGCACTGACAATTTTCATATCTGTGTTGGTAATAGCATGTCCATGTGCACTGGGTCTTGCTACACCAACAGCGATTATGGTTGGAACTGGCAAGGGTGCTGAGTATGGAGTTTTGATAAAAAGTGGAGTAGCATTGGAAACTGCTCACAGGATTAAGACGGTTGTATTTGATAAAACGGGTACAATAACTGAGGGAAAACCTAAAGTTACCGACATTATATCAACAGGAATTATGGATGAAATCACGTTACTCCAGTTGGCTGCATCAGCTGAAAAAGGTTCTGAACATCCTCTTGGAGAGGCAATTGTAAAAGGTGCTGAGGAAAAATCATTGGACTTGAAGCCGCTTGAGGAATTTAAAGCAATTGCAGGTCATGGTATTGAGGTTGTTATTGAAGGCAAGGCCATGTTGCTTGGAAATAAAAAACTGATGGTTGAAAATAATATTGATTTAGCAAAGGTTGAAGATACATCTGATAAACTTGCCAGCGAAGGAAAGACTCCAATGTATATATCTTCTCAGGGAAAACTGGCAGGAATAATAGCTGTAGCTGATACAGTAAAGGAAAATAGTAAAAAAGCTATAGATAAACTACACAGTATTGGTATTGAGGTTGCAATGATAACTGGAGATAATAAAAGGACAGCAGAGGCCATTGCAAAACAAGTTGGGATAGATGTGGTTCTGGCAGAGGTATTGCCGCAGGATAAGGCTAATGAAGTTAAAAAACTACAGGATATGGGTAAGAAAGTAGCAATGGTTGGAGATGGAATCAACGACGCTCCTGCACTGGCCCAGGCTGATATAGGTATAGCAATCGGCTCTGGAACTGATGTAGCCATGGAATCTGCGGATATCGTATTGATGAGAAGCGACCTTATGGATGTGCCAACTGCAATCCAGCTAAGCAAAAAAACAATCAATAATATTAAACAAAACTTATTCTGGGCTTTTGGATATAACATTTTAGGAATACCAGTTGCCATGGGAATACTGTATTTGTTTGGAGGACCATTGCTTAATCCAATAATAGCAGCAGCAGCAATGAGCTTCAGCTCTGTATCAGTACTGCTGAATGCATTGAGATTGAAAGGATTTAAACCAGAATATTAATAACAATAATATTAAATATAAATTTAGGAGGAATGAAAAATGAAAAAGAAAATAATTGTTGAAGGTATGAGCTGCGGCCACTGTGTTAACCATGTGAAGGAGGCTTTAAAGGAAATAGAGGGTGTTCAATCAGCTGATGTTGATTTGGCTTCCAAAACAGCTATAATATCCTCAGAAAACAATATAACAGATGAAAGTATCAAAGACGCAATCGAAGATGCTGGATATGATGTTGTAAGTATAGAAGAAATATAGTATAACGGTACAAAGGAGGAGAATTAATATGATGTATGGATATGGCTTTGGAGGGTTTTGGATGATGCCATTCATGCTGATATGCATAGCAATTGTAGTGCTGATTGTGGTTCTGGTAATGAGATCCAGTGGTAATCACAAAACTACAAATTACAATAATAAAGCTTTGGAGATATTAGATTCAAAACTGGCTTCTGGTGAAATAACTGAAGAAGAATACCAAAGAAAAAAACAATTGATATTAAAAAGCTAAAGCTAAAATGAAGGCTCCTGAGTTAATTCGACATTAATTTAGGAGCTTGTTTCAGAGATAATTCCATGATGGGAAACTTTTAAAATCTTATGGAGCAAATAGTAAATCAAAATGATATGTGAAGGGGAGAAATAATAAAATGAAAAAAATATTTCTATTCAGCAGTAAATTATGTCCTGACTGTCCACCAATGAAGGAGTTCCTGACTGAGAACAATATCAATTTCATCGATATGGACATAACTGAAAACCTATTATTCATGAAGATGTTTCTGAAGTACAGGGACAAGTACCCAGAGTTTGACGAGATCAAGGAAAGGGGAAACATAGGGATACCGTGTGTGGTAGTTAACGAGGGAGAAAAGATTTATTTTGATAAGAATACATTAAATCTGGATGAGTTGAAATAAATAATATATATTTTTTGCTAATCAGCACTTGAATTGGCATGTTAATATCAATACGAATTAACATGCTAATTTAAGTGTTTTTTTATTGCTTTTACGCCTCAAGACAAACGTGACCTAGATTGGTCTTACTATTTCACGAAATAAAGTAAAGTATACCACTTATCTTTATTTAATCTACATAACATTTTTTTATAATATAATCAGGTGATAAAAAATAACAAACAATGATTTTTAAAATAAAGGAGATGTTTTACATGAAATTTATAACTGAGAATTGGTTGTATTTTGTGGCTTTAGGGATTATGGCATATATGATGATAAAAGGAGGGGGATGCTGTGGAGTTGGACCCTCTAACTCAAGCAGGGATAATAACTCTGAAGTTAAATCCAGCGGTGGATGCTGCGGCGGCGGAAGTCATCATAAATCATAAGTTATTTAACTGCTAGAAGAGGTAAATAATTTTATAAAAGTACTTGATTTAATTAAAAATATATTGTATGATGTACAAGTAATCAGATAGGAATACTATGAATTGCAATGAAGAGAAGAGTAGGTAATTGAAGCCTTACAGAGAGAAATCCCCTTGGGTGTAAGGGATTTTAAGAAAAAGATTACTGAAGTGCATCTCCGAGCTCTGGATCGAAGTTTTGTAGACTTCAGCGGGTACGCCCGTTAAAGCGTTAAGGTATGTTTGTACTGAATAAATGAGTTTTTATGCACGGAAATTTTGAATTGTGCATATTAAACAGAGTGGAACCGCGGAAGTTAACTTCTGCCTCTGTAATGGAGGCAGAAGTTTTTGTTTTTTGAAATAGTAATAAGGTTGAAAGAATTAAGGAGGAGTAAAAGGTGAAAATTGAATCATTGCTAATACATGGAGGGATAGACG
>CALBDU010000085.1 GCA_937927335.1 uncultured Clostridium sp.
GTAGCTGTACAAACGTCCTTATACCTTTCATCATGAGCACAGTCAAAGGTCTGTCTCATTACATACATTCCTGATTCTACAAGGGGATTGGACCTGTCTATTACTTTCCCTCCTACATAAATGTTTGCTTTCATTTTCAGCATTCTTTCACGGTATTGTTCAAAAGTTCCTACTGGCATTTTATTTCTCCTTTCGGTTTTTATAATAATTTATTGATCATCTATTAAATAAGCAATTTGTATGCCAATAGTTAAATTTCTGCCGATATATCCAAATTTAACGGCAAATACTGCTATTCACCTGCCAAAGGCCCTATAAAACCGCGAACTTTCCCGACGCTGTAATTATTTTGTATACATTATAAACAAGGCACTGAAAAGTTCATAAATTATTTTGTATACATTATATACAGAGGTAATTTTTGAAATAAAAAAGAGAGTATCTACTTTATAGATACCCCAAAACTCTATTCAAATCCATACTTATTAAGTTTTTCATAAAAGGCCCTCCTGGATATGCCCAGTTCATCAATGGCCTTGCTCTTATTGTTATGATTTCTAAGGAGAGATTCCTTTATAAGCTCTTTTTCCATCATTTCAACATTTGCTTTGAGATTAAAGGTTTCATACTGCCTTACTTCAGTATTATACTCTTTAGGAATTATATACTTTGGAAGATTATTAACCTCTATCTGGCTGCTAGTTCTTATAATATTTGCATGTTCCAAAACATTTTGCAATTCCCTTATATTCCCTGGCCAGTCGTGTTTTTGAAGTACCTTGATAACATCTGAGGACAATGATATAGCTTCATTGCTATTCATTTTTTTCAGCAGGTTTCTGGCAAGAAGTATTATATCATCTCTTCTTTCCCTTAGAGGAAGTATGTTCAATGGAACTACATTAAGCCTGTAATAAAGGTCGCTTCTGAAAGTTCCCTCTTCTATCATCTCTTCAAGGTTTCTATTGGTGGCTGCAATAACTCTTACATTTAAAGGTATGGACTTTGTGCCGCCCACTCTTTCAATTTCCTTTTCCTGCAGCACTCTCAGTATCTTAGCCTGCATGTTAAAGGTCATATCTCCTATTTCGTCCAGGAATATGGTACCTTCCTGAGCAAGCTCAAATTTACCAAGCTTGCCT
This sequence comes from uncultured Clostridium sp., assembly GCA_937927335.1. GTDB lineage: Bacteria > Bacillota > Clostridia > Clostridiales > Clostridiaceae > UBA699. The sequence continues at coordinate 1,143 of CALBDU010000085.1, forward strand.
CCCTTTTTGGCTCCGGTGAAAGCCCCTTCCTCATAACCAAATAATTCACTTTCAAGGAGATTTTCAGGGATCGAAGCGCAATTTACCTTGATAAAGGGCATTTTACTCCTTTTACTCTCCTTATATATGGCCCTGGCCAGAACCTCCTTGCCTACGCCGCTTTCTCCCCTTATCAACACAGTGCTTTCTGTTTTAGCTACCTTTGATGCAAGGAACAGCATCTCCTTTATTTTGCTGTTTGAGCATATATATTCTGAAAAGGACTGAGGCAGATTGCTGTTGTCCAGCTCCTGCTGAAAATATCTTGTTATCTCCTGATTCCTTTGTAATTCCTTGGTTAGCCTTTCAATCTCGGACACATCATTAAAAATAGAAACAGAACCGCTGATTTTTCCTTTATGAAATATGGGGAAGCTCATTCCCACAGCACTTATATTTACTGTTTTTAAATGGTCAACAATATTATGGGAGGCCTTCCCTGTGTCAATTACTCTGATTGCAGTAGCATCAGGTTCTATAACCCTCAGTTTTTTGCCTATTGCCTTTTCAGCAGGGGTGCCCAATATTGTTTCATAAGCCTTGTTAACGTATACAATGGTAGTATCGGCATCGTTTATCATAACGGCGTCAGAAATATTGTCCAAAATGTCAAATAGAAACTCTATATTCCAGCTTTGAATAGTGTTGGTGGTAATTGCATTATACTTCTCAGCAACCATCTCTATCTCCTTAATACCGTAAAATGTATATTTTATATACATTATATACCCTGTGTTAAAATATCGTCAATCAAAAAGTTATTTCAATTTTCTGCATCTTCTGCAATACTGCGCAGAAATAAGCACCCCTCAAGCTGCCTGCAGCAGCCATAGGAGTGCGTTTTATAATATATATTAATGGGTATTCATTTAATTACCGGGCATCCAGGTTTTTTATGGTCTTAAGCATTTTAATGATTCTGCGGGATCTGTTGTTCATGTACTCCTGAACATTAACTCCCGTGTAATCATAGCAGCCTTTTCCAGTTTTAATGCCAAGCTTCCCCTTTGCAATCAGTTCTTCACCAAATTTATCCTTGCCGGTGTCATTGCATAGAGTTTTGTATACATCCCCTGAAACAGCATTTGTTATCTCCCAGCCCACTACATCATGGAGAGTCAATGGTCCTTCAAAGCAATATCTTGTGCCGCTTGTCCATTTGATTGCACGTTCAACATCCTCAGCAGTGGTCCATCCCTGACTTATCATATAGCCTATTTCCCTGCATAATACATTATCAAGGCGGTTTACTATAAATCCAGGTATATAGTTTTTAATTACTGCAGGGTCTTTTCCTACCATCATAAGCAGTTCCTTAACTGTATCTACATTGTCCTCAGATGTTTGAGGTCCCATTACAACTTCAACCAGGGGCATTACATATGGAGGATTGAAGAAATGGGTTATAAGAAGACGTTCAGGATTTTTAACCTCTGCAATTTCAAATATATTGGAGCCTGAGGTATTGCTGCAGAAAATGCAGTCTGGAGTACAAAGTGCATCTAGCTTATCAAAAATATCCTTTTTTATTTCATGCTTCTCAAAAACACCTTCAATAACCAGATTTGCCTTTGGAGCAATTTTAGCCAGCTCCTCTTCATAAAACACATGTTTTTCGGTATTTTCTACTTCTTCTGGTGTCACCAGACCCTGTTTTAAATAATTTTCCATATCAGCCTTAATCTGAGCCTTTGCCTTAGGCAGCTGCTCTGGGAAAGCATCGTATAACGTTATGTCAATTCCTTTAGATGCAAATACTTCTGCAATTCCACGTCCCATAGCGCCGGCGCCTACCATTAAAATATTCCAGTCTTTTTTCACAGTAACTCCCCCTATTAATATTTTTGATTCATAAGTATACGTCCAACAGTTCCTCCAGTAACTTCAAGAACTGTTCCGCTTACATAAGAGGATAAGTCTGTAGTAAGAAATTCAACTGCATTGGCACAGTCTTCAGGTGTTCCAAACCTTCCCATAGCAATGTTTCTTGTGAATTTCTCCTCACCCATGGATTTATATCCTGCTACTAGTCTGGCTGTAGAAATAAACCCTGGAGCTACTACATTGCAGGTTATGTTATAAGGGCCAAGTTCCTGGGCCAAAAGCTTTGTAAAATGTATAATTCCTGCCTTTGATGTTCCATAGTGTGCATAACTTCCGTCACTGTTAGCACATAATCCTCCAACTGAAGCCACATTAACTATTTTGCCGTATCCCAGCTTTTTCATCATTGGAGCCACTGCGTTGCAGGTATATACAGTTCCATGGAGATTTCTGTTTATTACTGCATGATACTGCTCCCAGTTTAGCTGAGAAGCTTTATTTCCATCCATTGGTCCCATTCCGCCTCCGGCATTGCATACAACTATAGAAATATCTCCCAACTCCTTGGCAATCTGCTCTACAGCTGCAAATACCTGTTCTCTATTTCCTATGTCAGCTACTGCACCTGCTGATTTTACTCCCAGAGCTCTTATCTCATCCATAACTGTTTCTGCTGTAAGGAGAGCTTTTTCTCCATCATATTCCTCAAAGGATTTAAGGTTTATATCAATTACTCCCACATTTGCACCTAAAGATGCCAAACGCAATGCGTATTCTCTTCCAAGTCCTCTTGCTGCACCTGTTACAATAGCATTCTTGCCTGTTAATTTACCCATGATTTTTTCCTCCTCAAAATAATTTATTATATTACAAGGTCATCCCGGGTTTCGATAAAACAATGAAGCTTATTCAATGTTCCTGCAGGAACTTTAATATCTGATATCTGATGTGACTGTCACCAGCTTGTCTATCTGATGTGTCACCAGTTTGTCTGACGGCTTCTCCTTAGTCGATGACACCTTTTCCTTTTAATGCTTCTATTTCTTCCGCACTGTAATCCAGCAGCTGGGTCAAAATCTTTTCAGTATCCTGCCCTAATGCTGGTGCGCCTCGCCATACCTCCCCCGGAGTTTCCGAAAGCTTAGGTACAAAGCCAAAGGCTTCAATTTCCTTATCAAGTGTCTGATCCTGGTATTTCACCCAGTCCCCTCTATCATGCCAGTGTGGTACGTTATAGGTATCTTCAGCACTTCTAACCACAGCAGCGCCTATCTTGTTGTCAATGCAGATATCCACTGCTTCCTGAGCTGTATGCTCCATGAAGAATTTTGCGAAGGTTGCATCGAGCTCCTGTCCCAGCGGGCTGGCTACTGCTTCAGCACTGCCACCTGCCTTTTCATAACTGAACTTCTCAGCATCTATGCCAAAGCCTTTAAGTACTTTATAATAAGCAGACGCACCATAGGACCCCAGGTTAACATATTTTCCGTCCTTTGTAGGGAAAATGCCTCCAGGCTGATATGTTTTCTGCTTTATACCCTGTCTGTGCTTGAGGAATTTCTTCTCTGTCCATAAGGTGAAGTTATCATCCATCACTCTCATCCAGCCCTCAACAAGGCTCACATCAATTATTTGTCCCTTTCCTGTCTTTTGGGCATTTAAATATGCCATCAATATACCGTTTACAGCAAACAGTCCGCTGAGGTAGTCTCCTACATACTGCTGTGCGTAATAAGGCTCCCTGTCTGGCCATCCCTGCAGCAGCCCCCAGCCTGATTCAGCCTGTCCCAGTGGATCATACCCAGGTCTGTTGATTTCTCTTTGGCCTCCACCAAATCCTGGTGTCCCATATCCGCTGATGTGGCATATAATCAATTTTGGATTAACCTGAAGCAGCAGCTCATCAGTAATGCCAAGCTTGTCAATCCAAACCATATTTTCAATCCACACATCAGAATTTTTTATAAGTGATAAAAATATTTCCTTGGATTCAGGAATATTAAGATTTGTTTCCAGTGAACAGCTCAGCTTGTTTCTTGCATTCTGCATCCAGGCTCCGCTGATGGATTTGTCTCCATTTGTAATCTGAGGCTTCTGGTGCCTTGCGGGATCTCCCCCAACCTTTGGTCTTTCCAATGCTATAACCTCTGCTCCGAAATCACTCATCATTGTGGCTGAAAATGGAGCTGCAACAACTGTACCGTTAAGCAGTACCCTTATTCCGTTTAAAGGACCGAATACCGGAGTAAAAAGGGGAGCAGGTTTTCTTTCGAGCTTTTCCCATCTATTCATGATTAAATTCCTCCTTGCAAAATTATTTATGGAACTCTTCTACATATATTAATAATTATTTAACACTCTTCTGCCTGTTTTATTTTAATTACAAGTTGTGCCCATGTCTGCTACTATATATGATCCCGTCATAATTCCTGAATAATCAGAAGCCAGGAACAATACTATTGCTGCAACCTCCTGAACTTCTCCCCATCTCTTTAATGGTATTCTGTGGAACATTCTTTCCTGATACTTTGGATTGTCCAGCACATCTGCATTAAGTGCTGTTCTAACATATCCAGGACAAATTGAGTTAACAGTGATATTATATTTTCCAAACTCTATTGCCATACCTTTTGTAAGATTTAAAACTGCAGCCTTTGATGCACCATAGGTTGAGATATTTTTAGTCCCAACCAGTCCTCCCATGGATGCCATATTTATGATTCTGCCTCCGTTGCCCTGCTTGATCATTTGTTTAGCTGCTGCTGCTGATCCAAAATAAACGCTTCTTAAATTTGAATCTAATACTGTATCGTAATCAGCCTCTGTCATTTCCAGCATTGGTTTTGTTACAGCCACTCCGGCGTTATTAATCATGATATCCAGCTTTCCATATTTCCCAACGGTTTTCTCTATAAGGCTGTCCAATTCCGCTTTTACCTGTACATCTGTTTTAATTCCTATTGCTTCTCCGCCCATATCAACAACTTCTTTTGCCACCTTGTCGCAATCATCCTGGTGCCTGCTTGTTACAACAACCTTGGCTCCATAATATGCAAGGGCCATAACTATACCGTACCCCAAGCCCTTGGTGCCGCCTGTTACTATGGCTACCTTTCCTGTTAAATCATAGTCAGGCATTTTGAATGGTAATTTAGCATTTTCATTCATTAAAGTTTCCTCCTATATCAATTTTTTATGAAAGT
>CALBDU010000086.1 GCA_937927335.1 uncultured Clostridium sp.
TTATTAAATACATATAAGCTAATCCTTTCTCTTGATCCTTCATTGTCTCCTTAATATCGTAGTATATTACTATTGCGTCAAATAATTCGTTTCGTACTATGCAATTTTATATAACTTTTTTATATCTTGTAATCCTTGGACAATTTCCTCCCTTGTAAAATTTGCTTTTTCTAATTCATCATCACTCTTCTCAAGTAATATATTATAAAAATCAATGGCAATGTAATAAAGTTCTTTTGAATTATCTTTATTTATTTCTTCAAAAAGCATATTTTCTGCTTCATTAAATTCGCCTTTGTTAATAAGATGTTTTAAAATTATTTGAATAACATTACTTGAGCCAATTTCATTTAAATTTAAATTTCCTTTATTATCTTCTTTTTTATGGAGAGCAGTTTTTGCTATACTTTTTCCAAGTTCATTAATTAGTTTCTCAATATTCATAAGTTTCCTCCATATGATTTGACTGAGCCAAAAATAAAGCCTGTAAGCACCTTTTATACTGTACCTATAGGCTTTATAACTATCAATTTATAGCTTTTCGTATTACCTGGCCAATAATTTTCTATTTTTCCTCGATAAACTTTAAAAATGCATCTACCTCTTTTTCAAGAAAAACCCTGCTGGTGGTAAGTTCCAGGTTTCCTTCTGCATTTAGCTGCTGCTTTGCATTTGGAATTGTAAGACGAGGCACATTCATAACTTTCATATTAAGGAAGCTGATCAGTGTTACCAAATGATCCTGTGCAAGGCCCGTGCCAGACATCCCTGGTGAAATTCCACTTATAGCTGCATGCTTTCCGCTTAAAACCTGTGGTTCATCCTTGCTTATTGGCCTGGACAGCCAATCTATGAGGTTTTTTAAAACACCAGGGAAAAAGTGGTTATATTCAGGTGTAAAGAACCACACTCCATCAGCAGCTTTTATTTTTTCCCTTACTCTGGCAACTGATGTGGGAGCAGGATACTCGATATCCTGATTCATTAAGGGTACATCGGAATAATCCAGCAGTTCAAAAACTGCTTTATCTCCTATTATTTCTTTTGCCATCAAGGCAAGCTGACGGTTATAGGAATCATTTCGCAGTGAACCAACAATTGCAATAATACTCGGTTTTTCCAATTAAATCACTTCCATTTCAATTTTGTTTAGACATGTAGTCTTATTTTAATAACTGATAAAAATTGTTATCTAGTAATTAATATTATACTCTTCCTGTGTAATTTTTAAAGTATTTACTTTAAATTTGCAGTACTTATCTAAAATATTTGTTTAGCCATTGAACCATCAATGAAGTTATCAGATTATGTTTGTTGCTGTAAACATGATCAATGCCCTCTAATTTGTGGAAACACTTCTCACCTTTATATAAATAATAAAGTTCATCCGAGCCTTCCACCGGAACAGCCATGTCATTGGTACCATGGATGATGAGTAATGGGGTATCATAGGTTTTAGCAGCTTCCAGGGGCGCATAATTGCCTTCAATCATATCCTTTACAAATATTCCGTTCTTTAAACTAAATGCCTTGTTAAAGAAGTTTGAAATAGTTATGCCATACATTGCCTTTTCCCATAATTCACTTCCAAGTATGCCCTCTGACCTAAAGGTCTCAACAGGATGTACCACTGGGGATAGCGCTATTCTTCCCTTAATGGCAGTATCATCCGGATAGGAAAGGGCAATACACCCGCCAAGGCTGTGCCCACATAGAATAATTGGCGAATGGTAAAATTCAGGTCTTCCTTTCACACATGAAACAATTGCCGCTAAATCCTGTTTCCAGCCTGATACGGTGGTATCTGTGTCGAACTCTCCATAGCTTTCCCCTGATCCTGCAAAATCAAACCTCAAGGCTGTATACCCAGCTTTTTCTATTGCCTTTGCAATATTAAGCATCAGCTGGTTTGCTCCAATCTTATCTCCCGTAAAGCCATGGCACAGGATTACAACTGGAGTCCCGGCAACCTCGTTCTTATAGTTATGAATCATAACAGACAATTTTTTTCTTCCTTCAATAAATAAGTGTTCCTTCATTTTTACACCCCAATAAAATATTGATTGATCTATATAATTACCCTCATCAATTAATATTACTCAGCGTATTCGTACAACGCTGCACTTTCCACATAATTTACAAAGCGCCTTAGCTCCTTAGCTTGTTCATTGCTTATTTCTCCTGCTTCATACATTCTGGTTATTTCAAAGCGCTCAAAATCCATAACCTTGATACGAAGCTTATCCTTTTGGTCTTCCCTGTCTTCATCGTATTGGGATTCAGGAATTTTTAAAAGATTTATCATCCTTTTATAATCTGAAATAACTAAAATAAATGCTTCGGGCATATCGCTGTGCTCTGAGGCTTTTCTTACACTGTTAATTCCTGCCTGGAAGGCTCTTATTTGAATATCCCGTCCCAAACGAAGTTTTTCCTTATTTGCTTCTGCATCCCTGCCATATTTCATCTTGAATTTCCCCCATCCCCTGAAGGCTTTTCCCAAAAGAAATTTTATGCCTCTGGTGAAATTACCTGAAAGCAACTCTTCCCTGTGGTCCAGAGATTTTTGAAATAGTTCCAATGCTTCCGGGCTTATTTCACCTTTTTTCATCATGTCATGGATATAATTTCTCTCAGCCTTTAATCCTATTAATACAACTTCCGAGACTTTATTATGAAAACCCTTAGACTTTTCAGTGCTTTGGTTAAGATGCATTTTTTTAAGTATAAGCCTATATTCACCTATAAGCTCATAGGTGGTGAGATGATTCTCATCATTAATTTCCGCTTTTAGTTTTTTAATAACCTGAACAATTATTTTCTTTCTTGCTTCCTTGATATCATCTTTATTAGGATCTTCCTCTTTTGCTGATTTTTCTCTTGATATTAGAGGCAGAAACACTGTAGCTGTTATTAGTGTGAAAAGTATAACCCCTGCTGCAAGAAAAAGAATGAGAGAACGCTGGGGAAAGGAACTCCCTATGGTTGTGAGATATGGTATGGACAATGCTCCGGCCATTGTAACGGCTCCCCTGACACCGGTGAGGCTCACCAGCACGGTGTACTTTAAGTCCGGCTTCACAGCCCCGGGATTTTCCCCAAGTATGTATTGCAAACAGGATGATGCGTAAGACCAGACAAAACGAATTGCAATTACCGCCATTCCTATAGCAGCTGCATAACCAATGGCATGCCAGTTGTTTATACTTGGATCTGCCACAGCCTCATTCATTGATATTGGAATATTAATACCAAGCAAAATAAACACTATGCCATTTAATACAAATAAAATAATGGACCAGATGTTTTCAGTTAGCATCTTTTCCTCCGGATCAAAGGTGTCCGTCCGTTCTTCAATTAAGGAATAAACAATTCCTCCTGCTACCACAGCTATAATTCCTGAAGCGTGAAACATCTCCTCTGTGGCAATATAAATTATGAAGGGCGCCATTAATTGAAGCAGTGAATGAAATGTCACATCCTTAATGCCTTGTTTTCGCAGGGTATACCTGACAATCATTAAGAGCAGTCCCAGTAGTGAGCCCAAAACCGCTCCTGCTGCAAGCATATACCCAAAATCCAGCAATGCGGTATTCAAGTTGAAATATCCGGTGGCCACTGCAGCTATGGCATATTTAAAGGCCACCAAACCTGAAGCATCATTAATAAGAGACTCTCCTTTTACCAGATTCAATACATCTTCTGGAATATGTATACGTTTGGCTATTCCGCTCACAGCTACAGGGTCCGTAGGTGAAAGAATTGCCGCCAGCGCAAAAGCTGCGGTTAGAGGAATACCTGGTATCATCCAGTGTATAAAGCAGCCCCCCGCAACGGTAGTTAAAAGAACAAGAATAATGGCATTGCCAAATATAGGAGTTTTCATTTTCCACAATTCCTCTCTTGGAAAATGCCTTCCGTCGTTATATAAAAGCGGTGCTACAAACAGCAGCAAAAACCACTCAGTGTCCATTTCAATTTTCATGCCCGTGAAGGCAAGGGCTATCACTATACCCAGAGCCACCTGAATTAATGCTGTGGGTATTGAAGGTATATAATGGCTGATAACATTTGAAAAAAGCAGGCAAACCAGCAGCAGCAGTACAGTAATCAAAAGGTTCATAAGCTTCCTCCTAAGTAGTAATTAATATTAAATAATTTCAGTCTATATATAATATTTTATACTATATTCAAAAATAATGCACGTGTTAGGGAAGGTGGGGTTGGGGACGGTTATTCGCTGGATTGAATAGAACTGGCAGCTGGGACAGTCATTCGCTAGTTTCACTCATCTTCTATTTTATTTCATTAATCGCTACTTTTCACCCTGCATAAAATAAAAGGCCTTCATCCCTTAGGATAAAAACCTTTTAAGCTATACCGGGTGGATAATTTCAAATTCAGCCAGCCACCGATGGTATTTTCCGTTTTCAAGCATCAAATCATAAAAAGGTGTTTGAACAACCTTAACGATTTTAACAGTCATTCCCTTTTTTATCATGTGTGGATGTCCCTGATTGTTCACAATAATTGCATAATCGCCCTCTTTAGGAAAAGGGCAATATTCTGGTTTGGTGTTTAAGGCCTTAAGCTCAAACCAGGCAAACCACCTGTGAAGCTGTCCATCTGGCATTTGTACAGCATACAGCAAACCTGTCCATGGTGCAATAATAACAGCATTTGTCCCAGTGTTAATTTCAGGCGGATGCATTACCAGTGAAACAACCTTGTCTCCAGCTTTAAATTCCGGGTAGCTTATACAACAAACAGCCAACTTAATCACTCCTTGTAATCACTGTTATATTTTATTCATGTTAAA
>CALBDU010000087.1 GCA_937927335.1 uncultured Clostridium sp.
ACGAGATTCAAGTGTGACTGGAGTTCAGACGTGTGCTCTTCCGATCTAAATATGAAAACCATACAGCTTTCCCGAAGTCATCTGCTGCTGTATGGTTTTCATATTTTCAAGATTTGTTCTCATATCTGTTAAAAAACTGTTTGAAAGCATTTTATTGGTAACTCTCAAAATATCACCTCATTTTCTTTACTTTTTAAGTCCGTTTATTACTACATCAAGTAGTTCATCTACTGTAGATATAACCTTGCTGTTTGCCTGGTAGGCATGCTGATATTGAATCAGGTTTGCCATTTCCTCATCCATAGAAACACCGGACACCGAGTCCTTGCTTTCCTGGAAGCCGGCCAGCAATGTTGCCTGATTTTTAACCATTCTTTTAGCTTCCTGCTCCTGTATACCTATTCTGTCTACGGTATCCTTAAAATATGTATCCATTGTCATGCCACTGGCTGAGCTGGTTATATTCGAAAGGCCCCCCAGGTTGGAATCCGAATTAAAAATACCTGTTAAAAATTCTCCCCTATCCATATCATCGGTTAATCCTTGTACAAGCATACGCACATCCTTCAGATCAGCCACAGCTAATGCTCTGTTGCCGTCACTTTCTCCTGAAGCACTGCTTGTACCTGCAATTATTAGAGTATTATCAGCCAGAAGCTTGCTGTTTACTGTAATGTTACCTGCATTTATTCCTGCTTCATCTGTATTATCGCCAGTAGCATTTACAAAGAAGTTATATATACCAGTTGTTGCATTATCATCTGTATAGGTAGCACTTTGTGTCATAATAGCATTAACTGAAAACGCAAGTGATTTAGCCAGCTTGTTTATTTCATCCACATATTCATCTATATCACTCTGTACTGAAGCATAACCGCTTAATTCACCAGATGGTGGCTGAAACAACTTTAAATTGGAGAAACTTATTGCTGATGTGGCGGTTGTTCCGGTAACAGCTGTTCCGGTTCCATCCACAATTCCTGTATTACTACCTGTTCCGTCTAATTTGCCTAATACATCCCCGGTACCGTTAACAGAATCATTCACACTCAAAGCATTTCCGTCATTGTCTGCCCAAAGCACCCTGGATTCATTAAGGGCGTTATATTGGTCCTCATTTTCTATATTTACATATATGTCAACTTTATTGTCTTCATTTGATGTATCACCATATTTGTAATAGGTTACCTTATATGCACCGGCCCCAGTATATCCTGCTTTGTTGTTTTTATCCAGTATGCTGGTCACACAGGAAAACCTACATTCGTCATCCGGATTAAGGCTCTGTATAATATTCATCGATTTGTTGGATGCATCCAGCGGTGCCGAGCCACCAAATTCCGCATTTGGATCCACCGGGTCCTCCTCAGTTGTTACGGTTATGCCATGAAAATTATTCTTGTCAATTTTAAGACCAAACTTTGAGCTCAGTTCATCCAAGAGCAAATCTCTTCTGTCCATAAGGTCGTTTGGCTCCTGACCGGCAACCTTTACCTGAATTATTTCCTGGTTCAGCTGGCTAACCTGCTCTAAAAGGTTATTAAGATCAAATACCGTATCCTTCATCAGGGATTGAGTATCTGTCTTAAGCTGCTGAAGTTCGTTATAGGTATGGTTCAATTCATTAGTTAAAGCCAGTGACTGTTCAGCCACAACCTTTTTAGCACTGGAGGTATCCGCCTTCTTTGATAGCTGCTGCCAGCTGTCGTAAAAGCTGCTCATCAATGATGATATTCCTGTGTCTGAAGGTTCATTTATTATATTTTCAATTTGGCTTAGGAATTGATCTCTTGCTGTATATTCACCCTGAACTCCCAGTTCAACTCTGGTATGGTAGTCCAGGAAGCTGTCTCTTATCCTGTTGATGGCATCCACCTGCACCCCTGTGCCCAGCTGGCCTGCTCCACTTACCCCTGTAGTGTAGGGCCTTGTAGTTACAAGCTCCACCCTTTGCCTGGAATAGCCTTCGGTGTTGGCATTGGCTATGTTGTGTGAGGTTACATCAATGGCATTCTGCTGCGAAAACAGGCCGCTTTTAGATATGTTAAGTGTTCCGAATAATCCTGACATCTACTTGCTCCTTCCATAGGCATTATAGGTTTTAGCGCTTCTATCCGGTTTCAAAAGGTTCATCATCTGGTTACTGAAGCTTAAGCCCTTCCTTATTAGCAATTCATTGGTATCCTTTTGCAGTTTAAGGGCCTGCAGCAGTTTATTAATTTCCCTGTAGCAGGCATCCAGTTTTTCATCCTTCAAGTCCTCTATTATTTTTTTCATGGATTCCCCATTAGTAATCCTTCGTCTTTCCACTTCAATTTTAGCCAGGTTTTTGTTGCATTCCTCAATTTTTTCCACCAGCAGCGAAAGCTTCATTATTTCATTATTGGCAATAAGCCTGTGCTGTTCCTCCAGAGCTGCCATAAGCTCCTGCAGGGCTGAAAGCTCTTCGTTCATTATATTCAACAACATTTCCTTCATCTAATCACCATTCCTATTTGGAATTTTTAATATTATCCAGCATTTTTTCTGCCACAAGCTTTGAATCCCTGCTATAGGTTCCGTTGGCTACTTCATTTGCAATGCTCTGCACCTTTTCAGCCCTGTTTTCAAGGATATCCTCAGTAGAGTAGGTGCTGAGGCTTTTACCTAAGGAAGATATCTGTATTGAATCCCCCTGCTGCTTAACGTCCTTCTTTTCCACATGCTTTTTATAGTCATTATATAAGCCGATAGCTTTTGTCTGGCTTATTCCATTAATTTTCATAATATCACTCCCAAAACGTACTCTTCTTCTTTCATTATCGTATATTTAAATTATTTATTTATACCTGAAAGAAAAAAAATCCTGCATCACCCAACTAGCAATGCAGGATTTTTTATTATTTACCTAAGGATTTAATTCTTTCAGTGCTGCTCACTATGCTGGTGATTCGCACTCCAAAGTTTTCATCTACTACTACAACCTCGCCATAAGCAACCTTTTTTCCGTTTACCAGAATTTCAACTGGTTCTTCAGCAAGTTTGTCCAATTCCACCAGGGAACCTGTACCAAGATTTAGTATATCCTTTACGCTTTTCTTGGTTTTTCCCAGCACAACAGAAATTTCCAAGGGCACGTCAAGAATAAGGTCAATGTTTTTAGGTGCATGTACCTGACCTTGATTTACTGTTAATGGCTGGAAATCTGCATGAAGTACTTCCACCTGGGGCTCTGGTCTGGCTGCCTGCTGCTCCGGTGCCTTTATCTCTGGCATGGCAGCCACGGGAGCTGGCGCTGAAGGAGCTGGTGCTGCTGGAGCTGGAGCTGCTGGAGCTGCTTCCTCTCCCATCATTATTGAAACGATACGTTTTGCAGTTTCCATGGAAAGTAGCTGCATAATACTGCTGTCCACCAACTCTCCTATGGTCAATTTAAAGGATACCTTAACCAGCAGGGAATCATCATCCACATCGTGAGGATGAGACGCATCCTCCCAAACCTTTGAGGTCGGAGGGGATATGTTTATTTCTCTGCTGAACATGGTGGCCATGGCTGTTGCTGCTGAACCTATCATCTGGTTCATAGCCTCTGAGACAGCACTGAGCTCAATTTCTGAAAGCTCTGTTTTGTCTCCCTCCACGATACCGTTGCCTCCCATCATAAGGTTTGCTATGACTGCAGCATCGTTAATTTTCATTACCAGCAGGTTTTTACCTGCTATTCCGCTGACATATTTAACTTCCAGTGCAATATAGGGCACCTCGAAGCTTTCCTTTATTTTACTGAGTCTGTTTATTGTAACCACAGGTGTGGTTATATTAACCTGCTGGTTGATTAATGTAGAAAGTGAAGTAGATGCAGAACCCATAGATATGTTTCCTACCTCTCCCAGCAGATCTTTTTCTACATCACTAAGCTCTTCGCCGCTTTCGGGTTCTGCCGGCATGGCGGAACCATTCAAAAGAGCATCTATTTCTTCCTGCGAAAGGAATCCGTTACTCATAGTTTTCCACATCCTTATCTATAATATCCAGAATCTGAACTCCCTTGTTTTTACCTAACAATCCAGGCTTGCCAAAGTAGGTAGGCACATTTTCCACCAGAATTTCCACAGGGTCACAGGTTTTTCTCTCCAGAGTTACCACATCACCCTCGCACAGCTTTAAAAAATCATCCACAGAAATAGTGGTTTTTCCCAAAACTGAGGTCATTTCTATATCTATTATATTCAGCCTTCCTCTAAGCTTTTCCCTGGATTCAAGCAAAATATCCTCGCTGTTTTCCTGGAACCAGTATTGAACAACCAGCTTATCCAGAACCTTTTCAATACACAAATAAGGTATGCAGATATTTATAAAGGTACTGCTTTTACCCATTTCCACATAAAAGGTTATTAAAGCCACAGGCTCGTTTGGAGCCAAGGTCTGGTTCAAGGCCGGGTTGGTTTCCAGGCCTTCTATTTCCGGCTCAACCTCCAGCACCTCATCCCAGGCCAGTTTAAGATTTGATATAAGCCCTTTATTGATTTGCCAGATTATATTCTTGTCTATATCGGTGAATTCTCTGGATACAACCTTGGAATTTCCTCTGCCCCCAAGTAATATATCCACAATTTCAAAAACAAACTGAGGGTTTGTTTCAAATAATATAGAACCGCTTAACGGCGGCATCTTGAATACGGTTAAAACGGTAGGATTGGAAACGGAGTGAATAAACTCATCATAGGTTATCTGCTGCACGCTTTCAATCCTTGCCTTAACATTTCTTCTTATCTGTACTGACAGATAGTTTGAAATTATTCTGGCATAGTTGTCATGAATAAGCTCCAGGGTTCTGATATGGTCCTTGGAAAACTTCTGAGGGCTTTTGAAATCATAAGGCTTAACCTTTTGCTTTTCCTCTTCCTTCGGTATTTCATCGGGAGATATTTCTCCTGTTGACAAGGCAGATAAAAGTGCATCTATTTCACTTTGTGATAATACGTCTGCCATTTGATTCCCTCATTTCCAACTACTTTACAAGTAATTTATTAATATCTATAAGTGTTACAATTCTGTCATTAAAATTTATAATTCCATAAATATAGTCCTTGCTTGTTTCCGCCAAATCCTCAATTATATCTTCTTCCACATCCAGCACTTCCTCGACCTGATCCACCGCAATTCCAACCATTTCACCATCCATGTCAAGGATTATGATGTTGTCCTGTTTCACTTCTGCCTTAGGCACATCAAGAAGAAGGTTTATATCCAGCAGGGATATGACATTACCCCTGAGATTTATTAATCCTTTAATATATTGAGGGGCTTTGGGCACCCTTGTTATTTCCATGGAATCATTAATACTCTGAACCTTGTCTGTTTCAACAGCAAATTGTTCATTGTTCAATTTAAAAATTACAACCTGCATTTTACTGCCTCCTTATTAGGTTTTAGCCTAATACTTTTTTTATTGCTTCAAGTACCCTGTCCGGCTGAAATGGCTTAACAATAAAATCTCTTGCGCCTGCCCTTATTGCATCCATAACCATGGTCTGCTGACCCATTGCTGAACACATTATTACCTTTGCTGCAGGATCAAATTCCTTTATTGCTTTAACTGCTTCAATTCCATCCATATCCGGCATGGTTATATCCATGGTAACTATATCAGGCTTTTCTTTTTTGAACAGTTCCACAGCCTTGATACCATTATTGGCTTCACCTACAACCTCAAATCCGTTTTTTTCCAGTATATCCTTTATCATCATTCGCATAAAAGCTGCATCATCCACAATTAATATTCTTGCCATTTTTTAACCTCCAATTAATTTAATCCTAAAGCATTTAATATTTTTTCCAGGGAACCAGGCATTGGTATATAGTAAAAATGCCCCCCTGCTTTTTCATTAGCCTGTAAAAACACAGTTTCAATGTCCAGCACATAATCATCGAATTGTCCTGATTCTATAAAAGTAGTTGATAAAATTGCGCCCAGCATATCATAAGACACAGCCGGCACTGAAGCCGTTATAACAAGATTTGTAAACCTTGATATGGCATTCATATAGGAGCTGGAGACAATGTTTCCCACTTCACAGATAACAGAGTATCCCATTTCACTGAGATATTCCTCCTTTTCTCCGGTGAGGCTCTCAACGATATCCAATGCCGTATCCTTTTCAAATACAAACAGGATATTTCCGGGAGTATCTCCTAAAACCCTTACAATTACTGCTATTACAATTTCGTCTCCGCCTATTCTTGTGAATATATCGTCAAATGGAATTAAATATACTGACGGAACAGTCATGTCCACCTTTCTGTTAAGAAGCTGAGATAATGCTGTGGCGGCATTTCCTGTGCCGATATTCCCAACCTCCTTCAGAGCATCCATCTGCAGGGGAGTAAGTTCTTTATATGACATTTAAATCCCCCTTTAAATCAGGGCTGCAACATCAAGAATAAGTGTTACCAGACCATCCCCGAGAATTGTTGCCCCTATGTATTCTTTTAAGCCCTGAAGTGTTTTACCAAGAGGCTTTATTACTATTTCTTTCTGACCAAGCAGTGAATCCACCAGAAGTCCTACCGTTCTTTCGCCAACCTTAACAATCACTATATATTTTTTGCTGCTCTCCGATTCCTCTATGTTCAGAACCTTATTGAGCCTGATTAAAGATATTACATTTCCATTATAGATTATAACTTCCTTATTGTTAGTCCTTTTAATCAGGTCCTCCTTGTAGTCGATAACCCTGTCTATATATCCCAGGGATATTGCCATGGTTTCCTCACCAACCTTAACAAGGAGTGCCTGTATTATCTGCAGTGTCAGCGGAAGCCTTATGATGAAGGTTGAACCCTTTCCTTCCTCGCTGATAACATCCACGGTGCCTCCCAGGGCTGAAATCTTTGTTTTTACAACATCCATTCCAACTCCACGGCCGGATATGTCCGTTACCACTTTATTTGTACTGAAGCCCTGAATGAAAATAAGGTTTCTTATATCTGCATCGCTCATGCCTTCAGTGTTTATTCCAATTTCTTCAGCTTTAGCCTTGATTTTGCTTACAGGAAGTCCTTGACCGTCATCTTCGACCTTAATTACCGCCTTGGTGCCCTCCTGATAGGCTGTAAGCTTGATTTTGCCCATTGGCTCCTTGCCTCTGCTTTTTCTTATTTCAGGAGCTTCAATGCCGTGATCTGCAGCATTTCTTATTATATGTATCAGAGGCTCTCCGATTTCATCTATTACTGTTCTGTCAAGCTCAGTATCCTGACCCTTTATTATAAGCTCCATTTCCTTGTTCAGTTCAACAGAAAGATCCCTGACCATTCTCGGGAATCTGTTGAAAACTACATCTAAAGGCAGCATTCTTATTTTCATAACCAGATCCTGAAGATCCGAGGTGGTTCTTGCAACCTGCTCCAGGGTTTCGTTCAGTTCATTAAGCTTATAACTGGTGCTTATTTGTTCAAGCCTGGTTCTG
Organism: uncultured Clostridium sp.; assembly: GCA_937927335.1. GTDB lineage: Bacteria > Bacillota > Clostridia > Clostridiales > Clostridiaceae > UBA699. The sequence continues at coordinate 7,452 of CALBDU010000087.1, forward strand.
TTTATAACCAGCTCGGACACCATGTTCATGAATTTATCCAGCCTCTCCAGATCAACCCTTACGGACTGGTGGGTTTTCTTGACACTTTCCTTTACTTCCTTAGTTTCCTTGACTTCCTTTTGTACGGCTTTAACCTCTGCCTTTTCAATATCCACATTTGAAACCACCGGCGTTGCTTCAACCTGACGCTTAACCTCAATAGCCTGTATCCTTACCTCCTCCACTTCGGATATTCCGAGGAGCATATGCTCAATTTCGGAGGTATCTCTGGTGGTTAAATAAATAACCTTTATTTCAGTATCGAAATTTTCACTTTCTATATCTTCAGTGCAAGGAATTGATTTTATGATTTCACCGTTTTCCTCCAGGCACTGGAATATTAAAAATGCCCTGGCGGATTTCAACAGAGTATTGCTGCTGATTGTAATATCAATCTGGCAGGGTTTGAAATCCTTTATATATGCCTGCCTGATAATATTCATTTCATATTCGTTCAGCTCCAGTACACTGCTTTCTGCAGCAGCTTCCTGAATCTCCTGCTCCTGTTCAATTTCTGCCTTGGAGATAGTTTCCAATTCACTTAGGATATCATCAATTGAAAAGCTGTCATCTGCTCCGCCATTGATGCTGTTCACCATATTTTCCAAGGTGTCCAGGCATTTGAACAGAGTGGTTACCACATTCTGTGTAACCTGCAGCTTTCCTTCCCTGAATTCCGAGAGAACATCCTCCATCTTATGGGTAAGCTCTGCCATGTGGTTAAATCCCATAGTGGCAGCCATTCCCTTTATGGTATGTGCTATCCTGAATATTTCATTCAATTTATCAATATCATTTGGTTCCTGTTCAAGCTGCAGCAGTGATTCATTTAAGGACTGCAGATTATCCATGGACTCTTCTAAAAACATAGACATGTACTGGGATGTATCCATAACTTTCCTCCTTATAATTTTCTGTATATAAATGTTGAAGCTTTTTCAAAGCCATAATCTTTGTAATCATATATACTCTCGGTAGCTCCAACAAAAAGTAACCCGCCTTTATTCAGCGCACTGCTGAATTTTTTATATATTTCATCTTTTGTGTCCTGATTGAAGTAAATAACCACATTTCTGCACACGATCAGATCAAAGCCTGATTCATATTTATCCAGAATCAAATCATGCTTCCTAAAGCTTATCATATTCTTAAGGCTGTTTGCTACATAATATTTTCCCGATTCAATATTAAAATATTTTTTCAGATACTTGTCAGGTATATTTTTAATTTCAGCCTCTGTATACTCCCCTTTTTTAGCTCTTTCCAATATGGTGTTATCTATGTCTGTGGCAATTATCTGATGCTTTTTCCCGGGAAAAAGCTCATCCAGCAGCATTGCAAGTGAATAGGGCTCAGAACCGATGGAGCAGGCTGCGCTCCATATTTTTAAAGGCATAGTCCTGGACGAATATATTTCCTTGAGCTTGCCCTTCAGGTCCTCAAAGATATCAGGATTTCTGAAAAATTCAGTGACATTGATGGTTATGAAATCCAGAAGCTTTTGTTTTTGAACCGGATCCCTCTTAAGCAGCTGCACATATTCATCTATGGATTTTACCCCTACTCTTGATATTAGGCTATTGATCCTTCTGTGAAGCTGATTTGACTTATAAGCGGACAAGTTTATTTTATACTCCTTGTACACCCATCTTTCAAAATCTGTCATGTCCATTATGCCTAGCCCTCTCTTCCATTAACAATTCGAATTATTTCATCAGATATTCTATCCAGTGGAAGAACCAAATCCACTTTACCTGTTTCAAAGGCTGCCCTAGGCATACCATAAATTGTGCAGGTAGATTTATCCTCAGAGATGGTTATACCACCGTGTTTTTTTATTTCCACTGTACCATCTGCTCCATCCCTTCCCATTCCTGTCAATACTACACTGAGCAATGATGGTCCGTAAACCCTGGATGCAGAGAAAAACAGTTTATCCACTGCAGGCCTCACGCCCCATATGGATGGCTCTGTATTAAGATGAAGCTTTCTGTCCTGGTTTATTTCCATATGGTAGCCTCCCTTGGCTACGTAAACAGTATTAATATCTATATTCATCATATTTTCAGCTTCTACAACCTTCAAGGCGCTGTTTTGATCCAGCCTTTCCGCAAAAGCCTTAGTAAATCCCTCAGGCATATGCTGGACTACAAATACTGGAACTCCTAAAAACTGAGGGAGCTTTGTTATTACTGCATAAAGGGCCTTTGGTCCTCCCGTAGAGGCGCCGATAACCACAGCCTTAATATTCCCTGCTGTTTTTCGCCTTTCAATAAAGGCTGGCACAGCTGCAGGCTCATTTACCCTTGCAGGCGGTTTCCACATAACAGGGGCCTGCTCTATATGCTGAACCTTGTTGTTTCTTTCATAGGCAAGGTTAATTTTTTGTATAAGATCCTCTTTAACCTTGTTTATATCCAGGGATATGGCTCCAGATGGCTTGGAAATAAAGTCAAAGGCTCCTGCCTCAAGGCATTCCATAGTAATCTGGGCACTTCTTTTTGTAACACTGCTAAGTACTATCACTGGAATTTTAATATTTCTCTTTTTAAGTTCCTTTAAAGCCGCAACGCCATCCATCTTCGGCATTTCCACGTCAAGGGTTATGACATCCGGGGCAGCCTTGGTAAGCTTGTCAAGAAAGTCCTCCCCATTTCTGGCTGTACCAGTTACTTCCATATTATCCTCTGTATCAATCATATCAGAAATTATTTTTCTCATCAGTGCTGAATCGTCTACTACCAATACTTTAATCTTATTCAAATGCATCACCCCATTACAATTCTTTTATCCCCATGCCAATAGTCCTGATCTGAACAATTCCTGTCTGGGTGTCAAATATCATGGTACGCCCCTTATTGCCGCCTACATCCTCTTTAAGAAGGGGAATTGAAAATTGATTTAATACATTTTTTACTGATATGCTGTTCCTGTTTCCGATATCCATATTCATCCTGCTGTCCGAGAAAGTGAACATTGAAGCTCCTCCAGCAATTTTTGCCTTTATATTATATCTATTTGCTCCCATCTTCTCCATGTCCTTAATAAGCATAGGAATTGCCAGGTCTGCAAATTTCAAAGGATTAGACACATTATTAAAGCTTGTACTGTCAGGCAGCATTATATGTGCCAGCCCACCTGCCTTAATCTTATTGTCGTATAAGGCAATACCAATACAAGAGCCCAGGCCCACTGTAATAATTTTATGCGGTGAAAAGGCAGTATTCATGTCCGCTATTCCAACTTTATATTCTATTATGTCCATAACACACTACCTTTCAATTAAATAAGCTTCTTTTCCGCCTCGGTAAGGATAGTCTTCAGATTTAAGAATATTATTATTTTTTCATTTATTTTAATAAGTCCTTTTATGTACCTTTTAGATATTCCGGCTGCAATTTCGGGTGGCGGCTCTATATTGCCGTTATTAACATCCTTAACCTCGGATACCACATCAACTATGAAGCCGATTTTATTTTCCGCTTGCTTTGACACGATAATTTTTGATTCATTGCTTATAACATTTCTCTTTCCGCTGAATTTATAGCACAGCGATATTACTGGAAGTATACTGCCTTCATAATTAATTACACCTTCCACAAAGTCCGGGGCATCAGGAAGCTTTGTTGGGGGTTCATAGCCCAAAATTCTTTCTACCTCCATAATGTCCGTAGCATAGGTTTCTCCATTGATACTGAAAATTAATACCTTGGTTTCCTTATTCTCCATAACTATACCTCCAATAAAAGTTTGTCCACAATTATATCTCCCCTTAGATCGAGATATGCATGTATATTTTTACTAGGTTTATCTAAGGTGTATTCCTTTTGTCCTACAATAAATACTGTATTCTGGTAGGCTGCATCTACAAAAATCTCTCCATCCTTATCCACCTGCAGCCTGGTTGGCACTCCTGCAGGGCTCCCAACTATCCTGCAGACCATCTCTCTGGATGCTTTTATAAGTCCCCCTCTGGCTACGCTTTTTTCATATATAAACCTTATTGTTCCATTTGCCGTAATTTCGGAAATATAGACTCCCTTGCCTGTTACTGCTATATCTCCTGAACTTTTGACAATTGAATCCTGGCAATAGGCGAAGGATACTGTTACAGGCACAGACAGCTCCGACCTGATTTTTGCCAGCAGAAAGTCTATGCTTTCTATTATCTTATCAAGCTCCCCGTAGTTACGTATGTTTAATGGTGCAAGTCCCAGCAGCTTCTGTCTTATAAGCTCACTGACCCTGCCTTGCTTTTCTTCTTCATATAAAGCACCAAGGCTGGCCAAGGTTTTTATACACGTTACAGTTAGATTTTTGTATTTTGTTTCAATAAGAAGCTTGATTATATCCCCGTCTTTTTTATCATCGCCTAAAATATTATGTTCCTTAATTTGAGCCACTGCATCAACAATATTTTTTATAATTGTTCTTATACTGTCCAGCTCGGTTAAAACCTTAAGTCTATTAACATCTTCACCTCCGCCGTACAGCTGTGCTCTTATAACATTTCCTCCTACGGATATGTCTCCCTTTGCATTGATAACGGAGCCTTCCACATCCTTGTTAACTTTTACATTGTTGCCGCTTATTATTTGCATACCCTCGGCAACTCCTCCCATAATGCTGATGTCACCTATGAAGGTAACATTTCCGGTAGATAAGTCAACATCTCCCTTTACCTCGTGGACATCAAATACACTGAACACATTATTTCTTACACAGGGCTTCCCGTCAATAAGGGACACCACTGTATTCTCATCCCTTATAACGCAGCCTTTTCCTGCTTTTATACTCAATCTCTTTATATTCTTAGGCTTAGTTACCCTGCCATATATGTCATGTCCTTCACTGCCTTCCACACCTGCTATTCTTACGGCTATAGTTTCACCCTTTTTAACATCTTGAACAGCGCCGATGCTCTTGAAATCTATGTTCCCGGTTTCATCAACCTTGAACTTTTCCTTTTTGTCTGATGAAAATGTAAACTCAATTTTGTCATTGGTTCCTTCTATGACTTTTTCCCCTTGTGCAATGAGGAGATTACTACATTCTTCTTCTCCACATTTTTTCAAATTACTATCTATTATACCATATATAATCTTATTATTTGACAATTCCGCCGATATTTCATGTATTTTATATTTGGGCGGATACATCCGCTGTGACACCTCCGAAACCAGCTCTACGAAGGTGCTTTCAGGGGCATCCTTAAGCCTGAATACATTTTTAGGTTTATACTTTATGGTTAGCCAGGCTGCCATACTATCCTCAGCCACATCTATCTTCATTTCCCTGGAGGCTTCAGTTTCGTCAAAAATGACTTCAATATTGCTATCCTTAAAAACTGGGCACTTTCCTGATACCGCTGCCCCATCCACTATGAGACCAACATTTCGGCTTGCAAAAATCTGGGCAGGCTTTCCCATACCTTTTGGATTTTCAATTATTATTTTTCCCTCGATTATTTTCACTGATCCATCTTTAGAAATGTTTTCCACAGGTAACGCCTCCATTATTAACATTAATTATATTTATCGGACTGATGACAAACTTCTTTAATATTTGAAATTATTAATATCCTCTTCTGCTATTTTATCGTACTCCGTCATCAGCATTTGTATTATGCTGTTTTCAGCAGATTTGAATTTTATGCCGTCCACCATGGATACTGGAAGAACCTTAGGCGAAGTGCCGGAAATAAAAATACCGTCCAGAGTATTTATATCCTTATAGTGTATCCTTTCCTCCCTCACCTGAATATTAAGTCTTGCTGCGGCTTTCATTATAATTGTACGGGTAATGCCGGGAAGCACAGCTTCTCCTGGTGAGGTAATCAAACTGCCTTCCTTCACCATAAATATGTTGGACCTGCTGCCCTCGGTTATGTATCCGTTATGATCTACCAGTATGGCTTCATAAGCATTTTCGCTCTGGATTTTTTCATTAGCCCTGTTTCTGAACTCCGTATCAATAAGCTTGATATTAGGGTCCTTTCTCTCACCCATAAACAGTACAGCTGATACTCCGCTCAAATAATCCATTGTATCAGGATATCTGTGCTTTATCTGAAACATATACAGGCTGCCATTGTTAAAGGCTATCTTAATATTGCCGTCATCAAGCGCATCTGCAGCTATAAGCCCTTTAACCATGTCCCTCATCAAACTGTCGGATATGTTTATTTCAACCTTGGCTAATTCCGCCGATTTATGCAGTCTCTCTATATGCATATCGTAAAATAAAGGTCTGCCATCCATCACCCTTATTACCTCGTATATTGTTTTACCTTGAAGCATTATACTTTCATCGAAATCCTTCAAGGATTTTATTTCATTATTTGCTGCATAATAGCTGCCTATCATATCCCTCATGTTATTCCTCCTGAATTAAATATATATTTTAATTATAACAAAATTTTAAGAGAAATTAATTAAAAATATAAAAAAAATAACCCCTTGCCGCATATTTTTACAACAAGGTGTTATTACTACTTCCAATAAAGCACATTAAATTCATGATTTTTCTTTTTTGAATTGATCAGATAGGGGTTGCCCACTAGATAGAACAATGGAGAATCTGAAAGAGAATCTGAAAACATATAGGAATTTTTAAAATCCACATCCATGTCCTCTTCCTCCAGATATTCCCGAAGCCTTCTAACCTTCTCTTCACCCTTGCAGTTTTCACCTTCAATAAACCTTGTGTGTCTGCCATTGTCCAGACTAAACCTGGTGCCGAGGATTTTATCCACTTCTTTTATTTTATACAGCTCATTGAGGTAAAACTCTGCTGAGGCCGAAATCAATATTATTTTATAGCCCTCAGCCTTCAGCTTCTTCATAGTATCAATGGCATCCTGGTAAAATATGTTCACAAATCTATTATCATAAAACTCTCTTACCAGCTCCTGCATCTGTTTTTCCTCTATGCCGTCAATAAAGGCAATAAAATGCTCTTTTGCAGTCTTTGCATCATAAATCCCGGCTGCAAACAAAAAAGCTGAAACCAGACTTTTGGGGAGATGGAAAACCAGGCTCGGTTTCTTCTTCATCATAAATTTAAAGAACTCCCAAAGGGTTTCTTTTTTTGTAAGGGTGTAATCCACATCAAATATTGCGAGTTTTTCCAAAATATCACCTCGAAAATATAATTAATAAGGCCGATGCAGCATGGCTGCAGCGACCTAATTGTTATTTTTCTTCTGAATCGATTAATTCCTCGTAGTAGGCTGATACTTCATCAAATTCTTCATCATCGGGAATTACAAGTTCCCCTTCGTCACCTTCGCCAACAACCTTGAACAAATATACTGATCCGTTTTGCGGGTTCTGTACTATAGCATATTCATTATCCTTATAATCAAAACCATCAACTATTTCACATGATACCACATTGCCTTCTTCATCTTCTAAATCAACGATTAAGCCTTCATGTGCCTCGTCACCGCAGCCACAGCCGCAACCGCAGCCTTCGTCGTCACAGCCTGTATCTGAACATCCGCAGCCTTTAACATTTTCATTATCCATAATAGCTAATACCTCCTTAAAGCTTTATGTTATCATTGTAACCGTAATTGGCCAATATTAAAAGCGTTTTTTTAAATATTAGTAAAAAAAAGATAGGAAACCATAGGTTTCCTATCTTAATTTAAGCTTATTATTAGCCTTGTGCCAATTTCTTGTAGTTAGCAAGTCTTTCCATAGCATCTTTTTCTGTCTTTTCGAATAATGCTTCTGCTGCTTCTGGGAACTGCTTAGCTAATGATGCGTATCTTACTTCTCCCATGAGGAAGTCTCTGAAGCTTGCAGTAGGTTCTTTTGAATCTAATGTAAATGGATTCTTGCCCTGTTCCTTAAGTGCAGGATTGAATCTGTACATTCCCCAGTATCCGCACTCAACTGCTTTCTTAGCTTCATCCATGCTGCAGCCCATGCCTGCTTTTAATCCATGGTTAATACATGGAGCATAGCAGATTATCAATGATGGTCCTTTGTAAGCTTCTGCCTCAAGTATAGCCTTCATTGTCTGATTCTTGTCAGCACCCATGGATACCTGAGCAACGTAAACATATCCATAGCTCATAGCCATCATTCCAAGGTCTTTCTTCTTAGTCTTCTTACCTGATGCAGCAAATTTAGCTATTGCAGCAGTTGGAGTAGCTTTTGAGGACTGTCCGCCTGTATTTGAGTAAACTTCTGTATCAAATACCATAACGTTAACGTCTTCGCCTGAAGCAAGTACGTGATCTAATCCGCCGTAGCCGATATCGTATGCCCAGCCGTCTCCACCGAATATCCACTGTGATCTCTTAACAAGGAAGTCCTTGTTCTTGTATATTTCATTTAACAGAGCGTTGTCGCCTTTTTCAGCTTCAAGCAATGCTATTAATTCATTAGCTCTTTCTCTTGAGCCTGCTCCTACATCCTTGTTGTCAAACCAGTTCTTTAATGCTGCAGCTAATGCAGGGCTTGCAGTTTTTATAGCTTCTTCAACATTCATAGCAAGCTTGTCTCTTAACTGGGTAACTCCAAGAAGCATACCAAGTCCAAACTCAGCATTGTCTTCGAACAATGAGTTAGCCCAAGCTGGTCCGTGTCCGTTGCAGTTCTTTGTGTAAGGCATTGAAGGTGCTGATGCTCCCCAGATTGATGAACATCCAGTAGCATTTGCCACCATCATTCTGTCTCCGAATAACTGAGTTACAAGTTTTGGATATGGAGTTTCTCCACAGCCTGCACATGCACCTGAGAATTCGAATAATGGCTGTTCGAACTGGCTTCCTTTTACGGATTCCTTGCTCATTGGATTAGCTTTTGGTGCTAAAGTCATAGCATAATCCCATCTGTCAGCTTCTGCAAGCTGAGTTTCAAGAGGCTTCATTATCAATGCTTTTTCTTTTGATGGACATACGTTAGCACAGCTTCCGCAGCCTAAGCAGTCAAGTGGTGAAACCTGTATTCTGAAGTTAAGTCCTTTAGCGCCTGTAGCAGGTTTAACTGCAAATCCTTCAGGAGCATTAGCTACTTCTTCATCAGTTGCAAGAACTGGTCTGATTGCAGCATGTGGACATACATATGAACACTGGTTACACTGTATGCATTTATCCATCTGCCATTCAGGAACGTCTATAGCAACGCCTCTCTTTTCATAAGCTGAAGTTCCGCTTGGGAATGTACCATCTTCCATGCCAAGGAACGCACTTACAGGAAGCTTATCTCCTTCTTGTCTGTTCATAGGAACAACTATCTTCTTTATGAATTCTGGTACTGGTTTTCCTGTATCAGCTTCATCAGCAGCAGTTTTCCAGGATTCTGGAACGTTGATCTTAACTATTTCTTCAACACCCTTATCTATAGCAGCATTGTTCATATCAACGATTTTCTGTCCTTTTTTACCATAGGATGATACAACTGCATCCTTAAGATATTTTAATGCATCTTCCAGTGGAATTATATCAGCAAGTTTGAAGAATGCTGACTGCATTATCATATTGATTCTTCCGCCAAGGCCTATTTCCTGAGCAACCTTAACAGCATTTAGAGTGTAGAATTCTATGTTGTTCTGTGCTATAAATCTCTTCATGAAGGCTGGTAATTTTTCTTCTAGCTCTTCAGGAGTCCATACGCAGTTAAGAAGGAACTTGCCGTTCTTCTTCAAGCCTTCCAGAACATTGTATTTATATACATAGGACTGGTTGTGGCATGCTACATAATCTGCTTTGTTTATCAAATATGGGGATTTTATTGGCTTCTTGCCAAATCTTAAATGTGATACAGTGATACCGCCGGATTTCTTTGAATCGTAAGCAAAATATCCTTGCGCGTACATGTCTGTGTGGTCACCTATGATTTTTATAGCACTCTTGTTTGCACCAACAGTACCGTCTGATCCAAGACCCCAGAATTTACATGCTTTTGTTCCAGCTGGAGTTGCATCTATATCTTCTCCAACAGGTAATGATTTATTTGTAACATCATCCTCTATGCTGATTGTAAAATCAGATTTTGGAGCGTCTAATTTCAAGTTTTCATATACTGCTGCTATGTGTGCAGGAACAACGTCTTTTGAACCAAGTCCGTATCTTCCGCCAACAATTACAGGTGACCATTCTGTTCCATAGAATGCGTTCTTAACATCCAGGAATAATGGTTCTCCAGTAGCTCCGATTTCCTTTGTTCTGTCTAATACAGCAATTTTCTTTACTGTTTTAGGTATATATTTAAAGAAGTGTTCTAATGAGAAAGGTCTGTAAAGATGTACAGTTAAGAGACCAACCTTTTCGCCTTTAGCGTTAAGGTAATCTACTGTTTCTTCAACAACGTCGCATACTGAACCCATTGCTATTATCAATCTGTCAGCATCTTCTGCTCCATAGTAGTTAAAGAGATGGTATTCTCTTCCTGTTAATTTTGATACTTCTCCCATGTATTCTTCAACCATGGCAGGTATTGCATCATAGTATCTATTAACAACTTCTCTTTCCTGGAAGTAGATGTCAGGGTTCTGAGCTGTTCCTCTGATGCATGGATGATCAGGGTTTAAGCCTCTTCTTCTGAAAGCGTCTACTGCTTCATAGTCTACTAATTTAGCAAGATCTTCATAATCTAAAACTTCTATTTTCTGAACTTCGTGTGATGTTCTGAATCCATCAAAATAATTTAAGAATGGAACTCTTCCTTTAATAGCTGTTAAATGTGCAACAGCTGCCAGGTCCATAACCTGCTGAACACTGCTCTCTGCAAGTAATGCAAAGCCTGTCTGTCTGCAAGCCATAACGTCCTGATGGTCACCGAATATGTTAAGTGAATTTGCTGCCAATGCTCTTGCTGAAACATGGAATACGCCTGGTAAAAGCTCTCCGGCAATTTTGTACATGTTAGGGATCATTAATAGAAGTCCCTGGGATGCAGTATAAGTAGTAGTTAAAGCACCAGCCTGAAGTGATCCGTGAACAGCACCAGCTGCACCAGCTTCTGACTGCATTTCCATTACTTTTACTTGTTGTCCGAAAATATTAGTTTTTCCTTCAGCCACCCATTCATCTACATGTTCAGCCATTGGGGAGGATGGAGTTATTGGGAAGATTGCTGCTACATCAGTAAATGCATAGGAGATATAAGCTGCAGCGGTATTTCCATCCATAGTCTTCATTTTTCTCATAAAATATTCCCTTCTTTCTAAATATTATCTTTATATATAAGATATAATGCTTTGCATACTGCTTGTGGAACCTCAATCCCAGAAAAATACCCCTCAATATAAATACGCACTTGTCCACAAAACATACAAATAAATCTGATTGATTTGCAAAAAGAATCAGATCCTGCATTATAACTATAATAAACAATATGGATTTTTTATGAAACAATTAATTTAAATTGTAAAACATGCGCAACTAATTATTCACAATTATTTGATATGTACATATTAAATATACATCAAAAACAACATTCTGTAAATTCCTATTTATCCGAATTATTCAACCTAAACACAATTATTGAAGTATTGCTGAATAATGCTGAAAAATGCTATGAAACCAATGATATTTTCATCTGTTATAGTACTGTAACAGATGAAAAAAATTATTATAACAGTAAAATATTTTTCTTTACACAGCATTATATATTCTACAGATCTAATAAAAAATCCTCTTTTTTATAAAAAAATATTGGATTTTCCTGCAAATGATTTACTATTTTGAATAAATAGTAATCATTTTTACAATTTCTTCAACTCCATTTTTTACATTGCCTGAGTTCATCTTACGTATAAATTCTTCCTTATGGAGATATAAATTACGGATTTCCTTCACCAGAAGCTCAGGATTCAGACTTTCTTCCTCAATAACTGCACTATAGCCGCTTTTTTTAAAGGATTGTGCATTCAAAATCTGGTCTCCCCGGCTGGACTTTCTGGATAACGGAATCAGGAGGTTCGGTTTCTTAAGGGCAAGCAGCTCAAAAATAGCATTAGCACCGGCTCTTGATATAACCAGCTCTGCTGCAGCCATTACATGCTTCAGCTCTTCATCAATATATTCAAACTGCATGTAGCCATTAACTCCCCTTAGGGTTTCATCAATATTTCCCTTTCCGCAAATATGAGCTATATTATATTCTTCCAAAAGCTCTGGCAGGCACTGCCTAATATTTTCATTAATAATTTTTGATCCCAGACTGCCTCCCATCACAAGGATTACCGGTTTTTTATCTGTAAACCCGCAGGCCTGCCTGCCAAGAATCCAGCTTCCCTGGAATATGTCCTGTCTTATGGGTGTTCCTGTCAGTACTGCCTTTTTACCTTTAATAGCTATAAGTGATTCAGGAAAGGTTACACATATCTTGGTGCAATAAGGCTCCGAAAGCTTGTTTGCAAGTCCTGGCGTGATATCCGATTCATGTGCAATCACTGGAACGCCGTTTAAAAAAGCTGCTATGACCACTGGTACGGATACAAACCCTCCCTTTGAAAATACTATGCTGGGTTTTTCCCTTCTTATAATTCTATAGGCGTCGAAAACCCCCTTAATTACCTTAAAGGGATCTGAAATATTTTTTAAATCCATATACCTTCTTAATTTGCCGCTGGATATTGAAAAATATTTTACTTTTTCCTTTTCTATTATCTCTTTTTCTATTCCATCCCTGGAACCTATATATTCAATAGTAAAACCAAGCCTCTTTAATTCCGGAAATAGCGCAATATTAGGAGTGACATGCCCTGCCGAGCCTCCGCCGGTCATAATTATTTTTTTCAAAAGTATTCCTCCTTACGGATTAAATATTCATATTAATAATACTATATTCAGTAATTTATTTCAAAATTAAGCAAAAAAACAGAGGTTCTTACAGTTTTGGTGTTAAGTCACTAAAATAATTACTGTATTAATGGTTAACATAATGATGACATAATTAATAAGACAGAATTTAAAAATTGAGAGGAGGTTGTTATTTATGTCAAGAGGAAACAGACAATTAGTTCCTGAAGCAAAAGCAGGTTTAGACAGATTCAAGATGGAAGCTGCTAAACAGGTGGGTGTTCCTTTGAAGGAAGGCTACAATGGTGACCTTACTTCCAGACAGAATGGTTCTGTAGGCGGACAGATGGTCAAGACTATGATAGAGCAGTACGAAAAAAATAACCTTTCTCAGGGCTAATCTTAGAGGCTTGTAGAGGAAACAGGGTTCAGCATACGCTGTCCCTGTTTTTTTTATCTAAAATTCGTAATAATGAGCTGCACATTGCGGTTTCCCATGTAATCATTAATATCTACATTAAACGCCAGATCCAGTGAAACCTTATTTTTATCACCTGAAAAAAGCCTGTTGGCTTCCAGTTCTCCATATCTTTCCTCTACTCTGTTTCTAAAGCTTTCTATGTCTCCGAAGTAAACACCAGTGAGCCTGTTTCTTCCCTGGCTTAACGAAAGCCTTAGCACATTTTTATTAGTACCAATTACTGATGCCCTATCAATTTTAATATTTTTTTCAGCAAAAACCGGTTTTGGGTTTCCTTTTCCAAAGGGCTCCAGCAATTCCAATTCCTCTGCAAGTTTGATATCAATGCTTCGAAAAGGCAGCTGCAGGTCTATGGATACCTTGGGAACAAGATCCTCCTTTGACAAGTTTGAGTTTTTGTTAAGCTCCTGTCTCAGCATCTGAACCTTATCCTCCTCCAAGGACATTCCGGCAGCCATTGGGTGTCCGCCAAACCTTCCCAAAAGATACCTGCATTTGTTAAGTTCCTCAAACATGTTATAGCCTTCAATGCTTCTTCCGGAGCCCTTAACACCATGTTTTCCTGTAGTAAGAAAAATTACCGGCCTGGAATACCTTTCCTTTAGCCTTCCCGCTACGATTCCTGCTATGCTTTCATGAATCTTCTGGTTGAAAACCACTAGTATGCTGTGGTCAGTCATAGCTTCCTCTTCTATTTGATTTACAGCCTGTTCCACACCAATAAGAGTCATTTCCTTTCTTTCCTTATTCAGCTGAAAAAGCTCCAAGGCCAGGGCTTCTGCAATTTTTTCATCCTCTGCAAGCAGCAGCTCCACTCCTTTTTTTGCACAATCAAGCCTCCCGGAGGCATTAATGCAGGGTCCTATAACAAAACCAAGGGTATAGGCAGTGATCTCTCTGCCCTGAAGACCGGTAACTCTGATAAGACTCTTAAGACCAGGGTTGTTTGTGGCAGAAAGTTCCTTCAGGCTGTTTTTTGTAATTATTCTGTTTTCCCCTGTAAGGTCCACCACATCACACACCGTTGCTATAGCTGCGGCATGAATATATTTTTCAAGGCTGCCTTTATCAACACCCATTTCCTCATACAACACCTTGGCAAATTTATAAGCTACTCCTGCGCCGCAAAGGCTTTTGAACGGATACTCACAGTCCTTCTGCTTTGGATTAACAATTGCTGATGCCTTAAGCATTTCAATGTCCTCAGGAATATCATGGTGATCAGTTACTATTACCAGAATTCCTTTATCCGCTGCACATTGCAGGGCTTCAAATGCCGAAATTCCGTTGTCGCAGGTAATTATCAATCCAACTTCTGCCTCAGCAGCCCTTTCTATAATTGAGCAGTTAATGCCATACCCATCATTAACTCTGTGTGGAATTTCATAGCACACATCTCCACCACATTCCCTGACGGCGCTGTATAGTATGAAGGTGCTTATTACACCGTCCACATCATAATCCCCTACAATCATTATTTTACGCCCCTGGTTTATAGCCTCTTCCATGATACCAACAGCCTTTTCCATGTCCTTCATCAGCCTTGGTTCATGAAGATAGTCAAATTTTGGCTCAAGGAAGCTTCTGCCCTCACTTAAAGTGGTTATTCCCCTATTCATCAATATATTTGCTGCAGTTTCACTGATTTTCAGTGCATCTGCCATTGCTTTAATATTACCTTTTATATTTTTAATCATCCATTTTTCCATTGTTGATCCCCCAATAACATAAATAATTATATCACATGAATATTAATATGTTAAAACTAATTATTATATATCTTCTACTATATATATGGCCTCAGCAGGCAAACAAATACAACACCGGGTCTCACTGGATAGGAGTTATGTTTTGTTATTTACCTGTATTTTACATTTGCACTGTTGACTAATCTCTTCATTGCCACGTATAATGTAAATAGGAAATA
Source organism: uncultured Clostridium sp. (assembly GCA_937927335.1). Classification (GTDB taxonomy): domain Bacteria; phylum Bacillota; class Clostridia; order Clostridiales; family Clostridiaceae; genus UBA699. The sequence continues at coordinate 22,659 of CALBDU010000087.1, forward strand.
TATGGGAGGAAATTGTATGATAATAAGCAGAAAAGAATTGGGATTGTTGATAAAAAAGGCAAGAAGCATAAAATCAGATAAGTTAGGACTGTATTATTCCCAAAAACTACTTGCTGAGGACATTAACAAGTCACAAAGCTTTATTGGTGATATAGAAGCAGGCAGAACTTACCCTAGTTATGTGCTGTTAACCCGAATAGCCCAGGCATGCGGTGTTCCCATGAGCTTCTTTGATCCTCAGGAGATAATGGACAAGGATCTTGAATATTTTATAGACCAATCTGGAAGCACCCTGGATGAATATAAATGGACAAGATTAAATAATACCTGCAGGACCCCGGAGGATGCACTAAATCAATATTTAAGCTGCCAGGCAGTTCAAAAATTCCTTGACATTGACTTTGAAACAATGACTCAAAGTGACTTGCTTGGATTAAAGAATGATATACTGACACAAATGAAGCTGGTGAGCTTTAAATATAAAAGGCTCTGTCACAACTAGAGGAGGTTATACTCATCAGTAAATACATCTAAGGAATAACATAAACTTTTTTATTCATTGTCTAGGTCCGTTTTTTTGAGGAAGAGCTTTACGCACTCCCTATTGTGCAAAATTTCAAGTAGTGTGCAGATTTTTTGGATTAAAATCAATTATAGGCTATATTTTGTGTAAATTATGGGTTTATACGTTAAATTTCAAATATAATTACGTTTATTTTGAAAATTAATTGAAATTTTGCACACTTTTGCACCCTTGCCATAAGTAAGTTCCTTCATGTAGCTGTCACATGTCTTTTTGTGTATAATAGGTGAAAACAAATAGAAGGTTGGAATTTTATGAAAAGGATTTTATTTTTTATATCCCTTATTTTCGTATTAACGCTGTGCGGCGGCTGCAGCTCAGTAGAAAACAGCTCCGGCGCTGCTGCAAAAAATGGGTCGGGAACCTCTGCTCCAGCCAAATCCGCAAATCAATCCACTACTGCGGCGCCGGCTGATTCCGATAATACCTCTGCCGTTAAAAAAGAAGCATGTACTATTGTTATTGATCCTGGACATGCCAGCAAAACTGATCTTTCAAAGGAGCAAAACGCACCTGGCAGCAGTGTTATGAAGGTTAAGGAAAGCGGCGGTGCCGAAGGAATATTCTCTCATACGCCAGAGTATGCCCTCAATATGAAGGTTGCTTTAAAATTGAAAAGTCTTCTGGACGGAAAGGGCTACAGGGTAGTAATGACTAAAACTGATAATTCGCTGATGCTTGGTAATGTAGAACGTGCAAAAATAGGTAACAGAGAAAATGCTGCGCTGGTAATCAGAATCCATGCGGATTCCAATGAAGACCAGTCCATGAATGGAGCCTCCATACTGGTGCCTGCCAAAATTAACTGGAATACAAATTCTATAGCAGATAAAAGCTCACGCTATGGCAGAATAATTCTAGCTACCCTTACAAACAATGTTGGAATGACAGACAGAGGTGTGGTTGTCAGGAAAGATCTAACAGGTTTTAACTGGTCGGAAGTGCCTGTTGTCCTGGTTGAAATGGGTTTTTTATCAAATACAAGAGAGGACAAGCTACTGAATACAAATGAATATCAGAATAAAATTGCATCTGCCCTGGCTATGGGTATTGAAACTGCAATTCCGCTGATTAACAAGTAAAAGGGACTGTGCGCAGTCCCTTTTCATCCTTATGCTACTTCACATTATACATGCCTTTGCTTTCCATGTATTGAAATATAGCTTCCCCATGCTTCTGCTCTTCTTTTTGGATATGGTTTAGAACATCCCTTGCTCCTGTATCCCTGAACTCAAATATTGAAGTATTGTAAGCACCTGAAACATATTTCTCTGTCATAAGCATATCTGTACACAGCTCTGAATCAGAAACATTCATGCCCCCTGGCTGAGTACCTCCATTACCCATATTGCTCTGATTCACCATATTCTGACCTTGGTTCATGGCACCCTGGGTTCCCATATTGGGGTTCTGGCCCTGGCCCTGATTCTGACCCTGGTTTTGGCCCTGATTTTGCTGGTTCATTTGCGGAATAGTTCCGTTAAGCATCTGGTTTATGCTGTCCAGGTGTGTCCTTTCAGCCTGGCCATTGGCAGTAAATATCTGCTTTAGCTGAGAATCCTTTGCAAGACTTGCATAATTGTTGTATTTTTCGATACAAAGCTGTTCATGCTTTTTTTGGTCCTCCAGAAGCATTCTTTCCTTTTGTGATAATGTTAATTCCATAATAATACACCTCCGGTATTATTTTGTGACAATACTGGTGTAATTATACAAAATATTAAAAATAGAGGCTGATGCTGTGCACCAACCTCTATCTATAGCTTTATGCCATTCCTAATCAGGTCATACTTGTTTGTGAAGGCATAATATGATGATTTAATTATTGAGTTTTAGCAGTTTTCATAACTCCTGTTATACCTTTGTTACCAAGAGCATCCTTGCCATCAAAGCTTGCTGAAGTTCCTGCTTTAACAGTAGTGTAATCAGCACTGATGTCATTTTTAAGAGTTAATGTGAATGTAATTCCATCCTCTGAAGTTGCAGAAGCTATTGATGCGCTGCTGCCGTCTACTGTTACTGCAAAATCATATTTGTCCATTGCAGTTTCATAATTAGTAACTTCTTCATCAAAGGTAACTGTTATTGTATCCAGGTCTACCAGTGAAGCACTCTTAACTTCTGGTCCAGTAGTTTCAGTAAAGGAAATTCCATCAAATTTGTCATCGTAGGAATCAAAATCCTCTACATCATTGCCATTAGCATCCTTGATATTTTCTGTTGTAAATCTGAAATCCTTTGAAGTACTAGTTGTAGCATCAATTTGTCCCTGTCCAACAGTAAGTTTAACTGCCTTTTTGTCAGTATTTACAAAAGTTGCCTTAGTAAACACGTTTTCTCCGTCAAGGAGGTAGTTGTCTGTATCAAGAGCTGAGGCACCAACCTCATCGCTGAAGGTTACAATATAGGAATCGTTGCTTCCAGCTACCTTGGACAGGCCTGTTACAGTTACATCTGGCTCATCCTTTGATGTTACACTAAAGGTTATATCTGCTTCATCGGAATCAACGCCGTTAACATTTACGAAGCCTTCAGGAAGAGTTGCTGAATATTCGCCAACTTCCAGTCCATCCAAGGAAATTGCAACCTGATTGTCATCAAGGTCAGTTAATGTATCAGCATCAAAAATAGCTGTTATATCAGCTGCACCAACTGTATCTCCGTCTTCATCCACATATGAAACATCCTGAGCTGTTTTATCTGCAATTTTGCCTACAACATCCTCATCAAAAGTGAATACAGCATATCTGGTTCCATTGTATGTCTTTACAGTTCCTTCAGCTGATTCAAGTTTTGCAGCTGTATCTGAGAATTTAATGAATCTGGTGTATGCACTGCCTGTATTTCCAGAATAGTCATCATAATTGTAGATTCTTACTTTGTATGAAGCATCTTTATCTGCAGCTGTGCCTAAAGTAATGTAATATGATTTATTTCCGGTTCCGCTTACTGCTTTTACGCTGTCAGGAGTAACCTCTGCACCATTAATATCGATTTTGAAGTTTCCACCAGTGATATCTACTGGCTCACTGAAAGTAACCTTTAATGTTGTTAAGCTTAATGCTTTTAATGAAGTAACCTCAGGATCTGTATTATCTTCTTCCAAGGTCAAGTCTTCAGAAACTGAAGCAATCTTGTTGCCAGCAAGGTCTTTAACATTGCTGATTTCTACTGTATAATCCCCATCATCCTCATCGCTTAGTCCAGTAACCTTAATTACATTTTTATCAGTGCTGTCCTGAGCTAAAGTAACTGTTGCCTTTGTTCCATCTGAGTCTAAAACTTTAATATTTGAGAGGTTTTCAGCAGTTGCCTTATTAACATCTTCACTGAAGGTAATTTTTAAGGTATCCCTGTTTGTCATTGCCATTGAAGCAACCTCAGGTTTTACTGTGTCTGAAAGCTTAAGTATTTCCTTATAATCAGGAAGTGTTTTTCCAGCAACACTTTTAACATTTTTTATTGTTACCAGGTAGTCATCGCTGCTGTCGTTAGTAAGCGGAGTAGTAAGCTTAAGTACTACTGTTTTACCGTCAGCCTGAAGCTCTGCATCGTTTATAGTTAATGTTGGGTTAGCAAATGTATAGTTTGAAACATTTGTAGCTGATTTATCTTCCACTGTCTGTGTGAAGGATACTTTTACATGATTTCCATCAATAACTGTTACAGAACCAACTTCAAATGCAGCTGATACTACATTTATTGCATTTACCCTTGATGTCAGACCTGCTTTTTCAGGAAGTGCAGCATTTAGTGCGTTAACAAGAGCTTTAGCTGCATCTATATCTGCCTGAGCTTTGCTTCCTTCTGCTTTTGCAACTGCTGCATCTGCTTCTGAAATTGGATTTACAGCTTTTGCTGCAACTGTTGCATCCCAGTATCCGTTAGTTCCTATATACTGCCAGCCGTTTGCATCCTTTGCCCATGTTGCATGCTCTACCCAATAGCCGTTTCTTATGTAGCCCCAGCCTGTTGAGTCTTTTGCCCAGCCTTCCTGAACCCATGATCCGTCAACTGCACTTAAGAAGCACCAGCCTGTTGAGTCTTTTGCCCATCCATTTTTAACCAGGGTACCATTATTATAATAGTACCAGGTTCCGTTCTGGTTTACCCAGCCGTTTGCTACGGCAGGTGCTGCCATAACTGAAACTGTTGGGAGAACTATACCCATTCCTATTGTTGCTGCTGATGTAATAGTTAAATTTCTTTTTAATTTCTTTTTCATTTTTCCATCTCCCTTAAATTTGTGTAATTTAGTTTTTATGACCTGTTCACTTATATAACGCAGGGGGATAGTGTTTTATTGCACATTTTTTAAAAAAATATTTTTTTTATTGGCTTGTAGTATTGTCCATAGTATCGGTAGGATTGTCTCCCCCGGTTTCAGAGCTTCCACCAGAGCTATTACCGGTTTCATTTTCGTCAGGTGTGTCTGTAGTGTCTTCATTGCCGCCGTTGTTTTCGTTTGCTCCGTCACCATTGTTCCCTGTACCAGAATTTCCGGTGTTATCTGTGCCCCCATTAGCCGCTCCTGGGTCAGGTATGGTTATAGTGCCCCCATCCTCAGTACCCGGATTAGTTACTGCGCCCTGGTCACTGCCAGTACTGGAAGTATTATCAGTATTGCCGCTGCCCTGGTCCTGATTAACTACTCCCTGGCTGCTGTTTGTGGAATCAGGTGTTTCTGAAGGTTTTACGCTGTCACCTGCTCCGTTGCCTGAATTGCTGTCCGTATTACCTGGCAGCAATTCTTTTTCATCAGATTCAATTATCTCATGCAAATCAATGGACTTTTCCTGACAAGTGGTTATGATGTCCTTGATGGACATGTCAGAAAGTTCCTCCACAGTAAGCTTTTCATCAGAAGAAGCTATTTCAGTAATTAGGCTTATTTTTCCAATTGAAACATTATATTTTTCAGCCAGTGCGGATTTTTCCTCGGTTTCAGCTTTATCTAAAACCTGCCTTAAAATGTGTGGGGTAATATTTTGAGAGGCTACATTTTTACGTATCACCTCACCTACCAGCTTAGCTTGATTAGCAGCCTTGTCGGTATCACCATTTTCAACAGAAACCATTATGACATTTTTGTTATTGTTCAAGTATCCCTGGCTGATCATGGACTTGCACAAGGATTCTACTGTACTGTTTAAATCAGAATTTACATAGTCATGTCCGTCAATGACCTTCTGGGCATCCTTATTTACAGCTTTAATTGACAATACAGTGTTATGTCTGCTTGTTGTTATTTCAATACTAGGATTTACATCTAAAGCTATTACGCTGTCAGGCATCCTGTATTGAACAAACCATCCTGATACAAACATCAGCATTATTATGCCAAATGCAAAAGCCCCGGAAAATTGTTTGTGAAATTTCGGTTTTGATTTAATTTCCTGTGTTGTAATGTAATCGTGCTCCGTCATTTTGACAACAGTTGTATTGGCTAATCTTTCAAAATCCAAAGATGGTGCCTGGTTGACGGCTCTTTTAAGTGACTTTTCGATGTCTTTATTCTTCATGAAAGCACCCCCTGTTCTACTAAATGTTTTTTCAGTTTCTTTAAACCGCGGTGATACTTGGATAGCTCAGTAGACAAAGGCATGTCTAAATTTTTTGCAATTTCATGATGAGCAAGGCCTGACACTGCATGAAGCAATATGACCTGTCTTTCCTGCTCATTTAATATTTTTAATGCAGCCTGTAACACTAGCTTGTCCTCGTAATCTGTAACGTAGGAAAAAGAAAGATCGTTTTCTATGTCATCAACCTGAATATTATCCACTAACTTCTTAGCTCTAAGCTTGCTCATTGACAAATTCCGAGCTATTGTAAAAACCCATGCCATAGGCTTACCCATGGGTTTATATAAATGGGCCGCAGCACGAATCTTCAAATATGTATCCTGCATTACGTCTAATGCATCATGGTGATCTTTAACTATGGACAAAACAAAGGCATATACACTATGTTCTGTTAAATGGTAAAACTCTTCAAATGCATCCCTGTCTTCATTGCCTATCCTTATAAAAATTCCTTCATCCAATACTAATTTTCCCTTGTCAATAGGATATGTACTTTGCTCGTCAATGATATTCATAAAAATCATCATAAAAGCTATCAACCCCCACTATTATATTAACGCTCCAAATTAACATTTTATTGCATACCTTTCCAAAATTTATTTGTTTCATTAACCCTTGCTGCAAAATAATTATACTTTTTTTCAATTCCAATCTCCACTGAAAAACCAAGGTATTAATCCCACAATATGTCATTCTAATGAAAAATGTAATGAAACTCATTTCATCATATAATTTCAGATTAGTCAAGCAAAAACACACAATGTTCACATACATTCTTGATAATCCTGCCAAGGCACTTTGGTATTATTAAACAAGAAAGGAATGATAATATTGTTTAATATTGGCAAAGAATTGAAAACCACACAAAAAAACTTTACCGCCCTGGGAACCATAAATTCAATAACTGCTATGGGAAGGGAAAGCAAGGAAGCCATTGAGACAGCCTGCCAAAGAGTACTTGAAATAGATGATAGAATGTCTGCCTTTAAGGCTGGCAGCGATGTGATGAAAATTAACAGCAGCGCTGGCTTTAAAGCTGAAAGAATAAACCGGGATACATTTATCCTGTTGAAAAAATCCTTATATTTTTCCAGTGTAACTAAAGGAGCCTTTGACATTACAATAAGACCTGTTACTTCACTTTGGGATTTTGGGAACAAAATGAATTACATACCGGAGCGTAAGCAAATATCACAAGCTCTTTCACTGGTAAACTATAATGACCTTGAGCTTGATGAAATAAACTGTACAGCCTTTCTAAAAAACAAAGGCCAAGCCATAGACCTAGGCAGCATTGCCAAAGGCTATGCTGCAGATGAAGTTAAAGCCATCCTTCAGCAGTATGAACTGAATGATGCCTTGATAAACCTGGGAGGAAACATTGCTGTGATGGGTTGCAGCCCAAAAGGTACCCCCTGGCGTATAGGAGTACAGAATCCCTTTGCAGCCACAGGTAATTACATTGGTACAATGAACCTGTCAGAAGGAACCATAGTAACCTCTGGCAGCAATGAACAATTCTTTGTAAAGGATGGTATTCGGTACCACCATATCATAGATCCCCGAACTGGTTACCCTGCAAATCAAAAAATTATGAGTGTAACTGCACTTTGTGATTCTTCAGTAAATGCAGACGCTTTAACCTCAGCCCTCTTCGTATCCGGTATTGAATACGCAAGAAGTCTCCTGGACGGCTTTAAGGCAGAAGGAATTTTTGTGATGGATAATCAAGACATATACGTATCAGACGGTTTAAGAGGCATTTTTGAAAGGAGTTCTTGCGCATGAAAAAAATAAAAATATCAATAATACAAACAATAAGGCATTTAGTACAGTTATTGTTCTTTATCCTTTTACCTGGACTATATGTAAGTGCCTTCAGCGGAGTAAAAGAAATATATCTGGCAGTACTGAACCACAGCTTCAGTGTGACTCAGCTGCTGCCACAGGTAATTGAAGTTATAAGCATTATACCTGTAACAATTTTGCTTGGAAGATTTTTTTGCGGTTGGATGTGTGGATTTGGATCCTTTGGAGACTTCATATATTACATTTCAGGCAAACTATTTAAAAGGAAACCGATGGTTAATGAAACTGCAGACCAGGTATTGAAAAAACTAAAATACGTTGTATTTGTATTTTTGGTTTTGGCGGTATGGACATTTAAAGCAACGGATTTCACCTCCTATAGTCCCTGGGATGTATTTGGCATGCTTGCTTCCATTGGTTCCATTCCTGATTTTTCATATATTACAACCAACCTTAAAGCCGGAATGATTTTTTTAGCCTTAATAACAATAGGGTCGGCTTTTATCGAAAGGTTCTTTTGCAGATATCTTTGTCCTTTGGGTGCAGTTTTTGCACTGGTTTCAAGGTTCAGAATCGGAAAAATAACAAAACCCTCCACCCATTGCGGAAGCTGCAGGGCATGTACTTCAAGTTGTTCCATGGGAATATCTCTTTATAAACAGGAAGAAGTTTGCAGTGGTGAGTGTATACAGTGCATGAAATGCATAACTGCATGTCCTAGAAAAAATGTTTCTGTTATGATTTCAGGAAATGATGTTAAACCTTTAATTGCTGGTGCTGCAGCGGTGTCGGTTATAACAGGTTTCTATTATGCCGGAAATCTTGGTGTAAATGCTGCAGGACTAAATTCAGCAGCTTCAACAGCCATTATTTCCAGCCAAAAGGTATACAGCAGCAGTAATTTATATTTGGATGGCACCTATGAAGGTACAGGTACTGGCTTCAGGGGTGCGCAAACCACGGTATCCGTTACGGTTAAAAGCGGAAAAATAACTGATGTAACAACACTGTCTACTGGTGATGACAGACCTTACTACAACAGAGCTTTTAGTTCTATCTCCGACGAAATAATAAGCAGCCAGTCCACTGATGTGGATTCTGTTTCAGGTGCAACCTTTAGCAGCAGGGGTATTATGTCTGCTGTAGAAGATGCTTTAGTCAATGCCAAGGTTACCACAACTTCATCTGAAGCATCCACATCCGGGACCTCTGCATCTGCTTCAGAAAGTTCCAGCAGCGTCACCACTACAGCAGAAGCTACTGCAACAGATACATCTTCAAGTTCAGCCTCCTCCTATAAGGATGGCACCTATGAAGGCACTGGTACAGGCTTCAGAAGATCCCAGACCACAGTTTCCGTAACTGTTAAAAGTGGAAAAATAACTGACATAGCCACAGTTTCAACCGGTGACGACATGCCGTTTTACAACAGGGCATATAGTGCTGTCACCGATGAAATTATAAGCAGCCAGTCCACATCAGTGGATTCTGTTTCGGGTGCCACCTTCAGCAGCAGAGGTATTATGTCTGCTGTAGAGGATGCTTTAAGTAAAGCAGCTCAATAGATAAAAGCAGTGATATGCTTTCGTTGGTTATATCACTGCTTTTTATTACTTTAAAAAAGGACCATACAAAAGTATGATCCAAAAATTAAATAATGGGTGAACTATTTAAACTGCTTTTAGATTATGATTTTTATCCTTGTATCTATCCTTCTTCAGCTCTTCATATATTTCCAAATTGGGTTCGATTATATATGGCACTGATATTACAGCGATATTCCTGTGTTTTAATAGCGTGGACCTGATAAACATTGCCGTTTGGTTATGAAGTCCTTTTTCCCACCATTTTTCAACAACAAACTGGGACATAACAACCGTTACCAGATCTCCCATCTTAGAAGCATGCTCGTCTGATTCAATGTATTCCACCAGAAGGCTCAAAATATCTCTGTATGGTGACTTTTTTACAACCAGAGGAAATCCTACTTTGTTTTCCTCCCATCGTTTCACCAGCTTTTCAGTTAACTCGTCATCTACTGAAACATGAAAGCCTATGATATCACTTGATAAACACTTTGCATAGTTTATAGTTTTGATTATTGCCTTATTGTAGCTTTCTACCAAAACAATAATGTGTTTTGCATTTTCAGGGTCAGGAACCACATCAGGCACGCTGCCTGGACCTACCCTAAGCTGCTGGGCCGCATGTTCATAGGACTTTTTCACACTGATCATAAAATAAACAATCATAGGTATCAATAAGCATACCACCCAGGCTCCTGATAAAAATTTTGTAAAGCCTATAACAAAGGCTGTAACAAAGGTAATAACAGCACCTGTGCCATTTATTGCAGCCTTTAATGCCCACCCTTTGCTTTTTTCCCTGAGCCATTTTCTGAACATTCCATACTGTGACAAGGTAAAGGAAATGAATACTCCTACAGCATAAAGAGGTATCAGATAGTGGGTTTCAGCCCTGAATATGATTATTAATATGCCAGCAGCCACTGCAAGTGAAACGATTCCGTTATTGAAGCTCAGCCTGTGCCCCCTTTTCTTAAGCTGCCTTGGCAGATATCCATCCTTTGCAATAGCGGATGCCAGCAGTGGAAATCCTGAATAGGCTGTATTTGCAGCAAGGATTAAAATCATTGCTGTTGCAAACTGTATGAAATAATACATAAAGCCGCTGCCAAATACCTGCACAGCAATCTGCGAAACTACTGTGCTTTCAAGGCTGGGAACAGCGTGATACAAGGTTGCCAGATATGATGTACCGCCAAACACAAAAATGATTATTAAGGACAGCAGGAACAAAACAGTTACTGCATGCTTCTGTGAAGGCTCCTTAAAGTTTGGAACGCCATTACTCACTGCCTCAACACCAGTCAAGGCAGCACATCCTGCAGAAAAAGCCCTTAGAAAAAGAACCAGTGATATATCCCCTAAAGGTGCAGCTATGGAATGTGCCGGCTGTGGAACAATCCCCAATACCCTAACCTTGAATATTCCATAAACGATCATTGTAATCATTCCTGCGATAAACAGATAGGGAGGAAGCCCGAATATTTTTGCAGATTCGCTGACCCCTCTTAGATTGCCAATAGTAATTAATGCTATAAAAAACAAAGCTATGCTTATTCTATGGGGATAAAGTGCCGGAAATGCAGATGTTACTGCAGCAGTTCCAGCACAAGTGCTTACCGCCACAGTAAGAAGGTAATCCACTGATAATGATGCCCCTGCTATAAGGCCGGGTACTACCCCCAGGTTTTCCTTTGCCACCGTATATGCTCCGCCGCCGTTTGGATAGCTGTGGATGGTCTGCCTATAAGAAAATACAAGTATTACCAGCAACGCAATAATGGCCATGGCAGCATCAAACATATATTTGTATGATAAAATACCAATTACCGGAATAAGCACCCATAATATCTCTTCGCTTGCGTATGCAACAGATGATATGGCATCACTTGACAAAATAGCCAGTCCAAATGGTATGTTCAGCTTTTGGTGTGCCATTTCCTCTGTTGCCAAAGGCTTTCCCAGTATGATCCTTTTAAATTCCTTAACCATTGATTTTTTCCCTCCAGATTCACCTTTTTTGGTGTTCCTTTATATCCTTAAGATTAATACTTTTGATGTAAGTTTTGTGTAAGCTTTATTATAGTTTATGTTAATTTTCTGCAAAAAAAAAATAAGCCTGCAATAAGCCGGCTATTATTCTTCAATGAGACGGTATCCAACACCGATTTCAGTTATAATATATTTTGGCTGAGAAGGATCCTCCTTTAGCTTTCTTCTTAAATTACCCATGCAAACTCTTAAAGACCTTACATCGTCCTCGGAAATCATTCCTCCCCATACTTTTTCTATTATGCTTTTGTGTGTAAGCACCTTTCCCCTGTTTTCAGCAAGAAGAACCAGTACCTTATACTCGTGAGGAGTAAGCCTTATTTCTTCTTCTGAAAGCCAAACCCGGTGCTTGTCAGCATCAATAACCAGGTCCTTAATTTCAAAAAAATCACCGCACTTTTCAAACTGTAATGATGCTGTCTTTGAATTATGCCTGAGTATTACCCTTATTCTGGCAAGAAGCTCAGGAACCCCAAAGGGTTTAGTGAGATAGTCATCCGCTCCTGCATCCAGCGCCTCAACCTTCTCCCGTTCATGTCCCCTGGCGGATATTACAAGAACAGGGAGCTGAGACACCGTTCTAAGCTTTTTTATAACATCAATACCATCCATATCAGGCAGTCCAAGATCCAATATCATTATATCAGGATTATGGGATACTGCCAGCATCAAGGCACTGGCTCCCTTATCTGTATCCATGCATTTATAGCCCTGGGTTTCTATGGATAACTTTAGAAATCCACGGATGGTTTTTTCATCCTCAACAACTAAAATCAAAGGCTCCATTAGATTATCTCCTTTTCTGCAGGCACGTAAAAACTCACTATTGTGCCATGAGGTGAATTCTTGCGGATGCTTATTTCCCCATTATGGGCTTCCACAATATTTTTGCTTAAAGACAGCCCCAGCCCAAGTCCTTTTCTATTCATAATACTGGTGGAACTGCTGCGGTGATATCTGTCAAATACATAAGGCATATCAAGTTCAGATATACCAGGTCCATTATCCTTAACCTCAAAAAATACCTTATTATCAGAACAATATACCGACAGGCTAATTTCACTGCCCTCCGGAGAGTAGCTGATGGCGTTGTTAAGAAGGTTAACCAGCACCTGCCTTATAAGAACACCATCAACCTTTACAAAAACAATTTCCTCCGGCAGGTTAAGGGTTATCTTATTCTTATCACCATGCTTTTTAACTATAGAAGAGGCTTCTTCTACAATTTCCTCCACAGCCTCTTCTGCAATGTTCAGCTTCATAGTTCCTTCATCAAACTGGGTTGCCTGAAGTATATTTTCAACAAGCTCATTTAACCACTCTGCATTTTCATAAATGCTTTGGAGATATTTAATTCTGTCTTCATCACTCATTTTGCTGTAATTTTCAGCAGCGGTGCTGGCCAGCCCCATAACTCCAGCCAATGGAGTTCGAAAATCGTGAGATATGGACCTGAGCATGTCAATTCTCAACCTTTCCTTTTGTATCTCAAGGTTTGCCTTCTGCTGCTTTTCGTAATTTTTTTCTCTTTGAAGTACCACTGATATCTGAGGTACCATTACATCTATCAGCTTATATTGGGATTCATTTAGTTCAAGGCCATTTTGGGTGGATACACCCATTGCTCCCAGCACGTCACCCTTATCAATAAATGGCTTGTAATATGCTTTAGCCCCAGGATAGATATCAGTGCCTCTTCCACAGGTTCTGCCAAAACGGCAGGCTTCCTGGCAGGCGTAAGCATCCAGTTCCTCATGAAAAACATCAGAACCTTTAATAAATTTATAAATCTCATTGCCTTTAGAATCCACCAGTTTAACCATGACATTGGCATTGAACTCTGCTCCAAACTGCTCTGCAGCTGTTTGTGCAAGTTCCTGTCTGCTTTTAACATTGAGCAGTTTTTTTTCTATATTATATAATTTGGAAATATACTCTTCTCTATCAGTTACCTGCTGTCGTTCGAGTTTAACTCTTATAGTAAGCATGCTGGTTATAAAACCTATAAGAAACATAACAAAAAAAGTAAGCAGGTAATTAGGATCATTCACCTTTAAGGTAAAGATAGGTTTTGTGAAAAAGTAATTATATAGCAGTACTGAGCAAATTGAGGTAAAAATACTGAAAATATAGCTCTCTGCCAGGTATGAAATTACTAGTGTGCCAGTAAGATATACCATCACTATATTGGAATCAAACATCTGCATTCTGTAAAAGCCCAAGGATATTCCGGTGCAGATAAGCATGATTACAGCAGTAGCTGCTATTTTCTTTTTAATGCTATTTTGTTTTTTCTCTGCTTTCCTGTTATTAGAAAATTTATTTCTTTTTTCTGAATAAAGCTGCATGGCTTTTCTCCTGTCAATCAAATATATATTTACAAATAATACCTATATCCAAATTGGGTTCCCATAAAATTATAACACTATTTGTTGTGCATTATGGTCCTTATCATAGCACGATTGTTAATTTCAAATGCAAAAACCGGTTGTATAGATTTAATACTGTCATCTAAGGCTAAGCCTTTAAATTCATTATAAATTTTATCCTCATCTGCGCCCTGAGCCTGCAGGCCATTTACGAAATCCTTAACCCATTCAATTGCTTCCATACATCTGTCCCAATAGCCCTCAGTATTCTTTACAAATCCATTGTGTGCTTCTATTATATGCTTTGCTCCAACATTTTTGCATTTTTCCAGAGAGGTTTCAGCCTGCTTTAGGCTGCTTATAAAGGTTGGAAAAATAACTCCTGCTTTATTTGCCACTCCAGTGGTTTCAGATGCATACAGTATCTCATCATTTATCAGAAATGATAATGAACATTTGGTATGTCCCGGAGTTTCCAAAATGGTAACTGCTGTGCCTCCCAGATCTATCTGGAAACCATCACTAACTACCTGATCAACCTTTAAAAGGCTATCGTCATAATCAGCAATATCACCATTGCCATAATAGACAGAAGCCTGTGAGGCAAGATCTTTTATAATTTTTAAGGCCTTTGGCTTTTGGAGAATATGGCTGGCATATTCAGCCCCCAGTATCCGAACTTCTGGCCACTGCTTCCTTATACAGGGCACGGCGCCGATATGGTCATAGTGGGAATGGCTCAATAGCACATAATTCAGTCTCCTGTCAGGCGGCAGTGCAAGCTTTATGTTATTAATCAGGTTTTTAGCGCAATAAGCCATACCGCAATCTAGTAATACAGTTTTATCATCACCAATTGTCAGATATGAAATGCTGCTGCCCATTCCCCCTGTTACATTAATCAATTTGTCTCTAACACTTATCAATTTTTTTCCCTTTCGTAAACATAATATGCATTATAATCATAATGTTGTATAGCCATGGCTTGCTAGAGTTTGGGAACAGCTATTCCACAGCCGAATCAGTTGTTTTATGGTTTGAGCTGAGGCTTCTGATCTGCATATGCCTGAAGCAGCTAATTAAATGGTCATTTATTATTCCAGTTGCCTGCAGGTGTGCATATATAATTGTTGAACCAAGAAAGCTAAAACCCCGTTTCTTTAAATCTTTGCTTACCCTGTGTGACAGCTCCGATACTGCATGTATTTCCCTTATTTCTTTCCAGTGGTTTACAACCTGATTATATCCTGTAAAGCTCCAAATATAATTGTCAAAGCTTCCGAACTCCTTCTGGATTTTAATAAAACACTTTGCATTATTAATTGAAGCTTTAATTTTCAGCCTATTTCTTATTATCCCCTTATTATTCATCAGCTCCTGAAATTTCTCCTCATCATATCCTGCAACCTTTAAAACATCGAAATCGTCATATGCTGTACGGTAGTTTTCCCTTTTTTTAAGTACAGTGATCCAGTTCAACCCTGCCTGAGCGGATTCCAGCACCAGAAATTCAAAATGCTTTTTATCATCATGTACAGGAACTCCCCATTCCTCATCATGGTATCTTACATATAATTCGTCTGTACCGCACCAAGGGCACCTATCCATATTAACACCACCTTCCCGTTAAAGCCTGCCATTATACTGGCAACTGCCATATTATGAAACTGCTTCTATACGATTTCGTCCTTTTTCCTTAGCTATATACAGTGCCTTATCCACATTGGCATAGGCATGTTTCAGGGAATCATTTCTGCCCCTGCTTATGTTGGTAATGCCAAAGCTGGAGGTAAGCTGAACCTCTGAACCATTAAAAACAACAATTTCCTTTTCTATGATTGCTCTAAGCTTTTCTGCAGCAATACTAGCTCTGATGAGAGATGCGTAAGGCAGGAGCAAAAGGAATTCATCTCCACCCCATCTTGCCACATAATCAGTCTCTCTGACATTTTCCATCAACAGCGCTGCTACACGTCTGATTACCATATCCCCTGCAGGATGTCCAAATTTATCATTTATTTGTTTAAAATTATCTATATCCATCAATACTATACAGGTTTCATGTCCATATCTCTGAAGCCTGCTGATTTCTGACAGCAGCAGTTCCTCCAGCTTTCTTCTGCTGAAAAGGCCTGTCATCGGATCATTAAATGCAAGCAGCTCCAGTTCCCTGTTCTTTTCTGCAAGCTCCTGCTGCTGCTGAGTTATGTACCTCTTTTGCAATATATTTGAAACATTGGCTTTCCACGTTACCAAAGACATACAAAAGCCCAAGCCTATGCACGCTATTCCATTTACTCTGTTTGACAGTAAAACAGCCTGATTAATATGGGTTAATCCTATAACCTGGTAAAATGACATAGCGGTGATTCCATATATAGTAAAGGCAGCTGACGGACGAATAAGTAATATCCCTCCAGCAAGGAAACAGGCTATTAAAATAGGTGTAATACTGGTAGTCACTGCCTGATCCGCAAAGACAAACAAAATTCCAAATATAAGAAGGACTGTAATAGCAAAGTATTGAATGGAGCCTGATACTTTGCTTATTTTTTTGCTGTTTTTAAGCCTCAAGGAAATTCCAGCTAATACCGCCATAATCACAAACAGTATCAAATGACAGAGAATTATCTGCCTGCGCCACCGGCTTTCAATACTTCCGGCTGAAGCTATGCCCTGATTGAACATGGCTATGACTGCCATGTTCACCATCATGGATATAATTGCAAGGTAAAAGACCCTGCCCAAATTAATTGCGGCAATATCTACCCATACAGAATTATTCACAGAGTAACTCCGACGTATCTTATCCCCTATACTTCTGATTAGTAGCTTTAGAAATTGCATCGCTTTCATATTTATCTCCCCAATATAAAATATGATTCCTGGTAATAATTATATAAAATATTTTCTATAATTACAAAATAAATCTATTTACTAACTGAGACCTAAACTTGATATAAAACAGCCCTTTATCAGCCGGCTTCCATTTTCAGTTTATTTGAAATAGTATTCCAGCTCCGTAAATAACAGTTGTTAGGGTTACAGCGCTGAATATAGTGGAAATCATCACTTCCTGAGATGCAAAGTCTTTTCTATTGTCACATTCTACAGCAATTAGAGCGGTGTTTACAGCAGTAGGCACTGCATAGGATATCAAAATTGTCTGAGCAATAACCCCATTGAATCCGAAAAGCCTTATTAAAAAAAATGCAAGGATCGGTCCCATAACAAGCCTTGTAAAAACTGCTATATTAACATCAATATCCTTGAAATGAAAATCAGTCTTGGAAAGCTGCACTCCCAAGGTTATTAATGCCATTGGAACAAGTCCCTCCTTAACATAAATAAGGGTTGGCCACAAAAATGAAGAGGTTATATCTAATTTAATGAGCTTCAAAAAAAGAGCGAGAATTATTGCATATATGGAGGGCATTGATAGTATCTGCCGCATTGAATCCCTGATATTCATTTTTGCCCTTCCGGCATTGTAAAACCCCAATGTGTTCATTGTAACATTCATAAAAACCATAATAATGACTTGTGCTGTAAGTGCTTGATTCAAATAAGGTGTTTTCCCGCCGATAACATAGGGAGCACTTCCAAAAATCAAGGTTATTAACGACAACCCTATATTACCTGAATTATTAAACATTATAGAGTTTTTAAATGCATTTGTCATTGCCACATCATATTTTCTAAGCTTTGATATGAAAACCGCCAGAAGAAAACTTGCACCCATGTAGGTCACTGAAAAAAACAGTATTTTAAGCATATCGAAGGTTAACTCTGCAGTATAGAGGTTATAAAATATAAAAGCCGGTACAAATATGTAGAAGGTTAATTTACTTAAGGAATGAATATTTAAATTGAATCTTTTGCTAACAAGAAAGCCAAGCCCTATTATAATGAAAACCGGGATTATATTGTGTCCCAATATATGTAAAAAGATAAGCATTATATTCTCCCTTCTATATCTCCAGGGTTATCAATTCATCAATATTATCGATAATATAGTCATATTTTTCAACTTTTCCAAAGCCATATCTTGCATAAACAAAAGGTATTCCTGCAACAGACGCCGCTTCAGCATCCATAATTGTATCTCCCACATATACAGGATTTTTCAAATTATTCCGTTCCATAATCAATTTGTTGTTTTCTCCCTTGGAAAGACCGGTAAAGCCGGCGCATTCAAAATCACAAAAATATTTGCCAAGACTGTGTGCCTGGAAAAAGCATTGAATGTAGCCCTCCTGGCAATTACTCACCACAAACAGCTTGTATTTTTCAGATAAGCTCTTCAAAGTTTCCTCCAGTTTTGGATACAAGCTTCCTCCATAAGCTCTTAAGTATTCCTCCTCCTCATGGCAGCACTGCTCCATCAGCTTTATTTGAAAATTCTCATCAATATTTGGAAATAGTTTTTTTCCTATATCGTTAATTGGAAGCCCCATACATCCCTTCAGCTCTTCTTCAGTAATTCTCCTTATTTCAGGATATCTATCAATGGCCCTGTTCCAAGCCTCACTAATTTCATGAACTGCATCCCACAGTGTTCCATCCAGGTCAAAAATTATACTATCAATTTTCATTTGTTCACATCTCCAAGCTTTGGGGTCTGACCCCATGGTAAATTCTGCCATGGGGTCAGACCCCTTATTTTTTCACCCACTGAAAAGCATCAACCTTCCATGTATCATTTTCCTTAATCATAGTTGCAGTAAAATTTTGAATAAGACTTCCCTTGTTCAATCCAAGTGCTTTAGACGTATCAGTGGTTATATTGTCCACAGTTGATTTAACTTGTGCGCTCACTGCACATTTTGTATAGTTTTCAGTGAAATACATCCCTGTAATTGTAGTGCTGCCGTAAGTCTGTACAAGCTGTGCATCCTTATAAAGCTTTACAGTTTCGTTCTGATCATTTTTTGCTTTTAATCTGTTAAGTTCATCTTTGGAATAATATCCATATTCCTCATCACCCTTTATAGTTCTGTAATCTCTATTTACTGCAGCCCTGGTGTAATCCATGGTTATATTCTTTACCTTTACTACCTCAGTATTATCCTCGGTTAGAAACACCTTCCTGTTTTTATCATTCATTGCAGTATAAATTGTTTCATTTTTTGATATACCCTGTTTGCTTGCACAGCCTCCCACCGTAATTATGCTTGATATAAGCAGTACTGCGGTTAAAAAATATGTCAGCTTTTTCATGATTACGCCTCCTTAACAAGTGAAAGCCTTAGCTATCATTCCTTTTTAATTTCATAATTTTCTTCAGCAAGAGCAGTTATGGCATCCTCAATATCATTATTTTTCACTAATATATAATCAGTATCATAAGTAGAAACGGCAAATATGCTTATTCCCTTGCTGGCCAGAATGCTGCTGATACCTGAAAGTATGCCAATTAATGAAAAATCCAGGGGACCCTGAATTTTCAAAACACTCCAGCCTCGGCTGCATGTGATGCCTTCTGGTAAATTATCCTCATTGCATACTATGGATAGTTCATCCATGGTAGAGGTTATAGAGAAAAAACTTCCAATATATGCCCACTCAGGAATAGCATGGCCTTTGTTAAACCTGCAAACTGCATAATGTCCCTTTAACAACTTCATTGTTAATAATTTTCCAACCATTAATAACATCCTTTCTATTATTAGAAAAAATCCTGTGAAATATACTGCATTCCAATTTTCATATGCTATTCAAAATTTCACTTATCCGATTTAGTGTATTTAATAATTTCCACATCCTGCATTACAACTATAATGCCCTCAGTTATCATAGGTTCAATTATTTTAATAATTTCATTTATCCGCTGCTCATTATCCACTACCTCTATAACAATTGGAAGATCCCTTGATAAAACTTCAATGGCCTTTGTATGGACTCTGCTGTTGGCGCCAAAGCCTTCAATGCCTCTTATGGTGGTAGCTCCAGCCAGGCCGTTTTCCTTGATTTTTTTGATAATAGCATGATAAAGAGCCTCATGATGCCACTTATCCGACTCACCTAAAAATATTTTAAGCAGCTTGCCTTTGCCTTCTATTTTCAATAAAATTCATCTCCTTTATATAAAGTGAGCTATAGATCTGCCTGCAATAACGCCAAAAAGGCTTAAAAAAACATTAAGGCATATGTTCAACACACCTATAAGATATTCTCCATCACTTAAAAGGTTTATGGTTTCATAGCTGAAGGTGGAGAAGGTAGTTAACCCGCCCATAATGCCAGTGGTAAGGAAAAGTCTCATATTTGGAGGTATTAGATCTGTATTGAAGCTTAACTCCATAATAAGCCCAATTAGTATTCCACCGGTGATGTTTACAATAAGAGTGCCATATGGAAATTGTGTTCCCAGCATTTTTGAAGAGTACAGTGATACCGCATATCTTAAACATGCCCCTATAAAGCCTCCGATGCCTACATAAATCATACTCTGCACTATCATTTCCTCCCTATAATCAATCTCATGCATTAACTTTAGCACCATTTTAGTTTAACTGCAATATGCTATAGGAAGGCAGTGCATATTGTGATATAATTTAGCAAAGATGAGAAATCCGTTAAAGGAGGTGTTGTCAATATGACAAAATCAAAGTTTTTGTTACCCCTGGATGGCACTGAGAAAAGCTTGAATTCCATTAACTGGTTTAAGAAATTATTCAGTTCTGAAGAAGCTGAGGTCACCTTGATGAATGTGTTGGAATTTTACTACAGACCAGATATTACTGCCTTTGACGATATATCTTATGAAACTTCAAGAGATGGCAGCGCCCGTTATCTGGACAGGGCTGAAAAAATGCTGGAAGGCTATGAAGTAAATAAGCTTATAATAGGTGGTGCCAGTGCTGACGAAATACTTAAGGAAGCTGAGAGTGGACGATATGATATGATCATTATGACTAAGTCCAGTGCCAAAGGAATTACAAAATTTATTGGTTCCGTAACTTCAAAGGTTGTTCGCAACTCCAGTGTTGCGGTAATAGTTATTCCTGAATAAAATACAGACTGCTTCAAACCAGTAACCTGGATTGGAGCAGTCTTTTAGATTATTTTAGAACGTTTAGTTCCAGTTAAATATTCCGAAAATGGCAAAAAGCTTAAAAATTTAATGATAACCGGGGTCCCCACAGCTGTGATTATTAAGGTTGCAACTCCCACGAACAAATAATTTCTTGTGTTCAGTTCCAGCATAATTTTATTTGCGGTATAGTTTAAAACAATAACATGAGCCATGTATGCCGCAAAAGAATAATCCCCTATGAATTTCATTCCTATGTATACCCTTTTTTTATCTATCAGCATTACTGAGATCAAATAGAAGAATGCAATAGACAGCACCATGTATAGTATGGACAACGGTCTCTGTGCCCGTATTATGCCTATTTCACTAAAATATGCGTATAAATACAAAAATCCGTAGCTGATGAAAATCACTATCCTGTATTTCAAAAGCCTGGACCTGATATAATCGTAATTTAGCGCCAGCCCTATTCCTAAAAGGAAATAAAGATACCAAAACAATATAGAGATGCTGATAATTCTTATCTGTAATTCATTTGGATTTCCAAACACAAATTTTGCAGCAGCATCAGTTACTACCCCTTGATTGACAGCAACTACATAGTATAGCAAAATAAGACCTGCAAAGATTATTGCCCTTATTCTGCAGCCCAGCCTGTGCACTTTCATTGCCAGCCATAGTATCAGCGGGAAAATTAAAAACAGTCTTATCACCATTCCCATATACCATAAATGATATGCAGCATTTCCAGCAGCCAGCTGTGTTATAAAATTATTAAACTGTTCCATTTTGCCAAGCTTATAGATATTAATTGCGGACCAGATAATGTATGGGATAAAAACAAATTTAACCCTCTTTAAATAATAGCTTGTCCAATTAAATTTCCTGGAATAAGCATAAAATAGCGAAACACCGCTTATAAACAGGAAAATTGGAACTGCAGGCTTGGCCATTACATACATCGCCTTCATGAATGTAAAGCTGGAAGCAGGCAGGCCCTCTATTCTGGAATACCCGCCCAATATATGCTGAATTACTACAAATATGAAAGCTCCAGCTCTCAATATATCAATTTCCTTTAGTCTTTCCAAACCCTTTTTCAACCCTTTTCAATAATTTTCAATATTTTTCAAACATAAAGAGCGGCGCCTATCCACCAGGCTACCGCCCTCATATTTTCAATTATCTTTCACCATTTCATCAGTAAGCCCATATTAGTGCTCACAAAGCCTATTTAATATTGCCATTTTACCATTGTAGTCATTTTTAGTCAATTAATATCGAAAAATGTAAAGCCTGAAGTTTATCAATGACTCTTCAGGCTTGTAAAGATTATTTTATTGTTCATGCTATATGGTTGATAAACTGCTGTGCTGTCCTGCCTGACACACCGTTATGATTGACCTCCCATTTGTCAGCTTCTGCTATTAAAATATCCTGGGGTATAACCAGGTTCATCTTTTTTGCCAGTTCAGCTACGATATGGTGGAATTCCTTCCTGCTTGGCTTTGAGAAGTAAATAGTTACACCAAACCTGTTTACAAGGGACAGCTTTTCCTCCACTGTATCAGACCTGTGAATTTCCCCTGATTTCTCCATATCATCCCTGTCCTTCCATGTCTCCTTTATAATATGCCTTCTGTTGGAGGTAGCATAAATTAGTATGTTTTCAGGTTTTGTTTCCACACCGCCTTCAATTACTGCTTTAAGAAATTTATACTCAATTTCAAATTCCTCAAAGGATAAATCATCCATATAAATTATGAAGCGATAATTCCTGTTTTTAATCTGTGCTATTATTGCTGAGAGGTCCTTGAACTGGTGCTTGTATATTTCAATCATTCTGAGTCCCTGCTCATAGTACTGATTTACTATGGCCTTAACACAGGTGGATTTGCCCGTACCGCTGTCACCGAACATCAGAACATTATTGGCTTTTTTACCACTAACAAAGGCTTCTGTATTTTCTATAAGAGCCCTTTTCTGGTGTTCATAGCCTATTAAATCCTCAAGTAACACAGTGTCCATATTATTTATGGGTCTGAACCCAATGTTTTTCTGTCCTTCCATTTCTATTACATCAATGATTCTGAAGGCCTTATTCAAACCAAACATTCCCACTCCATAAACTTTATAGAACTCCGTTATATAATTAAAAAACTCATTTTCATCACCAGCTGTTTCCAATTGCCGGCTTAGTGCTTGTACCTTTTCACTAACATTTTTATTATACATAAGTTCCTTTTTTTCAATTGCCCTATAGTTTGAAATCATGGAAAAACAATCAATGCATAGTGCCGTTTCTATGCCGCTAAAATCATAATCAAAAAGGCTCTTGAATACCTTAAAATCATTTTTTGCGAATATATTTACACTGCCATCATTGGCACCAGTCTTTTCACAGGTTATGCTGAAGGGATTTTCATTAGTTATCAATAAATAGGTGAGGTAATTATGCCACAAGTTTTTGTCAAAGCCATAGTCCGTGGATACTTCCAGCAGTCTCTTTATCTGCTTGTAGCATTGACCTATCAGTTGCTCGTCGGATGCTTCCCTTCTTTCCAGCTTCCTGAATATCTCACCCATTTGGTATAGTATGCTTTCTTCTTTTAAATCTCCGTAAATGATTAATTTTGCAATTTCCCGATACATCTTATCTCCCTTCCTTACTCAGGCTGCAGTCCTAAAGTAGTTTTTCTAACCATTATACAGTACCCTTTTAGAAAAGTATAGGATATATATTAATGAAATTCTGTATGAAAATAAATACTTACACATATGAGGCATAAGCCGCAGCCGGCTTCATACTGGTAATTAATATATGGCTTCCACTGGTCTTGCTTCAATATATCCACGGTAGCCCATTGGAGCAAGTTGAAATTTTGGAGCTGATTCCGGTGCCCATTTATATCCATAGATTTCAGGATTGAATTTTTCAATATGCTGCCATACCTCTCCTATAGCTTCCATAAAATTCTGATCATTGTATGGTTCACCCTGAAAAACCATCAGCTTGCACGGTGGCAGTTCAATGAGCTCATAGCCATTGGGAACCTCATTTTTATAATTCAACGGAAGTTCTACTCCCTGTACATATTCTGAGGTGCCCTCTTTAATAAGATGTTTTGGCAGCCACATGCCGATGGGCTCGTAAAGAGCTTCCTTAACACTGGTAAGCAGAGGCCAAACATCGCAGCCTTCCTCCTGGCAGTATTCAAAATAGTCGTGAGCATTAATGCCTCTTTTTAAAAGCACCTTCCTGGCTGGACGTTCAATTACCTGAACAAAAATTGTTTTTGCAAATTTTGTATCTTCCATTTTAATTCCTCCTTTTTGAAGGGCTTCATATGAATCCAGAGCCTTGGCAGGCATAAAAAGCTGTATGGGCGGAGTATTTCTGCTGTACCTTTTTGGTGAAATTCCAAACTCCCTGGAAAATGCCCTGGTAAATCCCTCCTGTGAGTCAAAGACAAAATCCAGCGCCACATCCAGTACCTTTTTATGTTCATCCCTCAGAACCAGAGCTGCCTTTGTAAGTCTTAATGCACGGATATAATCGAAAGGGTTTTTTCCTGTAATTTCCCTGAAAATCCTTTCAGCATGCCAGGGAGAATAGCCGGCTGCATCTCCTAACTGCTTCAGGGATATTCTTTCATTAATATGTTTTTCAATATACTCCTGCATTTTTTGAACGGACTTTATGGTTTCAGTCTGATTCATATTCTCACCTCTTCATATAAATAATAAAGGATAAGATGGATAATTTCTTGACTTGAATTGCTTAATCTCATTTCAGCATTGATAATAATACTCAAATACATTAAGCTATTATTACTGATACTATTATAACATCTTTGCATGGGAGGATTATCATGAATCATTGGAGAAAAAATATTATATTGTATCTCTGCAGCCAGACTATTTCCCTGTTTGGATCGGCACTGGTTCAATATTCGATAATGTGGTATATAACCCTTGAAACAAAAAGCGGTTTGATGATGACCGTATACATTTTATGCGGCTTTCTACCCACCCTTGTACTGTCGCCCTTTGGTGGAGTTTGGGCTGACAGATATAACAGAAAGCTCCTTATCATATTGTCCGATTCCATAATTGCTTTGTCCACTATGGCTATGGCTGCATTATTTATGCTTGGCTTCAAGGCTTTATGGATGATATTTGCCATTTCTGCTATTAGAGCTTTTGGCACGGCGGTCCAGACCCCTGCAGCATCTTCTCTGCTTCCGGCACTGGTGCCTGAGGATCAGTTGACCAGGGTTAATGGTATAAACAGCAGCATAATGTCAGTAACCATGCTGGTTTCACCTATAGCAGGCGGTGCACTGATGTCTCTGTTGCCACTGGAGTATATATTGCTTATTGATGTTTTCACGGCAATTGCAGGTGTATCAATACTAGCTCTTCTGGTAAAGGTGCCTTACACAAACCCCACTGGTGCAGCAAAGCAAACAGGCTATCTGAAAGATATGGTTCTTGGCTTCAATTATATTAAAGAGCACAGCTTTCTCACTGCATTTTTTTTCTATATATCAATTATACTTTTTCTTGCAGCTACTCCTGCCTTTCTAACACCTCTACAGGTGGCAAGAAGCTTTGGTAGTGAGGTGTGGAGGCTTACTGCAATAGAAATAAGCTTCTCACTGGGGATGCTGGCAGGTGGGGTGCTGATAACATGGTGGGGTGGCTTTCGAAACAGATTTCACACCATGCTTCTGGGTAATGGTGTAATGGGTGTTTTTACAATGACTCTGGCACTTGCACAAAATTTTTGGCTCTATCTTGGGTTTATGTCAGTTATAGGCATTGCAATGCCGCTATTTAACACTTCAGCCACAGTGCTGATACAGGAAAAGGTGGCGGATGCATATCTTGGACGTGTATTCAGCGTATTAACAATGATAAGCAGTTCCATGATGCCTTTGGGCATGCTGCTGTTCGGTCCTTTATCTGATATGAATTCTATTGAAACACTGCTTCTGATTTCAGGCTTTCTTACATCTTTAACAAGCTTATTTATGATCCGACACAAAACCTTAACGGCGGCTGGAGGGCCTTAAAATAAAATAAGGCTCGTAAGCCTTATTTCTCTATCCTTATTATATTTTCAATCTTATTAACCACATAAAGTTCATTAATTTCCCTAAGGGCATCCTTGAGATTTCCTTCCATTGTCTCATGGGTAACGATAACTATAGTTGCAAATTCGCCATTGGTGGGCTTCTGGATAACTGTCATAATGCTCACATTGTTTTCACCTAGTTTAGTGGCAATCTTGCCCAATACCCCCGGGAAGTCCTTTACAGTCATCCTGATATAATACTCCGACCTGACAGCCTCCATTTCAGCAATTTCCTTTTCAGTAAAACGGGTGAAGGAAATATTGGAGCCATCCTTTTCATTTCTAAGTACAGAAATTATATCTCCGACTACAGCGCTGCCTGTGGGAAGCTCTCCTGCACCTCTTCCATAAAGCATCAGATCACCTACTGCATTTCCTTTAATAAATATGGCATTGAAGGAGTCATTTACATTGGCTAAAGGATGGATTGATGGAATCATGGCAGGATGAACCCGAAGCTCCAGTCTGCCCTCTGCATCCTTACCAATGGCAAGGAGCTTTATTACATACCCCATTTCCTTTGCATATTCAATATCAACAGCACCTATTTTTGTAATTCCTTCAGCATAAACATTATTAATGTCTACCTCCGTTTCAAAGGAAAGAGATGCTAGAATAGCCAGCTTGTATGCTGCATCAATACCTTCCACATCTGAGGTTGGATCAGCTTCAGCATATCCCTTTGCCTGTGCTTCCTTCAAGGCATCTGCAAAATCCATACCCTCCATTGTCATTTTAGTTAATATGTAGTTTGTTGTACCATTAATTATTCCCAGCACCTGTTGAATCTTATTTGCGGTCAATGCTTCATTTATGGCATTAATTACTGGAATACCTCCAGCTACGCTTGCTTCAAAATTAATACTAACGCCATTTTCCTCAACTTCTTTGAAAATTTCTCTGCCATGGGTGGCTATAAGCATTTTATTTGCCGTTACCACATTCATTTTTTTTCTAACAGCTTTTAGAAGATATTCCCTGGCAGGATCGATGCCACCCATAACCTCTACAACTATCTTTATGCTGTCATCATTAAAAATATCATCTGCATCTGTAGTTAACAGCTCCCTGGGCACCTTTACACCTCTGTCCTTATTAACATCCCTTACAAGTATCCTGGCTATTTCTATATCATAACCTGAGCGCTGGGCTATTTCTTCTCCATTGGTATTTAGAATATTCCATACACCCTTGCCAACATTTCCAAGACCTAATAAAGCAATCCTAACCTTTTTCATTACTAACTCTCCTTTATTATTTATTTTCATTCTCTATATCATCAGCGCTCTGCACCGTTGTTTCATTACTGCTTGTCTAAAAACAAAAAAACATCCACCCCTCTATGGGACGAATGTTACCGTGGTTCCACCCAAATTACAATGCAGTTGCATTATCACTCAGATCCATAACGCGGATAAACGGGTATTCCTAATTAATTTCAGAATCCAGCTCCAAGGTGGTTTTCGATAATGTACTGCCAGGAAACCTTTCAGCCGGGAGCTTCCCTCTCTTTGACCATCTTTTTATCTACTCTTCCTTTTCACAGCCTTTTATTATATAAAAATACCCGCCCCAAATCCTGGGGCGAGTATATCGCGATTCCACCCAAATTAATGATTTAATTAACATAAACCATTATCTCAAGACCATAACGCTGGCGGCGGGTATGCCTACTAAATTCAGCATCCGGCTCCAAGGTGGTTTTCAATAATGCTTGAACAGGAAACTTCCAGCCATGGATTCCCCTCTCTTTGAACAGCATTTTATTTACTCTTCCTTTTCATTGCCATTTTAATAATATTAAAAATATATTAGCAAATATATATTAAACTGTCAATGTTTTTTTATTTAGTTTATCATTTTTATAAAAATCACGAACTTTTCAGGCTATTCCAGAAAATCCTTATGCGTGCCTGCTTCAGGCTTTACCCCCTTTGCTTCGTTTATTTTGTCTTTTGCTTCCCTAATTGACAATCCGTTAATATTTATATTGAGTTTTTTTGCTTCAGCTTCAAGGTTAGTCCTGGTGGCCTCATAAATTTTTTCCTTCATGCGTTCATTAGAAAGGCCCCTTGTATCAATGCCAAGTCTGGCTGCTTTTTCTTTGAGCTTTACTTCCATAACCTTTTCCCTGATCTGGTCATTGGACAATCCTTTGGTATCAATTCCAAGCTGCTTTGCCTTCTCCAGCATTTTTGCCTGTTTTGCCTCATGAATTTTTGTTCTTGCCTGATCAATGCTAAGTCCGTCAATACTTATTCCAAGACTGTGAGCTTTGTCCTTCAGCCTTGACATTTTTTCAGCATCAGTATTATCCTTCTGCTGTCTTTCCTCCTGCTGCACTTGTTCCCCGTTATTTGCCGGGGCTCCAGCAGCTAATGCGGGGACTGTATTTGCAGCCGTAATTGCAGCTGCAAGCATCACCCCAATTAATCTTTTGCTTATCAAAATAATCATCTCCTTGTTCAATGTAGGTTTTCGCCCATAAAATAATTATTCTCAAAATAAATTATTTTATTACAAAATTGAATGAGCAATAGCATTGAACTCATTTTAAAAGCTGTATATAAATCTTATAAACAATCACACAAATAACAAAAGGTTTAATTCAAACCTTCTGCAGCAAATTTGAACTTGAAATTGCTGCAAAGGCAGTAGGGAATTACCCAAAAAACCATCTTTATGATATAATGAGCTTGTACTTAATATTAATAATTTTCTACATTTGGAGGTGTATCATGAAAAAGAAACTTGGAACAATGTTACTTACTTTGATTTTTATATTTTCCGCAGTGCTTGCTGCAGGCTGTTCAAACACTGCAAGCAACCAGCCTAAGGAGAAAATAAAGATTGCTGCTTTAAAGGGTCCTACCGGTATGGGTATTGTTAAGCTTATGGAGGAAAACACAGACCTTTATGACATTACTCTATATGATTCCCCTGACCAGATAGTATCAAAAATTGTGAACGGTGAAATAGATGGAGCTGCAGTTCCTTCAAACCTGGCTCCAACATTATATACTAAAACCAAAGGCGGAATTCAGCTGGTGGCTGTAAATACTTTGGGAATACTATACATAGTTGATAATGGCAATACTATAAAGAGCATCGCCGACCTGAAAGGCAAAACCATTTATTCCAGCGGCAAAGGCGGCACCCCTGAATATGCTCTGAATTATATTCTGAAGCAAAACGGGCTGGAACCAGACAAGGATGTAAAAATTGAATACAAGGCAACCCATGCAGACCTTTCAGCTGCAGTAGCATCAAAGCAGGTGCAGATTGCAGTTCTTCCGGAGCCTTTTGTAACCACAACTAAAATGAAGGACTCAACCCTTAATGTGGCTATTGATTTAACAAAGGAATGGGAAAAGGCTTCAGGATCCCAAAGCCAGCTTATTATGGGTGCATTAATTTTTAGAACAGATTTCATAAATAAAAGATCCGCAGACCTGGATGCTTTCCTTGCCAAGTATAAGGCTTCAGTGGATTATGTAAACAAAAATGCCGCTGATGCTTCCAAACTCATTGAAAAGCATGCTATTTTACCAAACGCAAAAATTGCAGAGCAGGCAATACCTAAATCCAACATAGTTTACATTAGTGCACAGGATGCAAAAAAATCACTGACAGGCTTTTTCACTGTTTTAATGCAGAGTGATCCAAAGTCAATCGGAGGAAGTATGCCTGATGAGAATTTCTATTACAAAGGCAAGTAGAACATTTTTAATAATAATATTCTGGATTATAATTTGGGAGCTAGGCTCCCTTTTTATAAACAATGATATCCTGCTGCCATCTCCCCTTGAAGTTCTTCAGGTGCTGGGACAGCTTGTCCAAAAAAGCTATTTCTGGCTAAGTGTCTTGAGCAGCGTTGGAAGAGTTTTAATGGGACTTGCATTGTCCATTGGTATCGGAATTGCACTTGGAATTATTGCAGGGATCAACAAATATGTGGAAGAACTGTTGAATCCGCTTCTAATTACCATTAAATCCACTCCCATAATGTCCATAATCATTTTGGCTCTGGTTTGGTTCAAATCCACCAATGTAGCAATATTTACAGCCATACTGATCTGTTTTCCCATAATATATACTAATGTGGTTCAGGGAATAAAAGCAGTGGATATACAACTTCTCCAGATGGCTGAAATATACAAGGTCAAGAGCAAGTATATTATCAAGGATATTTACATACCTTCCATTAAGCATTACATAATATCAGGTATACTGATGTGCCTTGGACTGGGCTGGAAGGTGTCTGTAACCTCAGAAGTTCTTGCTACACCTAAATTTTCTATTGGTTTAAACCTGCTAAGTGCTAAGGCTACACTGGAAACTGCAGAGCTGTTTGCATGGACTGTGGTGGTGGTGCTGCTGAGCTTCGCATTCGAACTGGCATTCAAGTATTATGTAAGGAAGACAGATAAGCTATCTGCTTAACAAGGTGGTATATATGAAAGACTCTATGGATTATGAGGTTCAGTTGAAAGGCATTTATAAGACCTATGGAAATAACAAAGTGCTTGAGAATTTAAATATGAATTTCCTTAAAAATAAAATCACAGTGGTAACAGGCCCCTCCGGCTGCGGAAAAACAACTCTGCTTAATATCATATGCGGTATTGAAAAGCCTGACTGTGGTGAGGTTCTTAGTTCTGAACAAGGAATATCCTATATTTTTCAGGAGGATAGGCTGCTGCCACAGCTGACTGTTTTCCAAAATATTGCATTTGTTTTAAAATCCAACATGACCAATGAGGAAATGAAGCCTGTAATAGAACGATATCTTACATTGGTAAAAATGACGGATGCAAAGGATAAATACCCTTCCCAGCTAAGCGGCGGTATGAAAAGAAGAGTTGCCATTGCCAGGGCCTTTGCCTATGGCAGCAGGCTTCTGCTTATGGATGAGCCCTTTAAGGGACTGGATGATAAGCTTAAAAGGGAAATCATAGAACAATTCCTTCAGGTATACAGGGAGGATAAGAGAACGATAATTTTTGTTACTCATGACATGAAGGAAGCAGAAATGCTTGGAGATGTGATTTACAAATTAGGGCAGGTGGATTAATGGAACAAAATTTAAATGCTGAAATAATGGATAAGCTTACTAAAACGTGCATATGCAAGGGCATAACAAGAGCCTCAATAAAAAAAGCAATAAAAAACGGTGCAAAAACTCTTGAGGATGTACAAAAGGCCACCGGGGCCGGCAGCGGTTCCTGCGGGGGCAGGAGATGCACTGAGAAAATAGTGGATTTGCTAAAAGAATTAACTTAAAATGAGCCGGCATGGGACACAAATTCCTGCCGGCTTATACTTTGGACTGTTTTAAAGCATTAATAAAGGGAAGGCTTGCAGATAATTTCGTGAATCTTAGTCTCTAAAACACTGCTGGCATGAGATGGAGTGATTACGATTGCGGTATCTGCACCTACACCTGTTCCACCAATGGCTATAACCGGTTCTCCATATGGTATCAAGCCTGCATCCAGAGCCATAATAGCAATCTCTGCGCATACCTTTGTTCCCTGTCCAAACATTCTGAGACTGGCGGCAATAACCTCCACCGGGCTTATTCCACCAAATGCCTTGCTGATGCCCCTTTCTGAACCGCTTAAAACGTGGGAGGTGGTCAGCACCTTTATGCCCATTCCCTCAAGCTCGTTTCTTATTTCCTCTGAAAGCTCTGATTTTCCCGCAACAGGATAACCAAATGCATGGCTCACCATGGTTATTTTTATGCCTTTATTATTTTGAAGTAGCATGGCTGTACTGCCCTTGGATGAGGCCACTACAATGTTTTTGATTCCTTTTTTTACCGCGGTTTTCAGGGCTGCCTCCACTACGGCATTAGTGTTTTCTCTTCCTGTATTCTCAAAATACATAAATATCACCTCTTTCCATATTTCTAAATAAATTATATCATATTTTAATCTTTCAGGCATTGACATTAAGGCCTTATGTCATCAATTCCTTTCCATATTTTATTATATCCTTGATGCTCTTGGGGTTTTGCTCATTTATTTTGTCATCCAATCTATTGTTATTTGCAAATGCATTTCCCTTTTGAAAGTATATGCTGCAAATATTTCTGTTGCTGTATTCTGCAAGTATTATAATATCCTTTAGTCCATCATTATCCACATCAGCAAAAGACACTGCCTTTATATCCATGAACTGGCCCTTGCCGTTACCGTAAAAGGTTGGAAATTTGTATACCATAATATTATTGTCGCCAATGAGGTAAAAATTTGCGTTAGTGCTGGCGTCCTCACGTTTTAAGCCTGATGTGAACCGTACTTTTCCATAATTTTCTAGATACACATCAAAGCTCTGGTCATTTATAACCTGGAGCCCTCCATCCTTTAAATTACTTAAAGTCCTTGTAACCTTAGTAGTATTGCTGATTAACTCAAAAGTACCAGTACCTATTCCCCAGAAACTATTTTCACTGGAGCCAGAGCCATATGCAATGTTTAATAATATTTTACCGTCCCTAAATTCCATATTTATAGTACCATTGTGTTCCCAGCCGTCCTCATCAAATTTATATGCGAATTTCCCATCCTGAATTTTGCCAGTTATATCTACATTGGCAATATGTGTAAGATTTTCAGTGCAATCGCTTATCTGCCCCTTAATGTTCCCTTCCTTATCTACAGTGAGCCCTGCAGTTATTCCATAAAGAAAGTCATTTTTTAAATTTGCTTCTGTTACCCATATGCCAGTATAGATTGAGTAATCAACCTTGGAATTTTCAAGAGTCCCCTGCAAGCTATTGCTGCCCGCTGAGTTCTGTCTGGTGCAGGAAGAAGAAAGCAGGCATATTATTATAACCAATATTGCTGTTATCCTTTTTCCCATATTACTATCCCCTTCCATACTGGTTTTAAGTTAAAAAAGCCAGCAGAGATTTCACTCCGATGGCTTGTCTTATATAATATTATTAATATTAATTATTTTTTTTATCTTTTCCATGTCCTTAGTTTTCTCATCCAGTCTTGAGAATTCGGAATCCGCCTCTGAAACGAAATTTAAGATGGTTTTCTGGGTTTCCCTAATGTCGGACTGGATTTTCTCAACCTTGTCAAATCTGGATTCCAGCTTTTCAAGCTTGTTTTCAAATTTGCCCATTTCAAATTCTAGCTTGTCCAATCTCATTTCAATCTTGTTTAACTGCTTATTTACAGGTTCCAGCTTTTTATCCAGAAGACTTTCAATTGCGTTCAACAACATCTGATTTTCCAAAAGTTTCACCTCGTTAACTTATATAATCTGAACATAATAAAATTATATCATCCATTTTTACCATTGGCAACATGATAAAATCTTCAGTAAATTACCCTATATAAGGGATTTCCTTTATAACTAAGGCTTCGCATACGTGCGACGGTACCGCACAAAAAACTTGACAGACTTTTTTTTTAATGATAAGATTCATTGTAAAAACAATATCGATTTTTGTTCTTATCAAGAGAGGTGGAGGGACTGGCCCAATGAAGCCCGGCAACCAGTATGTTTCATTTGCATACATGGTGCCAATTCCTGCAGGATGTATTTCCTGAAAGATAAGAAGTGGCCAGAACCTCATTGTATATTAACCACTTCTTAATTGAAGTGGTTTTATTCTTTAGAGCCCTTCAAACAAAAATAAAATTAGAGAGGAAGATGAACCATGCCAATAATTATACCTAAAGATCTTCCTGCGGCAAAAACACTGAGAGACGAAAATATTTTTGTTATGAATTCAGTTCGTGCAAGCCATCAGGATATCAGGCCACTGAAAATAGCTATTGTGAACCTTATGCCTACAAAAATCCAGACGGAAACCCAGCTGCTGAGGCTCATCGGCAACACGCCGCTGCAGGTGGATGTGGAATTTATCCATACTGAAACCCATAAATCCAGGAATACACCTGAAGAACATCTTTTATCCTTTTATAAGACCTTCGATGATATTAAAGCTTCAAAATACGACGGAATGATAATAACTGGTGCTCCGGTGGAAAAGCTTGAATATGAAGAGGTGGAATACTGGGAGGAACTAAAAAAAATCATGGATTTTACTTTGACTAATGTAACCTCAACCCTGCACATCTGCTGGGGAGCCCAGGCAGCACTGTATCACCATTATGGCGTTCCCAAACACCTTTTGGATAGAAAGATGTTTGGAGTTTTCCCACATACTGTAAACTATAAAAAATCCAAGCTGCTTCGTGGTTTTGACGATAACTTTTTCGTTCCCCATTCCAGACATACTGAGGTGCGCAGCGAAGACATCCAGAAGGTGCCAGAACTTAGGATATTATCCGAGTCAAGAGAATCCGGAGTATATATAACCTCCACCAAAGGTGGAAAACAAATTTTTGTTACAGGACACTCAGAATATGATCCATTAACACTGAAGGCTGAATATGACAGAGATGTTGCAGCAGGCTTGGATATTAATGTTCCATCAAATTATTACCCCAAGGATGACCCATCCAAAAAACCAGTTGTTAAATGGCGAGGCCACGCAAACCTGCTTTTTTCCAACTGGCTTAATTATTATGTTTATCAGGAAACGCCTTACGTTTTATAAAAAACAGGCCTGTGGCCAGGCTGGTGACAGCCACATCAGATATCAGATAAGCTGCTTCCTGCTGTTGAAAAAACTTCTATAGGCAAGATAACAGGCAATAAAGGATGATATTGAAGTGGTAGACAGCAGCATGAAGGTTACCATTATCTGATACCTTACTGCTAAAACCGGAGAGGTGCCTGCCAGGATAAGACCTGTCATCATTCCTGGCAGGGTTACTATTCCTAAGGTTTTTGCAGAGTCAATGGTAGGAACCATTCCTGTACGTATTGAGCTTCTTATAATCTCCTTGGAAGAGGTTAGTATATCTGCTCCCAGCGACAGTTTGGTTTCCACCTCCTCTCTTTTGCTTTTAAAGTCATTGACCATATATTTAAAGCAAAGTCCCAATGCCACCATAGCGTTGCTAATAACCATACCACCAACTGGAATTACCTGATAGGGTTCATATTTTATAGCTCCTGAGGCAACCAGGATGAACAGGGTTAATAATGTGCCTGCAGTTATTGCTGCAAATGATATGGAAATGCTGTTCTTAATGTCTTTTCCTCTTTTTCCAGCGTTGTATGAAGCATTTAGTATCATAAACAGCAGTAAAAGCGTTGTAAATAAAGGATTTTTAAGGCCAAAAATATAATTCAGCACATAGCCTACAGCCACAAGCTGAACCACAGCCCTAACCGCCCCCGTAACAATTTCCTTTTCCAGCTTCAGCTTTTGACTTCGGGAAAAAAATATTGATATCATCACAAGTGAGGATGCTATCAATAATGATGAAATGCTTATTTCAGTTCCTGAATTCATCTTAACACCTCCAGCTTTTCAATTATGCCATTTTCAAGTCTTAATAGCTTGTTTGCATATTTTCTGCTCTGTTCAGGATTATGTGTAACCCATAATACCGTAACCCCTTCTTTATTGAGTTTATTAATGGAATCTTCAACTATTGAGGTATTCTCCACATCCAAAGCCGAGGTAACTTCATCCAGCAGTATTATATCCGGTTTAAACAACAGTGTCCTTATCAAGGCAATTCGCTGCTTTTCTCCTCCCGAAAGATTTTTTATTTCTTCCTTGAGAATATCTGCCTTCAGATTAAAATTCTTTAAAAGAGTTTCCACCCTGATAATATCCATTTTCATATTTCTTATTGCGTAGGGAAATATAAGATTATCTTCAACCACGCTGCCAAAGAGCCGTGGCATTTGAAAACAATAGCAAATCCTCTGCCTTAAGGCTGAGGGTTCGTACTCCAATATATTTGTGTCATTGTATAATATACTCCCGCTGTCTGCACTTATAAGATTGCAGCAAAGTTTTAAAATTGTACTTTTACCGCTGCCTGAAGGACCTGTAATGGATATAAAGTCACCGGGGTCAATTGAAATTGAAATATTGTTCAATATTTTTTTATTATCTCTTGAATAATTTATATTTATAAATTGAAGTACGCTCATAATAGCCTCCTGTTTAATTAAAACTTCAATTAATTTATACATTTTGATATAATATAATGTGAGGTGGATAAAATGATACTTAAAAACTTCTTGAAATTGGTGGAAATCCAGACCAAGGCCGCCAGCGTAATCCCTTTTATGATGGGTACTGCCTTTGCATACTTCAGGTATCATACATTCAGCTTCACTGTTTTTATAATAATGTTTTTGTCACTTTTTACCTTTGATATGGCCACCACAGCAATTAATAATTACGTGGATTATAATTATGTAAATTTCAAAGTAACTACAGTGAGGATAATTATATTAATATTACTGTCTACAGCTACATTTTTCGGCATTCTCCTCACTTTGAAGACAAATATTGTTGTACTAACAATTGGAATTATATCATTTTTTGCAGGTATATTCTATACCTATGGCCCCATACCCATATCACGAATGCCCTTAGGTGAAATCTTCTCTGGTTTTTTTATGGGTTTTATAATCACATTTTTATCTGTGTATGTGCAGGCATATGGTAATAATATCGTATCGTTAATTCTAAGTGGAAATATATTGAACGTGAGTTTAAACCTGCCTGAATTAATTTATATTTTTTTATTTTCCGTGCCTGCGGTGAACTGTATCGCAAATATTATGCTGGCAAATAATATTTGTGATTTAGAGGATGACATTTTGATTAAGCGTTTTACACTGCCTTATTATATTGGTATGGAAAAATCACTTAAGCTTTTTAAATACCTTTATTATATTTCCTATTTGGATATTTTACTTTTAGCATTCCTTGGCATCACCCCGGTTATAAATCTTGCTGCATTAATTACCTTTATTCCAGTTTATAGGAATATCAGACTTTTTACGCAGACACCGGTTAAAAGCAAAACCTTTGTGTTATCTGTAAAAAACTTTATGCTGGTAAACCTGCCTCAGGCAGTTTTTATCAGTATATCAATCTTTGCCGCTGTATTCATACATTAGGGGGGATTTTATGAATATTGAAAATTTACAATACTTTTACGAGGCTGCAAATCTTAAAAGCATATCAAAAGCAGCAGAAAAATCACACATTTCACAATCTGCTTTAAGCAAGCAGATTCAAAAGCTGGAGGAAAACCTGGGAGTTAAGCTTATAGATAGAAGCAATAGGGGGGTAGAGCTCACTGAAGCCGGAGAACTTGTTATGAAGTATGCTGAAAAAATTCTTCATAATTATGACAGGCTTGAAGAAGAAATAAAATACCTTGGCAATGATATAAATATGGTTAAAATCAATGCCTGCTGTGTATTAAATCCGTATATCATGACGAAAACCTTATATCATATGAAAAAGAAGCTTCCAAAGTTTCACTTTAATGTTAACTCAAATTACTGCGATAAAATCGAGGTAGCTATATCTGAATTTAATTCTGACATAGGGCTTGTTTGCAAGCCACCTGCTGATAAAAAAGTAGCTATTGATGTTCTGGCAGTTGACAAGGTTGTGCTGGTAGCCGGACAAAATTTTGATATTCCTGATGCCATTGATTTTGAAGATATACTAAAATATCAAATGGTAATGTTAAATGCAAACAATGGTACCAATGAAACAGTGAAGAAAAAACTCAATTTGATTGGTAAGAGCTTTGCAGATTTAAAAATTGTATTCACTGCAGACTCTACCGAATCCATAAAAGCTGCAGTGGTCAACGGTCAAGGTATAACCTTCCTGCCATATCTTGTAGTGAAACAGGAGCTGGACGGCAATCTTTTAAAAGAGATAGATGTGAATAATTTAAATATGACCTATAATCTTTATCTCATTCATAATGTGGATGCTAATGATAAAATTAAACATGTTATTAATGAATTTAAGAGCATTTGGAAAAAGGCAGTTAAATAAAAGAAAACCCCGGTTAAAATAACCGGGATTTTTCTTTTGAATAGGGTTTTATCAATAATTTCTATAAAGAAGTTTTTTTGTAATTTCCATCAGCACTTCCTTATTATCATTTTCAGGCAGGCTTTCAATTAACTTTATCGCCTTATCTGAATACCGTTTTGCCAATTGGATGCATTTATCCAATGCCTTGGAGTTTCTTACATATTCTCCAATTTCCTTAATATCCTGATCAGTATAGTAATCTTTCCTAATTAACTGATTAAATACAGGATCCTTTTCTGCCACTGCATATAGAACTGGCAATGTAAGAATACCTTGTTTTAAATCATTCGCGGGCGACTTGCCTAAAATATCCTCATCACCGGAATAATCCAGTATATCATCTATGATCTGGAAGGCCATGCCAATATTATGGCCG
Organism: uncultured Clostridium sp.; assembly: GCA_937927335.1. Taxonomy (GTDB): domain Bacteria; phylum Bacillota; class Clostridia; order Clostridiales; family Clostridiaceae; genus UBA699. The sequence goes on from CALBDU010000087.1 coordinate 61,166, forward strand.
ATATTCCAAAACTTTCTTGACAGGCTGTCACTGCACCCACTGGAGGATGCCCCGGTGTAGAGGCTTAATGAAAACAGTTCAGCTGTTTTTGAAGCTATTCTCTTCAAATATGACTTTACCGTAATTTTAGCATCAAACCTGGAATTAAGCTGCTCTATTTCCCCAAAGCATATTCTGGTCATTGAATTTGAATCCACATTAATAGCTTTTAACGATGAATTTTCAGAAAGTATTTTAAAGCATTTACAGAACAAATAGTCTCCAATATATACCGCATAGTCCTTGCCATATTTTGACTGGATAGTTTCGTTGCCGCGCCTAAGCTTTGAATCATCAACGATATCATCATGCACCAGTGTCGCCATGTGAAGCATTTCAACCACAGCAGCCAAAGATGCCGCTCTTTTACGGTCATAACTTCCAAAGCCTGAGGCTATTAAAACAAAACCAGGTCTTAGCAGTTTACCACCGGAATGAATAAGCTCCAGTATGGAATTTTCTATTATTTTGTCCTTACACTTTGCATTTTGTTCCATTATATTAACTGCATAATCCAGATCCTCTTTTATCAAAGGGCAGGAATTCCAAAAACTGTCCATATAATCATCCCCTATGCATCTTTAGTGTAAATAGGTTTCCTTTTTCCATAAGCTATTTTTCCAAAGGTTCTCCAGAACCATGGTATTACATAGTAGTCTAGTCCGAAGGCTCTGCCTGCGCCGCCCATAAGTGCTACTGCACCGAATATATACCACAGTATCTCCTTGCCGCCCATGGCAGAAAGAATGAAATTGAAACACAGGAATATTGAACCTGCGCTGGCAAGGAACGTGAACAAGCCTGCTAGTAAGGCAAGTCCAATGGCTACCTCTCCAAGCACAATTGTAACCTGGAAGAAATAAGCATAAGGTGCTATAAAAGTGTTCATAAATGCTGTATAGAAAGCCGGAGGGTTAGCCAGCAAAGGTACTACTGTATTGGCAGCCTGAGCAGCTCCCTCTGCAGCCTGCTGTGATGCACCTGACACATTAGTTGTGCTCACAATATAAATGTGTTCTGGTGAAAGCCATCCCTGACTGATTTTGGTTACACCCTCAATGACCCACATGGTACCGATATATAACCTCAGCACCACCAGCCAGAGAGTTGATGACCTTGCAGCAAGATGCCCTCTCATAATACTTCTTTCGTCTTTCATATAGAAGAATTCATGGCAAAGGTAATTATAAATCAACAGGAATCCACCAATGCCGAATAAATAATGCATATTTACAAGATGCTTCATTGCCATGGCAAAGAAACCAGAAAGCTTCATGCCTCCTACATCTGCGACACCGTATCTGCCGCCGACTGATACCATGAATCCATGGTAATTTGACTTGAATTCAACTTTTTCCTTCTTTTCAATGGCAGCTTCAATATTTTTTGCTACAGTTTCTCCTGTCTGCATAGCAGCCTCCACTATCTGCGGAGTTGGCTTGCCATTTTCCTCATACCAGGCTATATCACCCACAACAAATATATTTTCCTTGCTAACAGACTGCATATACTTGTTTGTCTGAAGTCTGCCCCGTTTTCCCATTTCCAGATTTAGCTCTGAAGCTTCTGCATTGCCTTGAATGCCACAGGTCCAGATAAGGGTCCTTGATGGAATTTCAGTGCCATCCTTAAGCTTAACCAGGTTTGGCGTTACCTCAACTATAGGAGCATTTTTCATAAGCTCAATGCCCTTTTTAGCCATATAACGTTCAACCTTGCCAGCCTGATCCTTATTAAGCATGTTAAGAATTGACGGCATGGCTTCTACAACCATAAGCCTTACTTCTTTTTCATCCACGTTATGCTCTTTGCTGAGTCTGGTTTTCCATTCCATCAGTTCGCCGATGGTTTCTATACCTGTAAATCCAGCACCCGCCACTATAAGTGTTAATAATTCCTTCCTGCGGCTGTCATTTCTCTCCTTAGATGCTGCTTTGAACATATTTTCAATATGTTCCCTGATAGTCAGCGCATCTTCCAGTGACCACAGCGAGAAACCGTTCTCTTTTACGCCTGGAACTCCGAAATATGCAGTTTCGCTTCCTGTTCCAACTACAAGATAATCATACTGGTATGTGTTATACTCCGTAGTTACCTTCTGTCCTTCAATATCCACCTTTTCAATGTTTTCAGTAATAATATTTACCTTTGAACCATGAAATATGGTCCTTAGGTCCACCATAACAGATTCCTTGTCAACTCTTCCTCCTGCGACCTCATGAAGTTCTGTCATCAGGGTATGGAAAGGATTCCTATCTATTAAAGTGATTTCAACATTATTATTTTTTTTGTACTTTTTAGAAAGCTTTTTTGCTGTGTGAACTCCTCCGTAGCCTGCTCCTAAAATTACTATTTTTATTCTGTCTGACATATAATCACCCCTTGTTCTATGATAAACTTTTATTTAGGTTCATAAATAATGATATCAGCTTTTAATTTATTGTCCATAATCCAAAATGAGGTAAGTTATCTGCTTTTATAGTATTCCCCAATGCATCATTCTTTATTTTAGAGGGTTTATGACAATCTTGAATAATTTTTTTAAAAATTCAACATACTAAAATATCATACAGCATAACAATTTGTCATAGTTAACATCGTTAAAACATTGTTATAATTTAATTATAAATTATAACAATAAATCAATGTAAAGGGGAGGACTTAGTATGAAATTCAAAGCATTATTTTTAACAGTGGCTATATTGGCTACACTACTCACAGGCTGCGGCCAGAAAACAGCAAACAACACTACAAATAATACTACTAATAACACATCCAATACTGCACAAAAAACAGATACTACAACTACAGCTTCAATTGTTAATAACGCTGCAAATTTTGAAACAGCAATCAGCAGCAAGGGTACCTGGATAATAGCTATTTTAAATGATTTAACAGTTGATAAAGATCTTGTATTGGAAGGAAACTTTGTAAACGGCAAGAAAGATGCCAACGGAAAAGACATAGTTCAGAGAAAAATTGCTCTTTATGCACAGGATTCCAATCGTAAGGTAACAGCAAGATATACCCTTACTGCACCTTCAATAACTATTAAGAGCCCTAATGCCAGCATACAGCACGGCATATTCAAAGGCGACATCTATGTTGCAGTTGACAACTTCCAGCTTGTTGACCAGAAGGTTGAAGGAAACATCTACTTTGCAACTCAGAGCAACAAAGACACATTTAAAATGGATGCAACTTCATCAGTTACTGGAAAACAGGAAATCAAAACTAAATAGTTAACAAAAGAAATTATATAAATGTACAAAAGATAAAGTTTTTATACACAAAAGATAACTTTGAAATACTAAAGATAACTTTTAAATACTAAAGATAACTTTTAAATACTAAAGATAAAAATATGTTTACCTAAGAAAAAATCCTCCGCTTTGTTCGGAGGATTTTAATTTTTATTTATTTTTTCTAGCTATCATTTCTATTTCTATCATAGCTCCTAAAGGCAGCGCTGCAACGCCGATAGTGGTTCTTGCAGGATAAGGGGCAGTAAATTGTTTCTCATATACCTCATTCATATCTTTAAAATTGTTCATATCTGTTAGAAAAACATTAACCTTCTGTACATTTTCAGGAGATAAGTCTGCAGACTTTAGGACGTTGAATAAATTCTTGAAGCACTGCTCTGTTTGTGCCTTTATATCCCCTTCCACCAGTTTCCCTGTATCAGGATCAATTGGTGTTTGGCCTGATAAATATACAGTTTTTCCTGATTCTACAGCATGTGAATATGGCCCAACAGCCACAGCTCCCTCAGCAGTAACAGCTTTTCTCGACATAAAATTCCCTCCTTAAATATTGTTGTTATATAATATTCCACAAAGTTTAATAAAATCCTTCTTGTATAGGCTGGTGTACAACCTGGTGACAGCCACATCAGATATCAGATATTCAATATTCTGAATAGTCAAATAATTTATTGAAAAATCAATAGGACGGGAGTATTATGTAGTTAAATATAATTAAAAGGGAGGTTTTTTTATGAATTTTAACTGGATGTTGATTCAAGGTGCAACTGGAAAAATAGTGGCCGGGCTGCTTATTTTGCTAATTGGATGGATAATCGCCAAAAAAGTATCCTCACTTTTTAAGAATTTATTTACCAGCAACAAACTTATCAGCGAAAAATTAATGCCTAAATTTGAAAATCAAGGCGAAAATAGAATTCCTGAAATTGCCTCAAGATCAGTATTCTACCTATTGATGCTTTTAGTACTGGTAGCAGTATTTCAGGTCCTTGGTCTGACAATTATTACCGAGCCAATTAACAACTTCCTCAACAGGATCGGTGCATATCTTCCACAATTCTTTGGTGCCGTGCTGCTGCTTGTTATTGCATGGGCGGTGGCTACAGTTCTTAAAAAAGTCCTGCTCGTGGTGCTAAGCAAGACAAGCATCGACCAGAAAATGAATGAGCAGGTTGTGTCCGGAGGCAGGGAAGTTAAGCTTAGCACCACTTTGGCCGAACTGGCTTACTGGGGCGTTTTCATTCTTTTCCTTCCTGCAATTTTAACTGCCCTCTCCCTCAGCGGACTTCTAACCCCTGTGCAAAACATGGTTAATATTTTCCTGAGCTACATTCCAAATTTATTTGCCGCAGCACTAGTAGCTTTAATTGGCTGGGTAATTGCAAAGCTTATTAAAAACCTTGTGACAGTATTTCTCAAAACCCTGAGATTGGATGACTGGGGAAGAAAAACTGGCTTAACCGTGGAAGATGACAGTGCCAAAAGCTTGTCTGAAATTCTTGGTACTGTGGTATATGTTTTAATACTTATACCTGTAGCCATTTCAGCTTTGAATATTCTTGGAATCCAAAGCATAGCTAAACCAGCCACAGATATGCTTTCTGTTATATTTAATTTTCTCCCCTCTCTGTTTTCCGCTTTCATCATCCTGGCCTTTGCATACTTTATAGGTAAAATGGTAGGTGATCTGGTTGCCAGTGTTCTGGGTAAATTTAATATAAACAGAATTCTTCCTTTGATAGGAATTAAAGATTCAAAAATAAATCTTGCCCAGATTTCAGGCATGCTTATTATGATTATCATTGTCCTGTTTGCAGCATTGGAAGCAGCTGATGTTCTTGGTTTCTCAAAGGTTTCTTTGCTTATACAGCAATTCCTTTTATTTGCTGACAATATAATCATAGGAGTTGTTATTATTGGGTTTGGACTGTATATAGCTGACCTTTCCTGCAGCATCATCAAAAAGTCTGAAATTAAGAATGCAGATACCCTGGCCATTATATGCAAAGCTGGCCTGCTGGTGCTGGCAGTTACCATGGGTCTCAGCCAGATGGGCATAGCCACTAGCATAATCAATTCAGCATTTATGTTCTTTACAGGAGCTATTGCAGTTGCTTTTGCCATTGCATTCGGCATAGGCGGCAGGGATATTGCAGCCAAAAAGTTAAACGAAATTGACGAAAAGCTTAATAAAAAAATATAAATTTTCCTGCAGGCATTGGGCCAAGCTCCTTTTGCCTGCTTCTTTTTCAATAAACTGCTTATTGCATTTAATTTATATTGTGATATAATTAACATAATATCAGGTAAGTTTTCTGAGATTAAACATTTTGCTTATTCTTGGAGCAAACCAAAGGTATATAAATTCAAAAAGTATCGTGCTGAATGAATGAGGGTTAGTCCCAAATGAGAAGGCGAGAGAATAGTTGTTAAATTTAGGGAACCATTTTTTGTGTTGTCTGCGTTATCACTATCCTTGTACCTCTTGGGTACAGGGATTTTTTAATTCTTAAAAATTTTAAGAAAGGGTTATTAAAATGGAAACAAGAATCGCAATAATTGGAATCATTGTGGAGGATACAGCTTCCGCAGAAAAATTAAATGCAGTGCTTCATGAATATAGGGAATATATTGTAGGCAGAATGGGACTCCCTTATCCAAAGCGTCATATACAGGTAATCAGTCTAATTGTAGATGCACCAAATGATGCAATCAGCGCTCTTTCCGGAAAATTAGGAATGCTGCCCGGTGTTAACATCAAGACAGTATACTCAAAAGTGTGATTTTATAAAAATCGGAGGGAATGTGTAATGTACAACGCTAAATCAAAAATAGCAACTGAATTTATTGATGATCAGGAAATATTGGAAACTTTGGCATATGCCGAGGCTAATAAAAGAAATCGTGAGTTAATTGAAGGCTTAATCGAAAGAGCAAAGGACTGTAAGGGTTTGTCCCATAGAGAAGCTGCAGTACTGTTGGAATGTGACCTTGAGGATTTAAACGAGAAAATGTTCAAGTTAGCTAAGGAAATTAAGCAGAAATTTTATGGAAACCGTATAGTAATGTTTGCTCCTCTCTATCTGTCAAATTATTGCGTTAACGGCTGTGTTTACTGTCCTTATCACGCCAAAAACAAAACCATTGCCAGAAAGAAACTGTCCCAGGAGGATATAAAAAGAGAGGTTATAGCTCTGCAGGATATGGGACACAAAAGACTTGCCCTGGAGGCGGGTGAAGACCCAGTGAATAATCCTATAGAGTATATTCTGGAAAGCATTAAGACCATATACGGCATAAAGCATGAAAATGGTGCTATCCGAAGAGTAAACGTAAACATTGCCGCTACTACCATTGAAAATTATAAAAAACTAAAGGATGCAGAAATAGGAACCTATATTCTGTTTCAGGAAACCTACAATAAAAAGAGCTACGAGGAACTTCACCCTACTGGTCCAAAGCATGATTACGCATATCATACTGAAGCAATGGACAGGGCTATGGAGGCTGGAATAGACGACGTTGGAATCGGAGTGCTTTTCGGTCTTAATATGTATAGGTATGATTTTGTAGGACTCCTTATGCACGCAGAGCACCTGGAAGCAGCTATGGGCTGTGGACCACATACCATAAGTGTACCGCGCATTAGACCAGCCGATGACATTGATCCTGAAAGCTTCTCAAACGGAATTTCAGATGATATATTTGCTAAAATTGTGGCAGTGCTTAGAATAGCCGTGCCATACACAGGAATGATTGTTTCCACCCGTGAATCCCAGGAAACCCGTGAAAAAGTACTGGAGCTTGGAATATCACAGATCAGCGGCGGCTCCAGCACCAGCGTTGGGGGCTACGTGGAAAAGGAAGCCGAAGAGGATAATTCAGCCCAATTTGATGTAAGTGATACCAGAACTCTTGATGAAATTGTTAACTGGCTTCTTGAGATGAAATATATCCCTAGTTTCTGTACAGCCTGCTACCGTGAAGGAAGAACCGGAGATCGTTTTATGAGTCTTGTTAAATCAGGCCAAATCGGAAACATATGTGCACCAAATGCATTGATGACATTAAAAGAATATTTAGAGGATTATGCATCTCCTGAAACCGTAAATAATGGAGAAGCTTTAATAGCTGAAGAAGTAGAAAAAATACCTAATGAAAAGGTAAAGCAGATAGTAAAGGAACATCTGGATGAAATGCATGAAGGAAAAAGAGACTTCAGATTCTAAGACAAGCTGGTGACAGGCACATCAGATATCAGATATTAACACAAAAGGCGGGATTACCCGCCTTTATTAATTATTTGGCAATATACTTGATTATGTCCTGAGGCTTTAGAATTTTACCGCAGGCTACTACCTTTTCATCAACCACCAATGCCGGAGTAGTCATAACTCCGTATGCCATGATATCCTTCAATTCAGTTACCTTAATCACTTCAGCTGATATGCCTGACGTTTTCAGGGCCTCTTCAGTATTGTCCACTAATTGGTCACATTTACTGCAGCCAGATCCTAAAATTTTAATAATCATAAATATCCACTCCTTTATATAAATAAATATCCAAATACATTGAACCCATAACCTATTATTATAATACCTACAGTCACCACCCCTACAAATATGACCAAAAGCTTTGTTTTCACCACTTTTTTCAGCATTATAATGGATGGCAGTGACAAAGCAGTAACACTCATCATGAAAGACAATGCCGTACCAAGGCCAACTCCCTTATAAACCAGTGCTTCCGCAATTGGCAAAGTGCCAAAAATATCTGCATACATAGGTATTCCAACAAACACCGCTACCAATACCGAGTACCATTTATCCTGTCCAAGCACTGCACTAATTACTGATTCAGGAATCCAGTTATGTATAGCAGCACCTATTCCTACGCCAATTAAAATATATTTCCAAACACGTTTTACTATATCTTTAACCTGATCCCTGGAAAACTCCAGTCTGTCTTTTACAGTAAGCTCCTCCTGGTCCATTTCAAGCATTTTATTGCCGTAAACAAAAGGTTCCACATACTTCTCCAGATGCAACCTGCTTATTATAGTTCCACCTGCCACGGCAAGGATTACACCAACTATTACATAGGCAATGGCAATTTTCCAGTTGAATATGCTGGCAAGCAGCAGTACAGATGCCAAATCCACCAGCGGCGATGATATCAAAAATGAAAAGGTAACTCCTATTGGCAATCCCGCACTGGTAAAGCCTATAAACAATGGAATTGAGGAGCAGGAGCAAAATGGGGTAACAGTACCCAAAAGGGCTCCAAGCAAATTTGCTTTAATCCCCTTCATGTTCCCCAGTATCTTTTTTGTTCTTTCAGGAGGAAAATAACTTTGAATGTAGGATATTGTAAATATCAGAACGGAAAGCAGTATGAATATTTTTATCACATCATATATAAAAAAATGGACACTTCCGCCCAGCCTGCTTTCCATGTCCAGGCCAAAAACATTAATCACAATATATTTAACAAGGTCACTTAACCACTGCATTTTCAAAATTTGATTATTCATCCATTGAAAAATAAACACTATTTATCACTCTCGCCTTCGTGCACTTTAATACTTATCAAACATAGAAAGTTTTTTATAGATTCAAGATGTTTCGCATTTATAGAGTATTTCATCCATATGCCATCTTTTCTTCCAGTGACAAGGCCGCTTTCACAAAGTGTCTTCATATGATAGGATAGTGTTGGCTGAGTTATGTTAAATTCCTCTAAAAGCTTGCAGGCGCACAACTCCCCCCCTGACAGCATATCAAATATTTTTACTCTTGTTTCATCTCCCAATGCTTTCATTAGAAGTGCATATTCTTCATATTTTTTATTCAAATTACCACATCCTCAATATATAGATAATTGTCTATATACATAATACCACCATATAGATATTTGTCAATATGTTTAATGGTAAAAAAGGCCATGGTTCTTCATGGCACAGTTACGATTTATTATAGCTTCCTGAAGGAATTATGAAATAAAATTCCGCACCTTCAGCAGGTCTGCTGTTAACTCCATATTTGAATTTGTGAAGCCTTAGTATTTCGCTGCATATGGCAAGGCCTAAGCCCATGCCTCCGCTGCTTTCATTCTTAAAGTACATCTTCCAAATTTCTTCTATATAGCCAGGATCTATTCCGGAGCCATTATCCTTGACATAAATCTTTAGCCCTTCCTTTACCTCCAATGCTCCAAGCCTTATAGTACCACCTGTGCTGCTGAATTTTACTGCATTATCTATAAAATTATAAATTACCCTTTGAAGATATTTACTATCTCCGGTTATGGTTAAGTTTTCAGTTTCAGTACCGTCACCAGGCTGAATTACCTTAAAGTCAATCTTCTTTTGATTTAATTGAATCTTAAACACATTTTCAAAGGACATCAGCAGCTCTGAGAGGATAATGCTCTCCATGTGAGGCTCAAGCTTTCCACTTTGAAGCTTTGAGAGCTTCAGTATATCAGTTACAAGATAGTTAAGCCTGTCCACTTCATTCATTATAACCTTCAAATATTCCTTTTCTTCCTTTTTACCGGCAACCTCATCATATATTGCTTCACTGTAATTTCTTATTATACTCAAAGGAGTCTTAAAATCATGGGTAACATTTGCTATAAAATCTCTTTGCATAACATCCTTTTTTTCAAGAGAAGCTGCCATAGTTTTTATGCTGTCTGATAAATCTTGTATCTCATCCTCTGTATTGATATCCAGCTTTATGTCAAAATCTCCGTTTGTAATATCCCTGGAGGCTTTCTGCAGCATGATTACCGGATGGGTAATTCGTTTACCAAGAAAAGTTACAATAGGAATGGAAATAACCAGTGCGGCGAAAAATATAATTCCAAGAATTAAATAGGTATACTTCATATATGCAGATGAAAACCTGTTACTTTCAAAAATTATAATATCAACTGAGCCCTTGGAATTTTTATAATATAAAAGTTCTTCACCCATTGGACTTTTATACCGGCCTTTTTCCACAAGAGATGATAAATCTATATTTCTCATCATGCCCATCCTACTGGCTGACAGCATTGCCGCAGCCCCCTCTTTCACAATAAAGCCGTTTGAAATCTGGTATTCTTCAAGGATATCTGCATACCCCTCACCAGCTTCTACAGCTTGATATAGCTTTTCAGATGCTGTTTTCATTTCCCTATACTGTATTCCGGTATATATTATTGATAAAAACAATCCGCTGAAGATAAAGCATAAAATAACAACTGCTGTAATGGTTCCAATAAAATATTTAATTAACCTTGCTGTAAGCCTGCCCACTATCATCACTCCCACCTAATTTTAATCATCATTTCTGAAGCTTGTATCCCACTCCCCAAACCGTTTTTATGTGCATGTTGCAATATTCAAGCTTTTCCCTGAGATTTTTGATATGGGTATCCACGGTCCTGGTGTCCCCCATGAAATCATAGGACCATACTTTATCTAATAGCTGTTCCCTGTTAAATACCTGTTCAGGATTTTTGCATAAAAATATAAGCAGATCAAATTCCTTTGGAGTTAAAGGTATATTAATGCCATTTTCCATGGCAGTCCTCTTTATTTCTGATACTTCCATACTGCCAAATGTAAGTTTATCCCTATTTTCATCTTTGCAGGACTGTATTCTCAGCTTAACTCGTAGTATAAGCTCCTTCATACTTACGGGTTTTACCATATAATCCACTGCACCAAGCTCTAAACCGAATATCCTGTCTTCTTCCTCACCCCGAGCTGTAGTCATAATAACCGGCGGTCCATCATCAGCCTTTACTTTTCTTAATAGGGACCAGCCGTCTTTTTCAGGCATCATCACATCAAGAATAATCAAATCATATTTATTATTTTCTATATAATCCTTACCAGACAAACCATCATAAGCACATGTAACCTCGTAGCCCTCATTTTTTAAATACAGCTCCATAACTGAGGCTAATTTCTTTTCATCTTCTACAACCAGAATCCTTCCTTTCATATGTACCTCCACACTTTTCACAATTCTATCACAATTATCTCATAATTCAATCAAATAATAAATCTATCATGTAAGTATAAGATATTAAAGGAGTGAAATATAATGAAAAATAAAAAACTTGTATTAACATTGACCTTGTCAATAGCGTTGGGCCTTGGTGCTACAGCCTTTGCAGCATCATCCTCAGGTTCACTCATTTCAAATTCCAGACCAAATGGTTATTACTCAGGTTACGGACATGGCATGACAAATGGCATGGGTATGGGTAGAATAACAAATTTAAGAGGTTATGATATACTAACAAACTTGTTAAAAAATAAGGGAATATCAGACGTTGAGATAACTTCAGCTTTAAACTCGGGAAAAACTCTACATGCTCTGTTAAATGAAAAAGGTGTATCAGATGATGAAATTAAAAATTTCATGTTGGAAAGTAAAAGCAAAGGCATAGATAATGCAGTAGCTTCCGGAGCTATTACAAAAGAACAGGGTGAAGCTTTAAAAGCTGATATAAAAGAAAATATTGCCAGCTGCACCGGACAGGGAAAAGGTTATAATGCTGGCGGCGATATGCACAGACGATAAGTTGATACATTTAGTAATAATTGAGCTGCCCCAGGCAGCTCATTAGACTAATTCAGCAGTTATACCGTAAAAATTTTCACCTATATCAAATTTGTTAATGCAGTTGAATCCTAATGCAGCCAGCATTTCAACCACTTCATTCTTGTCAATCCTATGGTCTATAGGTGGCCCGTATTTGGTTTCCGCCTTCTGCCATTCAACTATGGCGAGCCTTCCTTTATCCCTTAAAATGTTCCTTGCCTGTCTGAGCATATCCAGCTTGTTATCAATTTCATGGAGCAGATTGCTCATTAAAACAAAAGAAACTTTTTCACCAAAAATAATATCATTTTCAGGAATTAATATTGTATGCAGATTGCTGATATTATTTGCTGTTGCACGTTTTAACGTTTCCTTCAGCATTTCCTGAGAAATATCAAAAGCAAATACATATCCTCTGCTGCCTGCAATTTTTGCAGCGGGAATGCTGAAATACCCTATGCCGCATCCTATATCGGCCACCCTGTCCCCTTCATCAAGTCCAAGTTTCATCAAGGTCTCTTCAGGAGGAAGAATTTTTCTTCTTTCAGCACTATCAAGTTTATTTTTATTTTTCACATCAAATTTATGAGCCATTTAATTGCCTCCAATTCCGTTTCCATAAGCCTTCTTTTTTATAATTGCTATTATATGTAAGCAAGAGCCTGTAAAAAGTACAGGCTCCTGTGTTAATTTTTACTATCTGCTTTTCATCAGCAGGTGGACTGATGTCCTCCTCTTAAAGAAAAGCCTTTGTTGTACCATTGGTCAGAGTAGTCAATTACAGATCCATTTACATAATACTCAAGATCTTTATCAAAAACCACGCTTATACCTTCTGACTTCACTATGGTATCACCATTTCCTGCTGTCTCCTCCAGAGACAATTCCATTCTTGGGCCACCTCAGCCATGGCCGGTAAAAGATATTCTCAGCATAGCATCAGGCTTTCCCTGACTTGTTGTTAACTCATTGAATTTTTCTGCAGCAGCTTTCGTAACACTTAACATAATTATTTCAACCTCCATATATAAGTTAATTAGTACTTTCTTATATACTTATAATATAATATTTTTATAATGTTGTCAATAATAATTATCCGTTATAAGTAAAAAAGACATATTTCTATGCCTTTAGTGTTTACAATAATTATCCTTTAAAACCTGTATTACATTCTTAATTCTGAAATCCTGGATAGAGTATGTTATTGATAATCCATTTTTGTTGGATTCCAGAATTTTATGAGCCTTAAGAATAGCCAGGTGCTGTGATAGTGCAGATTGTGTAAGATTGCATATTTTCATATGAAGCTCACTTACCGTCAGTGGGCCCTCCAGCAGGTAACAAACAATAAGCAGCCTGTTCTCATTTGCCAGAACCTTGAGAAGCTCAGCTATGTCCTTGGCGTTTTCCATAAGACCACCTCCATTATATTAGTATATTAGCAACTAATAATAGAATAACCCTATGCCTAGGCTTTGTCAATAGTCCTTAAGGTTTAGCAATTTACTGTTTAACTGTTTTTACATAAATCAAAAAATAATTTCATATTTTCTGTAATATACTTATTTTTGTGGTGTATTATATTAAACTTTCGTCTCAGGTCAACTGCAGGTACTTGTATTTCTTTTAGATTTCCTGATTGGAGCTCCCTCTTCACCAGGCGCTTTGATATTATGGCAATCCCTATCCCATTTACAGCAGCACTGATTATACTGTCAGAGCCGTTACATTCCCAATGAAGTATCCAATCTGCATTGTTCGCTGTCATTACGCTTTCAAAAAGCTCCCTGGTGCCGCTGCCACGTTCCCTTACTACAAAATCATATTTGCCTAGCTCCTCTAAGCTGCTGATGGATGAATTATATAATGGATGATTTTTACCGCATACAAACATAAGTTCATCATCCATAAATGGAATTGCTGTGATATTTTGATTATGCACACTGCCTTCAACTAATGCAAAATCAATATCATTTTTAATAATGAGGTTTTCAATTTCTGTAGTGTTGTTAATAATTGCATTTATTTTAATAGTGCTCTCCAGGTCTGAAAATCTATTGACAATTATAGGTAATAGTTCAGCCCCTATAGTAACACTGGCTCCTATTTTTAACAAGGCTGATTTGCCTGGATCCTCCATTGCAAGCTCCATTTCATCATACAAAGCAATAATATGTCTTGCATAATTTAACAGTCTGCTGCCATCCTCTGTTAAATACAGCCTTTTCGAGAGCCTTTCAAAAAGTTTTATTCCATAATGATTTTCCAGTTCTGATATTGCCTGACTTACTGTAGGTTGTGCAATAAAGAGAAGCTTTGATGCAGCAGTCATATTTTTGCAGTCTGCAACAGTAATGAAGATTTTTAAATTCCTTAATGTCATTTGAATCACCTCTATATATAGTTAAAATACTATGATGTTTATTATATAATAGTATTTTACAAAACATAAGTCAAACTGTTAATATATAAATATAAATTTTAGGAGATGATGCACAAATGAAAATTAAATCCTTAATTCCAGGTATATTACTATGCCTGATTATAGCTTTACCAGCCTGGCTGCTGGGAAAAAGCCTGCCAATTATTGGTGCTCCGGTGTTTGGCATATTGCTTGGAATGATTATAACTCTTATTGTATCTGGGAAATCAGGTAAATTTGAACATGGTATTAAATTTACATCAAAAAAAATACTGCAATATTCCATTATTTTATTAGGCTTTGAAATGAATCTGTTTAATGTTTTAAAGGTTGGACGCCAATCCCTTTATATAATTATTTTCACTATTACCGCATCCTTTATAACAGCGTTAATAGCTGGAAGGCTGTTAAAGCTCCATGGGAAAATGACAACCTTAATAGCTGTGGGAACCTCAATTTGCGGTGGGTCGGCCATTGCAGCCACAGCGCCTGTAATACAGGCTGAGGATGAGGATGTGGCCCATGCCATTTCTACAATATTTCTGTTTAATATAATAGCAGTATTTATTTTCCCTATGCTTGGCCGTGCTTTAGGTATGAGCGATATTGGCTTTGGTATGTGGGCAGGTACAGCTATTAATGATACTTCTTCAGTAGTGGCGGCGGGTGCTGCCTGGAGCTCTGCAGTTGGAAACAATACAGCTTTAACCTTTGCAACAATAGTAAAGTTGACGAGAACCCTGATGATAGTTCCTATAACCTTGACGCTGGCATTATATACAGCTGGAAAAAGCAGGTCTGGTGAAGGAAATACATTTAAGTTTTCAAAGGTATTTCCCTGGTTCGTGCTTTGGTTTCTTCTTGTAGCCGTCATAAATACCTTTGCCGGCATAAATCCAGGCATATCCCATGTTCTAGTTGAAACAGGAAAGTATATGATTACCATGGCCATGGCGGCTATCGGACTTAATACAAATATAGTAAAACTTTTGAAAAATGGTGTAAAACCTATATTGCTGGGTTTATGCTGCTGGTTCGCTGTAGCCTCGGTTTCCATTGCAGTTCAGCTTGCAATGCATATCTGGTAAGTAAAAAACTATAATTTAAATAATCTGTCACACGAAAAAGGATGCGTGCTTCATAGCCGCATCCTTAATATAATTTATTCTATTTTTGCTCCGCATTCGCTGCAAAATTTCACACCTTCTGCTATTGGGGCTCCGCAGGCAGCACAGGCAGCTATGACGGGGGCATTTTTCACCTGGGCTGACTTGATCTTTTCAATATCCTTATTATAGCTCTCAATCATACTCATTGAATTCTTTATTTCATTACAAAGCTTCGCAGCTTTCTCCTCCAGTTCTGCACCTTCATTATACTTTTTCCAATAATAGTCCCCTAACTTTATTTTAACATCTTCTATCTTATCTTCCTCGGCAGTTATCTTGTTTTTTAAGCCGTTTATTTCTATAAAGTCTCCAGTTTTATCCACAGTACTTTTCGTTATACTGGTTAGCTTGTCAAGAATATCCACAATTTAAAACCCCTTTCATTTATCAGTTTGCTATATCATTAGACTGGGTATATCCTGCAGGAATTTCCAACATGTCAGCAGTAACCTTGTCTGACAGCTCCACTATAACCATCATTACCTCTGCTTCCGAGGTTTTATCTACAATGGCATAGAGTTTATTTCCGTCAAAATAGTATCTCAAGGTACCCTGATCTGTTTTGTATTCCTCATAATTTAACGTTTTACCGTTGAGCTCAGCCTTGCCTCTTCCCACATAGGTTATGCCGGAAGTATCGATTTTGCTGTCTTCCACACTTCCAGCCGGAGAACTCTGTGTACCTGTATCAGGAATAGACATTTTAAAGTAGGTTTTGTTTGAATCATTTAGCATATAAATAGTTTTGTCCTTAACTATTATATGGGTTTTTGTGCCGCTGGTTACTGTTGTTAATGCTGTGGATTTTCCATCTGTGGCCATAGTATTTTCTGCCTCGATTGATTGTCCCTGGTTAGTAATCTTAGCGGTATAGTGCATGTAATACTTTCCTGTTTTCATTAGATCAGCATAGGATTTTGAAAGAAGGCTTGAATCAGCTTCAGTGTCTTTTGGCTTTGAATTGTCTGTGGTATTGGATGTGTTTGTAGTTTTTCCTGCACAGCCCGTTGCCAATGCAACGGTAAATAATGCCGCCAGCAAAATGGATGTAATTTTTTTCATAGATTTACCTCCAAACCTTTAATATGATACGGTCTTATTTTGTCATACTAATACTGGAGAAATTTTATATTATATTATACACATTATTTGCTGTTTTGCAATAATATTACATCTGAAAAACTTTTTATATAGCTGTCATCCTTAAGCCTTGACTGCACAGCGCTTTTCCAGACATTTTCATCCAGCAGTCTCTGAGCTTTTGTTCCATACCATTTTTCCAAATCTTTTCTGGTTATTATATAGGAGGAGTCTGCAAATTTCATTTTGAGCTCCTGGAGATTGTCAATAAGTGCAAAGGCTGCTGTGGAGTTGTATATCACTGTCCTTAAAGATCTATAATTATCTTCACGATTTATGGAATTTTCACTTTCCTTATAATTTATATCTGCTGCCAGCCTGTCTGGAAAAAGCTGAAAGGTAACCCCTCCATTTCCCAGGGGCAAGTTGTAAAACAGGTTAGATAAGTTACTCATATTACCCATATATTTATTTTTATATTTTATAATGCTTTTCAGGTCATGAGTTTCAGGGTTTTGCTGATTTATTGCAAACTGAAGCTTCTTTTGATTATTTGCAGGAATCACATATCCCTGTACAAGTATGGTTAAAAGAATTCCTATAGCTGCAGTGGCTATTATTATATTATTTCTGATTTTCATAATAAGCCACCTCATATCTTTGAATAAGCTTTGGAACGCTGTTAAGGGCTAGTGGAATAAAAATTACAAGTGCTGGCAGCAGATATCTGGCTGCTAAAGCAGCATACTGGTAGGGTCCTTCAAGATGAACAGGTCTTGAAAACCATATATTGCTGCCAAACTCCAAAGCAGTTAGATAAAGCAGGTTAGAGAATATAAATAGCAAAGAAAAAATCCAGGCTGCTTTTCTTAGCTTCACTGCACTTTGAATATTAATCCATGCTTCCTTATTAATATGTTCCGGATCTTTCTTCAGGACTTCTGTTAAATAAGCAGCTGCCAGGCCTATACATACAAGCATAAGAATAAAGTTAGCCAGTATGCCCATGCCGATAATTTTCATAGGTATGGTAATTACCCATGCCAGTAGTGAATTCAACAAAAATATTTGAATGTACTCCAGCTTTAGTTTATTAATATAAACCCTGGTATTCCCATCAATGAGGCTGTCTATACTTGTGATGCTCTCCTTGGCTTTATTTACTGCATCGGTGTATTCCATTCCACCAGAAACAAGATCATCAACCTTAGCTTTCAGATTACTTAATATCTCCCTTTTCATATCTCTAACCTGCTGGTTTACACTATACTTTTTGAAAAGGCTGTCAACATGCCTCTCTAATTCATTCATACTTATTCCTTCCTCTCAATTAATCTATCAATAACATCCCTGGCTGTTTTCCAGGCTGCAAGAGACTGAGCATAAACTGCTTTTCCAGGGGAAGTGATTTTATAATACTTCCGTCTTCCCCCCTGACTTTCATCGCCCCAATAGGCCTCAACAAGTCCCTGGCCCTCCAGCCTTTTAAGGCTGGTATACAAGGATGGTTCCTTCAACTCATATATACCTCCGCTTTTACTGAAAATAGTTTTAATTATTTCATAGCCATAGCTGTCACCTTCCAAAAGCACACATAGTATAATAGCATCTATGTTCCCTCGAATAAGGTCACTGCTTACAATATTTTCATTCATAGACTCACCTCTAACTACAGCACATAGCATATTACTATGCGTGTCAATGTAATATGTGTGAAAATGCCAAATATTTGTTAACCGTCCCTCCAGGTCATTGCTTATTGATCTGTTTGCATATTATAATAAAAACAGATCAATATATAATAAACTGCATTTTTAGGAGATAGTAATGGAAAAGCATATAGATAAAACTAATCCCTCTCCTGCTTGTATAAGTATTAAAAATGTAAATAAAGCCTTTGGCAATAAACAGGTTTTGTTTGATATAAACCTTACTGTACCCCATCATCAGATTTTAGGTCTCCTTGGTCCATCTGGCTCAGGCAAAACTACTCTGGTGAAAATGATAGCTGGCGTGGACAATCCCACCTCAGGTGAGATTTATGTACTTGATTCAAAAATGCCCAAACTATCTATGATGTACAATATTGGGTATATGGCACAGTCTGACGCTTTGTATGGAGAGCTTACAGCCAGGGAAAATCTTGACTTTTTTGCCTCCATGTATAATATGCCTAAGCAAAAAAGAAAACAAAGAATTGAGAATGTAATGGCTCTGGTTAATTTATCAGAACATTTAAACAAACAGGTTAAGCTGTATTCCGGCGGCATGAAGCGTCGTCTTTCTCTGGCAATCTCACTGCTTCACCAGCCGAAGGTGCTTATACTGGATGAGCCTACTGTTGGAATAGATCCTGTGCTAAGAAAGTCTATCTGGACTGAACTTTATAACCTGAGCAGCCAGGGCACTACAATAGTGGTCACCACCCATGTTATGGACGAAGCGGAAAAATGTGATACCCTTGGAATGATAAGAGACGGCAGGCTTATTGCCACAGGATCTCCTGAAATGCTGAAGGAAGCCACAAAATCGGGTACCCTTGAAGAAGCCTTCCTATATTATGGAGGTGGTATAAATGAGAGTTAGAGCAGTTCTAAAAAGGATCCTTCTGCAGCTTAAGCATGACAAAAGGACCATAGGACTGATGATTATGGCTCCAATCCTGGTTTTAACTCTTATGTCACTGGTGTTTAACGGTACTGACTACCATCCCAAAATTGGAGTGGTTAATGCGCCTTTAAGCCTTATCAATAATCTTGAGTATAATGATGCTGCAGTAACAAGATATGATGAATACAGTGCCTATGAAGCTTTGGAGAAGGATAAAATAGATGCATATATAAATTATGAAAACGGTGTGCCCAAGGTTAAGCTGGAGGGCAGCGATCCCTCTAAAAACAAGGCGGTAATAAAGCTTTTACAAAGTGCACTGCAAAGATCTGCGGCGGGATTAAAAATGGACATAACCTACCTATATGGTTATGAAGATATGGCTGCCTTTGATAACTTCGGACCTATACTTATAGGATTTTTTGTTTTCTTCTTTGTATTTTTAATAGCCGGTGTATCGTTTTTAGGCGAAAGAACCACTGGAACCCTTGAAAGGCTTCTAGCCACACCGATACATCGGTGGGAAATTGTTGCAGGGTACCTCCTTGGCTTTGGTGTATTTACTGTATTGCAGTCCGGTCTAATTGCCTGGTACTCAATTAATGTGCTGGATATTATGATGGTAGGCTCCTTTGCTCTGGTTATGCTAATTACAATACTAACTGCAATGGTAGCCCTTTCCATAGGCACCTTCATATCTGCCTATGCGGATAATGAGCTCCAAATGATACAGTTTATTCCTATAGTACTGGTGCCTCAGGTGTTTTTTTCAGGACTCTTCGATTTAAGCACCATGGCCCCATGGGTGCAGGCTATTGGTAAGTTCACACCCTTATGGTATGTGGCTGATGCACTGAAAAACATAATGATACGAGGTAAAGGCATAAGTGCTATTTGGCTGGACATATTGATTTTAGTGCTCACTTGTTTGTTTTTTGCAGCTGCAAATATCCTTGCACTGAAAAAGCATCGTAAAATATAGATGGGGGTGATATTGTGAAAAGATTCCTTATTTTTATTATTACAATACTCTTTGCTTCTGCTGCAGCCTCCTGCTCAGGTTCGAAGCTTACATTAAATGGTGATATACAAAATAATATAATCTCTGCCAACAGTACTGTTTCAGGAAAAATTATAAAACTGAACAAGCAACAAGGTGAAACAGTTAAAAAAGGAGAAATAATTGCAGTTATAGATAATACAAATCAGAAATATGCAGTTGACCAGCTGAAGGCAATGCTGGAAATGAAAAAAGCAAAGCTTGAGGAGCTGCAGGCAGGAACCAGACCTGAACAAATAGAACAGGCACAGGCGCAGGTCCGTGCAGCAAAGGCTCAATTGGAGCTGCTGCAATCTGGCAGCCGGGATGAGCAGATTGCCCAGGCAGAAAATAATGTGTCCATTGCCCAGGAAACAATAAGTAATTCCCAATCCTCTTATGATTACATAAGTACACAGTACAACAACGCACAGGTTTTATATAATAATGGTTATATGTCAAAGCTCGATCTGGATTCTTCAAAAAATAAGCTGGATTCAGCTGCTAGCCAGCTGGCCACTGCAAAATACCAGCTTGCTAATGCAAAGCAGCAGCTTAACCTGTTAAAGAACGGCTCAACTACGGAATCCATCAATGCTGCAAAGGCTAATTATGATGCAGCAAATGCGCAGCTTAAGCTCCTTCAGAACGGTTCCACAAAACAGACTCTGGCAGCTGCCAAGGCAGATATGGACCAGACCGCAGCCCAGCTGAATCAGGCTCAGTACAATCTGGATAGCTGCAATATCACTGCACTGGCAGATGGAATAATAATCAGTAAAAACTTTGAGCTTGGAGATATTGTGAATGTAGGGAGCAATATAGCGGATATAGCTATTTCAAATGATGTCTATGTGCTTTGCTATATTCCTGAAAAGTATCTGGGAAAAATATATTACAACCAGCCATTGTCTGTCACCACAGACTTAGGCACACAAACAGGTAAGTTAAGCTACATAGCACTTAAAAGTGAATATACCCCTAAGGACAAGCAATCCACCAGTGACGGAGGCAGTGCTGCTGTTAAAATAAAGGTTTCTATCAACGATGAAGGCGGAAAGCTTAAATCTGGCATGACCGCCAAGGTTACCGTACCGCTAAAATAAAAAAGGCACACAAGCCTTTTTATTTTTATCCAGGAATTGTTTGATTATTGAAATGTGCTATGGTACAATTTAAAAACAAAAGTCGGTTCCAATAAAACCGATGTTTAATGTGAAAGGAGATTTGTCATGCTGGAAAAAACCTATAAATACTCAATTACCAATGAAAAAGTTATTGAAAAAATTGTAGAAGACGAACATGCTGTAATAGCCCATGTAATTCTTCCCATGGGAGACTCACTTCCGGAGCATTATTCAAATTCCAATACATATATGATTATTTTAAAAGGTGAAGCAACAGTAAAGCTGGAGGATGAAGCTCCAAACACCTATACTGCAGGAGATATCGCAAATATTGGTTATAATTTAAAAATGAATATAAAAAATTCAGGCTCCGGCAATTTGGAACTTTTTATGGTTAAGGCACCCGGTCCGGATAGTTATTTGAAAAAGTAACTGATACCCTGGAGTAGAGTAGCCAGACCCACCACCACAGGCAAAAATCCGAAAATTGTTCGTTCCTTGTATTTGATCAAAGCTGCAATGCCCATAAGAAAACCTATGGCATCTAATGAGTATATAATGAAGGTTATCTTTGGAGAAGCGTGCACAATACCTATCCACATGAAAATAAGGAAGGCAACACTGCAGCCTGTGGCATCAATAGCTAGTTTGGTAGTTGGATATAACCCTAATTTCATACCAATCAACTCCATCAATTATTAGGATAATTATAGCATAACCATATATACCCATAAATATAAATTTAGATTGACACTATATATTTCATGATGCATAATATTTATAACAACTTAATATCCAACAGTTAAAAATGTGAGGAGTGATTTTTATGCCAAGAGTATTTCCTAACAACAAATATTGGTTGAGAGGCGGCCATATGAATCAGAAACGACACATTGACATGACCGAAGAAGAAAAAGCTCGTGTTGCTAAATGTACCGGCAAAAAAGCTGGACATGTCTGCAAAAATCCTCTTTTCAGATGTACTGAATGCGGCAACTATGGCTGTGCACAAGAGACCTTGGATGTTTGTACCGATCAAGGCTTTAAAAATGATAAATGCCTTCACTGCGGAGCTACCGGCACCCGCATGCCTATAATGGAAAAGGAACTGGCTGAATTCGTTGAGAAATTTCAGGCCGAGGTTCCTATAGTAGAAGATTAGCAAAGCGGCACTATGTGCCGCTTATATTTTTGTCAAAATCCTCACTGCCCGGATCAGCTTATTTTCCCCTTTATAACTCTTATGAATTTAAAGTTTTCAAGGTGTCCCAATAGCTCTACCTCCTTGAAATTCCTTATAAATCCCCTGTCCCTGGCTCTAATAAGAGTGGAAATATCCTCCGGCCCATAGCCCGTTATTTTACATGCTGTCAAATCCAAGGCCGCAGCATTGGTGGAAGCCATGATTCTTGAGGTTTTTACAAGCTTGCCTATAGCTGAGGGGCCTCCATCAAGACAAGCTTTCCACCTCAGCCGGAATTCTAAGATCCATCCTTTTTGCATTTACCTCAGTGTCATTCTGAAAAGGGTTTTCCTTAAGATAAGATATTGCTAAAGTGTACCCTTTTTTTTAAGGATTTTCACAAGACTTCTGCCTATACCTGTATCAAAGCCCGCAATAATAATAAGCCTGTCAGCTTTTTTATCCATCATAAGCACCCCCTATTTTTTAAAGGCTTTATCACAACTAAGAGTTGGACTTCACTGATTTTTAAACAGGTAAATGTCCTGTTTGTTAGGATTAATGGAAGGCTCTGTAATACCTTCCTGCTCACACCATAGAGCAAAATTTTAAGTAGTGTTGATTTTTGGGTTTTCCAAATTAAGTCCGTATAATGGTGTAAATTAGATAAGCAAAAAAAAGAGAACATGCTTCTTCGT
>CALBDU010000088.1 GCA_937927335.1 uncultured Clostridium sp.
CGAACCCTCGTAACCAGCTTGGAAGGCTGGCACTCTACCATTGAGTTACACCCGCAGATGGTCGGGGTGACAGGGATTGAACCTGCGACCTCATGGTCCCAAACCACGCGCGCTCCCATCTGCGCCACACCCCGTGGCTTGAGTCCTCAATTGAACTCTCAGCGACATAAATTATTCTACACGATATATTCCTATTCGTCAATAGCAAATTTAGCTTTTTTTATATTTGTCCACTATTTATACAGCCTTAATGCTGGCATTTATTACATTTTTATTTATGCTGATGGTAGCCACGCTGTAGAAGTTATCCCTTGGTACTGCAGGGCTCCCTGGATTTATGAACCATATTCCGTCCTCAAAGGATATTTTTGATACATGTGTGTGTCCATAAACTACAACATCCGCCCCTATCTCTAAAGCCCTGTATCTGAGTCTGGATATGTCATATTTTACATCGTAGCTATGCCCATGGGTTATAAAAAATGTTTTATTTTCTATTATTTCAATTTTTTCACTGGGAACATTAACTGCAAAATCACAGTTTCCTTTTACATTTATTATTCTGCCCTTGTAATATTTTTTTATTTCTCTTACATCCTGCACGTTATCCCCTAAATGTATTATTAAATCTGCATCCTCCAGCTTTTTAACAGCATTTTCGATAACCCAGTGATACCTGTGGGTATCGCTGATTACTCCAATAAGCAATGCTATACCTCCCCTAAAAGCTTTATTATCTCCCTCTGCAGTTCTTTCAGAGCCTTGGCCCTATGGCTTATTCTATTTTTTGTTTTTCCATCAAGCTCTCCAAAGGTTTTACCGTATTCTTCAATATAAAAAACAGGGTCATAGCCAAAGCCATTGGATCCTCTTTCCTCTTCAATGATAATGCCATCTATCCTTCCCTCTACCTTTACTTCCTCACCTGTATGGGTTATAAGAGCTATGGCACATACAAACTGTCCCTTTCGTTCTGCCTCTTTCTTTCCATTAAGCAGCTCCAGGAGCTTTATATTATTTTTCCTGTCATTGCCATGCTCCCCTGAAAATCTTGCTGAATATATTCCAGGAGCCCCTGCCAGGGAGTCCACAGTTAATCCTGAATCATCTGCCAGTACCATTGCTCCTGGGGCTATGTCATGTATAGCCTTTGCTTTAATAAGGGCATTTTCCATGAAGCTTTGGCCATTTTCCTCCACATCTATGTTTATACCTGCTTCCTTTAAAGAAAGAATTTTTAAGGGCATTTCTTTTAATATATCTTTAATTTCATTAATTTTATTTATATTATTGCTTGCCACAATGAGTTTTCTCATTAAACAGACCCCGTTCCTATCCATAGTGAATCCATTTTCAAGGTATCCTTCTGCATCTGAATTACCTGTTTAATTCCTTTTTCACCTAAAGCCAATAGTTCATTCAGATCAGACCTGCTGAAGGGACTTTCTTCACCAGTACCCTGTATTTCAACAAACTCTCCTGAGTCTGTCATTATTAAATTCATGTCCACCTTGGCCGAGGAATCCTCCTCGTAGCAAAGATCAAGCATTTTAGTATCATTTACTATTCCTACACTTATAGCACTTACAAATTCTCTTATAGGGTAAATATCAAACGGTACCTGCTTGTGCAGCCTGTTTACCGCATCAACCAGCGCTACAAAGGAACCTGTAATAGAGGCGGTTCTGGTACCACCGTCTGCCTGTATAACATCGCAGTCTATCCATATGGTCTTTTCTCCCATGGCTTTTAAATCTACCACAGACCTGAGTGCTCTTCCTATAAGCCTTTGTATTTCCATGGTCCTGCCGTCAATTTTACCCCTGGATATGTCCCTGGGTTTTCTAACCTGTGTCGCCCTTGGAATCATATTGTATTCGCAGGTTATCCAGCCTTCTCCCTTTCCCTTTAGAAAGACAGGCACCTTATCCTCTATGGAGGCTGTACAGATTACTTTTGTATCTCCTGATTCGATGAGTACTGAGCCCTCTGCATATTTGGTATAATTTCTTGATAATTTAATAGGCCTTATCTGGTCATTTTTTCTTCCATCTATTCTCATTATTCCCTCCTACAGTACAATGCTTCATTTAATTTTTCAGCCATAACGAATAATTCGTCCCGTTCAGGAGGTGTCACTGTTATTTTTCCGCCATCCTGAAAAAGATATCCGCCATCCCTTGTTATCTTGCCTATAATGGTTGCTTTTATTCCCTTATCCCTTAACTGCTCTACAAGTTTATCACCATTTGCGCAGGTAATCAACATGCTGCCTGAGGATATAAGTCTTAAAGGGTCTATACCCAGACCAGCACATACTTTTCTTGTTATTTCTGTAAAGGGCATCTTATCAAAGAAGACCTCAAACCCTGCGGAGCTTGCCTCAGCAACCTCCCATAGAGCTCCCAGCACACCGCCCTCAGTTATGTCATGCATTGAATTAACACCAAATTTCCCTGCAATAATCCCCTCCTGAACCACACTGATGCTGTCCATGTAGGTTTGTGCCTCTTTCATCTCCTCAGGGCTTAGGATATGTGCAAGATGATCCTTATAATCATTAACAGCAATAAAGGTGCCTTCCAGGCACAGCTCCTTGGTTACGATAATATCGTCCCCAAAGGCTGCTCCTGATGTAGCTACAGCAGCCCCCTTCTTTCCTTTTCCTATCACTGTGCAGGATAACACCAGCTTATTTACAGCTCTGGTAACCTCAGTATGGCCCCCCAGCACCTCAATATTCAGTTTTTTTGCCTCTTCATCCACTTCCCTCATAATTCTTTTAATGTCATCAATTTCAGCAGTTTCCGGGGCAAGTATGGTTATCATAATCCCCAAGGGCTCCACCCCTGTAGATGCTATATCATTGCAATTGATATGCACAGCCAGTCTGCCTGAATTAATCTCTGCACCGGTTATTGGATCTGTTGAAAGCACGCATTCATAATCACCGTAATCAATCACACAGCAGTCCTCACCAACGCCGCTTTTAATCCTTACCTCCGACCTTTCACTGCCTCTGCTTTTATCAATTAAATCTTTAAGCTCATCCCAGTTCAACTTCCCGACTTTCATAAAAAAACTTCCCTTCTAATAATTAAACAGGCAATTTTTCGCCTAATGTATCATATTATTTATATAGGATTATTATAGAGTAGGTGTATAGTTTGAAATATATCGGCCCATTTCTACGAATTAATAAATTGAAAAAAGAAAATATACAAAATCAGCTTTTTTATTTATCAAAGGAATCTTTGAAAAACATAGTTTTATATTCAGGCTGCGGTATAAAAACCACAGTTAAGGACCTTAAAATTAAAAATATTTCTAATCTTGATATTAACATATTTTCATCTGTTTCTCCACTTTTATGTATTTATAAAAAAGCTGCTCCAAAACTGGAGCCTGCTGACAATTACAGAAGCTGGAACAGTGACAAATTCAAGAAGGAAATAAATATTACAGGAAATGCCTTAATGACACTGTCCTTATTTGAGCTTTGCAGCTATTATCAGGATTTCAGGTCTTCAGAGCCTAAGAAGTATTTTACAGGAGAATTATATAAAACCCTGGGTAAAAAGCAACTGGAATTTTACGCCACATATTTCAGAAATAGTGAGGGAGTATTTGTGGATAAGGTTGATGAATCTGAGGCTTCAGCTGACAAGCTCATATTCAATGACAAGAATAAAAAGTTTAAATATTCCTCACAGGCACTTCTCATGGCTGCATATTATATGTGTTCAACACTACTGGAAAATAACGAAGGTGAAAATTTTAAAAACTTTTCACTGGAAATACTTAAAATGCTTTTACAATACAAGGAAGAGCTTTATACCTCCTCCTTTGATGAGTTATCCCTGATATGCCTTGGCTTAAATGTATTTTACAGCTTCTCAAAAAATGATGACTGTAGAATTCTGCTTCTTGATTTGTGCGAGCTTTTAACTGAGAAGGCCCTAAGCTGCTATGAATATTGCGGAGCCTATATTAATTCTCTGCTTTTCTACAAAAGCACTGGCTTAATCCGCTTCAGAGATCTATGTGAGGATATTTACCTGAAGCTTGCAGAACTTTACCGCAATGAGCTTGGAATCTTTATACCAGATACAGAGGAAAAGGAACTGGACTACAGCTGCGATGATATAGCTGTATACCTGCTTTGCATGCTTTTCAGTGAAAATGGCAGTGATATTGCAACAGATATTTTCAAGAGGCAGTTTCTGGATTCAGGCATTATATTGAGCTGGCCTGAAGCTCCTGATATTGGTGATATAGAAAGATATCGCAACTTCTCGGGAAAAGCAGAGGATCTTCTGGAGGACCAGAATTTTAAAATGCCTTCTGTACCTTCCCCGGAAAGCAGCGAGTTTGCTCCTGTCTTTACCAAATATGTAACCTATAATATGAAAAAGGATATTTTTAAAGCATCAAAGCCATCCTTTGACAGCAGCAAAAACATGTACATTTTCTTTCTGATAATTACTTTATGCAAAAGCAGCCTCTAATAGTTTTTATCCAAAAATGTTAAAATACCCCGAAGTTTATGTTATAATATTTACAAATTAAGTTGTCAGTATAAACTGGGGGTATATAGATGATTCTGTTACTTGAAATTTTAGCAGTACTTACCATGTGTACTTTAATGTTTGTTTTAATTTGGGGTTTCATTTTATTTAATCAGATATTAGGTCAACTGAGATATAAAAATTATCTGATGGAAAAGCTCACTCAGCATATATATTCTTTGGTAAACAAAAAAAATGATATATAAAAAGACGCCTAATGGCGTCTTTTTATAATTTATTCATTTCACTGTTTACAAGATTGTTAACAATCTGGGGATTAGCCTTACCCTTGGTCTCCTTCATAACAAGCCCAACTATAAAGCCAATAGCCCTCTTCTTTCCATTTTTAAAATCTTCTACAGATTTAGGATTGTCTTCAATTATTTTTTTAACCACAGCAAGGATTTCATCTTCGTCATTATTTTGAACAAGTCCTTTTTCTTCTACTATAGCTTTTGGAGATTTTCCTGTTTCAAACATTTCCTCCACGACTTTTTTACCAATGCTGTTTGAAATTGTTCCCTGGTTTATAAGGTTTATAAGATTGGACAAATCAACCGGCTTAAATTTCAAATCAGATACCTCTATAGTATTTTCATTCATAAGCCTTGATATGTCTCCCATAAGCCAGTTTGAAGCAGACTTGGGGTCTTTGCAAAGCTTAGCTGTTTTATCAAAGAAATCAGCCATTTCTGCTGAAAGAGTCAATACTCCTGCATCATATTTAGGAATTCCGTAATCCTTAACAAACCTTTCAGCTTTTTCATGAGGAAGCTCAGGAATAGTTTTTCTTATTTCTTCAATCCAAGCTTCTGAAATATTCAAAGAAACCAGATCTCCCTCAGGGAAATATCTATAGTCATTTGCTTCTTCCTTGCTTCTCATGTTCACTGTGACACCGCTGTTTTCATCCCATCTTCTGGTCTCCTGTGTTAGTACCATTCCCTCTTCAATAGCTTTTATATGTCTGTCTATTTCATATTCAAAGGCCTTCTCCAGCGCTTTAAAGGAGTTAACATTCTTAATTTCCGCCCTTACTCCAAATTTGTCACTGCCCTTTTCCATAACAGATATATTTCCGTCACATCTTAAAGAGCCCTGCTCCATTTTGCAGTCTGATACTCCAATGGAAAAAAGGATGCTTTTCAGCTTCTGCAGGTACAAGGTTGCCTCTTCAGGACTCCTCATATCAGGTTTAGATACTATTTCAATAAGAGGCACTCCGGATCTGTTAAAATCCACCAGTGTACCTGCAGCAGTATGAAGCAGTTTCCCTGCGTCCTCTTCAATATGTATCCTTTCTATTCCTATTCTCTTAATGGTGCCGTCACTAAGTTCAATCTCTATGTAGCCTTCCCTGCAGATAGGCAGCTCATCCTGAGTAATCTGGTAATCCTTTGGACAGTCAGGATAAAAGTAATTTTTCCTGTCCATTCTTCCTGCCCTGGTTATACTGCAGTTCAATGCAAGACCAGCCTTTATTCCATATTCAACTACCATTTTATTAAGCATTGGCAAAGAACCTGGAAGCCCAAGGCACACAGGACATACATGTGAATTAGGCAGCCCGCCGAATTCAGTACTGCAGCCGCAATATATTTTAGTTTTAGTGGAGAGCTCTGCATGAACCTCCAAGCCTATAACTGATTCAAACTCCATTTTATTCACTCCTTTACTATACCTTTGGCTTCATTTTGTGCCAATCTGTAGAACTTTCAAAACTGTATGCCAGATTGAACAACACATCTTCCCTGTAATAATCTCCAATAATCTGAAGTCCTGCAGGAAGGTCATTGACCATGCCGCAAGGTATTGAAATCCCGGGAAGTCCTGCCACATTAACGGGAACTGTATATACATCAGATAAGTACATGGACAATACATCACCAGATTTTTCACCTATCTTGAAGGCTGTTGTAGGAGAAGTAGGACATACAATAGCGTCAAACTCCTTCAACACTTTGCTGAAATCATTTTTTATCAGATTTCTGACCTTAAGGGCCTTTTTATAATATGCATCATAATACCCTGCTGATAATACATATGTACCCAGCATTATCCTTCTCTTAACTTCAGGACCAAAGCCCTGGCTTCTTGACTTATAATATATATCTACAGCATCCTCAAATTCTGCAGCTCTATGGCCGTATCTGATGCCGTCAAACCTGGCAAGGTTTGATGAAGCCTCAGCACTGCTTATTATGTAGTATGCCGCCAGGGAATAATCTGATAAAGGCAGCGAGCATTCCTTAACCTCTGCTCCATTCTCCTCAAACACCTTCAGGGCATCAAATACAGCTTTTCTAACCTGAGGATCCAGGCCTTCCCCGAAATATTCCCTTGGAACACCAATTTTCATTCCTTTAACATCTTTTTTAAGACTCTGTTTGTAATTTTGTACAGCTATATCTGCAGTAGTGGAATCCCTGTGGTCCATACCAGATATATACTGGTTAAGCAATGCGCAGTCCTCAACATCTCTGGCAAAGGTTCCAATCTGATCCAAAGTGGAACCAAAGGCTACAGCACCATATCTGGAAACCCTTCCATAGGTTGGCTTTAATCCTACCACTCCGCATAATGAAGCAGGCTGTCTTACAGAGCCACCTGTATCAGTACCCAGCGAAAGAGGTGATTCAGAGGCTGCAACACATACCGCAGAGCCCCCCGATGAGCCTCCCGGAACCCTCTCCAGATCCCATGGGTTTCTGGTGGTCTGCAGGGCGCTGTTTTCTGTGGAGGATCCCATGGCATATTCATCCATGTTAACCTTCCCCAGTATAATACCATCCTGTTCTTTGATTTTTTCGATTACATGGGCATCATAGGGGGAAATATATCCCTGAAGCATTTTGGAAGCACAGGAATTCTGCATGCCTTTAACACTGATGTTATCCTTGATGGAAACAGGAATTCCTGCAAGATTTCCAATAGCTTTGCCTGCTTCAATTTTTCCATCAAGTTCCCTTGCCTTGTTATAAGCTTCCTCTTCTGCAAGGTAAAGATATGCCCCCAGCTTTGAATCTACGTCTTTTATCCTTTTAAAATGTGAATTTACTACTTCTTCTACTTTAACTTCCTTATTTTTTATCAGCTCCAGCAGTTCATGAGCTGTGAACAAGTTTAAATCCATCTTTGTATCCTCCAATATGATTAATCGATTATTTTAGGCACTACAATGTACCCTTCCAGGCTTTGAGGCGCATTACCAACTACTTCCTCCACCTTCATGGATGGCTGTATTTCATCCTCCCTGAATTTATTCTCAATGTAATAAGGATTTACAATTATCTCTTCTTCTTCAGTATGGAGTTCATTTAGCTTTTCAATATATCCCAATACTTTATTTAAATCGTTTATCAAGGAATCCTTTTCCACTTCACTAAATTCAAGCCTTGCAAGTTTAGCAACATGTTCTACATCCTTTTTTGAAACTGACATGATATCCCTCTCTTTCTTCTTTGTAAAATAACATTTATATTTTACCACATAATATGCAAAAAAGTAGGATTTACAAAGTAAATCCTACAAATAATTCTAATAAACCTTCATATATATAAAAAACATTGTGCCTGCTGCCAATACCATGCAGCAAAGTGAATAAACCAAATTCTTTAGTTTATGCTTATAGTCAAACATACTAATTCCAAAAAAAAGCATTGTGAAAAATATGCTCCACTCAAGAGTGTAGTAACTGTCAAAGTATTTTATATATGTAAACTGATATGTGGTGAGCAGCGTAAGTATTAAAGTTAGTACTGTAAAAATAACCGCTGTCCATTTGAATGCATTTATGGCATTTTTCATTTTCTTTTCACCTGCTAATTTTTTATTTAACCATAGTATGCCTTAATAATAACTCGGATTATATTATTTGTAAATACTCTATATAATGCCAAGCTCCTTAAGGTCATCCTCGTTGATTATCTTAATTCCAAGCTCCATAGCCTTATCGTATTTTGATCCGGGATCGGCTCCGGCGATTACAAAATCTGTTTTTTTGCTTACGCTTCCGGACACATTTGCTCCCAAAGCCTCAAGCTTATCTTTAATGCCAGTTCTTGTAAACCCTACAAGGGATCCAGTAACTACTACTGTTTTTCCTTTAAAAATGTTGTCTTTAGCTTCCTGTAGCATTTCATCTTTTGGCTTCACACCTGCCTGAAATAATTCATTTATGCTTTCTATTATCTTTCCCTGTTTAAAGAATTCTATTATGCTGTTTGCAACAATATCTCCTATATCATTAATTGCAACAAGCTCTTCAAAGGTGGCATTTTTAACTTTCTCAAAGGTTTTAAAGTTTATGGCCAGATCTCTGGCAGTTTTTTTGCCAACATTGGGAATGCCCAAGGCATAAATAAACGCATCCAGATCACATACCTTGCTTTTTTCAATGGATTCTAAAAGATTTTGGGCTTTTTTATCACCAAATCTCTCCAAGTCAAGAAGCTGTTCCTTTTTAATACTGTATAGCTCAGCAATGGATTTTATGTTAAGCTCCTCAAAGAGCTGTTCAGCTGTTTTCTCACTGAAGCCTTCTATATTCATTGCCTCCCTGCTTCCAAAATGCACTATGCTTTTAACCATCTGAGGCTTACAGGATAATGTATTTTCACAAAAATAGTGGACACCCTCCTGTATAAGCTGGCTGCCGCAGTATGGGCATTTGTCCGGAGGTATAATTTCCCTGGTTTCATTGTCATCACCATCTGCCACTCCCATTATTTCCGGTATTACATCATTTGATCTCCTTACGAAAACAGTACTGCCTATTCTAACTGACTTTCTCCTAATATCATCCATATTGTTCAGAGTTGCCCTTTTCACCGTCACTCCGGCCAGTTCCAGGGGCTCCAGCAGTGCGGTTGGTGTTACCCTTCCGCTTCTTCCTACGTTCCATTCCACATCCAGAAGTGTTGTAGTAGCTTCCTTAGCTTCAAATTTATATGCTATGGCCCATTTAGGAAACTTAATTGTATTTCCCAGTACAGCTCTGGTTCTTATATGGTTTATTACAATAACCACTCCATCTATGTCAAAATCAAGATCATCCCTGATAATATCCATTTTATTGCATTCATCCTCTATGGTGTCCAGATCATTGCAGACCTTGATATAATCATCCACCGGAAACCCTTTTTCTTTTATAAAATCCATCATTTCCAGATAGGTTTCAAAATTATCGCCTTCGTTATAGCCTACATCATAAAAATATGCAGACAAGCCACGCTTTGCCGTTTCAGCTACATTTAGATTTCTCAGCGCTCCAGCAGCTCCATTTCTCATATTTTTTAGAGGGACCTCTGAAGTCTCATTATATCTTTTAAAAGCATCCTTTGTCATAACTGCTTCGCCGTGAATTTCAATAACATGATTATTATTAATTTTTAAGGGTACGGACTTTATAGTTTTGACCTGTGGTGTTATTTCCTCCCCTACCACTCCTGTTCCCCTGGTGGCAGCCTTTACAAGTATCCCATCTTCATCATAGGTACAGTTTATGGTAAGGCCGTCAAATTTTTTTGTAAGAACATATGATAAAGCCGGAAGTTTTTCTTCATGACTTGAATTGTATTCTTCCAACGCCTTTAAATTCCTTTTATGCCATTCCCTTATGTCATTAAAATTTTGTGCTTTATCAAGACTCCACAACCTTGCTTTATGGGTATATTTTTTAAACTCCGCCAGAGTTTCATCTCCCACCCTTTGCGTTGGCGAGTATGGCAGTACAATTCCCGTTTCTTTTTCAAGCCTAACCAATTCATCATACATTTCATCATAGTCCTTATCAGAAACTACGGGATTATCAAGGACATAATACGAATACGCATAGCTGTTAAGCTTATCAATCAATGAATTAATTAATTCTGTTTTTGAATTATCCATAATATCCCCCTAAACTGCCTCCAGTGGTGCAACACCCAGCATTAATATTTTAACCCCCATTTTGTCAAAGGCTATTGTCAATTTTACATCCTGCCCGGATTTGGATATACTTACAATGGTTCCAACACCAAATTTAACATGCCTTACCTTCATTCCCACATTTACGGCACTTACCGATAAACTTCCCTTAGGAAACGGTTCCTGAGGCTTTTGAGGCTTCATTGCCGAAACAGGATAGGACGTTTTATAGCCAGCTGAACCTTCTTTCAACTCCCTGGAAATTTCATTTACAAAATCAGACTGTGCAAAAGCCACCGTCTTGCCAAAGACTCTTCGATTTTCTGCAGATGTCATATAAAGCCTTTCTCTTGCTCTTGTTATGCCTACATAACAGAGTCTCCTGGATTCTTCCATTTCATTTGGATCATTAAAGGACTGGCTCCCCGGGAAAATACCATTTTCCATACCTGCCATAAACACCACTGGAAATTCAAGACCCTTAGCGCTATGCACAGTCATCATTACTACAGAGTCTGTATCCTGGTCGAAGTTGTCAATATCAGATACCAAAGTCACCTTCTCAAGAAACGCAGACAAGGAAGGATCTTCGGAGCCGCTTTCAAATTCTACCGCTGCAGAAACCAGTTCCTTAAGGTTTTCAACTCTGCTTATATCATCAATATCCTTTGAATTTTTCAATTCGTTCAAATAGCCTGTAGTGTGCAATATCTCTTCGATAAGCTTTGATACCTTTACATTATCCTTTGACCTTACAAAGCTGTTTATAAGACTGACAAATTTTTTAATGGAGGTGGTGCTTCTTGAGGTAAGTCCTGCCACCTGGTCCACTTCCAGAAGAATACTATACATGCATTCGTCCATGGAAACTGCAAAATCCTGAACTTTTTGAACTGTAGCATCACCTATATTTCTTTTTGGAACGTTAATGATTCTTTTCAGGCTTATATCATCTAAGGGATTATTAATAAATTTAAGGTAAGCAAGAATATCCTTGATTTCTTTTCTGTCATAAAATTTAAGTCCGCCTATTATCCTGTAGGGTATGTTATCCCTGATAAAAATGTCTTCAAAAATTCTTGACTGGGCATTGGTTCTGTAAAGTATGGCAAAATCCTTAAAGCTCCTTTGTTCATCTCTGATTAGCCTTTTTATTTCCCTTGCAGCATATCTGCCCTCCTCCACATCTGTAGCCGCCCTGTAGACCATTATCTTATCTCCGGGCTCACTGTCCGTTCTGAGCTTCTTGTCTTTTCTGTTAAAATTGTTCTTAATAACATTGTTTGCTGCTGCAAGTATATTTGCCTTTGACCTGTAGTTTTGCTCCAGCTTGATTACCTTTGCATTTGGATAATCCCTTTCAAACTCCAGTATATTCCTTATGTCAGCGCCTCTCCAGGCATATATGCACTGATCATCGTCTCCTACCACACATATATTTTTATGTGCCTCAGCCAGCATTCTTACAAATTCATACTGGGACTTGTTAGTATCCTGGTATTCATCCACCATTATGTATTTAAACTTTTTCTGGTAAAATTCCAGTACATCCCTGTTTTTACGAAACAGTTCCACAGTTTTGTATATAAGGTCATCAAAATCCAGTGCATTATTGCTCTTAAGCTTCTTCTGGTAAAGCAGGTACACATCTGCAATTTTATTCATTCTGAAATTACGCTCTGCGTTCTTTTTAAATTCAGATGGAGATATTAGATTGTCCTTTTGTTCACCAATCTTATTTATAATTTCTCTGTCCGTAATATCCTTTTCATTTATGTTAAGCTCTTCCATACACTGCTTTATAAGCACCTTCTGATCATAGGTGTCATATATGGCAAAATTCTTATTGAAACCCAGTTTGTCTATCTCACGTCTTAAAATTCTCACACAGCTTGAATGAAAAGTGGAGACCCACATATTATCAGCCTCGCTACCTATTATATTCCTTACTCTATCCTTCATTTCGCCTGCAGCCTTATTTGTAAAGGTTATGGCTAGTATCTGGGAAGGATATATATTTAAATCTTTTATCATATGGGCAATTCTGTAGGTTAAAACCCTGGTCTTTCCCGAGCCTGCCCCGGCCAGTATCAAAAGCGGGCCATCGACAGCTTTAACTGCTTCATACTGCTCTTTATTCAAAAGCCTTGATAAATCCAAAATTATCACTCCTCGTATAATGTAGTTAGAAACATTGATAACAAATCAGTCGGAATT
>CALBDU010000089.1 GCA_937927335.1 uncultured Clostridium sp.
AAATAGTACAAGAAATTTTCATCAAAAATTATTGACTTTTATTAGCTGGTCTAATTATTAAATATATTATAGATACATTTTCTAAGGAGATGAGTTTATTGCAATTTTCTATAGGAGTAGAGTATGCATTACATTGTTTATTATACATGGTAGATATTCCAGCAGGTAAATCT
Organism: uncultured Clostridium sp.; assembly: GCA_937927335.1. GTDB lineage: Bacteria > Bacillota > Clostridia > Clostridiales > Clostridiaceae > UBA699. The sequence continues at coordinate 174 of CALBDU010000089.1, forward strand.
GTTGGCATTAAAGATTTAGCAACATATCAAGGTGTGTCAGAGACATACTTATCAAAAGTATATACAAAGTTGAGAAAATCGGGGATTGTTAAGTCAATGCCAGGTGTTAATGGAGGATATGCTTTAGCACGTAATCCTGAAAGCATTACATTTTGGGATATAGTTGAAGCAGTAGAAGGAAATTCTCAGTTATTTCAATGTGCAGAGATAAGACAAAATGAGTTATTATTAGATAAGAATAATTTACCTGATACATATACAAAATGTCCTTGTTTAATTAAAGTTGTAATGTTAGAAGCAGAAGAACAAATGAGACAATATTTAAGGAACAAGACTTTACAGTGGTTACATGAACAATTAAGTAATAAGATCCCTGAAGAACACAGAAAGGCAACAATTGAGTGGTTTAATAGTATTAAACAAAGACAAGTTTAATATTTGAAAATTTGCACAAAATTACTCCCTTCAATTTTATATTTAGCTTGGCGACAACTGTTTATCATTGTTCGTCATATGATACCCTCCCCTTTTGCATATTTGATAAGTTGAATAACCCTTTTTTTGATACTATTTTAATTTAATCTGTAGAATGTTGTACTAATTTCACTTAGAATGGTAAAATTTAATATAGATGGGAATTTTACATATGGGGGTATTAAATTGTTTAATAATATTGTTGAAAAGAGTAATATTTTAAATGACACAGATAGTTTCCATACATTTATTAATTCTATTGCACAAGTTATATGGGAAACTGATGCAAAGGGTATAGTAGTATATGATTCTATATCTTGGCGGACATTTACTGGACAAACTTATGAAGAGTATGTTGGTTATGGCTGGTTTGATGCTATACACCCGGATGACAGGGCTCATACTAAAAAGTGCTGGATAGAGTCAGTTAATAAATTAAAAATTTTTAATGTAGAGTTGCGATTGAAAAGTTCAAACGGAAAATGGAAATGGACTAATATCATTGCTTCACCCATATTTGATTCCTGCGGCAATTTAAAGAAATGGACAGCAATTAATATAGATATTTCTGAACGTAAAAGGATGGAAAGCGATTTAAAGCCCTCAGAAGAACTATATGAGAAAATTTTTAGAAATGCTAATCAAGGGATTGCGATAACTGACAATGAAGGAAAAGTTACTGATATCAATGAGGCGTATGCTAAGCTGCTTGGCTACAGTACAAGTGAAGTAATAGGAAGGTATAGTGTGGAATTTATCACTGAGGAAGATTTGAGAGTATGTAAGAGCTACTTAAAAAATCGAAAAGCAGGTATTAGTAAAATTTATAACATTAGAACGAGAAGGAAAGATGGCAGCTTCGTTTGGGTATCAATAAATGCAACACCTATAAGTGACGACTATGGAAATTATATAGGAAATTTGGCTTTCTCTACAGATATAACACACAGGAAAGAGTTTGAGCAAAACCTAATAGAAAAAGTACAGGAGTATTTGGAAATTATAGATAGTTCAGTAGAGGGTTCATATGTTTGTGACCTTGAAAAGAATGAAATTCATATTTCAAAGAGGTGGAAAGAAAGGCTTGGTTTCGGAGTCTTTTCATCTAAACATGCAGAAGATTTAATACTAAAAATTGTCCATCCAGATGATTTTAAAAGTTTAAATGAAAAATTTGAGTTAGCTTTAGAGCAAAAGCTAACTAAGATAAGCACGGAGTTCCGGGTTAAAACAGTTGATTCTGGCTATATATGGGTTTTGGGGCAGATTAAAATAATATACAACAAAGAGGGGGAACCATTAAAATACTATGGTACCCACATGGATATAGATGAAAGAAAGAAAAGACAGGAAAAATTAGAAGATTTGCTTGAGATTCAGGATGATGTTTTTGCTAATATTTCACATGAACTAAAGACACCCTTGAGTGTTATTTTCAGTGCGAATCAGCTGCTGGAAATGTACCTAAAGAATAATGACCTTGATAAAAATAAGGACAAGATTGCTAGATACCTGCATACTATAAATCAGAATTGTTACCGATTTACAAAGATTATCAATAACATAGTTGATTTGTCTAAAATAAATTCTGGATTTGTGAAGTTAAAATTAGCTAATGAAGATATGGTTCAAATATTAAAGGACATTGTAGAGTCAGTGGATAGCATTATAAAGCAAAGTAATTTATCAATTCAATTCAAATCAGATGTAAAAACAAAAATTATGGCCTGTGATTCATATAAAATTGAGAGGATTATGTTAAATCTGATTTCAAATGCTATTAAATTTACAAACCCTGGAGGCACTATATTTGTTAATCTTAAGGAAAATGAAAACAATGTTATCATATCCGTCAAAGACACTGGTATAGGAATTGAAAAGAGATACCTTAAGACGATATTTAAAAGGTATCATCAAGTGGACAAGTCACTTTCCAGAAATGCAGAGGGTAGTGGCCTAGGATTAAGCTTGGTAAAATCAATTGTAGAGCTTCATAGTGGGAAAATAAGTGTAGAAAGCACGGTCGGTAAAGGCACTACGTTTAATATTAATCTTCCAGTTAAAACCGTAGAAGAAAAGGTTACTGATACAAAATCCATGAGTAATAAAGTTGACACTCTAAATATAGAGTTTTCGGATATATATTCAATTTAGAATCCACAGATGTTTACAACTATTTCAAAATCCTTCTGATACAGATGATGAAATTTTGGGATGGTTAAAGCAAGCATATATATATCACAAAGATAATATTATGCATATTAAAAAAGAGGGAGATTAGTTAGTTTTATGAATATTAAAATTAGAAAAGTGTGTGCAGAAGACTTAAATGATGTGGTAGAAGTGGAAGCAAGATGCTTTCCAGAAGCAGAAGCAGCCACAAAGGTATCCTTGGAACAACGAATTAAAACTTTTCCAGATAGTTTTTTTGTAGCAGAAATTGATGGCAAAATAATAGGGTTTATCAATGGATGCATAATCAATGAAACTGAAATTTATGATGAATTATTTCACGATACTACATTACATGTTCCAAACGGAAATTATCAGACTATTTTTGGACTTGATGTAATACCAGAATATCGTAATCAGGGAATTGCTGCACAATTAATGAAGCATATGATAGAAGTATCAAGATTTGAGGGCCGCAAAGGCGTTATTCTTACGTGCAAAGATAAACTTATCAATTATTATACAAGGTTCGGTTATGTAAATAAAGGTATATCAAAGTCAGTACATGGCGGCTCTAAATGGTATGACATGATTTTAGTATTTTAGACCAGCTAATAAAAGTCAATAATTTTTGATGAAAATTTCTTGTACTATT
>CALBDU010000090.1 GCA_937927335.1 uncultured Clostridium sp.
AAATTTTAAACGATGACAAATATGAAATAAAGCATCCCTTATTTAAGGAGGGAGTGTAATGCTGGTAATAGGAAGGAAAAAAGGTGAATCCATACTTATTGGGGATGAGGTAGAAATAACTGTTATCAAAATTGAAGACAGCACTGTAAAGCTTGCAATAAATGCACCAAGGAGTATTACTATTTTAAGAAAAGAATTGTACAAAGAAGTGCAGGATGAAAATAAAAATGCAGTAATTATAGACATAAGCTTATTAAAAAATATGAATAAATAAGAGGTGTTTACATGGAAGTGAATGGAGTAAGTCAAGGAAGACTAAATCTTAATACTGGAACACTGCAGCAGCAGTCAGCAGTAGAAATAAAAACCTCCGACAGCAGTGATACAAATCAGCAGGCCAAGCTTTCAGAAAAAGAAGTAAGCAAAGCCGTTGATAAACTGAACAAGCTTTTCGAAGATAAAGGGACCTATGTACAATATGAGGTTTATGGAAAGTTTCACAATATTTCCATAAAAATTTTAGACGAAAAAACCAATGAAGTTATTAAGGAAATACCTCCTAAAAAACTGGTGGAAATGGTAGAAAAGCTTTGTGAAATGGCTGGAATATTGGTGGATGAAAAAGCATAACGACACTTTGTTTTAGGATGTGATTTTGTGGAGTATAAATTAAATAAAATAGACCCGGAAGTCAGGCACAGGGTAAATGAAATCACCAGCTCCGGAAAGGTTCATTCCAAGAACAGTTTGGTAATTAATGACGATCATAAAAAGGAAAAAAAAGAAGGACATAACTTTGAAGAAGAACTGAAAAAGCAAAAGGGGCAGGGAAAAAAGCTTCAGGTTGAAGCAATAATGTCTGAAACAGCGGGAAAAGAGGCCGCTGAAGAGGAAAAGTTAGTAGGCACAATTTTGGATATAAGAAAGTAGGTGGTTAGTTTGTACGGAGCGAATGCATATAGTGCATATAAAAATAACAGTATAACTTATGCCAGTAAGGATCAATTGCTGTTGATGCTACTTGACGGAGCCTGTAAATATGTAAAAGTTGGGAAACAAGCTGTTTTGGATAAAGACGCAAAAAAAGCACATGAAAATTTAATGAGAACACAGGATATATTTTATGAACTGATGTCTACACTTGATTTGGACAAAGGCGGAGATTGGGCAAAAAGCCTTTTTAGTGTCTATGAGTTTATTGTGCGCAGATTAGCTGATGCAAATATAAAGAAGGATGCAGAAATTGTAGATGAAGTTATACCTCTAATCGAAGATATAAAGGATACATGGAATGAAGCTTATAAAATATCAAGATTAAAATAGGAAAGGTGGTTTAGGCAATGAGCGATGTATCATCATATACCAGCTATACCGGCACAAGTGGCTCCGGGGGAGGCAGCCTTTTAAGGCTTACCGGTATGGCAACAGGGCTGGATGTGGACGGTACCGTAAAAAAAATGCTGGCCGCAGAACAGGCTAAAATAGACAAAGCTGAGCAGGACAAGCAACTAATTGAATGGAAACAGGAGGTTTACCAGGATATTATAAAGGACATAAAAGAGCTGCAAAGCACATATTTCAATGTAACTAGTTCAGACAACCTTTTAAGCAGCAGCAACTATTCAGCTTTTAATGTGACAAGCACCAATAGCACCGTTGCAACGGCCTCTGCCAGCACCGGTGCTTCGGAGGGAACATATTCCATATCTGTGGGTAACCTTGCAGCAGCAGCCGTAATAAGCGGCAGTACCTTGAACTCACAGGTTAAGATTGATTCCTTTGATTCCAGCGACTGGGCGGGAAAAACCATCAGCTTTTCCGTCGGTGGCTCATCTCAAACCATCACTATAGACAATAACTCCTTTAGCAGCATTAATGATGTGATTACCAATATAAATAAAAAAATATCACAAAATTCCAGCCTAAACGGTAAGGTTTCCCTGTCCTATACTAAAACCGGGTCAGAGGAATACATTAAATTCAATTCCCTTTCCAACGCCGCGGTATCGGTAATAAATGACACAGGGTATGCTACCACTTCGGGAAGGCTGTTTGACACTAATGACACATCCGGTAATCTGCTTGTAACTAGTATAAAGTCTGTAAGCGGTAGCACAGCATTGACCACGTTAAATTCAACCTTAAACAAAAGCTTATCCTTAAAGCTGAACTATAACGGTACCGATGTTTCGGTTACATTGGACAATACCTCGGGAAATAAGACAATGTCAGATCTGGCTGCAGCCATAAGCTCTGCCACTGGCGCAGGGGTATCGGCAAAATTCGATGATTTGTCCGGGAAGATGGTAATTCAGACAAAAAACACCGGCAGCTCATCAATTTTAAGTATAGCTGGCGGTTCGGACTCCGACCTGCTTTCAGGCTTGGGATTAACGGTTAGCGCAAGTGCAGCCCAGGGAGCAGATGCAAAGGTTACAATTATCTCTCCTGACGGTAATGCCTCCACTGTAACACAGTCCTCAAATAGCTTTATACTGAACAACGTGAAATATTCCCTGGTCAGCGAAGGCACATCCAGTTTGACGGTTACATCAGACGTGGATAAGGTATACAACAGGATAAAGGGTTTTTTGGACAAGTATAACGCCTTAATAGATAAAATAAACACAAAACTCTCGGAAAAAAAGGATTATGATTACAAACCTCTTACTGATTCCCAAAGGGAGGATATGAGCGACAGCCAGATAACAGCCTGGGAAGCCAAGGCTAAAAAAGGAATACTAAGAGGAGACAACAACCTGGAAAATATGCTATTAAAGCTAAGGGGAACCTTCTTTGAATCAGTATCCGGAGCAGGAATAAGCTTCTCATCAAAGTCCTTAGGTCTGGATACCTCCAATGATGCGGATGATGCGGGGAAAATTGAATTTGTAACCGGTGGAGAGGATACCTTAAAGGCTGCAATAAAAGAGCATGGCACGGAAATCATGAACCTGTTCTGCAAATCCTCCTCCATAAGTTATTATGAGTCAACCTCTGACAATACAAAAAGGGAGCAGAGATATAAAGAATCAGGAATCATGCAGAGAATTGGAGACATTTTAACAGATAATGTTGGACTGGTTAACACTACCCTTAATAAAGCCATACTAACCAAGTATGCAAATCTGCAGGATGACTTCAGCTCCACTGGTTCCAGCGGCACCAACACCCTGCCGGACCAGATCTATGTTCAGACGCTGCTCATAGAAAAGCTGCAGGACAAATATGAAGACAAGGAAGAAAAATATTATCTCAAGTTTTCTAATTTGGAAACAATCATGAACTCCCTTAATAACCAATCTTCATGGCTATCGAACATGTTAATGGGCTAAGGAGGTCATTATGAATACGGAATTGGAAGATTTATTAGCTGAATTCAAGGTTTTAACACAGTGCATGATACAGGCTGCAGAGCAGGAGGATCAGGACTCCATGGAGGCAAACCTCAAAAACAGGCAGGACATTATTGAAAAAATTGGAGCCATGCAGGTCTCCAGGGAGGAATTTTTAAAAACCGCTGGTGGGATGCAGCTGGGGGAGCTTGAAACACAGCTGACACAAGCTCTGAAAGCATATAGGGACAAGCTGAAAAGTGAAATGGTGAATCTAAACAAATCAAAGGTAGCCAGGAACTCCTATAGTGGACAGCTCTTAAGTAACGCTAAAATATTCAGCAAAAAAATTTAAAAATATTTTAAATAAAAGTATAAAGCTTAATTAAATACTGCCGATATATTAATTAGTGAATGGCAATAATATAAATTGCCGGAAACTATCTTCTATGCGCATAGCGGAACTGGTATCGATAGTAAGCTATTAGCTTAACTATAAATAGGACAAGGATGTCCAATAACAAAATTCAAGGAGGAATTAATTATGATAATTAACCACAATTTAGGTGCATCAAATGCAATCAGAAACATGAGCATTAACTCAAACAGCGCTTCAAAATCCATGCAGAAGCTTTCATCAGGTCTTAGAATTAATGGAGCAGCTGATGATGCAGCAGGTCTTGCTATATCAGAAAAAATGAGAGGCCAGATCAGAGGTCTTGATCAGGCATCAGCTAATGCACAGGACGGCATATCCTTAATCCAGACTGCAGAAGGTGCTTTAAATGAAACTCACTCCATTCTCCAGAGAATGAGAGAATTGGCAGTTCAGTCAGCCAACGATACAAACAACGATACAGACAGAGGCCAGATCCAGAAGGAAATGGAACAGTTAAAGAGCGAAATTACAAGAATATCCACTGACACAGAATTCAACACTAAGAAATTGTTGAACGGCGATATGGGTTTGAAAATAAACTCTACTGCTAATACAGCTGAGTTGAAACAATTATCAGCAACTGGTTCTAATATGGCTGATGGAGCTTATACAATAGCTATGACTGCTGCAGGAACAGATACTGTGGCTGTTGCAGGTAATAGTATAGCGAGTGGAGCTGCAGGAACTGAATTCACGTTACATGCAGGAGCTGAAATTGATTATGGCCAATACACCATAAAAGTATCAAATAAAACAGCAACTGATGCAAGATTGGAAATATTCAGCCCAGATGGCAACCTTCTTGAGGCACAGGATGGAGTTGCTTTAAATGCTAACCTTTCAGATTTTGGTGGCTTTGACTTAAACTTCAGTGTCGCAGGCGATGAAATTGATGCAGAAGGAAGTTTGAAACTGAATGTAGATAATGTTTTATCAAATATTACTGTTACAAATCCTGATACAACCACTTCTGCAACAGGCGTTATTGCTACAGGACTTGCAGCAACTGGTGGAGATGTAAGTATTGGTGGATTCCAGTTTAAATTGCAGACAAACCATGGTGCAACTGCAACATCAAATACTTTAACTTTAACAAACAAAGCTGCTACATTCCAAATTGGAGCTAATGAGGATCAAAACACTAAATTAGCAATTAATGATATGAGTGCTGCTGCACTAAAAGTGGATGTTGTAGATGTTACAACTCAAACAGGTGCTAACACAGCAATTACAACTATCCAGACTGCTATCGATACAGTTTCAACTGAAAGAGCTAAGCTTGGTGCTTATTCCAACAGATTAGAGCACACAATAGCTAACCTTGGAACTTCAAGTGAAAACTTAACTTCAGCTGAATCAAGAATAAGAGATGTAGACATGGCTAAGGAAATGTCCACATTCTCAAAGAACAACATACTTTCACAGGCTGCTCAGGCTATGCTTGCACAGGCTAACCAACAGCCACAGCAGGTACTTCAGTTATTAAGATAATTGAATATCTAAAGCAAAATATAAGATATCTTATGAAGCCAGAGTTAACTCTGGCTTCTTTTCAAATACTTATCCGGTATTTACCATAATCAATAACATGGAATTTTGTTTGTGAAGTTGATATAATCATAATATACTATAGTTTGAGTGGTGATAAATATGAGACTGGAGCTTATTGACCGGATTAAGGCCGGAGAGGTTTTAGGAAAAAGTATCTTTACCTTTGATGGAAGGATACTATTAAAAGAAGGAACGAAATTAAACAGACTCTATATCAATAAAATTAAGGATATGGGTGTTTATTATATATATGTGCGGGATAGTATCCTGGGGGATGTGGATGTTAATGATAGTTCACTGGTGGAATTAAAACAAAGCGCCATGGGCTGTGTAAGTAATATTATGAAAAACACGTCTGTTATTAAGGACAGAAAAGGGGCCATGGATGTAATAAAAACCATTGAAGAGCTAATAAATTATATAGCTGAAAATGCTGATATAAACAAAAGCTTGTATGAGATCCAGACTCAAAGCAATGAAAGATATATTCATTCCATGGAGGTTTGTATCAGATCTGTATTCCTTGGACAGGCATTAGGGTTAAAAAAGGATCAGCTTAAGGAGCTTGGTGTAGCAGCAATTCTCCATGACATAGGCATGACAAAAATATCAGCTAAAGTTCTTGAGAAGCATGGCAGCTATACCCCGGAAGAGCAACTGCTGATAAGGGAACATCCATATAAGGGCTATCAGATTTTAAAGCAGAATATAAGAATACCGGAATCAGTTTTAAATGCAGTGCTTCAGCATCATGAAAGGGTAGATGGAAAAGGCTATCCCAATGGCTTGACTGGAGACCAGATCTGCAAATATGCCAAAATAATTTCCGTATGTGATATGTATGACCTGGTAACCAATAATGACAATTATAAGAAGACATTTCGTCCTCATGATGCATACGAGTTAATTATAGGGGGAAGCAGCTGCATTTTCGATGAGGAAGTAGTGCTGGCATTCAGAAGGATATTCTCTGTGTATCCCTTAGGCTGCTGTGTAAAACTATCCAATGACATAGAGGGCTATGTTGTAAGGCAAAATGGAAACTTCCCGGACAGACCAGTTATAAGGGTGATTTATAACAAGGACACAATGGAACCAACTACTCCATATGAAATTGACCTGATAAAGGATATAAATATAGTTATTAAGTGCATTATTTAGTAATGCACTTTTTTAGTTTCTTAAATATCATATTGAAAATATTAGAATATTATGATAATTTATATTTAATAAAATATCCTCTGTTGAATTCTAGAAATTAGGATAATTAGTAATTTAGCACAAAGAAACTTCATAAAATCCTTTTGGAGGTGTTCTTATGATTAAATTAGCAATTCCTGAAATCGGTGATGAGGAACTGGATGAAATAAGGAAGGTATTTGATTCGAAGTATCTGGTACAGGGAGAATTCGTTGAGGATTTTGAAAATCTGGTAAAAAATTATTTAAATGTTAAACATGTAATTGCAGTAAGCAGCGGCACGGCAGCACTTCACCTGGTACTTACCAGTCTGGGTATAAAGCCTGGGGATGAAGTAATTGTACCGGATTTTACATTTACAGCCACAGCAAATGCTGTGGAACTTACTGGTGCTAAACCATGCTTTGCGGACATTGACATAGGAAGTCTTTGCATAGATCCGGAAAAAATTGAGCCGCTGATTACTGAAAAAACAAAATTAATTATGCCGGTGCATGAATTTGGACAATGTGCTGATTTGGATAAAATTCTTAATATTGCTGATAAGTATAAAATTCAAGTAGTTGAGGATGCAGCCTGTGTTTTAGGCGCTGAATACAAAGGCATTAAGGCTGGAACCATTGGAACTGCCGGCTGCTTCAGCCTTCATCCACGAAAGGTAGTTACCACCGGTGAAGGAGGCCTTATTGCCACAAACAATGACAATATCGCAGATACTGCCAGGATATTAAGGAACCACGGGATTAAATATATCAATGGGAAGCAGCGTTTTGTTGCTGCAGGGTTCAATTATAGAATGACAAATATACAAGGAGCAATTGGTAAGGTTCAGTTATGTAAAATTGAAAAATTTTATGAAAACAGAATAAGGATAGTTAAAACCTATAACGAATTGCTTAAAGATATTAAAAATGTTATTATTCCTGAAGAAAAGGTATATGGAAAGCACTGCTGGCAGGCATATCATATTCTTTTGGGAAAGGGCATAAGCAGAGACAAGGTGATTCAGGAAATGAAAATCAGGAATATTGAAACGAGCTTTGGGGCCTTTGCTGTTCATCAGGAGCCGTATTACAGTTCAAAGTATAATCTTAAGGACAGTGAATATCAAAATGCTGTTTATGCAGCAGATTATGGACTTATGCTTCCAATGCACAGCATGATGGATTATGAAGACCAAAAATATATAGCCGGGCAGCTGAATGAAGTTCTTAATGGTTAAGTGAAGTGCATTGAAAAGTGCACTTTTTTTATGCTGCAAAAAATAGCTAGGGAACATCAAATCTACTATTCAATGCTCCCTAACCCTTTTCTGTGACTGGTTCGTTTGGTTCCTTTGACAAATTTTTCTCCTTATAAGGTAAGATCAGACTTTTAATTTATTCTAAATTTCTGGTGGTCTCACCCCAATCCAATTAAATTTTCCTAATGTTTTTAGAAACATTAAACTTTGGGAACTGTACCACCTCCATCTTAGATAAATTAATTTGGTCTATTTAGTTTTATTTTATGGTTTAATAATACATTATTTTAGCTGGTTTGTCAGCTCTCTAATACGGTTATATTCTCGTAAAATTTTGAAAATTCAAATTATTATCCATGCCTTTCGTGGGATATCGTAAAATTGGTTCTATTTCTTAATGTTTTCATTTTTGATTAAAGTATATGAAATATGATACGATAATATAGTTGAACGATATTTTTTGGAGTTGATTAAAATGAGACTATCACATAACCTTGCATCCTTAAATATATATAAAAATTATTCTAAATCCCTTATTGCCCAGTCCAAAGCAATGAAAAACATATCCTCAGGATATAAAATAAGCAGTGCCAAGGATGACCCCAATGTTATTGCCCAAAGTGAAAAGATTAGAATGCAGATCAGGGGCGCCCAGATGGCCTCTAGGAATACTCAGGATACCATGAGCATGCTGCAGACAGCAGATGGTGCCTTGGACAATATGACATCCATGCTTCAAAGGATCAGGGAGCTTACAGTTCAGGCCGGAAATGGTACATATACACCAGAGGATAAAGCTACAATGCAAAACGAAATTGAACAGCTTAAAGCTGGATACAATGATATAGCAAAAAATACCGAGTTTAATGGGAATAAGCTATTGTCAACAGCTAAAACTACTGAAACCATGGTTGGTCCAAACAGTGATGAAAAAATAGTAATTCCTTTTTATGATCTTACTTCAGGGAACATCCCATCAATATCACCGGACTCCCTTGAAGATTTGGATGTAACAACCGATATTTCTAAGTCACTGGATATTATAGACAAAACTCTGGATTTTGTAACAAAGGTGAGAAGTAAATATGGCGCCCTTGAAAACAGACTGGAATCCACCTACAACAACATGGATGAATTATCGGAAAAAATGGAAAATGCGGATAGTCAGCTGGTAGATGCAGATGTGGCAGAAGAGATGATTAATTATTCAAAGGCAAGCATATTATCCCAGGCAGGTATAGCTATGATGGTACAATCAAATAAATTTCCACAGGAAGTGCTTAATTCCCTGGCCAGTGTGGGACGAAGATAAAATAAAGCGGTGTAGCGATTACACCGTTTTTTATATGTCTGAAATTATACATATAAAAACAGTTTTTTAATAAAAACATAAAGTGTATTAAAAAATCTTATAAAAATAAGAAATATAATATGGAAAAAAAATAATTATTATTGTATAATGATTATGCAATCTATAATTTTTAGTTTTTCAGACATAAATTTCAATTTAATTGTTTTGGAGGCGGGCTTTATGGCAAATGAGGAGATATCTTTAGACAAAAAAGTTTACAATTTGTTAAAAAAAGGACTTGATGCGTCAAGCTTAAGAAGTAAAATATCCGCTAACAATATAGCAAATATTAGTACAAAGGGCTATAAGGCACAGTATGTAACCTTTGAGGATTCCCTTAAAAATAGTACGGACAAGCTCAAGCTTACGGACTCAAGGCACCTTGACCTAGCTGGCGGCAGCGGAGATATTAAGGTTATAAGAGATAATTCCACCAGCATGAGGGAAGATGGAAATAATGTGGACATAGATAATGAAATGGTGAATCAGGCGGCCAATACCTTAATGTATGATGCCTTGATTTCACAGGTGAACAACAGATTAACAATAACCAGATACATAATAAACGGAAAATAGCACGTAATTTGGGGGGGAATTATGAATAAGGTTTTTTCCAGCTTAAGAATAAGTGCCAGTGGTCTTTCTGCAGAAAGGCTAAGAATGGATACTATTGCATCAAACATAGCAAATGCAAATACTACCAGGGGTGAGAATGGCGAACCCTATAGAAGAAAGGTTGCTGTTTTTCAGGAAAACCTGAACAGCGAGCTGAATAAAAGCACAGGAAAGGTTGAAACTAATTCAATCGGAGTAAGGGCAATAGGCATAGAAAATGATCCATCTGATTTCAGAAGGGTGTATGACCCTACAAATCCTGACGCAGGGGCAGATGGGTATGTGCTTATGCCTAATGTGAACATATTAAACGAAATGGCGGATATGATGACTGCTACCCGTTCATATGAGGCCAATGTCAATGCTATTAGTTCAGAAAAAAGCATGTTTTTAAAAGCTTTAGAAATTGGGAAATAGGTGATTTAATATGAGAATAAATGAATTTACTCCAGATCTTAGCCTCTTTGATAAAATTGGGGCAAAACAGGAAACTGAAGACCAGAGCAGCAGCTTTGCCGAGCTTTTGAACAATAAGCTTAATGAGGTCAATGATGCTCAGATAAATGCAGAACAGCTTACAGAAGGCTTCGTTAAGGGTGATGCAACTGATGTACACCAGGTAATGCTGGCAGGTGAAGAAGCAAAAATGTCCCTTGAGCTTGCTGTGCAGTTAAGAAATAAATTTGTGGAAGCTTATCAAGAAATAAATAGAACACAGATATAGTAAGGAGTGCCAATTAAATGAATAAGCTCACCGCAATGTTTAAAAACTTAATAGGAAAATGGAAGGAGTTAAGCAAAAAAAGAAAGATAGCGTTTGCTGTTATTTTTGCTGGAATTTTTGCTGCTCTTCTTTTTACAGGGATTTATTTGGGAACTCCTAAATATGAGGTGCTTTTTTCAAATCTGGATTCAACTGATTCGGCAGCAGTATATAACCAGCTAAAGGCTGATAAGGTTAATGCCAAGGTGGAGGGAAATAATATTCTTGTACCTAAGTCCCAGGTGGACCAGCTCAGGATGCAGATTTTATCAGAAGTAACTATGAGTAATGGCAGCCAGGGGTTTGAAATATTGGATAAAACCCAGTTTGGAACCACTGATGAGGAAATGAAGATTAATTACCAGAGGGCACTGCAGGGAGAGCTTGAGCGTACTATAAAATCCTTTCCCCAGATAGACGGAGCAAGGGTTCACCTTGTTATTCCAGACGACACAGCTTTCGTTAAAGATACTAATCCAGGAAGCGCGTCAGTAACCTTAAAGCTTAAATCTGGACAAAGCTTGAATTCAGAGCAGGTAAGATCCATTATTGCATTGATTTCAGGCGCTGTTAAGAACATACCAAAGGAAAATGTTGAAGTTATAGATGACAAGCTTAATCTGCTGTCCCAGGGAGTATTAACAAATACCGGGAACAGCTCTGATTCTCTTACATCTACAGAAAAGCAGCAGCAGTTAAAAACCAGCTATGAAAACCAGCTGGAAAAGAAGGTAGCTGCAATGCTGGAGGCTATTTACGGCAAGGACAAGGTGAAGGTAAATATAAATGCGGATCTGGATTTTGATGCAGTTCAGCAGGATTCCACCACCTACGATCCAAAGTCTGTGGTAGTTAGCGAGCACGTGGCAACCAGCGGTGATGCAGGCTCCACTACCAATGTATCCAGGAGTCCTGTAGATAATAATATGACAAATTCTGCCACGAATACCAATACTGCAGTGAGCACAGGAAATGGCAGTACAGATATAACCCGTAATTACGATGTTTCCAAGGTGGAACAGAAAACCATAAAGGCTCCGGGATCTGTAAAAAGATTAACTACCTCTATTGCTTTGGATGGTAATATGGATGATGCAACTAAGAATTCTGTACGAAATTTGGTTATTTCAGCCATTGGCTACAATGACGCCAGAGGCGACTCCATCAGCGTAGAGGGACTGCCCTTCGATACTACAACAAAGGATAATGCAAAGAAGGATCTGGATGCTATTAACGCTGCAAATGCAAAAGCACAGAAACAGAAGCTGTATATGTACATAGCCGCAGGTGCGGCAGCCTTGCTTGTTATTGGTGCAGCAATAATGATGGCAATGAAGAGGAGAAGAAAAGAGGAAGAGGAATTGGAAGGAGAAATAATTCCTAAGGGATTGGATGTTATTATTGGTGAGGCACAGGAAAAACCATTATTCAAGGATATTAACCTTGAAGTGGAAAATGAAAACACACATATGGAAAATCAAATCAGAAAATATGCCAAGGATAAACCTGAACAGGTTATAGACATAGTCAAGACATGGCTTGCTGAAGATGAGAGGTGATTTAATTGGCTAAGGATCAAAAACTTACAGGGGTGCAGAAAACAGCTATACTTTTAATTACCCTGGGACCGGAGGCATCTGCAGGAATAATAAAAAAGCTTCCGGAAGCTGAAATACAAAAAATTACTTACGAAATCGCCAATATATCCTCCGTTAAATATGATCAGAAGCAGGAAATTTTGGATGAGTTTTTAACCTTAAACCAGGCCAAGGAATTCCTTCTGGAAGGTGGAATAGACTACGCCAGAAATCTTTTATCCAAGGCTCTTGGAACACAGCGGGCAGTGGAAATACTGGATAAGGTCACAGAAGCAACCCAGCAGTTCAGGCCCTTTGCTATAGCCAGGAAAGCAGATTCCTATCAGCTTTTAAATATAATAAACAATGAACACCCCCAGACCATAGCGCTGATTTTGTGCTATCTGCAGCCGGACAAGGCAGGACAGATATTGTCTGCTTTGCCTGATGAAATGCAGACTGATGTAGCCTTTAGAATAGCAAATATGAGCACTACCTCCCCTATGGTGGTTAAGGAAATAGAAAAGGTGCTGGATGAAAAGCTTTCTACTGTGGTTAAATCCGATATGAAGGTTATTGGAGGAGTTCAGACTATAGTTGATATACTAAACCAGGTGGACAGAACCACTGAAAAGAACATCACGGAAGGCCTTGAAAAGGAAGATTCTGAATTGGCTGAAAAGATCAAGGAATCCATGTTTGTATTCGAGGATATCGTTACCTTAGATGATGTTTCAATACAAAGAGTTCTCAGAGAGGTGGAAAGCAAGGAGCTGGCACTGGCATTAAAAGGCTGTTCCGAGGATGTGGCGGATGCTATCTACAGGAACCAGTCAAAGAGGGCTTCTGCAGCATTGAAGGAGGATATCGAATTCCTGGGTCCGGTAAGGCTTATGGATGTGGAAAAATCCCAGCAGAGGATTGTTGGCATAATAAGAAGACTGGATGAAGCAGGTGAAATTGTAATCTCAAGAGGTGGAGAAGATGCAATCATCGTTTAAAGTAATAAAGAATTCCAATATGTCAGATGGAAGAAAAGATATAAATACTAGTTTCAGCAAGCAGGAAGCTCATGTTGTACATAATGATACTGTAATATATAAGCCAATGGAAAGCTATGAGAATATAGGCAACACCATAATAAACGAAGCAAAGAAAAAATCAGAGCTGATTCTTTCCAGTACCTATCAGGAACTGGAGAAAATGCGAAAGGATGTATATGAGTCGGCATATAAGGAAGGATACGAGCAGGGTGCCAGAGAGGGCTTGAAAAGGGCTTACGAGGAAGGCTACCGTGAAAATAAGGCAAAGGCTGAGGCTGAAGCCCAGGCTATGGAAGAAAAAGCGGAAAATCTCCTGCTTTATTCCAGGGAGGAAGTAAATAACTACCTTAAACAAAAGGAAACTGACATTAAAAATCTTATACAGAACGCAGTGGAAAACATATTGCGCCAGGAGGTTAAGGATAAGCACAGCATGAACAAGGCTATAACTGAAGTCCTGGAGACCTTCAAGGATTCGAGAAACTTTATAATTAAATGCTGCAGCCTGTATGCAGAGGAAATTAGATCAAAGGTGGATTTATGGAAGGAGAAGCTTCCTTTCAACGGCGAGATATATGTTGTATGCGATGATTCCCTTTCTGAAGGTACAGCAATAGTAAAAAGGGATAATGGCACTACTGAAATATCCATAGAACAATCCCTGGATAAGCTTAGGGATATCTTGTTCAGCGAGGAATAATCCTTATGATAAATATTAATTATGAAAGCCTAAACAAAAAAATTCAGGAAACAACCTTCAGCTATACCGAAGGAGTAGTTAGAAATGTTATCGGACTAACGATAGAAGCCGAAGGTATTAAAGCCTTTGTTGGCGAAGTGTGCAGTATATATAATGACAAAAATATTCCAGTTACCTGCGAGGTGGTAGGCTTCAAGGAAGGCCGGGTACTGTTGATGCCTCTGGGGGAGCTTATGGGCATAGCTCCAGGCTGCAGAGTAGTGCCAACAGGCAGGGAACTCAGTGTTAAATGCTCTGAAGAGCTGTTTGGCAAGGTGCTGGACGGTCTTGGAAATCCAATGAATTCAGATAAAAATTTAAATGGAGCCCTGTATCCGCTGGATAGGGAGCCTCCAGACCCGTTAAAGAGAAGAAGGATAGATAAAATAATTCCAACAGGCATAAGGGCCATAGATGGATT
The DNA here is from genome assembly GCA_937927335.1 of uncultured Clostridium sp. GTDB lineage: Bacteria > Bacillota > Clostridia > Clostridiales > Clostridiaceae > UBA699. The sequence goes on from CALBDU010000090.1 coordinate 14,278, forward strand.
TATAACCTGTGGTGAGGGACAGAGAATAGGCATATTTGCAGGCAGCGGTGTAGGCAAGAGCACTACCTTGGGTATGATTGCAAGATATGCAGAAGCTGATGTTAATGTAATAGCACTTATAGGCGAACGTGGCAGGGAAGTACTGGATTTCATAGAAAGGGATCTGGGAGAAGAAGGCTTGAAAAAATCCATTATCGTATGTGCCACCTCGGACAAACCGGCTTTGGTGAGGCTAAAAGGGGCTTTTACAGCTACAGCTATTGCAGAATATTTCAGAGACAAAGGTAAAAAGGTAATACTCATGATGGATTCAGTTACCAGGTTTGCCATGGCACAGAGAGAAATTGGACTTGCCATAGGGGAACCGCCGGCAACAAAAGGATATACACCTTCCGTATTTGCAAAGCTTCCAAGACTTATGGAAAGGTCAGGTATGTCCGATAAAGGCTCCATAACAGCTTTTTACACCGTGCTGGTGGATGGTGATGATTTTAATGAACCAATAGCAGATGCCGTGAGAAGCATTCTGGATGGCCATATAGTATTGTCAAGGATGCTGGCATCCAAAAATCATTATCCAGCCGTGGATGTACTGAACAGCATCAGCAGACTGATGTCGGAGGTTGCAGAAAGCAACCATAAAAAAGCCGCCGGCAAGGCAAGGGACCTCCTGTCTGTATACAGGGATTCCGAGGATCTTATAAATATTGGAGCATATGTTAAAGGCAGCAATCCAAAGCTGGACGATGCCATTAAATATAATGATGCTATAAATTCATTCTTAAAACAGGAAATGGATGAACAGTCCTCCTTCCAGGAAAGCATTAACCAGTTGAAGCGTATATGGGAATGATATGGTGTACAAGCAGGTGACAGCCACATCAGATATTAGATAAGGAAATAAATGGATATATGGATAAATATAAGTTCAAGCTGGAAAAATTGTTGGATATCAGAAAAGAAAAGGAAGATCTGGCCAAGAAGGAATTTATGGAAGCCCGCAGGGAACAGGCAAAAATTCAAAATGCCCTGGAGGAGCTTTTAGAAAAACAAAAAAAATATAAAGTCAGCAATGCTCAGGAGACAGTAATTGAAAGAAAAATCAGGAATAATTATCTAACTGCATTGTCGGGCAACATAAGCTCCGTGCAGGCAGCACTGGAGAAAAAAAACAGGGAAGTGGAAGTAAAAAGGCAGGAAGCCGCAGCAAGGCAGATTGACAGGAAAACTGTAGAAAAGCTTAAGGAAAAAGGTCTTGAGGCATTTAACAAGGAACAGGAGCATATTGAGCAAAATGCAAATGATGAATTTGCACTTTTTGGATATATGAGAAATCATGAAGGGAGGTGAAAAAATGGAATTAACAAAGGTTAATAGTATACTGGACACTTTATCAAATGCAGCACCTGCAGCAAAACAGAAGACCAGCGACAATTTTGAAAGACTTGTGGCAAAGGCCTCTAACAAGCTTCAATCCCAGGACAAACTTAAATCACAGGACAAGCTTCAGAGTAAGGATGACCTTCAAAACCAGAATGCATCCCAGACTGCTGATAAAACAGAGGATACTGCAGCAGACAACACAGTTAAGGAAAGTGTAAAAACAGACAGCATGGATTCAAACAGCACACAGGCAGCTGATGCAGATGCCAAGGAGCTTAAAGCAGCAGTAGATGAGCTTATCAAGGAAGAGAACTCCAAAGGGGAGCTTTCAGAGGAAGCCCTGAACCTGCTAAATATGCTTTCTATGCTTTTAGGCACTATGGATACTTCTGATAACAGTACTGGAACTAATGCACAAGGAATAGTTGACAGTCTAAAGCAAAAACTTAATCTTACAGAAACGAAGGCAGCCAAGATATTTGCCATGCTGGATAAGCTTGTAAACACACAGCAGTTTGATTCCCTGGTTAAGGGCAGCAGCGAAAACTCCGCAAATGACATAAAAAAGGAATTGTTTGCACTTTTAAACAATTTGGAAAAGGGCTTATCAAAGGATGTACAAGTAAATCCAAAGGATGGCATCATAAGCCTGAAGGAGGTACTTCCGGAAATTAAACAGGCACTGGCATCCAAGGGCAATTCTTCTGAACAGAAGGAAGCCTCTGCAGATAAAAAGGGAGAGGAACTTTTAAAGGCATTGTCAGCAGATGACAAATCAGAAAATTCTGACCCGAAAATATCAAACTTTATGAATAAATTTAGCGCAGTTAAAAATGAAAGTGTTAATGCTGTTAAGGAACCGGAGGTTATAAACCAGAAAAATCTGGCTGGAGACATAATTAAAACTCTAAAATATATGGAAACCAGCAGCATGAAAAATCTCACAGTAAAGATAAATCCTAAAGAGCTTGGAGAAGTGGTTGTAAACATCACCATGGAAGCAGGAGTTATGAAGGCATCCATCACAGCTTCAAACAAGGATGCATACAATCTGATTCAGGGAAATCTGCAGGACATCAATTCAAGGCTTAATAACAGTGATGTGAAGATAGCAAACCTATCCTTGAATGTATACAATGAGGATACCACTTACTACAGCAATGAATCAGGAAGAGAAAGAAACCAGCAGGGCAGCAGTAAGGGAAATGGCAACGTTTCAGCAGCAGCCCAGGCGGAAGAAGTTCAGGAGGAAAGCTACCTGGACAGTAATGTAAACAAATTGGCATAGGAGGTAAATTTAATGGCAGTAACAGCATATTCGGGAGTTACACAAAAAGACGGATATACAGAAAACGGCACCAGAATAGTCACAAACGGAAGCGAACTTGACAAGGATGCGTTTTTAAAGATTTTATCAGCAGAGCTGTCTAATCAGGATCCTGACAACACTAAGGACTCCACTGAATATATATCACAAATGGCTCAGTTCGCAGGCCTTGAACAGATGGCTAATTTAAACAGCAGCATGCAGCTTATAGGCGCCTCATCTCTGATAGGTAGGGAAGTAACCTTTAAAACCACTGATGCAGACGGCAACCCATACACCGGAATAGTTCAGAATGTAATGAAAAACGGAGATACCATTAAGTTAAATGTACTAGTTGGAGAGAATACTTATCAGGAATTCAGCATGTCGGATGTAAGTAAAATTACATAAAGGAGCTGATACCATGGGTTACAGAGTGATAAACGGAAAACTGCATTTGATTGAGGACATATCGTCTGTAAGCAGCAATTCCATAAACAAGACAAATAGCAGCAAAGCTGCAGGAACCGATTTTAAGGACATATTAAACAAGGAAATAGGTAAAAATGAAGCTTTTGTCATATCGAAGCATGCCGAGGAAAGACTGCGACAGAGGAATATCCAGTTTAACGAGGCAGATATGAGACAGATAAATGAAGGCATTAACAAGGCCGAGGCTAAGGGCAGCAAGGATTGTCTAATATGCTATAAGGGAAATGCACTGGTTACAAGCATAAAAAACAGGACTGTGATTACAGCTGTAGACCAGGATGCAGGCAAAGGGAATGTTTTTACCAATATTGACAGTGTATTATTTATATAAGGCAGGACCTTCGGGATGCCTTGCTTTGCGGAATGACTGAAGCAAAGCAGCAAATAAAATTTATTGGAGGTTAAAATATGTTACCATCAATGTACTCCGCAATAAGCGGTCTTAAGGCAAATCAAAAGAAATTGGATGTTATAGGAAATAATATAGCCAACGTTTCCACTACAGGGTTCAAGGTTCAAAGAGTGGTGTTTCAGGATATGCTGAGCCAGACAGTAGGCCAGGCCTCAGGTGCTGGTGCAAACACCGGTGGAACAAATGCTAAGCAGATAGGACTAGGAGCTCAGATAGGAAGTATAGACACCCTTACTTCCACAGGAAATATGCAGTCTACAGGAAGAAGCCTGGATGCAGCTATCGACGGTAAAGGTTACTTTATGGTGGGCAGAGGAACTGCACCTACTGATAATGATAATGGAATTGCTATAGTTACAGACGACTCCGACATGAGCACATATCAAACCATTGATACAGAAGAAAATACCAGTACAATGAGTGTTATGTTTACAAGGGACGGATCATTTACCTTAGATGATAATGGAAATCTGGTTACTTCAGATGGAAACAGGGTACTGGGTTACGCCATGGAAAACGGTAGTGATGTAAGCGTTGATTATAATGATGGAGTAGCCACTGTTAACTATGTGGATCCAGATGACGCGGATACTCAAGCAGGAGATCATCTCGTTCCTCTTGTAATTCCCGATGTTGTAGGTGAAGGCGAGGATGCAAAAAGAGTTAAGTCCTTTACTATAGAAAAAAATGGTTTAATAAAGGCAGTATTGGATGGAGGCGCTGTTACAGCCTTGGGACAGATAGCCACCGCAAGCTTCAAAAATGAAGGTGGTCTGGTTAAGCTTGGAAAGAACCTGTATCAGAACTCAGCCAATTCAGGAGATGCTGTAGTCAGAAGCGGTGTAGGCGCCGATACAGATAATGGCAACGGCTACGGTGATGTGCTTCAAAACGTGCTGGAAATGTCCAACGTAGACCTGGCAGAACAATTTACAGACATGATTGTAGCAAGCAGGGCGTTCCAGGCTAATGGAAAAATGATAACCACAGGAGATGAAATACTTCAGGAACTTGTAAATCTCAAAAGATAGGAGATAATTTATGATTAAGCTCACCGGACTGGACCATAAGGAGTACATCCTGAATGCGGATCATATAGAGAAAATTGAGGAAGTCCCCGAAAGTGTAATTACCCTTACCAACGGCAAAAAGTATCTGGTAATGGATACTGCTGAGGAGATTGTAGAAAAAGTAATACAATACAAAAGGAAAATTTACAACAACACAAGTGTTTATTAGAAGGAGACAGGTATGGAAGGAAAAGAAAAAAAAGTCAAAGAGAAAAAAAGCAAGGGAAAGATCATAATATATGCCATAATAATACTCCTGCTTCTGGTTATTATAGGCGGAGGCGGCTATTTTGGCTACAAGATATTGAACCAGAATAAGCAGAATGTGGCAGTTCAAGCCAATATCAAGTCAGTGCCTGAATTTACTTTTGCTCAGGATGAGTTTTTAATCAACCTTTCAGATACGGACAGCTCAAGGTATGTGAAGGTTAAGGTTTATTTAGGCTATGACAAAAAGAAGCTGGGAGAGGAATTAACTGCAAAAAAGGCGGCTATAAGAGATACTTGTATAACAGTTTTAAGGGCGAAAAAAGCTGCTGACTTTTCCGCCGGCGGAACTGAAACCATAAAAGCCGAGATACTTGCTAAGGTAAACCCTCTGCTAACAAAGGGACAAGTTGAAGAAGTTTATTTTTATGACATATTAGTGCAATAGGAGATTTAATTATGGACTGGCAGTTTTTATCAATGATAATAAAGGTGGCAATATTTTTACCCATAATCCTGCTGCTCATTTATCTTTCAGCCAGGGTGGGAGGCGGAAAGCTTCAGGGCATCCAAAGCGGAAGGTATATTAAAATTCTTGAGAGAGTTTCAGTTTCAAGAGACAATGCCCTTATGGCGGTAAAAATCGGTGAAAAGGGCTATGTGGTTTCTTCTGCAGCTGGGAAGGTGGAAATACTTAAGGAAATCAGCGATGAAGATCTGGCCGGTATAGAAGCAGCTAAAAACGTGAACTTAAACGTGAGCCTCCATACCTGTAAGGATATCTACAATAAATTTAAACACAAGAAGGAAGATTGAGATGAATAAGAGGGCATACAGGAACATAATAATTTGTACTTTATTTGTTGCAGCAGGGATACTGTTTATGTCAGCCAAGGTTCATGCAGCGCCGGATACAACGCTGCCTATACCGGACATAAGCATTTCTCTGGATAACTCAACCTCACCAAAGCAGTACGTAGACAATGTGAAACTGCTTGTACTGCTGACGGTTTTAACACTCTTACCTTCCTTCATCATGATGATGACAAGCTTTATCAGGCTGGTGGTGGTATTTGGTTTTCTCAGGTCAGCCCTGGGAACCAACCAGTCGCCGCCAAACACAATAATAATAGGTCTGGCACTTTTTATAACCATATTTATTATGGCTCCGGTTTATAAGGAAATGGACAAAACAGCAATACAGCCATATCTTAAAAACCAGATAACCCAGGAGCAGTTCGTGGAAAACGGATCCAAGCCACTCCGGGAATTTATGCTTAAACAGACAAGGCAGAAGGATCTTAAACTGTTTGTGGATGCTGCAAAGCTTGATTATACTGTAACAAAGGACAATGCTCCTCTTTATGTGGTAGTACCCTCCTTTATAATCAGCGAATTAAAAACTGCATTTCAGATAGGGTTCCTGCTTTATATACCATTTTTAATAATTGATCTGGTGGTGGCCAGCGTGCTCATGTCCATGGGTATGTTTATGCTTGCCCCGGCAATGATATCGCTTCCCTTCAAGCTGTTGCTGTTTGTAATGGTGGATGGCTGGTATCTGCTGGTAAAATCACTGATTATTAGTTTTTCGTGAGGTGGGTTCAATGAGCGAAACCATGGTAATAGGCGTTTTAAAGGACGCTATACAAACAGGTCTTTTGGTATCGGCACCAATTTTGCTGGTGTCCTTGCTGGTGGGACTTATAATCAGCATATTTCAGGCAACCACCCAGATTCAGGAGCAGACCTTGACCTTTGTGCCAAAGCTTATAGCAATTGCTGCAGTTGGGCTTCTGGCAGGCAGCTGGATGCTTCAGATGCTGGTAGGCTTCACCACAAGGATTTTTCAGATGATGGCCAATATTACACATTAGCAAAAGCATAAGGTGGTATAAGCATTGATAGATTCCATGTATTTAACAGCCCTGGTCCTGGTGACCATAAGAATATTCTGCGCTTTGATGGTGATACCTGAAATTTTCCCAACTGGTGCTCCTGCAGCAGTTAAGGTAGGTTTTACCATAGTAGTAGCTTATATACTAATGCCAGGAATAAATTACAGTACAGCGTCAGATATAAATAATATATTTCCTTTTATGTTTAACTGCTTTAATGAAGCTGTGGCTGGACTGGTTCTAGGCTTTACGGTTAACCTGTGCTTTGCATGCTTCAGATTTGCAGGAAATCTTATGGATGTCCAGGTGGGCTTTGGAATGGCATCACTGTTTGATCCAAATACCAGTGCAAATGTTACTTTGCTGGAACGTACCATGTACTGGTTCAGTATAGTAATATTTTTTATTATAGACGGACATCATATGCTTTTAAAGGCACTTATGGAAAGCTTTAACATAATTAAGCTTGGCAACCTGGTCCTTAACAATGATTCAATAAATGTGGTTATAATGGCATTTATCCACTATTTTGCAATAGGCTTGAGGATTGCCATACCTATACTTTTAATAGTATTAATATCAGATTTGACCATGGGGCTTATAGCCAGAACGGTGCCCCAGCTTAATATAATGATACTGGGTCTTCCCTTAAAAATATTGATTGGGCTTCTTGCATTAACCATAGCCCTTCCAATAATAATGAATATGATAATTGCATCCTTTGAAGGGCTGCCGGATATATTCAAGGGCTTCTACAAGACTTTGCCTTTGCTGATGATTTTTGCGGCAGATGAAAAGACGGAAGAAGCCACACCTAAGAAGAAGAGCGATGCAAGAAAAAAGGGTCAGATTGCAAAAAGTAAGGAAGTGGGTCTTGCATTCACACTGCTGGCATCCACTCTGGTGCTGATGCTTTTAGGCAATTATGCCATACAAGGCTTTTCAACCACCCTTACCACTTTCCTGAATAATTATATAAACATGAGTCTCACCTATGACAGTGTTCAGAAGGTGGCATTTATTACTGCATGGAGAATAGCCCTGATTTTTCTTCCCATGGTGCTTCCCATACTTTTTCTTGGGGTACTGGCAAATTTTATTCAATCAGGAGCCATGTTTACAAAGGAACCCATAAAGCCTGATTTTACAAAGTTAAATCCATTGAACGGCTTTAAAAGAATATTTTCTGTAAGAACGGTAGTTGAGCTTTTTAAGGATCTGGCCATAGTAACGGTGGTGGGCTTTATCGGCTACAGATTTGTTATGGATAACCTGCTTCCAATTCTCAGGGCAGGAAATGCCAGTGTCCAGGGAGTAATTTCAGAAATAGGCACTCTGTCAGTAAATATATTTTTTAAAATAACTATAGTTATGATAGCTATAGCTATTATTGACTATGTATTTCAAAGGTTTCAGTATAATAAGGATCTTCGTATGACAAAACAGGAAATCAAGGAAGAATACAAGCAGGAGGAAGGGGATCCCCAGATAAAGGGTAAGATAAGGCAGAAGCAGAGGGAAATGGCCATGCGCAGAATGATGCAGGAGGTTCCTAAAGCAACTGTGGTGGTTACAAACCCTACCCATATAGCTGTTGCCTTGAAATATGAGGAAGGACAGAATGCACCTCTTCTGGTGGCTAAGGGAGCAGACAACGTTGCTGTAAAAATAAAGGAAAAGGCTTCCGAGGCAAAGGTACCTATTATAGAAAACAAGCCCCTTGCCAGGATGATATACAGTGAAGTGGAACTGGATTCCGAAATCCCTGTGGAAATGTACCAGGCGGTGGCAGAGATACTTGCCCTGGTCTACAAGATTAAGAGAAAGTAGTGTGAAATGATTTAATGGAGCAGCTTAATAAGAAACTTAACATAAAAGGGAATATGGATATTATTATGGCTTTTGCAGTTATTGCAATAGTGCTTATGATAATTATCCCACTGCCTGCTGAGGTATTGGACGTATTAATATCAATGAACATTACAGTGTCTGTAGTTATTATTTTAGTTACTCTTTTTACTACAGAGGTACTTCAGTTTTCGGTATTTCCAACCCTTTTGCTGATAACCACACTATTCAGGCTGGGTCTTAATATATCCTCAGTAAGGCTGATATTAAGGGATGCCTATGCAGGAGAGGTTATTAACGCCTTCGGAAGCTTTGTGGTTGGCGGCAGCTATGTTGTTGGTATAATAATATTCCTGATTATTGTTATTATACAGTTTGTAGTTATTACCAGCGGTTCCACCAGAGTTGCGGAGGTTGCTGCAAGATTTACACTGGATGCCATGCCGGGCAAGCAGATGAGCATAGATGCAGACCTTAATGCAGGGCTCATCGATGAGAGAGGGGCAAGAGAAAAGAGAAAGAAGCTCCAGCAGGAAGCAGATTTCTATGGAGCAATGGATGGTGCGTCCAAATTTGTAAAGGGTGATGCCATAGCGGGCATTATCATTACAGTAATAAATATAATAGGTGGTATCATAATAGGGTCGGTGATGATGAACATGGATATAGGCACCGCTGCCCAGACCTATACCAGACTTACCATTGGTGACGGTCTTGTATCCCAGATACCAGCGCTTTTAATATCCACAGCTTCAGGTATTCTGGTAACCAGGTCAGGAAGCGAGGAGACCTTTGGAAGTCTTGCTGTCAGCCAGCTTTCCAGATTTCCAAAGGTTATAGCTATTGCATCCATAGTACTGCTGTTTTTATCAATAATTCCGGGACTGCCCCACCTGGCATTCTTTATACTGGCTCTTGCAACAGGAATAGCGGCATATCTGTTGTATAAGGATGAAAAGGAGCTTATGGCCAAGGAGGTAGAAACCCAGGAGCAGGAAATATCTGAAATTGAAAGCAGAGAACCTGAAAATGTTATGAACCTTATTCAGGTGGAGCCTATGGAGGTTGAAATAGGCTACGGTCTTATTCCGCTGGCAGATGAAGGAGCGGGAGGAGATCTGCTTCAAAGGATAACTTCAGTACGAAGGCAGTGTGCCATAGAGATGGGTGTAGTGGTACAACCCATAAGAATAAGGGACAACCTTCAGCTTAAAACTAACGAATATGTTATTAAAATAAGAGGCACCATTGTGGCCAGAAGCGAGCTGATGCCCAACATGCTGCTTTGCATGGATCCCACCAATGGTGAAGAGGAAATACAGGGAATTAAAACTGTGGAACCGTCCTTTGGTCTTCCTGCAGTATGGATTAACAAGGACCAGAGGGAAGAGGCTGAAATTAAAGGCTTAACGGTAGTAGATCCTACTACGGTTATGGTGACCCACCTTACTGAGACCATAAAGATCCATTCCTATGAGCTGCTGGGAAGGCAGGAGGTCAAGCTCATAGTGGATTCTGTAAAGGAAAAATACAGTGCAGTGGTAGAGGAGCTTATACCTGACCTTTTAACCATAGGAGAGCTTCAGAAGGTGCTTCAGAACCTGCTCAAGGAAAGAGTTCCCATCAAGGATATGGTTACAATTATGGAATCCCTGGCGGATAATTCAAGAACCACCAAGGATATAGAAATATTGACGGAATACGTAAGATTTGCTCTGGCAAGGAGCATATGCAATCCACTGATAGACGAAAACAGGGCTATAAGTGTAATTACTCTGGATCCAAGAATTGAGGAAATCATAGGCAGCAACATCCAGAAGTCCATGCAGGGGTCTTTCCCGGCAGTGGATCCGGATACTACCGGGAAAATATTATCCTCCATAAAGGGTTCCCTGGACAGTGTGTTTTTCTACGACAACCAGCCTGTTATACTGGTTTCGCCGAAAATAAGACCAGCCTTCAGGAAGCTCATCGAGATGGTATTTCCAATGGTTAATGTTTTATCCCTCAATGAAATTCCTAATGATGTGGAGATAAGAACTGAAGGGGTTGTTACAATATCATGATAATTAAAAGATATATAGTTAATAACATGAATGAAGCCATGATCAGAATTAAACAGGATCTTGGAGCCGAAGCTCTTATTATAAGTCAGAGAAAAATAAGAAAGCCAGGCATTATGGGCTTTTTTGCAAAAAAGGTATATGAGGTAACAGCTGCCCTGGAAAATGAAAAGCCAGTATCAAAACCTGATATGAGCTTCACCCTGATGAGGGAAGTGCAGGATATGAAGGAGATGCTGAATACCGTTATTAAATCAGGGGGAAAAGAAGATCATAAGGACAATACCTTGGAAGTGCTTCTAAGCTCTCTGGATTTAAATGATGATAATATTGCGGAAATATGCAGAAGATACAATAGCATTACTGAGGAACTGGAGGATAAGGAAAAACTCCACAGGATTTTGATGGATATGGTGCAGGTTGATGGTGAGAGGAAAACCAGAGTGGAAATACTGGTAGGCCCTACAGGTGTCGGAAAAACCACCACCATTGCAAAGCTTGCCGGGAGATTTTCACTATATGACCATTTGAAGGTTGGACTAATAACTATAGATACATACAGGATTGGAGCGGTAGAACAGCTGAAAACCTACGCTGAAATCATGAACCTGCCCTTCAGGGTAGTAATGACCATGAAGGATATGGAGACTGCAGTAGCAGAGATGCAGGATCGGGATGTTATCCTCATTGACACCACAGGAAGAAGCAGCAAGAATGCCATGCAGATATCTGAGCTAAGGGCATTTATAGACAAGGTAAAGGCAGATTCCATATATCTGGTTATGAGCTGTACCACCAAGAACAGCGACATCGACCTGATCACCAAGGGCTACAGTCAGCTTAACTATAATGGTGTAATTCTCACAAAGCTGGATGAGACATCCACCTATGGTTCAATACTGAATATACTAAGAAGCTCAGGAAAGCCATTAAGCTATGTAACAATAGGCCAAAGCGTACCAGACGATATTAAGGTAATGACAGCAGATGAAATCTCCAAAATTATACTAGGAGTGGATGAACTATGCTTGACCAGGCAGAAAAACTAAGAAAATTAACTGAAAAAGCAGATGGGAGCAAGCCTACCATAATTACTGTCACCTCTGGCAAAGGCGGTGTGGGAAAAAGTAATTTTGTGGTCAATCTATCCATTGCACTTCAAAAAATGGGTAAAAAGGTTTTGATTTTTGATGCCGATATGGGACTTGGCAATGACGATGTACTTATGGGTTTTTACCCAAAATACAATATATATGATATAATATTTGATAATATGGATATATCCGATGTTATTATAGAAGGTCCTTTCGGAGTAAAGCTTTTACCTGGAGGAACTGGAATAACAAGATTGGAAGGAGTTACTGAAGAGCAAAGGGAAGAGTTCATAGCTAAGCTTACCTGCCTGGAAAATCTGGATTTCATTATCATGGACACAGGAGCAGGGGTGAACAGAGATGTGCTTGCATACATTTCCTGCTGCCATGAGCTTATAGTACTTACTACACCTGAGCCTACCTCTATAACAGATGCGTACAGTCTTCTAAAGGTAGTAAGCCATTTTAACATAAAGAGCTCGGCAAAGGTAGTAGTAAACAGGATTCTCAGTAATGAGGAAGGAAAAATAACCTTTGAGAAGTTTAACAATGCAGTAAGTAATTTTTTAAAGATACAGCTGGAATTTTTAGGCTTTATCAGCGAAGATAAAAAAATTTCCCAGTCTGTGAGAAAACAGGAGCCTTTTATTATAGGCTACCCAAATTCAACTGCATCAAAGGATGTTGATGCAATTGCCGAAAAAATTGCAGGAAACTCTGAAGAATATGATGGATATAGCGTCCAGAACCTTTTCAGAAAGATATTTAGTTTGTTTTCATAAGGAGTTATGCACATGGAGGAAGAAATTCTATTTTACTACAACAACAAAATAGAAATAGATAAGGATAATATACTGTATAAAAGCAGCATACAGGAAATCGGAGATGATTATATCGGCATCAGCATACCGATAAACAGCGGTCAATATCTGGCAATGCCTAATGATACCGATGTGGACGTGCTTTACTATCTGGATAGGGATGTATATAAATTCAGGACTAAGGTCATTGGCACAAAGATGGATAAAATTCTTATCGTAGTTCTTAAAAAGCCGGACACCTATATCAAGGTGCAAAGAAGGAATTATGCCAGGGCCGGAACATTGACCAATATTACCTATGCCAGGCAGGAGGGCAAGGATTACAAATATTATGATGCTGTTATGCTGGATTTAAGCGGTGGAGGAGCTAGGCTCCATGTGACCAGGAAACTCAGATTCGGGGAGGTCATAATTATTTCCATTCCCCTGAAGGATGAAGATATTACTGTTAAAGCCCAAATTATCAGAATAGAGGATGAAAAAAATGAAAACACCTGCATTGGTGTATGCTTTGTCGACATTGATAAAGGAGACAGAGAGAAAATAATTAAACACGTATTCAACCTGATGCGTGAGCAGATGCAGAGGTCTGTTAAGGGGGATTAACCATGCTGGCAGTAAAGGATACTGTGGTAAAAGAAGAAATAGTAAAAAAATATATCCCGCTGGTTAAGTATATTGCCTCAAGGATATTTACAGGAAAAAGCAGATATATGGAGTATGACGACATTGTCAGCTTTGGAATGTTGGGATTGATGGATGCCATAAACAAGTTTGATGAGAGCAAAGGAATGAAATTCTCAACCTATGCCTCTATCAGGATTAAAGGCGCAATTATTGATGAGATCAGGAAAATCAGTCCAATATCAAAAGGAGCCATAGACAAGCTTAACAGGTATAATGAGGCTGTGGACTCGCTTCAAAACAGGCTGCACAGAGAACCAAGGGACGAGGAGATTGCTGCAGCTCTGGGAATTAACTCAAAGGAATTAGCTGAAATTGAAGGATACATAAATTATATGTCCATTGTTTCACTGGATGAACTCATTTGCCTGAAGGATGATGATGTATCGGTTATATCCACTATACAGGATGAAAGCAGTCCCTGTCCCGAAGCAGCCTTTCAGAACAAGGAGCAGGCGGAATATCTTGTAAGAGCCCTGGATCTTTTAAATGAAAAGGATAAAACCATACTGTCCCTGTATTACTATGATGAGCTTACCCTAAAGGAAATTGGAAAGGTTTTGAATGTTTCCGAGTCAAGAGTATGCCAGCTGCACAGCAGGGCAATAGTGCACCTGCGAAAAGCAATGCGGGAACTTAAGTATATGGAGTGATAAATTAAATGTTGGAAATACTTATTTTACTATTCACAGGAATCCTGCTGATAGTGTTGAACTATAAAGCAATTAAAAATGAAGATAAATCCTTCAGCAAAGCGCTGAAGAAGGAAAATGTCAACATCAATGATTATGAAATTGAGATAGGCAGGCTTAAGCTGGAATTTTCAGAGGATATAGCAAAGCTTCAGAGCGAAATTCTCAGGCTTAAGGAAGCGGCAGGCTCAGAGCAGGGTCTTGAGAAGGACACGGAGCCAGGCCAGGAGAAGAGAATAGAGCAGGGCTCAGAACTAAGTACAACCCGGGGCTCAGAGCAAGGCTCCTATCTGGATAAAGTGATAGACGGAGAAAACTATAATTACTCTGAAATTCAGGAGGAAACAGCTGATGCACCGGCACCTAAGGCTGACACCACCCAGGCAGCAGCGCTAAAGCTGGAACAAGCTCTTCATGAGTTTGAGGTAAAGGGAGTTTCTAATAATATAAGAATTAATGAAATAAAAAAAATGCTGGATGAAAACTTACCTATGGATGAGATAGCTGAAAAACTTAATATTGGTAAGGGGGAATTGCTATTAATAAAAGATTTATACATAAAGTAAAAGAATTAATCCAATTCCTCAGCGACAGAAAAATTCTGCTGGGAATAGGTATAGGAATTATATTTGCCACCTTAATTATGACCGGGGCAAAAGTGTCTTATTCCATGAGCAGCAGCCAGATAGAAAACAAAGCCAGATCCATGGGTATGATATACCCGGAGGAAGCAAAAGTAATAAATGAAAAGGAGACTGGAAAATGATAAGGTCTTTGTATACAGCCATATCAGGAATGATTACCCAGGAAGCCAGGCAGGATGTAATAACCAATAACCTGGCAAATGCAAATACCACAGGCTTCAAGGGGGATAATCTTGCAGTAAAGAAATTTGATGATGTCTTAATTCAGAATTATGATAAACAGGTTGGAGGCAAAAATGTAAGGAATGTTATTGGATCCCTGAGCAACGGTGCCAAGGTGGATGATGTAAATACAGACTTTTCACAGGGAACCATAGAAAATTCCGACAGCTCCACAGATTTTGCACTGGAGGGTCGCGGCTTTTTTACGGTACAGCGTGCCAACGGCCTTGAAAATGGCACCTACTATACCAGGGACGGGCATTTTCACGTTAATATGAATGGCATACTGGTTACTGACAGCGGAGATGCTGTAATGGCAAGAGACGGGGCTGGAAACAGCACCACCATTGATGCAGGAAATGGAAAGCTCACATGTGATGCCAATGGAAATATCAGCATTGACGGGGTACAGAAATATAAGCTTCAGGTGGCAGATTTCAATGATTATAACAGCCTTACCAAGGTTGGAGACAACCTCTATCAAGGAGCGGCACCAACTGACGGCACAGCCCTTGTCAGGCAAAATGCACTGGAAAAATCAAATATCAATGTTGTTAGTGAAATGGTGAATATGATGACCACCATGAGAACCTTTGAAACCAATCAGAGAATTGTGCAATCCATAGACGAGACTTTGAACAAAGTAGTTAATGAAGTGGGATCAGTGAGATAAGGAGGATAAAGCATGGTTTTAAGAGCATTATGGAACAGTAAAAGCGCTATGGCTGCCCAGCAGGAAAAGCTGGACATGATTTCTAACAATATAGCCAATGTGGGCACCTCCGGCTATAAGAGAGAGGAAGTAAGCTTCCAGGACCTGGTTTATGAACAAATAGAAAGACAGGGCTACCCTACCAGCACTGATGCCAGAACAGCTTTAATTAACGGTTCCGGTGTAAAGGTATCCTCTGCTTTAAGGGACAATACTCAGGGAAGCCTTCTTAATACAGGCTCCAATACCGATATAGCCATAGACGGCCCTGGTTATTTCAGGGTTTCAAAGCCCGATGGAAGCACTGCCTATTTAAGAAGCGGTACCTTTAATATTGACTCTTTAGGAAGGCTAACTGATAAAAATGGCAATTTACTGGAGATAGAATATACAGACCAGGGTAAGGCAATAAATGCCTCTGGGGGGCTTAGCTCAGACAATTTCACTTTGGATAAGAGCGGTATCATAACTGTAAAGCAGGGTACCGACATAGTCAATTACGGAAAGATTGATATATATAATGTAACTGGAACTGATTCGCTCATTGCTGCGGGCAATAATTTGTATGTTCCCAAAGCTGGCGCTGCGGTTTACCAGGAAACTGGTTCAAATCTTCTTCAGGGCTTTCAGGAAAATTCAAATGTGGATATTGCCAAGGAAATGGTGGATATGATAGTTGCGCAACGATCCTTTGATCTTAGCTCCAAAGGAATTACCACAGCTGATGAAATGTGGAGCCTTATCAATAACATGAAAAAATAGTTGTAAATATTTCTGAATTAAATCATATAATATAATGATTTAATTTTATGGAGGAATATTTATGAAGGGAAAAATGAAGAAGCCCTTTTGCTGCCCCATGATGTGTCCCATGATGCATTGTATGATGAACCCCGTTATGGAGATGACCAGCCCCTGGGATTATTATAAAGACAATTACCAGGAGAATTACCAGCCAATGATGGGTCCGCAGCAATATGAAGCTGAATTCAAGCCAAATTACCAGCCGGAATACCCTCCCCAGTACCAACCTCAATTTTATCAGGGATTCCAGCAGGGCTGCAAGCCAAATTGCCAGCCTTATGCACAGCCGCAATTCATGCAGATGTGCCCGGAGGATAAACCGGAAACATATCAGGAACCAATCCAGGAACAATGTCCGCCTCCACTTACTGAGGCTGCCCAAATGCCATGCCAGGAACCAACTGCTGTTGAGCCTGAGACAGAAGAAAAAGATATGTGCAGCCAGGTGGAAGTAGAATCCGCAAAAAAAGTTGAAATAAAATTCAAAACAGTAGACATGAGCGAGTTAATGGATTAAAAAAAAGCATCAAAAAGCAGATGGCCAGTTCCGGTCACCTGCTTTTGTTATTTTAATAATTTTATTATTTTGCAGCTGCAGTTAATGGTGGTATTACCTGCTTCTTTCTTGACATTATACCAGGTACATATACGCTGTCTCCAGGAATTGCAGTATTGAAGGCCTTTTCTGCCAGATCCTTCCTTTCTCCAATAACTATAAGCTCAGAACCTTCATCGAGAATATCTGTAAGCATAAGTATAAGAAGGTCATATTTTTCACTTTTTGCTTTATTATTCATAAGTGAAAGGATTTCAGATCTTAAAGGTTTAAGGCTTTCGGTATCCACTGTGGATATCTGGGATACTCCAAGCTTCAGGTCTCCGATATGGAACTCCTTGAAGTCCTGGTTAAATATATCTTCAGCTGATTTTCCTGCTAAAGCGGAACCTGCCCTGAACATTTCCTTTGCATACTTTTCAGGATCAATACCTGCTATAGGTGCCAGCTTTTCAACCACCACCTTATCAGCCTTTGTGGCTGTAGGTGATTTAAACAATAATGTATCGGATATAATAGCTGAGCATAGCAAGCCTGCTATTTCCCTGGATGGCTCCAGACCGTTTTCAAAATACATATTGGCAACTATGGTTGCTGTGCAGCCTACAGGCTGATTTCTGAAGTATATTGGATTGCTGGTTTGTATATCGGCAATTCTGTGGTGATCTACTATTTCAAGAAGCTCTGCATCCTCCAGGCCGTTTACGGACTGTGATTTTTCGTTGTGGTCCACCAGGATTACCTTCTTTTTCTCAGGGGATATGAGATGGTATCTGGATATGTTTCCTACAACCTTATTATCATTGTCCAAAACCGGATAGCTTCTGAATCTTGTGTTTAGCATAACCTCTCTTACATCATCAACAAAATCATCAACCTTGAAGCTCACAAGGTTATCCCTGGTCATTATATATTCCACTGGGACGCTTAAAGGTATCAGCCTTGAAGCAGTAAAGGTATCATGTTTAGTGCTTATAATGGAGCATTTGGCTGCTTTAGCCTTTTCAACTACGTCATCAGCAGGTACATGACCGCCGGTTACTATCATAAGAGCTGCCTTGTTCCTGATTATCATTTCCTGAGTATCCTTTCTGTCACCACATATTACTATGTCACCTTCATTGATGAAAGGACCTGCAGTATCTGGTTCCATGGCTGCCACCACAATTTTTCCTTTTAATTTAGGAGTACCCTGGCTTAAAAGTACTTCCGCAGCTGAAAGGGTATCAATTATATTACTCATGCTGGTGCCGCTTTTTTGTATAACAGCACTATCCCATACATCCATATAGGTGCTGGTTATTGTGGATTGGGATGCGATACCTATAAGCTTTCCTTCCTCATCCACCACTGAGAGAGTTTTTCCGCTGCTTTTATTAATCATCTCCCAGGCCTTTTTTATTGACTCAGCAGGCTTTATGGTTTCTGCAGGGTCAAAGTTCAGATCTGACACCTGAGCTTTAACAGATTCAATAAGCTCAGGAGCCTGCATTTTAAAATAATCCAGTGCAAACTGGGTTTCCTTGCTTACAGATCCAAGCCTTACAGCTTTTGCGTTATTAGCACCAAGTTTCCTTTTAAGCTCTGCATAGGACAGGGCTGAGCATATGGAGTCGGTGTCTGGGTTTTTGTGTCCGGTTATGTAAATTACATCTTTCATACAATGGCCTCCTATGTAAAATTATCAATATATCAAGTTATATTTTAATAGTTTGAAGATAAATAGTCAAATTTTTCAATGGGTAAACATATATTTGTATAGATATATTTCCAATAGGAGGGCACAAAATGTATATGGAAAAAAAGGGCACCCTGGGGCTCAGCAGTGATGAGGCGGGAATAAGGCTCCATCAGCATGGCCCCAATACCCTGGAGAAAAAGAAAAAGGTTTCTCCACTTAGAATATTTCTATCTCAATTCAACGATTTTATAATCTGGGTTTTAATAGTGGCGGCGGTTATATCAGGCAATATGGGAGAAGGGGCAGATGCAATAACCATCCTTGTTATTGTGGTTATGAACGCAATTTTGGGCTTCGTTCAGGAATACAGGACGGAAAAATCTCTGGAGGCCTTAAAGCAGCTCACCGCACCAACAGCTAAGGTTATCAGGGATGGACATCTTCAGGTGATTAATGCCGAGGAACTGGTTGAGGGAGATTTAATTTTGCTGGAAAGCGGAGACAGAATCCCTGCCGATTGCTGCATACTTGAAGCCAGCAGCTTCCTTGCAGATGAATCACTGCTTACTGGGGAGTCTTGTGGAATTCCAAAATCAAGGGACAAGGGAAGCAATGAGATTTTTATGGGTACTCTGGTTTTAACCGGAAAAGGCAGGGCAAGGGTTGTTAAAACCGGCATGAGGACTGAAATGGGAAAAATTGCTGGCATGCTGGATAATATCGAAACGGAAAGATCCCCCCTTAAGGAGAAGCTGAACAACCTTGGTAAGGTTCTGGTTGTACTCTGCATAATTGTATGTATAGTAGTTACACTAACAGGCATATCCAGAGGACAGGACAAGTACCAGATGTTCCTGCTGGGAGTAAGTCTGGCAGTGGCGGCAATACCTGAGGGACTTCCGGCCATAGTTACAGTGGCACTAGCTCTAGGGGTTTCAAGGATGCTTAAAAGGAATACCTTGGTCAGAAAGCTTCCTGCTGTGGAAACCTTAGGCTGCACTTCAATAATCTGCAGCGATAAGACGGGAACTCTAACAGAAAACAATATGACGGTTAAATGCATTTATTTCAATGACAAAATGTACAGCTGCGACAATGACAATATACCTGAAAATATAATATTAAAGAAGGCATTTACATATTGTAATGACTGCAGCTTTGATTTTACTGAAAAAGCAATTTCTAAAAGCCTGTTTGGAGATCCTACGGAAACTGCCCTTATTAAAGCCTTTTTCACTGACGTTACGTCACTGAAGGACTTCCTGTCCAAGGCAGAAAGAGTATATGATATTCCCTTCAATTCGGACAGAAAAATGATGTCTGTAATAATGAAGGAAGGGGGCAGGGAATGCTGCTATGTGAAGGGTGCTCCTGAAAGGCTTTTGCAGAAGTGCAAATATGTACTGGTTAATGGTGAAGTGAGGTTATTAACCTCTGATTACCGGAAAAAAATCACAACTTCTGTGGAGGAGATGTCCTACAATGCCCTGAGATGTATTGGTGCAGCCTACAAGGATAGCGGACTTACCAGGAATAGCAGCCTGGAAAGCAGCCTGGTTTTTATTGGGGCTGCAGGCATAATAGATCCTCCAAGAAGGGAAGTCAAGGATGCAGTTCTGAAATGCAGAGTAGCTGGCATAAAGCCTGTTATGATAACGGGAGATCATAAGAATACAGCCTTTGCCATAGGAAAAGAACTGGATATATGCAAGGAGGAATCCCAGGTAATAACCGGTGATGAGCTGGATATCCTCTCAGACAGACAGCTGGCATCAAGAATTGATAAAACCACAATATTTGCCAGGGTGAGCCCAAATCATAAGCTGAGGATTGTGAAGGCCTTTAAGGCAAAAAACAAAATCGTGGCCATGACAGGTGACGGTGTTAATGATGCACCTGCCGTAAAAGAGGCTGATATAGGAATATCCATGGGTATTTCAGGCACTGACGTTACCAAGGAAGCTTCATCCATGATATTGCTGGATGATAACTTTAAGACTATAGTAACTGCAGTTGAGGAGGGCAGGATTATTTATGATAATATAAGAAAGTTTATCAGGTACCTGCTTTCCTGCAATCTGGGTGAAGTGCTCACCATGTTTCTGGCTTCATTGTTATATCTGGATATTCCGCTGCTGCCCATACAAATACTGCTGGTTAACCTGGCAACTGACGGACTGCCGGCCATTGCCCTGGGGGTTGATCCTCCGGAATCAGGCATAATGAAGGAAAAGCCAAGACCTAAAAATGAAAGCATCTTTGCCAGGGGGCTGGCTGAAAAAATACTGGTAAGAGGCACCCTCATCGGAGTTTGCACTGTTCTGTCCTTCCTGGCGGCAAAATACTGCGGCTATGACCTTAAAACCTGCAGGACCATGGCACTAAGCACCCTGATAATGTCTCAGCTTATCCATGTATTTGAATGCAGGTCCGAAAGACATTCCATTTTCCAGATAAATATTTTTTCAAACCCATACCTTTTAGGGGCTGTGTCCATATCCATCCTGCTGCTGGTGCTGGTAATTTACAACCCGTTTCTCCAGGCTGTATTCCATACAGCTATGCTGGACCCTGGCCAGTGGTGCATGGTGATGTTCTTCTCCGGTGTAATTGCATTCATAAACAGCTTCTACTTGTATATAAAATAATATCTGATATCTGATGTGGCTGTCACCAGCTTGTCTAACATTACAAATTAAAAAGCGGTTGTGAAATCATTGAAATCACAACCGTTTTTGTTTTACTACTTAAGTCTTTGAACTTTTTTTTGTACCTTTGGAACATTTCCTTCGATAGGAACAAGGTCTCTTTTGGTAGTCATGTTCCTTACATTTAATATGGAGATCTTTTCTCTGTTCTCCTTGGATGGCTTGCCATCCTTGCCTTTCTTACCCTTAAGTCCCTGTACTAAAAGCAGGTTGCCCTGGGTAATGGGAATGAATTCAGGTTTCTTAAACCATCTGTTCTTGGTATAGGTGCATTGTACGATGTTCTTGCTTCTGTCCGGTCTAACTAGAATTGTAACTGTTATTTTATGGAATATCCCTAAAATTGACTTTTCAGCTACTTTTACGGATACAACATTTCCCTGAACCTGAGTTATTCTATCGCCGTATTTTTTAAGATAGGACTTGGTGTAGTATTGCGTAAGTTTGTCTTTAAAACTCATATATATGACTCCTTTGCGAAAAATGTATTAAAAAATGTTAGATATATTATATCACAGTATTGTCAATTTTAAAACAGAAAGAAAAACTTGTTACATTTATTTATTTGGTATAAAATACTATTAAAAAGACACGAGGAGATGATGTAATGGAAGGAGCCAAGCTTGCTAAATATATAGATCATACCCTTTTAAAGCCAGAGGCTGAAGAAAACGAAATTGTTAAACTTTGCCAGGAAGCTGCGGAATTTGAATTTGCCTCCGTATGTGTTAATCCCTGCAATGTGCTATTAGCTGCAAAGCTGCTTAATGACAGCCAGGTTAGGGTTTGTACGGTAATAGGATTCCCTTTAGGTGCTAACACCACGGCAGTTAAAGTTTTTGAAGCTACGGATGCTCTTAAAAACGGAGCTACGGAAATAGATATGGTTATTAATATAGGAAAGCTTAAGGAAAAAAACTACAGCTACGTTGGAGAGGAAATATGGAAGCTGGCAGAGGCAGTAAAGGGTAAAGGATTGCTAAAGGTTATAGTGGAAACCTGCCTTTTAACCGATGATGAAATTGTAAAAATCTCCGAAATTGTCAGGGACTCCGGAGCCGATTTCATAAAAACCTCCACTGGCTTTTCAAAGGCCGGGGCCAAGGTTGAACATATCAGGCTCATGAAAAGCGTGCTGGGGGATTCCATTGGAATCAAAGCTTCCGGCGGCATAAGAGATTATGAAACTGCCATGGCTATGATAGAAGCAGGAGCCACAAGAATAGGAGCTTCAGCTTCTGTGAAAATATGTGAATAATGAAAAATGTCAACCTAAGGTGCCAGGCACCTGAAGTTGACATTTAATTTTTATACATTAAATCTGAAGTTAACTATGTCACCATCCTGCATTACGTATTCCTTGCCCTCAAGCCTGAACCAGCCTTTTTCCTTGGCTGCAGTTTCTGAGCCGGCCTCGAGAAGCTTGTCATAGGATATTATTTCAGCTCTTATGAAGCCTCTTTCAATGTCTGTGTGTATTTTTCCAGCAGCCTGGGGAGCCTTTGTACCCTTAACAATTGTCCAGGCTCTTACCTCGTCACTTCCTGCCGTAAGGAAGCTTATAAGTCCAAGGAGCTTGTAGGATGCGTGTATAAGCTTATCCAGCCCCGACTCATTTAGGCCGTATTCGCTGAGCATCTCCATCTTTTCCTCTTCATCAAGGGAGGAAAGCTCTTCTTCCAGCCTTGCGCTTATTACTATAACCTCTGAGTCTTCAGAAGCTGCATAATCCTTAACCTTTTTTACGTAGTCATTTTCCAGGTTTCCTGCCATCAGGTCATCCTCGGAGATGTTTGCTGCATAAAGCACCGGCTTGGAGGTGAGCAGGAAATAACCCTTCACCATTAAGGCTTCATCATCAGTAAGTTCAGCAGTTCTTACAGGCTTGCCTTCCTCAAGATGAGCCTTTAGCCTTTTCATCAGGTCCACTTCTGCCTTGGCTTCCTTGTTTCCGCTGTTGGCAAGCTTTGAACCTTTTTCCAGCCTCTTGTCAAGTACTTCCATATCTGAAAATATAAGCTCAAGATTTATGGTTTCTATGTCCCTTACAGGATCCACTGAGCCATCTACATGGGTGATATTTTCATCCTCAAAGCATCTCACCACATGAACTATTGAAGCAACCTCACGGATATGGGACAAAAACTTGTTTCCAAGTCCCTCACCCTTGCTGGCGCCCTTAACCAGACCTGCTATATCATAAAATTCTATGGCTGTATGTACCTTTTTCTTTGGGTTATACATTTTTTCCAGCACATCAAGGCGTTTGTCAGGCACGCTTACAACTCCCACATTTGGTTCTATAGTACAGAAGGGGTAATTGGCTGATTCTGCTCCTGCCTTGGTAATGGCATTGAACAAAGTGCTTTTACCCACGTTAGGCAAACCTACGATTCCTAGTTTCATTACTTACATTCCTTTCTCTATCAGCTGTTTACCGGTTTACAATGCCGGTTTCATTATAATTCGATGTTATCGATTTTTATTCCATTAAATTATACCCTACAAGATTGGCTATTTCAAGTGCGCTATTTTGTATCATTTACAATAAATGTAATATTTTACCATTAAACTGACTGCCTGTCAATAAATCTTTAAAAAAAATTTTAAAAAAAATTAATATTTTATTAATTTTTAGAAGGAATTTTTATTTTTTTATAGAATATAGAGATTAAGTGGTTAAAAGTGGTGGAAAGTGGTTAAATTTTATGTGAGGTGCTCTTATGTTTATTGGTGAGTATTTACATGCTGTAGACAATAAAAACAGAATAATAGTACCTTCAAAATTCAGGGAGGAGCTTGGTAACAAGTTCATTATAACAAAGGGCCTGGATGGCTGTATATATGCTTATACCCTGGAGGAATGGAAACTGCTGGAGGAAAAATTAGTGAAGCTGCCTTTAACCAGCAAAAATGCAAGGGCCTTTACAAGATTCTTCTTTTCAGGAGCAAATGAAATCGAGCTTGATAAACAAGGCAGAGCTTTAATACCGCAGAGCGTACTGGATTATGCGGACATAGACAAGGAAGTTGTAAGCATAGGAGTATCAAACCGAATTGAGATATGGAGCAAAGAGAAATGGGAAGAATACAACAGCTCCAATATCGATTTCGATGACATTGCCGAGCAGATGAGCGATCTTGGAATATAGGAGGAATCATATGGAATTTAAACATGTTTCAGTGCTTTTAAATGAATGCATAGAGGCTCTAAACATAAGAGAAAACGGAATTTATGTAGACTGTACACTAGGTGGTGGAGGACACTCCCTGGAAATTCTCAAAAAGCTAAATGGAACCGGCAGGCTCATCGGCATAGACCAGGATATCAATGCCCTTGCTGCAGCAAAGGAAAGGCTTGGGGAATACAGCAACGTTACATATGTACATAATAACTTTTACAACATTGAGGAGATCCTTGACAATCTTCAGGTGGAAAAGGTGGACGGAATACTTATGGACTTAGGAGTTTCATCCCACCAGCTGGATGAAGCGGAAAGAGGCTTCAGCTATATGAAGGATGCTCCCCTGGACATGAGGATGAATCGTGAAAGCAGTCTTTCAGCATATGAAGTGGTAAACAACTACAGCGAAGAAGAGCTTTACAGAATTATAAAAGAATATGGGGAAGACAGATTTGCAAAGAAAATTGCAAATCATATAGCAGAATCAAGAAAGCTTAAGCCTGTGCAAACCACACTGGAACTGGTGGACATTATAAGAACTGCCATACCAGGAAAGTTCCAAAGGGAGGGCCACCCGGCAAAGAAAACCTTCCAGGCGGTAAGAATAGAGGTAAACAGGGAGCTTGGCATACTGGACAAGGCTATTGGAGATAGTATCACCAAGTTAAGCACGGGAGGCAGAATTGCAATAATTACCTTCCACTCACTGGAAGACAGGCTTGTGAAAAACAAGTTCAGGCAGCAGGAA
The DNA here is from genome assembly GCA_937927335.1 of uncultured Clostridium sp. Taxonomy (GTDB): domain Bacteria; phylum Bacillota; class Clostridia; order Clostridiales; family Clostridiaceae; genus UBA699. The sequence goes on from CALBDU010000090.1 coordinate 39,508, forward strand.
AATCCATGTATATGTCCAAAGGATTTCCCAGTGTGCGTGTGCGGCAAGAAACCAACTGTTAAGATAATTACTAAAAAACCTATAGAACCAGCAAAAGAAGAAATGGAATCAAACTCCAGGAGCAAAAGTGCTAAGCTCCGGGTTGCAGAGAAATTATAAGTTCTAAAAATTGAGCGGGGTGAATAGAGTGATAGTGACAAGAGAAGAGCTGACAGTAAGGGGAAATACGGTTTTAGCACCTAAGAGAACGCCTTACAAAAAAGTTGAAAAGAAGCATATAAGCAGCAATAATAAGAATAAGAAAAACAAGAATAAATTCGTTATTATAAGAAATATTTTTTTAGCCTTCACAATAGGTCTTATATTAGTAGGAAGATATTGTGCAATCTATAATATGCAAAAGCAGCTCAATACAACAAAATCAAATATCACTGAAATGAATAAGCAAAACGACAATTTAAAGGTTGAACTTGTTAAATATAACAATCTGCAATACATAGAAGAAGTTGCCACAACAAAACTTGGAATGGTGGCTCCAAACAGGAATGATGCAGTATACTGCAACATTAGCAGGGATAAGGTTATCACCACTGCAAATACACAGAATTCAGAAAATACTGGCAATACCACTGTGGGCAGGATAACAAGGGTAATTCAAAATATCTTTTGAAGCAATTCCCGGAGGTAAATTTATTGGCAAATAAGGAATACAGGGATAAAACGATTATCAGAAAAAGGATGGTTATAGTGCTGGCTGGACTGTCCTTTCTCTTCATTCTGCTGTTTTCCAGAATGTTTTATGTTATGGTAGTCCAATCATCAAAATATAAAGCCTATGCAGTAGACCAGTGGACCAGTGAGGTAAAAATTGCTGCAAAAAGAGGAAGGATATTGGACAGGAACGGCAATGAACTGGCGGTCAGCGCTAATGTTTACAGGGTGGATCTGGACATGAACACCTTGAGGGATACCATGAAGACTAAGAATCTTACAGTGGAAGAGGTATCTGCAAAGCTTGCAGGGGCGTTAAAAATGGAAACTGCCGATGTGACAAAAATTTTGAGCAAAACCCTTCCCAGTGGCTTGCCCATTGGCTCAGCTACCTTGAAAAGAAGGATAGAAAAGCCAGAAGCAGATAGTGTTAAGGCACTTAATCTCAGGGGCGTGCTGGTTTCTGCAGATACAAAAAGATTTTACCCTAACAATAATTTTTTGGCTCAGGTACTGGGCCATACTAATTCCGACGGAGATGGCTTAACTGGAGTAGAGCTTAAATATAATAAAGAGCTTTCAGGTACTCCGGGAGTAAGAATAGCTGAGACTGATAGAAAAAGCATGGAGCTTCCAAACACAATATCAGAATATACTGAACCTGTGGATGGAAGGGACCTGGTTTTGACCATAGATGAAATGATACAGAATTTTGCGGAGAAGGCTGCTGCCAAAGCCTTGGAGGATAATAAGGCCAAGGCGGTGTCAATAATTGTTATGGATCCTAAAAACGGAGATGTGCTGGCTATGGTGAACAAGCCTGATTACAATCCCAATGATCCATGGGTGGAAGGCAAAACCTCCGATGAACTGCAGCAGATGTGGAGAAACAGGGCTGTAAGCGATACCTTCGAGCCAGGCTCCATATTTAAGGTTATAACCTCCACAGCAGCGCTGGAAACAGGCTCAGTCACCGACAATGATACCTTTACCTGTACAGGAAGCTTTTCGGTGGGAGGAAGGATAATACACTGCTGGAAACGAACAGGCCATGGTACCCAGCATTTTGTGGACATATTAAAAAATTCCTGTAATGTTGGTTTTGCTGCAGTAGGCAAAAAAGTTGGCAGAGAAACTCTTAATGAATATATACAAAAGTTCGGTTTTGGAAAAAAGACAGGTATAGATCTGCCAGGTGAGGCCAGCGGCATAATCAAGAAAACTGCTGATATTACCGAAACAGACCTGGCAACCATTTCCTTCGGCCAAACGGATACAGTGTCCTGTATCCAGTATCTTACAGCCTTTAATGCTGTAGCAAATGGAGGAAAGCTTATAACTCCTCATTTAATGAAGGAAATTGCACATTATGATGAAGATTCCGGCAAGGAAATAGCAGACAGTAAATATGATAGTACAGTTAATTCAAAGCAGATACTGGATAGTGCCAAGATGTCTGAGCTTAGAGGGTATCTGGAAAAGGTAGTTGGTGAAGGAGGAGGAAGCAAGGCCTTCATTGAGGGCTACCATATCGCAGGTAAGACCGGTACAGCCCAAAAGGCTGGTCCAGGTGGTTACCAAAGTGGAAAATATATCGCATCCTTTACGGGAATGGCTCCGGCCAGCGATCCCAGGATTACTGTTTTTATTTCTATAGATGAACCGGATCCTTCCAATTACTATGCAGGGCAGATAGCTGCCCCTGTAGCCCAGCAGGTATTTAATGATATATTCAACTATCTTGCCATGAAAAGCGACGCCAGTGGAGCTGATGTGGCCAGAAGCCTGCTAAGGGATGTAGTGGTGCCGGATGTGCGGGGCATGACCAAGGCTGATGCTCAAAAGGTTTTGAAGGAGCAGCATCTTGCTTTTGATATTGACAGCACGGGGCCATATATAACAGATATGAATCCAAAACCAGGATATACCGTTAAGGAAGGGAGCAAAATAACACTTTACACAGGCACTGCCGCTAATTATAATAAAGTAGTAGCTGTGCCAAACATTAAAGGCCTCACCCAGGAAAGAGCGGTGCAGGTACTTAATAGTGTAGGCTTAAAAGCAAGTTCCACAGGAAGCGGAATGGTTTCTGGTCAAAGCATTGCAGCTGGTACTGAAGTTTCCAAGGGAACTACAGTTACCATGGATCTTGAGCCTATAGGGGACTAAAATTTAATGGCATGCAATGCATAATTGCATGCCTGATTTTGTATTTATATCTTTTATTTGGATAAAATTTATATAAAGGAGCTGGTTTGCTTGAAACTAAAAAGTATTTTGAAGGGATTGGAATATGAACTGCTCAGGGGTGGTTTGGATATAGAAATAAGCAAAATTGAATATGATTCAAGAAAGATTGAACCAAAGGATTTGTTTATTTGTATAAAGGGCTATGCAACAGACGGGCATAATTATGTACAGGCAGCCTTGGATAAAGGTGCCGCAGCAATTTTATGTATGGATGATATTGAGGATATAGCTGCCCACAAGGACTGTACAGTGGTTAAGGTTAAGGATACAAGAAAGGCTATGGCTCTGGCGGGATCAAATTATTACGGGAATCCAAAAGAAAAACTGAAAATAATTGGTGTTACCGGTACCAATGGAAAGACCACCTCCACCTTTATGATAAAATCAATTCTTGAGGAGGCAGGGTTTAAAACTGGTATTATAGGTACTATTGCAAACTACATAGGGGATAAAAAGGTAGAAACCAGCAGAACCACACCTGAATCCCTGGATTTGCACAAGCTGTTTTGTGAAATGGTTGATCAAGAGGTTAAATATGTGGTAATGGAGGTTTCATCCCATTCCCTTTATCTGGACAGAGTTTACGGCATAGAATTTTGTGAAGGGGTTTTCACAAATCTTACTAGAGATCACCTGGATTTTCACAAAACCTTTGAAAATTACTACGATGCCAAGCTTATACTTTTCAGGAATTCCAGAAATTCTGTTATTAATATTGACAGTGATTATGGAATGAAGGTATGGAATGATATTAATGGAAATAAAATAAGCTGTTCCATTGAAAGCCCTGCTGATGTGAAAGCAGAAAACCTCATAATGCACTCAAGGGGTGTAGAGTTTGATTTGGGATACGATAATAACACTGTAAGAATAAACCTCAATATTCCTGGAAAATATAATGTGGAAAATGCCCTTGGCAGCGCTGGAGCCTGCCTTATGGAGGGTATTTCGCTGGGAATTGTTAAAAAGGGCCTGGAACGGATGCTCTGTGTACCAGGAAGATGTGAAATAGTAAATTACGGCAGCAACCTGGGCTTTGATATAATTGTAGATTACGCACATACACCTGACGGCCTTGAGAATATACTTAAAACAGCCAGGGAATTCACCACAGGAAGACTTATATCCGTATTTGGCTGCGGAGGAGACAGGGACAGGACCAAAAGGCCCATAATGGGAGACATAGGCACAAAGCTCAGCGATATAGCGGTTATAACCTCTGATAATCCACGAACTGAGGACCCTGATCTTATAATTAAGGATATTCTGGAAGGAGTATCTAAGGATAACTATATAGTGGTGGAAAACAGAAGAGATGCTATAAAAAGGGCAATTGAAACTGCAAAAAAAGGTGATGTTATAGTTATAGCAGGCAAAGGTCATGAGGATTACCAGATACTTAAAACTGGGAAAATCCACTTTGACGAAAGGGAAGTTGTAAAAGAGATATTGGAGAAAGGGGAAGTTTAAATGGAAAAAATAACCCTTGATGAAATATTAAAGGCCGTGGAAGGAAAGCTTATTCTAAAAGGCAGTGTTCAAGAGTATGAATCGGTTTGTACCGACACAAGAAAGATCAAACCAGGAGATATATTTATAGCTCTAAGGGGAGATAATTTTAACGGCAATGAATTTATTGAAGCTGCTGCAAATGCAGGAGCAAATCTCTGTATAGCAGACGAAGTAAAATTTCATAAGGATCAGTTGAAAAATGTAAGCCTCGTTCAAGTGGAGGATACAAAAAAAGCACTGCTGAAGCTGGCGGGATACTACAAAAAAAAGTTGAGGACAAAAATAATTGGTATAACAGGCTCCACTGGAAAAACCTCCACGAAGGATTTGACAGCGGCAGCCCTCGGTATAAAATACAAGGTATTTAAAACAAAGGGCAATTTTAATAACGAAATCGGACTGCCTCTGATGATTTTCAGTCTGGACAATTCCTATGACATAGCAGTGCTGGAAATGGGCATGAACAATTTAAGGGAGATCCACAACATGGCTGAGGCTGCAAGGCCTGATACAGCATTGATCACAAATGTTGGCATGACCCATATTGAAAATCTTAAAACCAGGGAGAACATTTTAAAAGCAAAATTGGAAATCACTGATTTTTTTAATGAAAATTCACTACTTATTGTAAATTCGGATAACGACATGTTAAAGAATATGGATTATAAAAAAAGCAGGCTCATAACCACAGGTCTGGGGGAGAATTCTGATTACTCCGCCTGTGATGTGGTACTGGAGGATGAAGGCGTTCAATTTAATGTTGTTCTTAAAGGTATTGTTCAGCCTCAGAAATTCCATATTCCTGTGCCTGGCATGCACACTATAAATAATGCACTTTTAGCTATAGCGGTTTCCATGGAATATGGTCTTAGCGTTGAGGAAATAAGCAGGGGCTTTTGTAACCTTGAAAAAACAGCCATGCGACTGGACATCATCAAGGGTGATTTTACTATCATCAATGATTGCTACAATGCAAATCCTGATTCCATGAAATCCGGGCTTGAGGTTTTGAAGAATTACAAGTGTGTTCATAGAATTGCCATACTAGGCAGTATGAGGGAGCTTGGTCAGCAAGGGCCAGAGGCTCATAGGGGCATTGGTGATTTTGCCAGGGAATGTGGTGTGGATACACTTATCACCCTGGGTGAGTATAATGAATACTTTAAGGAAGGCTTTGGCGAAAATTGCTTTTGCTTCGATGACTACGATGAAGCTGCAGCCTTTGCAATAAAAACTATAAAGCCAGGAGATGCTGTTATTGTTAAAGCCTCCAGGTCCATGAAGTTTGAAAAAATAACAGAGAAATTGAAAGAACACATTGGGGTGACAAATAATGGATAAAATAATATTTTCAGTACTGGCGGCATTTGTAATTACTTTATTGGAGGGGCCTATATTAATACCAATGCTGCACAAGCTGAAGTTTGGACAGAGTATAAGAGAGGATGGTCCAAAGAGTCACCTCAAAAAAGCAGGAACCCCTACAATGGGTGGAATTATATTTATTTTATCAGCCATAATAACTATGGCAATAATGGTAAGAAAGCCTTCAGATGAAGCAATGGTTGCACTTTATGCCTTTATAGCCTTTGGATTTATCGGAGCTTTGGATGACGGTCTTAAAATAATAAGACATCATAACCTGGGCCTCAGGGCATGGCAGAAGATGGCTCTGCTCCTGGCGGTATCGGGAGGCATTGCATATTATGCAGCAGGCAACCCTGACATCGGGACCTCTATATTAGTGCCTTTCCTTAAGATGAATTGGAATCTTGGAATATGGTATATACCATTTATCATATTTTACTTTCTGTGTGTTACAAATGGGGTTAACCTTACAGATGGTCTTGATGGACTTGCTACCTCTGTAACCATGCTGGTGATGACTTTTTTTGCACTAATAAGCTTTGCCTTTGGTCATTACACATTAGCAATTTTCTGTGCTGTAATTGCAGGTTCACTGCTGGGCTTCCTTAAGTTTAACGCGTTCCCGGCTCAGGTGTTCATGGGAGATACGGGTTCCCTGGCGTTGGGAGGAGCTGTAGCTGCTGCTGCCATGATGCTGAAGCTTCCGTTGCTGATACTGCTGGTGGGAGGTATTTATGTAATAGAAACATTATCCGTGATATTGCAGGTTGTATCCTTTAAGCTTACAAAGAAAAGGATATTCAAAATGGCTCCTATACATCACCATTTTGAGCTTTCCGGATGGCATGAAACAAAAGTGGTTTCAATATTCTCCATAGCAACAGTTATTTTGTGCCTGATCGCATTTTTATCCTTATAATTAATTTTCGGGAGGACCTTATATGAAAAAAACGCCCCGCAGAAAACTTGGTCCCATAGATTTTGTCCTGTTTTCAGTGATAATGCTGCTGGTGGCTATAGGAGTGGTTATGGTATATAGTGCCAGCTCCTACAGTTCATTTTATGATTCAAAAATTAATGACAGTATGTTTTACCTTAAAAAGCAGGGCTTATGGGCGGTTATCGGAGCTCTTTGCATGATTTTTACAATGAAAATAGATTATCATGTATATAGAAAGTACACTATGCCTTTGATGGGAATAACTGTGGTGCTGCTTTGTGTAGTATTTGCCTTTCCTGCTGTTAATGGGGCAAAAAGGTGGATACCACTGGGCTTTGCATCCATACAGCCTTCGGAAATCGCCAAATATGTGGTGGTGCTGTATATGGCAAAAAGCCTCTCTGCCAAAGGTGAAAATGTCAAATCCTTTATTTATGGAATAGTGCCATATATGCTGGTATCAGGCTTTTTTGCCGCTATGGTTCTGGCTGAGCACAACCTCAGTATAGCGGCCATAATAATGTTTGTTACGCTGATAGTGCTTTTTGTGGCTGGTGCTAAATTTGGTCACATCTTTGGAATTTGCGGCCTTGTTGGTGCAGCAGGTGCAGCAGGTATAGCTTTCGAGCCATACAGAATGGCCAGGTTTACAAGCTTTTTAAACCCATGGAAGGATCCAAGGGGGGATGGCTACCAGCTGATACAATCTCTGCTGGCATTAGGAGCAGGGGGTCTTTGGGGGGCAGGCCTGGGTCAGTCAAGACAGAAATGCTACTACATACCGGAGCCCCATACTGATTTTATTTTTTCTATCATTGGAGAAGAACTTGGTCTCATAGGGTGCACAATAATAATTATTCTTTTTGTCATTTTCATATGGAGGGGTATAGTTACTGCATCCAAGGCAAAAGATACCTTCGGTACTCTGCTGGCAACAGGAATAACATCAATAATAGCAATACAGGCTATTATAAATATTGCAGTGGTTACAGGCTCCATGCCGGTAACAGGGGTTCCCCTACCATTTATAAGCTACGGAGGATCCTCCCTGGTTATAAATTTATGCGCCATGGGCGTACTGCTTAATATTTCAAGACATAAGAAAACCACATAAGTGTGCAGACAACTGCATGCTTTTGTTTTAATATAAAATTAATTTTAATTAAATTTTCATTAAATAATGAAAAAATAAATGATTAATGTTATTATATGTATATGTGAATATAATTCTATTCCAAATTGGTTTATAAGGGGCTTGGGATATGGGCAGGAAGATAAACAACGGTGATAATGCACTTATCATAAGAAGGCGTAAAAGATTATTTTACAGGCGTGTTGTGCTGTTTTTCATATTTTTAATATCTGTACTTGCAATGCTGTGTTTTAAACTCCCTTATTTCAACATTATCACCATAAAGGCGGCAAATAACAAAATTGTTTCCTCAGCGGATATTGTGGCTCTATCCGGATTGTACAAGGGAAATAACATATTTTACATTGATACAGGAAAGAGCGCCCAGGCATTATTAAAAAATCCTTACATTTTAAGTGCAAAGGTTGAAAGGAAGCTTCCAAGTACTATAATTATAACTGTAAAGGAAAGGGAAGCCATATACTACGGCCAGGTTCAGGGCAAATTTCTTGTAATTGACAAAAGCGGTATCGTGCTGGAGGAGAGAAGCGACATTAAAGCAATGAAGCTTATAAAGCTGGATGGCTTTGATTACAGCAAGGCCAAGGTGGGAGAGACTCTTGCAGCTGATGATTCCAGAAAACTTGAATTTATCGGAAGCCTCAATGACATAATGAAGGTTGATGAAAAATTCATTTCAAATGTTACATCAGTGGATGCAGGTGACTTGCTTATGCTGAAGGTCTATTACGGCAATTTCTGTATTAAGCTTGGGTCCATGGACAATCTGGATAAAAAGCTGAACACTGCAGCCAACATTTTAGACAGAGAAGAATTCAAACAGGCAAAGGGTGGCTATGTAGACGTAAGCTTCGACGGCAACCCTGTGTATTATATAGAGAAGTAGGAGGGAAAAAATGCGGAAGTTAGGATCTCAAATTAGTGTGGCCATTGTTTGCGCTATTTTAGGGTTTATGCTGGCTTACCAGTTTAAGGTTTTGATGAAGCAGGAAAAAACATTAAATCTGGGAAGTGTTAACAGCACAGATATTACAGTAGAAATAGAGCAGTACAAAAAGCAGAAAACAGAGCTGGAGGCAAAAGTAAACGAGCTTCAGGACAAGGTTAAAAACTATGAGGCGGCAGCAGCAGGCACCAGTGACACATCAAAGGCCCTGCTTCAGGAATTGGACAATTCACGACTATTAACTGGGCTTACAGATGTACATGGCCAGGGGGTTGTTATATATCTCAACCCGGATTCCAATCTTTTTGGAGCCAGTGGTGACCATATTACTGACAAACATCTTGTATACCTTGTAAATGAGTTGAGATTTGCAGGAGCTGAAGCCGTATCAATAAACGATATCAGAGTGGTAGGCACCACAGGAATAAGAAATGCAGGCAATTATATTTTAATTAATGATGAAAAGGTATCCTATTCCCAAAGGATAGTTATAAAGGCTATAGGAGATAAATCTCTGTTATACAGCGCTCTGAGCTTTCCTGAGGTGTTTTCTGAATTCAAGGGAATATGCGATGTTAAATTTGAAAAGCAGGACGATATCAAAATAAGCAAGTATACAAAAACCTACAAGTTTGATTACGCAAAGCCTGCGAGTTAAAGGAGATAGACTATGGTTGGTGCAATAGGATTAATAATTGGTATATTAATCGGAATTATATTTAAAGTGAATATTCCGGATCAGTTTTCGCCATATATGTCAGTGGCAATACTTGCCTGTCTGGACTCAGTTTTTGGCGCCATAAGGGCAAACCTGTCAAAGAACTTTCAGTCGGATATATTTATCTCAGGATTTTTCGGAAATGCTCTGCTGGCTGCAGGACTGGCTTATCTTGGGGACAAACTAGGAGTGCCAATATATCTGGCAGCGGTAATTGTATTTGGAGGAAGGCTCTTCGATAACTTCGCAATTATCAGAAGACTTTTAATTGAAAAAGCAAAGTCACGTCATTGAGGTGAACTAAATGAGATATAATGAAGCAAATATATTTGTTTTTATAGCTTCAATTATCATAGGTATACTGATATCGCTGAATATAAGTCTTTCCAGGGAAAGCTCCATCAGCATGCTGAGTTCATCTCAGTATATGGATGCTTATAACTATAAAACCCAGCTTTATGGAGAGATCAGTTCCCTGGTGAACCAATATAATACTTATGAAAAGAAGCTTACCAGCTACAAGCTTAGTGAGCAGAAGAACAACAGCATATCGGATGAAATCAAGAAGGAACTGGATGAAAACAATATGATACTAGGTAAAACCGCGGTAACAGGACAAGGGCTTGCCATTGTGCTGAACGATGCGGACAGTATATATTTTGAGAATACTCCTGAGGACCAATTCAGACTTGTTCACAATACAGATATAATACAGGTACTTAACGATCTTAGAAATGCAGGTGCCGAGGCAATTTCCCTGAACAATCAGAGGATTGTGGAGAGTACGGAGGTATACTGCAGCGGCCCATTTTTGCGTGTTAACGGCGTCAAGATTGCAGCGCCCTTCACGTTGAATGCCATAGGAAACAAGCAGGTGCTGTATGACTACATGATGTCCGACGAAAACTACTTAAAAAGTCTTATACTTAGAAAAATTAATGTAGATATAAACCAGACTGACCAGGTCAATATACCAGCTTATGTTGGTAATGAAAAGACTGATTATGTGAAGGCTGTACAGTAATTTTTATTGACAGATGAAGGATTTTTTCATTTGTTTGAAGAATACTATATAAATGCATAAAAAGGAGGGTTTAGTATGACAATTGAAGAGAACATCCAAGGTATTTTATCTTCCATACCCGAAGATGTGCATTTGGTTGCGGTAACGAAAACCAGAACCATTCTGGAAATAAAGGAAGCTTACCATACAGGAATAAGGGATTTCGGCGAAAATAAAGTGCAGGAATTCATGGATAAATATGATGAGTTTGACAATTCTGTTAGATGGCATCTTATAGGACATCTTCAAAGAAATAAGGTCAAATATATTGTGGGAAAGGTTTTTCTCATACACTCCTTGGACAGCGTAAGACTTCTGCAGGAACTGGAAAGGCAATACAGCGAAAAAGGCCTAACTGCAGAGGTGCTTATTGAAATAAATATAGGCAGGGAAGAAAACAAAACCGGTATAATGCTGGAGAATCTGGATGAGCTTATTACTGAATGTGAAAAATGCGAAAGCGTTAAGGTTAAGGGCATAATGACAGTATTGCCTGTGTGCGCCGTGGAGGAACAAAGGGAATATTTCAAAAAAGTGAATGGGATTTTTGATTCTCTAAAAAATGCATCCTTCAACAATATTGAAATGAAATATTTATCCATGGGTATGACAGGGGATTATAAATCGGCAATTCAGGAAGGGTCAAATATGATAAGAGTTGGAGAAGGCATATTTGGCAAAAGGAATTATAATAAAGTATAGGGGGAAAAATTATGTCAGGAAAAGTACTTAATAAGATGATGGGATTTTTAGGACTGGAAGATGACTTTGATGAGGAGCTTGACACAACAACAGAAAACCAATATAACGATGATGAGCCTCAGGTGACAAACCCTAAGAAAAAGTCTAATGTAGTAAGCATACATACCACCATTTCCGCAAAGGTAAAAATAGTTAAGCCTTCATGTTTTGAGGAAGCTGCAGACATCTGTGACGATGTTAAAAACAGAAAGATTGTGGTGATAAACACTACAAGTCTTGAACTGAAAACAGCCCAAAGGCTACTGGACTTCCTTGGCGGGGCAAGCTATGCCTTAAGCGGAAATTTAGAGGAAATTGAAAAGGGAGTATACTTAATATCCCCTTCAAATGTTGAAGTTAACAATGATTTAAAAAATGAGCTGTCCAGCAGGGGGCTTTTCAGCTGGAGCAAATAAGTTTGGAGGACAGAAATGATTGAGACCATAAGATATGCATTTTACCTGCTGTTTAGATTTTTAGAGGCTGCTATACTGGTGGACGTTATTTTATCCTGGGTTATGCCAGGCAAAAGGAATGTTTTTATTGATTTGGTGCACGTATTTACTGATCCGTTTATGATACCTGGACGGAAGATACAAAATAGAATTGCTCCAAATATGATGATTGATTTTTCACCTATTATCGCACTTATACTAATCGATATTATTCAAAACATCATATTCAGCATAATTTAGCATGGATAAGAATACATTTATCGAAAAAATATTACACAGCGGTTCATTTGATGACACAACCACCATGGCAAGGCTGTATGATAAAATTGTTTTAGCTGAAAAAACAGGAAGAACTGTATTTACCAGTGAATTTTATCCGCCTAATGTGTGGGGCTCGCTGCTTAAGCTTAAAACCCAATTTGATGTTTCCTTTTATACCTATGGCGTTTTTCAGGATTCTGAAAGGCGGATTATAGGCATAGCTAATGAGGAAATAAATACTTATGATTTTCCTTTGGAGCTGATTAAAATAAAAGCAAACAACAAATTCAGCTCTATAACTCACAGAGACTATTTAGGGTCAATAATGTCTCTGGGTATAAAGAGAGAAAAGTTTGGCGACTTGATATTAAAGAACGATAGCTGCTATGCAGCAGTGCAGGAGGAGATAAGTGATTATCTGCAGTTTAACTTAACCAGAGTAAAAAATTCGCCCTGCAGTGTAGAGGTTATTGATTTGGACAGTGAGGAAAAGCCGGTGCATGAGTTTGAATACATCAACATAATATCAACCTCTCTCCGTTTGGACTGCATGGTTGGCAGTATTTGCGGCATTTCCAGGAGCAGTTCGGATGATTTAATAAGACAGGGAAAGGTTATGGTGGATTATGTTCCCGTGATGAGGCGGGATTATATACTGGATATTGATAACCTTATCGTTATCAGGGGATATGGCAAGCTGATACTTAATAAAATAACCGGTGCTACAGGCAGCGGCAGGTTAAGGGTACAGCTTAAAAAATATATTTGATGCGGGGTGTTCATAATGAAAATTACGTCAATGGAAATTACTAACAAGGAATTTAAAAAGGCAATGAGGGGTTACAACCAGGAGGAAGTAGATGAGTTCCTGGATAAGATTGCGGAGGATTATGAAGCTCTGTACAAGGAAAACTCCACACTTAAGGAAAAGGTTGCTGCCATAGACGAAAGGCTGGAGCATTATAACAAGATGGAAAGCACAATACAAAACACACTGCTTTTAGCTCAGAATGCAGCTGAACAGGCAAGAGGAAATGCCCAGAAGGAAGCAGAGCTAATTATCAAGACAGCAAATGATTCTGCAAAAAAAATCATGGATAAGGCTCATAGCGATGTAATCAAGATAAATGATGAGTTTGAAAAAACCAAGCAGGAGTTTAACAAGTTCAGAACTAAATTCAGAAACTTTATGCAGTCACAGCTGGAAATGTTTGATGATATGGAAAAGGATTTTGTCAAGAATTACAATATCGGCCAGGATATAACTGAAATGCCGAACCAGCCTTTGCTGAATGAAGAAAAGAATGATTCCGGATATTTTGACATTGATGAAAACATCGATGAAATAAAGAGCTTCTTTGCTAAGGAATAAATAATTTATCTCATCCACTGGATGAGATTTATTTTGTTTAATTGGAGGAATAATTATGGTTATAGGAATAATCTGCGCCATGGAAGAGGAATTGGAGCCGCTGCTTAAGGCAATGGAGCTTAAGGAAACGGTAAACAAGGCCAACATGGTATTTAAATCAGGTACAATTATGGGTAAAAATGTAGTTGCGGTGACTAGCGGAATAGGTAAAGTCAATTCAGCAATCTGCGCCCAGATACTTATTGACAGGTTTAAGGTGAACAGCGTAATCAATATAGGCATAGCCGGGGGAACGGGCTTTAATGTATTTCCAGGGGATGTTGTAGTAGCAGAAAACCTGGTACAGCATGATGTTGACACTACAGCCTTTGGTGATGAATTAGGCCAGGTTCCAAGGCTGAGTACCTTTGATTTCCCATGCGACCGGAAGCTTATGGAAATGGCTGTTAAGGCCTGTAGTGAAATAAGAGAACACAACTGCTTTACCGGCAGGATTGTAACTGGAGATCAGTTTATTAATGAAACAGATAAGCTTCGATGGCTAAGCGATAAGTTCGGAGCTTTAGCCTGTGAAATGGAGGGAGGCAGTATTGCTCAGGTATGCTGGCTCAACCAGATTCCCTTTGTAATTATAAGGTCAATTTCCGATAATGGAAATATCGGAATACATATGGATTATGAAAAGTTCAAGCCAATAGCAATAAATAACTCAACAAAAATTTTGTTCTCCATGCTTTCAAATAAAGAGGCGGTATAAATGGAAAAACTAATAATCGATAAAAAATCCGGCAATGACATAATAGTTGAGGTGCGGGATGTAAAAATCGGCGGGCCTTGCAAAATATTCATTTCCGGTCCCTGCTCCGTGGAAGATCAGGACACCATGTTTAAAATAGCTGCGGAGCTTAAGGCCATCGGCGTTCATATAATCCGGGGCGGGGCTTTTAAGCCCAGAACCTCCCCATATGATTTTCAGGGTCTCCAGGAGCAGGGCCTCAAAATTTTAAAGGATGCTGCAGCTTCTGTAAAGCTTCCAATAGTTACAGAGGTGGTGGATGTAAGAGACATTGAGCTGGTGCTTAGATATGCGGATATGATCCAGGTTGGGGCCAGAAACATGTACAATTACAGTCTGCTTAAAGAGCTGGGAAGGCTGAAGGTGCCGGTGCTTTTAAAAAGGGGAATCAGCGCTACCCTCAAGGAATGGGTATATGCTGCTGAATACGTGGTTAAGGAAGGAAATCAGAAGGTGGTGCTCTGCGAAAGAGGCATAAGAACCTTTGAAAACTATACCAGAAATACACTGGATCTTAACAGCGTGGCAGTGATAAAACAGAAGTACAGGCTGCCGGTGCTGGTGGATCCAAGCCACGGTACAGGGCTCAGGGAGCTGGTGCCAGGGATGAGCATGGCGGCTGTGGCTGCGGGAGCTGACGGTCTCCTTATCGAAAGTCATATATATCCTGAAAAATCAGTTTCAGATGCCAGACAGACCATATCAATGGAAACCCTTGGCGAGATCTATAAAAAGGTAAAGATATATGAGGGATTTAATTTATAGGAATAAAAGCCTTGATTAAAGATAAAATAAATATATTATTTATCTTTAGAGAGGTGTAATATGGATAAGGAAAAACTGAAATATTATAAGGATAAGCTGCTGAAGGAAAAGAAGAAACTAACCGAAATAATAGGAGTAAGCGAGGAATTTAGCAGGGAATTAACCTCAGAGCTGTCCCTTTACGACCAGAACCATCCCGGCGATACCGCTTCGGAGGTTTATGACAAGGAACGGGGAATAGCCCTTGAGCAAAATGAGAGTTCCATTGTAAATAAAATTAATGCAGCACTTCAAAGCATTGAGGATGGCACCTATGGCATATGCAAAAGGTGCGGCAGGGAAATATGTGAGGAAAGGCTGGATTTCATACCTTATATGGATCACTGCATATCCTGTCAGAATCAGGTTGGTGCAACGATGCAGCACAGGAGGGACGATTATCCCTTCAGCATTTATTTTGAGGATTTCGATGATGATGACGGCGAGGATTATGATGATCCTATAGAGGCTATCAGCAACGAGCAGTACAGGAGACAGCTGCCGGATTAATTTAACCATCAGGGGGATTGGAATGGAGTATATTGTAATCATATTAGGCCTGGCACTGGACAGAATAACCAAGATCTGGGCCTCAGGAAAAGCTCTGCAGAGCCATGACATAGTAATAATAAAGAATTTTTTCAGTCTATCCTATCTGGAGAACAGAGGGGCAGCTTTTGGTATTTTTCAAAACCAGGTGCTGATACTTGCGTTCTTCACTATATTGGTAATGGCTGGCATGATGTATTATTTAATTAAGTATAAACCAGCTTCAAAAATATTGAAAATCAGCATGGCTCTAATTATCAGCGGAGCCCTGGGAAACCTGTTTGACAGACTTTATTACAGGTTTGTAGTTGACTTTATAATGCTGCATTACAGGGATATTTACTATTTTCCAACCTTCAATGTGGCGGATATGCTGGTGGTTACCGGAACAGCGCTGATGGTGCTGTATTTATTAAAGGAAGATAAAGAGCATGGAAAAGGTTAAGTTTATAATTGATGAAGAAAATGCAGGATTGAGGCTGGATAAGTATCTTTCAAACTGCCTTGAGGATAAATCCCGGTCCTATATTCAGGGGATAATCGAAAAGGGAAATACTTTAATTAATGGAAAAGCCAAAAAAAGCAATTATACTGTAAAAGCAGGGGACACAGTGGAAGTAACTATTCCTGAGCCTGAAGAGCTAAATATAAAGGCTGAGAACATTGAGCTGGACATTCTTTATGAGGATACTGACCTGGTAGTGGTGAACAAGCCCCAGGGGATGGTAGTGCATCCAGCATCAGGGGTTTACACGGGTACGCTGGTTAATGCACTGCTTAGCCACTGCAAGGATCTTTCCGGCATAAACGGCGTAACCAGGCCTGGAATAGTACACCGAATAGATAAGGATACCTCAGGCGTCATTGTCATTGCAAAAAATGACAATTCTCATAATTTTCTTGCCGCCCAGCTGAAGGAACACAGCATGACCAGGGTATACTACGCTTTGGTAGAGGGAATTATTAAGGAAGATGAAGGTTCGGTGGATGCGCCCTTGGCAAGACATCCTCAGGAAAAAATAAAAATTGCGGTGGTTAAGGATGGCAAAAGGGCAGTTACACATTACCGGGTTATTGAAAGATATAAGACAAACACTTTGGTGGAATGCATATTGGAGACAGGCAGAACCCATCAGATAAGGGTTCATATGGCCTATATTGGACATCCTTTGGTTGGAGATCCTGTTTATGGCTTTAAAAAGCAGAGATTTAACCTGGAGGGGCAGCTGCTTCATGCTAAAAAGCTTGGCTTTATTCATCCTGGCTCAAAAAAGTATATGGAATTTGAATCACCCCTTCCAGAGTATTTTTTGAAAATTATTTCCATATTGCAAAATGAGTTGAAAAAAAACTCTTAGTATGATATTATAATTTTGGTCAAAATTAATAATCCTTTAAATGATCCTGTGAGATCCTAAGGAAATTTGTAGAATGTTGTTTTCTTACGTCTTACATTGTAAGGCGTTTTTTTATTGGTTTTATTTAAGGAGGTTTTTGGATGAATTTAAAAGCGGTTATCCTGGACGAAAAAGGCATTAAAAGAACACTTACAAGAATAGCACACGAAATAATTGAAAAAAATAAAGGTACGGAAGACTTGGTTTTTATCGGAATCAAAAGAAGAGGATATCCAATAGCTCAGAGACTTGCTAAGAACATTCTTGAAATTGAAGGCACTAAAATCCCGGTGGGAGCCGTGGATATAACCTTCTACAGGGATGACCTCACCCACTCCTCGGAAATGCCGGTGGACAAAACCCTGGACCTTGGAGCTGATGTGAAGGATAAGAAAGTAATCCTGGTGGATGATGTTATTTATACCGGAAGGACAGTGAGGGCTGCTATTGATGCCGTATTTGACATAGCAAGGCCTAAGAGCATCCAGCTGGTTGCCTTGGTGGACAGAGGCCACAGGGAGCTGCCTATCAGAGCTGATTATGTAGGGAAAAACATCCCTACCTCAAAGGATGAAATAATCTCAGTGGAGCTGTTGGAAATCGACAACATTGATTCTGTAAAAATTTATGAAATATAAAATATAGTCTTTTAAATTAGCCCGG
>CALBDU010000091.1 GCA_937927335.1 uncultured Clostridium sp.
CTTTCACTGGTTAAAGAAGTGGAGTTTGATTCAGCCTTTACCTTCATCTATTCTAAAAGACAGGGAACACCTGCCCATGATATGGAGGAGCAGGTAGATGATGAAGTAAAGCATGAACGATTCAACAGACTGGTAGAGGTGGTAAATTCCTGCAGTATTAAAAGAAATAAGGAGTATGAAGGGCATATGGCTGAGGTGCTGGTGGAAGGCCTAAGCAAGAATGATGAATCAAAGCTTATGGGAAGAACCAGGACCGGCAAGCTTGTAAATTTTGCAGGCTCAAAGGACAGTATAGGAAAATTGGTTCAAGTTAAAATAGTTAAAGCAAATTCATTTTCCCTGATAGGGGAAGAAATTTAAAAGCTCTTAACGGAGCTTTTTTTGCAAGATGATAAGGGGGAATAATTGTGGCGCTGACTCCAATGATGCAGCAATATTTAGAGGTTAAAGAAGAATGTAAGGATTGTATTCTTTTCTTCAGGCTGGGAGATTTTTATGAAATGTTCTTCGAGGATGCCAAAACAGCTTCAAGGGAGCTGGAACTGGTTCTAACCGGCAGGGACTGTGGTCTGGAAAACAGAGCAGACATGTGCGGTATCCCTTATCATGCGGCAGATTCCTATATAGGCAGGCTTATAAACAAGGGGTATAAGGTGGCTATCTGTGAACAGCTTGAGGATCCAAGCCTTGCCAAGGGGATTGTTAAAAGAGGAATAATTAAAGTTATAACACCTGGAACTTATACAGATGCAGCATTTCTGGAAGAAAATAAAAATAATTATATAATAGCATATCTTCCTGAAGAAAATAAATTCTCCCTTTGTTCTGCAGATATTTCCACCGGGGAATTCAATTGCACAGAAGGACTGTTTGATGAATCTATAATAATGGATGAGATATCAAAGTATTCCCCCAGGGAAATTATTATTCCGGACTATATAGAGGATAAATACTATAACTTTATACTAGACAGGTTCAGCATGGCAGTAACAAAGCTTAACAAGGAATATTTCATAGAGGACAAGGAGCTTTTGTCAAAACAGTTCAATAATTTTAATTCGTTTGACTATAACCAGAATGTAAACAGATGCAGCAGCTCTATGGTTAAGTATATTGAAGAGACTCAAAAGGTATCTCTTCCCCATATAAATGAATTTAACTTCTATAATATAGTAGATTATCTTTCTATAGATATAAACTCCAGAAGAAATCTGGAACTTACAGAAACCTTAAGGGAAAAAACCAGGAAGGGATCACTGCTTTGGGTACTAGACAGAACTACCACCTCCATGGGTGCAAGACGATTAAGAAATTGGATCGAACAGCCACTTATAAGAAGAGATAAAATACAGCATAGATTAGACGCCATAGAAGAAAATATGAATAAGCTATCAATGCATTACGATTTAGTGGAAAATCTTAAGGAAATATATGATATAGAACGAATAGTTGGAAAAATATCTTCGAAAAGTGTTAATGCCAAGGAGCTTATATCTCTTAAAAAGTCCATAGCGAAGATTCCTAAAATTAAGGGAGCCATATCCAATTTTTCCACCAGGCTGTATACAGATATGTATGAACAACTGGATGAGCTTCAAGACATATATGAAATTTTAGAAAATGCAATTATGGACAATCCTGGTCTTTCAATAAAAGAAGGAAATATAATAAAGACTGGGTACAGCACAGATGTTGATGAGCTTAGGTTTGCAAAGGCTAACGGGAAGGAATGGATATCCAGGCTGGAAAGCTCAGAAAGAGAAGTGACTGGTATTAAATCCCTGAAGGTAGGCTTTAACAAGGTTTTTGGATACTATATTGAAATTACTAAATCAAACTTTTCCCAGATACCTGAAGGAAGATATGTAAGAAAACAAACTTTGGCCAATGCTGAAAGGTACATAACCCCAGAGCTTAAGGAGATGGAGGACAAGATTTTGGGAGCTGAGGAGAAGCTTTTAAATCTTGAGTACAAGCTTTTTATTGAGATAAGGGAAAATATTGAGCAGCATATTTTCAGGATGAAGCATACAGCAAAGTTAATATCCGAAATAGACTGCATTTGTTCCTTGACAGAGACTGCTCTGGAAAATAAATATGTTAAGCCAGAGTTTAACAATGACGGTATAATAGATATAAAAGACGGCAGACATCCTGTAGTGGAGAAGGTTATTAACAACGGCAGCTTTGTATCCAATAATACCTTCCTCAATTCAAAAAACGAGCAGCTTATGCTTATTACCGGACCAAACATGGCGGGGAAATCAACCTATATGAGGCAGGTTGCTCTTATAACAATAATGGCTCAGATAGGCAGCTTTGTTCCTGCCAAACAGGCTTGCCTTTCTATTTGTGACAAGGTCTTTACAAGAATAGGGGCATCAGATGACCTGGCTGCAGGCAAAAGCACCTTTATGGTGGAAATGTGGGAGGTATCAAATATCCTAAAGAATGCCACACATAACAGTCTGGTACTGCTTGACGAAGTAGGCAGAGGAACCAGCACCTATGACGGATTAAGCATAGCCTGGGCTGTAATCGAGCATCTATGCACCAACAAGAAGGTGAAATGCAATACTTTGTTTGCAACCCACTATCATGAGCTTACAAAGCTTGAGGGAACTATCAGTGGTGTAGTAAATTACAGGGTTGCTGTAAGGGAACTGCAAAATGAAATTGCATTCCTCCATAAGATAGTAAAGGGAGGAACAGATCAGTCCTATGGAATTGAGGTTGCAAAGCTTGCAGGAATACCTCTAAAGGTAATAAATAGGGCAAAAGCTATACTTGAGAATATAGAAACTGAAAAAAATGTTATAAAAACCACAGAAAGTCCAGTAATGCAAATTGGCTTCAAGGAAATTGAAACCAATAATTATATTAAGGAGATAGCAGCCATAGACATTATGAATATGACACCAATTGATTGTATGAATAAACTTCATGAGCTGGTTCAAAATGCAAAATTAATTTAGGAGGATAGTATTTTGAATAGAATAAATGTGCTGGATACAAATACCGCCAATAAAATAGCTGCAGGTGAGGTGGTTGAAAGGCCGTTCTCTGTAGTTAAGGAGCTGGTGGAAAACAGCGTTGATTCCAATGCAACAAATATTATCATAGAAGTAGTTGAAGGCGGAGAGAAGCTCATTAAGGTCATAGACAACGGCAGCGGTATTTACCCTGAGGATATTGATAAGGCATTTATGCCTCATGCCACCAGTAAAATAAAAAATATTGAGGATATATTCCAGATTGGAACTCTTGGTTTCAGGGGAGAAGCGTTGGCAAGCATTGCTTCGGTTTCCAAAGTAAGCATGAAAAGCAGAACCTCTGAATTTGATTTTGGCAAGGATATGTATGTATCAGCAGGTAAAGTTGAATATATCAAGGATACGGGAACAAATATAGGCACTACTGTAGAAGTTAGGGATATTTTCTTTAATGTACCTGCCAGAAAAAAGTTTCTAAAGTCTCAAAGCCGTGAATACACGTATATTTCAGACATTATAACAAGAATAGCCCTGGCAAATCCAGATATAGCCTTTAAGCTTATCCATAATGATAAGGTTGCCCTTTCAACCTATGGCACAGGAGAAGTGCTGGATGTTATAAGGTCACTGTATGGAAAAGCTGTAAGCGATAATATTATTAGATTTGAAGACCATAGCGATGTGGCTTCAGTTCACGGGTTTATTGGTAATTCAGAAGCAGCAAGGGGAAATAGAAACCATCAGAGCATATTTGTTAACAGGAGATATATAAAGAATAAAGTAATCGGTGCAGCGGTGGAAAATGCCTTCAAATCCTTTATAACTGTGAACAAGTATCCGTTTTTCGTGCTTTTTATTGATATATATCCTGAGTTCATCGATGTAAATGTACATCCTACTAAATCCGAAGTAAAATTCAAGGACGAAAGAGAGATATACAAGCTGGTGTTTAATGCAGTGCATTCAGCACTTAGAAAAAGTCTTCTGGACACCTTTAGTATTGATACTGAGGAAAGGCCCAGGGAGCCGGAAAAAGTGTATGAAGAAACAACGTCTCTGGAAACTAAAAAGTATGAATATAGGGAAAAAGAGCTTGTACAATTGCCCTTGGATTTAAAACCTCTTCAAATAGCTGCCGAAAAAAACGAAATGGAAGGGTCGGCTATTGAAGAAAAACTTGAGGAATATATAATCCCTAAAATCACACCTAAGCTTCCGGATATAAGGATTATAGGCCAGTTTAATAAAACCTACATTATAGGGGAATATAATGAAGAACTTTATCTTATAGACCAGCATGCAGCTCATGAAAAAATCCTGTTTGAAAAATATATGGATGAAATTAAAAATCAGGATGTACACAGCCAGGTGCTGATTTCTCCGGAGGTAATGGAGCTTCCTAACGATGAATTCTTAATTTATGGAGAAAACGAAAATATATTTAAAGACCTTGGTTTCAACATTGAGGAATTTGGACAAAATACAATATGCATCAGAGAGGTTCCATTTATACTGGGAAAGCCTCATATTAAGGAGCTTTTTTCTGATTTGATTGAAAACCTAAGGAATATGGGCACAGGACAAAGGACTGAGATGAAGTATGATTCTATAGCAAGAATGGCCTGCAGAGCTGCAGTAAAAGCCAAGGACAATCTTTCCGACATGGAAATGAGAGCTCTGGTGGAAGAGCTTAAATACATACAGGATCCATATACCTGTCCTCACGGAAGGCCCACTATAATCAAATTCAGCCTGGGTGAATTGGAAAAGAGGTTCAAAAGAATACAATGATGGATTTATTTATATTAGCTGGTCCCACAGCAGTAGGAAAAACAGACATTTCAATCATGGTTGCCAAGGAACTTAAGGGTGAAATAATATCTGCGGATTCCATGCAGATATATAAATATATGGATATAGGCTCTGCAAAGGTCACAAGAGAGGAAATGCAGGAAGTTCCTCATCATCTGCTGGATTTTCTTATGCCCGACCAAAGCTTTAATGTGTCACAGTTTAAAACCCTGGCTGAGGAAAAGATTAAAGATATTTCCGGTAGAGGAAGGCTGCCCATGGTGGTGGGAGGCACCGGCCTTTATATAAACTCCCTTATTTGCTGTTATGATTTTACTGATGCTGAAACAGACCATGAGTATAGGGAATACTTAAACAATCTGGCACAGGAAAAAGGAAAGGCCTATGTCCATGAAATGCTAAAGGATGTAGATCCTGAATCCTATGAAAGGCTTTTCCCAAATGATTTAAAACGTGTTGTTAGAGCATTGGAGGTATACAAATTAACAGGTGTCACTATTAGCCAATACAATTCAAAAGCACAGGAATACAAATGTCCATATAACTTATCCTATTTCGTGCTAAATATGGACAGGGCCAGGCTATATGAAAGGATTAATCTGAGAGTGGATCTAATGCTTGAAAATGGTCTGCTGGAGGAAGTAAAGAAGCTTAAGGATATGGGTTATACAGCAGATATGCAGTCTATGAAGGGGATAGGCTATAAGGAACTTATTTATTACCTTGACGGGCATTTTACCCTTGATGAGGCTGTGGAGCAGATAAAGCAGGGCAGCAGAAACTATGCCAAAAGACAGCTTACCTGGTTCAGGAAGGATCCCAGGGTAAAATGGATCAATGTAGATGAATTTAATTCAAAAGAAGATATAGCAAGCTATATAATCAATGAACATAAAAATTTTAAATTTTGAAGGAATTCAACATAGTTTTATAGAACTATATAATTATATAAATGCGGAGGTTTTTAAACATGAATAATAAATCAGTGAACAATTTACAGGACATTTTTTTAAACGGTGCAAGGAAAAATAGAATTCCAGTTACTGTATACCTCACCAACGGGTTTCAGATAAGGGGAAATGTAAAGGGGTTTGACAGCTTTACAGTGGTGCTGGATTGCGAAGGCAAGCAGATGATGATATACAAGCATGCAATATCCACAATAACTCCATTGAAACCAATTCTTTTTAATAACGTGGAATCAACAGAAATGCAGGAATAGGCTTTGTTGCCTATTCTTATTTTATGTGATATTATATACTCTGGAATTTAAAACAGGAGGCTTTAATCAATAATGCTGGATAAAACCATTGAAAGTTTAAAAACAAGATTTAATATAAGTGATCATGTAATAGATCTTTACAATCAGACAATGAAGGACATTAAAGGTGAATTTGAAAGGTACGATGAAATAAGGGAGTATAATCAGCTCAAGGTGCTTAGTGCTTTCCAGAATGAAAGAATCAGCGAAATGCATTTTACAAATTCCACAGGCTATGGCTATGGAGATATAGGCAGGGACTCTCTTGATAAATTGTATGCTGACATTTTCAATACTGAAAGCGCGCTGGTAAGGCCACATTTTGTAAACGGAACCCATGCCATAGGAGCAGCACTTTTTGGCAACCTTAGACCAGGGGATACCATGCTGTCCATATGCGGAAGCCCTTATGATACTCTTCATAATATAATAGGCATAAGCAAAAATAAAAACATAGGCTCTTTGAGAGAATACGGTGTAATGTACAAGCAGCTGGAGCTAAACAGCAATAATGAAATAGATATTGCAAGTGTTGTAACTGAACTTAAAAATGACAGCACCATCAAGCTGGTGCATATACAAAGATCCACCGGCTACGGCTGGAGAAAGGCGCTTCTGCTGCCTGAACTTGAAAATGTAATAAAGGAAATAAAAGAAATAAGGCCTGATGTTATCTGCTTTGTAGACAACTGCTATGGAGAATTTCTTGATACCATGGAACCAACCGATGTAGGAGCTGACCTTGTTGCAGGATCCCTTATCAAAAATATTGGAGGGGGAATAGCTCCAACAGGAGGCTATATTGCCGGTAAAGAGGAATATGTTACTCAGGCTTCATATAGACTTACAATTCCCGGAATAGGAGGGGAGTGCGGCTCCACCTTTGGTGTTATGAGAACTCTTTTCCAGGGCTTGTTCTTAGCTCCACACGTGGCAATAGAAGCTGTTAAAGGCGCTATCTTCTGCTCAAGGATAATGGAACTGGCAGGCTTTGAGGTACTGCCAAAGTACAATGACCAGAGAAGCGATATAATCCAGGCAGTAAAATTTGGTCATCAGGATAAGCTAATTAATTTTTGCAAGGGAATACAGCACGGATCACCGGTGGATTCCTTTGTACAGTGTGAGCCATGGGATATGCCGGGTTATGAAGACCAGGTAATAATGGCGGCTGGAGCCTTTATACAGGGCTCATCCATTGAACTTTCCGCCGACGGACCTATAAGAGAGCCATATATTGCATATATGCAGGGGGGATTAACCTTTGATCATGCAAAGATAGGCATACTCATTGCACTTTCTAAAATAATGGAAAAAAATTAAAGAGCCACAGGCTCTTTAATATTCTCTGTATAAACCAACAAGCTTTCCCAGAATGGTACAATTGTCAACCAATATAGGTTCCATACTGCTGTTTTCAGGTTGGAGCCTTATATGATCCTTTTCCTTGAAGAACCTCTTCAAGGTAGCTTCGTTTTCTATCAGGGCAGCTACTATGGTACCATTCTCAGCATAATTTGTTTTTTCAATTATGGCAAGATCATTATTCATAATTCCGGCTTCTATCATACTATTACCCTTGATTCTCAGCATAAAAAGCTCTTTATTGCTTTTTATATAATCCAGGGGCAGGGGGAAGGTATCCTCAATATTTTCTACAGCAAGAATAGGGAGTCCTGCAGTTATGGTTCCAAGTACAGGGATATTCACCATTTCTTTTTTGACTTCTTTTTCTACAATTTCAATTGTTCTGGGCTTTGCAGGATCACGCCTGATCAAGCCTTTCTTTTCTAGTTTTTCGAGATGACTGTGTACTGTAGAGGTGGAGCTAAGGTGAACTGCAGCACAAATTTCCCTCACTGAAGGGGGATAGCCCTTTTCATTAACGTATTCCTTAATATAATCATATATTTCATCCTGCTTACTGCTTCTCATTTGCATACCTCCTCATCTTGATAACATTATATCATGAGGGTTGAGCAATATCAAACATATGTTCTGAAATTTAAAAAATAGTTGGTTATTTTACTAGATTTTTGTATAATTAATTTTGTAGATCAATTGAAAGAGGGTAATTAAAATAGATAAAAAATGTATATTTGATGATAAAAAATATTGTAACAGTTGTGGTGAATGCAATATATGTGATCTTGATAAAAACAAGATTTGCGATAATTGCGGAAAATGCCTGGGGGGAGAGGACTATGAGGTGAGGGCTGTCCAGGTGGATGAAATAATTGAGGATGAGGAATTTCAGG
This sequence comes from uncultured Clostridium sp., assembly GCA_937927335.1. Lineage (GTDB taxonomy): Bacteria > Bacillota > Clostridia > Clostridiales > Clostridiaceae > UBA699. Next base: position 8,325 of record CALBDU010000091.1, read on the forward strand.
AGGACAATACAATTATTGAAAGTGAAGCTTTAGAAGAGGATGAAGGGGACAGCATGGAGCTTATTGATGACATTGAGGGGTTAAGGGAGCTCCTAGAAAATAAGGAACACCTTGAAAAATACACAGTGGAGGAATTCCCTGGATTTATAAGATTTAAAAATAATAAAGAGCCTTAAAGGCCCTTTATTCGTTGCTTAAGGGATTTGAAGAAACTGCTTTTCTAAGATTTTCATCGTCTACATGAGTATAGATCTGGGTGGTGGATATATTTTCATGGCCCAGAATAGCTTGTAGGCTTCTTATATCAACATTCCCGTATTTGTACATAAGAGTGGCGGCGGTATGTCTAAGCTTGTGAGGTGAGTATTTGTTACTGTCAAGACCGGCACCCTCAATATACTTTCCTATTATCATTTCTACTGTTCTTTTATTGATGCGGCACTTTCTACTGCTAATAAATAGAGCATCTCTGTACTGTGGGAGAATTTCCATTTTCCTTCTTTCTGGCATGTAATCTGAAATTGCGTTTATGCATGCTTTATTAAGGTAAACGGTACGTTCTTTATTTCCTTTTCCTATAATAGTCAAGACGTCACTTTTAATGCTGGAAATATTTATACTGCAAAGCTCTGATAATCTTAGTCCGCAGTTTAGAAACAGTGTTATAATACAAAAATCTCTTTTATAATTTTTATCCGATTCAGTAACAGATTTTAAGAGGGTTTTACTCTCATCCAGTGTAAGGTAAACAGGGTGTCTTTTGCTTATTTTGGGTGATTCCAGGTCTATGGTTGGATTTTCGCTTATAATCCTTGCCTTTGTATTAAGGTACTTAAAGAAGGATTTTAATGCAGCAACTTTTCTTGCCCTGGCATAGCTGCTGTTATTTCTTTTATTTTCCACATAAGAAAGAAATGCATAAAAATCAGTAAGTTTAACTTTTCTAATAAACTCATCCTCTATATCTCCAATATAAATATTCTCAAGTGCTTCCTCTTTTTGCACCAACTTTTTATATTGTTTCATAAACCTGAAAAACATAATCAAGTCTACCTTATAGCCGTTAATAGTATTTGGCGATTTTCCTTTAATAACATCAAGGTAATTTAAGAAGTCATTTAATTGCTCCGGTAGTTCCACTTCGTTTATATTAATTTTTTCGGCTTTGACTTCTTTATTTTCCTTACTAGTCTTCAGGCGTTGCAAACCAAGCTCCTTAAAAATCAACTGAATCTGTCTTGGGCTTACTCCGTATATCTCTGCAATTTTAGAAGTAGGGCATGCAGCCTTGTTAAAAATGTACATATACTCTATTGAATTATACCAGATCTTTTCCTTATGTTCCTTTTTCATATTTTCAATTTCTAACTTGTCATCATTAGTAAGTTCAGTATTATTTAAAAATTCCATATCACTTCTATTGAAATTTACATCAGTATATCTATTTTTCACGTAATCACCACCATAACAAAATTATACCAAAATGACTTCGCGAATACAAGTTATTTCGTTAAATGTATATTTAACGAATATAAAATAAGCGAAAAGAGGGGCCCGAAAGCCCCATTTTTCAAGGGTTCTCAATTTGTTAACGTAAAAGTTATGTTTTTACGTTAAAATTATGCATAAATATACTATTTTATGAAAATCACAGGTTGTTACTAAATTGGTGGATTATTACCAATTTGATTTAATTCCACAATATGGTAATAACTTTGTGCATAAAAAAATGTCGCAAAAAATAATAAAAAGACCTTTTTTAAGGTCTTGAAAATTTTAAAAATGAAAATTTTAAATAAAACAGCCGCTTGAATCAAGCGGCGTTAAATTATACGTTAATTTCTGCGTTTTCACCTAGAAGCTCTGCATTTGTTAAGAGCATTGGGTTAACCTCTGTATTTAGGAAATCCACAACCTGGCCTGGCGCTCTTCCGATATATTTTTGAGGATCGATGGAGTTTAAAATTTCCTCCTTAGTCATTTTGAAGAAATCATCATTTATAATTCTCTCGATAAGATCATTCTCCTTGCCTTCCTGCTTAACCATTCTGGCTGCTTCCATGGAATGGACCCTGATCCTTTCGTGGAGCTCCTGTCTGTCTCCCCCTCTTTTTACAGCCTCCATAATTATGTTTTCTGTGGCCATAAATGGAAGCTCCTTTAATACATGGGCGCTTATTACCTTTTCGTATACCACCATATTACTGGACACATTCAGGTATAGGTTAAGCACACCGTCCAACGCAAGGAATGCCTCTGAAACAGCAATCCTTTTATTTGCGGAATCGTCCAAAGTTCTTTCGAACCACTGGGTAGCAGCTGTTATTGCAGGGTTCAGGGAGTCTACTATAATATATCTTGCGAGAGCTCCCATTCTTTCGGATCTCATTGGATTTCTTTTGTAAGCCATTGCTGATGAACCTATCTGGCTCTTTTCAAAGGGTTCCTCCATTTCCTTCATGCTTTGGAGCAGTCTCATATCGTTGCTGAATTTATAAGCACTTTGGGCAATTTCAGAAAGTGTGTTAAGTACAATTGAATCCACTTTTCTGCTGTAGGTCTGACCTGTTACCATATAGCTTGCTTTAAAGCCCATCCTGTTGGTAACCATTATATCCAGTCTTTTAACAAGCTCCTCATTGCCGTCAAAAAGCTCCATAAAGCTTGCCTGAGTTCCAGTGGTGCCTTTTACACCTCTAAGCTTTAAGTTTTCTATTACAAAATCAAGGTTTTCCAGGTCAATCATTAAGTCCTGAATCCAAAGAGTAGCTCTTTTTCCAACGGTAGTAAGCTGAGCAGGCTGATAGTGTGTAAAGCCTAAGCTTGGCATATCCTTATATTTAAGTGCAAACTTTGATAAGGAGTTAATTACGTTAATAAGCTTTTTCCTTATTAATAGAAGCGCTTCCTTCATTATTATTATATCTGTATTGTCTCCAACATAGCAGCTGGTGGCACCCAGATGAATTATTCCCTTAGCCTTAGGACACTGAACACCATAGGCATATACGTGGCTCATAACGTCATGTCGTACTTCCTTTTCCCTTTGTTCGGCTATTTCATAATTAATATCATTCTGGAAAGCCTTAAGTTCATCCACCTGTTCTTGGCTTATATTAAGACCGAGCTCCTTTTCGCATTCTGCTAAAGCAACCCACAGCTTTCTCCAGGTTTTGAATTTCATTTCTTCTGAAAACAAATAAGACATTTCCTTGGATGAATATCTTGTGTTTAAAGGTGTGTTATATGTATTTCTCACAAAAAATTACCTCCGTACGTATATATAATCATATTTAACCAAATTCATTCATATTATATCATATAATTAGTAAAAATACATCTATAAATGTTCGTAAAATATAAAAAAGGCTCTAAGAGCCTTTTTTATTCTGGTAAGGATTCAATAAGCTTTATTATTTCATCCATAGCATAAGCTTCGTCGTCTCCATTTATAGATAAGCTTACATTGGATCCTTTGGTTACTCCCAGGGAGAGGACACCAATAAGGCTCTTCACATTTGCCTTCTTGCCATTAAACTCTATGTATACATCAGATTTAAAGGAAGAAGCTTTTTTTACCAGCAGAGTAGCTGGTCTGGCGTGTAATCCGGTAGCACTCTTTACTATTATTTCTTTAGTTATCATTTCTATACACTCCCATCTTTTAAGTCTTTATAGTATCTTTTAACATAACCTTCAATCCTGTCTAATCCATTCTCGATATTTTCCATGGAAGTAGCATAGGATAATCTTACAAAATCATCTACACCAAAGCCAATACCTGGGACTACAGCCACCTTGGCGTGCTTCAGCAGTGAATTTGAAAAGGATAGTGAATCTTTGATCAGTTCGCCCTCTACTTCTTTTCCAAACAGTCTGGAAATGTTCATCATTACGTAAAATGCGCCCATAGGCTCTACACAAGAAATCCCTTTTATTGAGTTAATTCGTTTTGTCATATAATCACGTCTCTTTTTAAACTCCTCAATCATAGCTGACTGGGCATCTGTAGGACCTGTAAGAGCTTCCAGTGAAGCATACTGTGCTATGGAGTTAGGATTAGAAGTAGTATGGCTCTGAAGGTTGGACATAAGCTTTATAATATCCTTATTTCCAGCAGCATAACCAATTCTCCAGCCTGTCATAGCAAAGGATTTTGAAACACCATTTATAATTATTGTTCTGTTATATGCATCCTCTGAGAGAGTTGCTATGCTTATGTGCTTTTCATTGCCATAGATGAGCTTTTCATAAATTTCATCTGCAAGGATAAGGATATCATGCTTCTTGGCGAAGTCTGCAATCATCTGCAGGTCTTCCAGGTTGTACACTGTACCTGTAGGATTATTTGGCGTATTTACAATTATCATTTTTGTTCTTTCTGTAACAGCAGCCTCAAGCTTGTCTATAGAAAGCTTAAAATTGTCCTTTTCATCGGTTTTAATAAAAACTGGAACACCATCAGCCAGCTGCACCAATTCAGGATAGCTTACCCAGTAAGGTATTTGTATAAGCACCTCATCCATTGGATTTAAAACAGCCTGAAAAAGGTTTGCAAGGCACTGCTTAGCCCCGGTGGATATAATGATCTGGGAATCAGTATATTTTAAATTATTTTCTTTCCAAAACTTATTTACTACTGCCTTTTTTAATTCAACAATACCAGAAGCAGGTGTATATTTTGTATGACCGTCTCTAATTGCTTTTATAGCAGCCTCCTGGATATTTTCAGGGGTGTTGAAATCAGGCTCTCCAACTCCAAAGCCAATTACGTCAATGCCCTGGGATTTCATTTCTTTAGCCTTGGCACTGATTGCCAGGGTTATTGAAGGCTGGATTGCGAGAGCTTTTTTTGAATATTTCATTTTATTTCCTCCATTCGATTAGAATTTTCGTATATATATAATTTATAAGTAAGCAGAAATAATAAATGAAGATAAAAATCATTGGGAAAGCATATCTGCCCTGACCTTCAGTTAAAAAGTACACTGAAGTAAACATATAGAATAAAACTGTAGTGTACAGATTAAACCTATTCAGCTTGTCTGTTCTTAAAGTAAATATGCTTTTTAGTATTATAACACTATATAGCGCTAAACACAAAACTGCAGGCTTAAATATTATTTTTCTTATATTGTTTGTTAAATTATAAAACAGACTTTTTGCATTATCTGAAAAATCTGTGCCATTTAATGCATAACCTACATCATCCCCAGTAAAAAATGTATTATCCAGTCTTTTTATTCCTAGTTGAAGGAATTCCTTTGGGTGTGATTTTATCCACTGCTTTGCTGCTGCGCTAAGCATCTTATTTTTCTGGGTCATATTTGCATTTTTATATTCCTCAGTTTTTACAATGGAATTTTCAACATCATCGGCGGCCATCCATCTGCCGTATTTATTTTGAGAATTATTATTAATGTACATTACAATTCCACCATTGTTGGAGACGAAGGTGAATTGACCAATCATCTTTGTATTCCTATAAATCCATGGACTTATAACGATACAGCATAACAAAATAACTATCAATGAATTTTTTAGTGCATACAGCAGCCTTTTATCAATGAAAAAATCTACAATAAATATAAGAAGGAAAAATACTATAAAAAAAGGCTTGATCATTGTATTTACTCCAGTTAACACACCTATCAGTACATATTTATACTTAAAGCTGCTAAAGTAAATTAGTGTGATAAGCAGAAGTATGCTGGTAAATAACAATTCATTTGCGACCATACTTGTATAAAAAATATTATTAGGAAAGAATACAAACATGGCAAAAAGAATTTTTTTGCCAGCGTCCTTTAAGTTTATTTTATGGAGAATTCCAAGGAATAAAATATTGTTTAATAAAGCAAGAATTATATTAAATATTTTGGCTGCCATTAGACTGGCACCAAATATTTTGAATATCCCGCCAAGCACTATTGAATAGCCAACGGAGGTATAGGTGTTACCCCAGGGCAATCCGTTAGCTACGTTTAATGCTACATCATAATAATATTGGAAGTCTGAGAAAGGCCTGGTATCTGCTTCTATTATCCAAAGCAAAGTTAATATAAAGCCTGCCAATATAACAAATACGTAAAATTTATGTCTTTTTAAACTTTCAAAACTCAAAGCGTTCACTCATTTCTATAATTTTAGATAGATAATTATAAGTACAGATAGTATCCATAGCAATATGTTGATCAGGAAAGGCAGATCCTTAACAAAGACATCCTCAGGTTTGCTTCCTATATTTTTTTTATCCATAAGATATTCATATCTGAAAATTCCATATAGTACGAAAGGTATAGTAAACATCATTGTTCTGCTTTGGGAGGAACTAAAGGTATATAGACAGTATGCCATCAGAATGGAAGGGTTTACTATTGTAAGCATTTTATCTATGAGATCGATGGAATACTCCTCCAAAATTTTTCTGTGAGATGTGCAATTATCCTGCAGCATTACAATTTCGCTCTTCCTTTTATTTAATGCAAGGAAGAGTGACAATAGTATTGTGCATAAAAAAAGCCAGGGGGATATTTCTACCTTAGTAGCCAGACTTCCACTGGCAACTCTTAGCACAAAACCGAAGGTTATGATCATTGCATCAATTATCACTATATTCTTTAACTTAAAGGAATATAAGACATTAACAACAAAATATACTGTAAATATTATAAATATTCCAGGATTTATGTATAGCCATGACATTGCTCCTACAAAAGCTATTATTATTATATCTGATACCACAGCCGCCCTTTTTGATATTTTACCGCTAGGCAAAGGTCTGTGCTTTTTATCTGGGTGACACTTGTCCTTTTCGATGTCTACTATGTCGTTAAGTATGTACACTGATGAAGACGTAAGGCAGAATAGTATAAAGGTATATATGTTCACTTTCAGGATATCAATATTTAAAAAATTTCCTGAAAAAATAATTGCTGCAAAAACAAAAAAATTCTTTATCCATTGCTTAGGTCTCATCAATTTAATCAGCGCTATAAAATCCATTTTTTCCTCCGTCATTTTAAATTACTCAACCTATAATGTAACATATTTTAGTACAAAATTAAAGGACTTGATATAAATTCAAGTCCGGTTTATATAACCAATATCTACCTTGGCTGGATAATCAGCTTTATAGCTGTTCTTTCTTCGCCATCAATCTCTATATCTGTGAAAGCAGGTATACAAACTAAGTCTATACCGCTGGGTGCAACAAATCCCCTTGCTATTGCTACAGCCTTCACAGCCTGGTTAAGAGCGCCTGCTCCGATGGCCTGAATTTCGGCAGCTCCTTTTTCTCTTAATACCCCTGCTAAAGCACCTGCTACTGAATTTGGACTTGATTTTGCTGAAACTTTTAATACTTCCATATTCAATTTAACCCCCTAAATATTTAAAAAACTTTTAATATTGTAATCACTACTTTATAGTATTCTACGGAAAATTAAAAATTCCTTTTAAATTTTACATTAAATACAAAATTTAAAAGGAACTAATTTTATGTTTACTATTTAGCGTATTCAACCGCTCTGGTTTCTCTGATAACATTTACTTTAATCTGACCTGGATATTCCAATTCGTTTTCTATCTGTTTTACAATATCCCTTGCAAGATTTATTGAACCAACATCATCAATTTCTTCTGGTTTGACCATAATTCTGATTTCTCTTCCCGCTTGAATGGCATATGACTTTTCTACGCCTTCACATGTATTTGCGATTTCTTCAAGTTTTTCCAATCTCTTAATATATGCTTCGAGAGTTTCTCTTCTAGCACCTGGTCGTGCAGCTGATATTGCATCTGCAGCCTGAACAAGTACAGCTTCGATTGAGTCTGATTCTACATCACCGTGATGGGCAGCTATGGCATTAACAATAACTGCTGATTCATGATATTTCTTGGCTATATCTGCACCAATTGTTGCGTGTGGTCCATCAACCTCGTGGTCCACAGCCTTTCCTATATCATGGAGAAGACCTGCTCTCTTGGCAAGAGTAGGATCTATTCCAAGTTCAGAAGCCATCAAGCCAGCAAGGTATGCAACTTCTATTGAATGCTTCAATACATTCTGTCCGTAACTTGTTCTGTATTTAAGTCTTCCCAGTAATTTTATCAATTCCATATGGAGACCATGTACGGATGTTTCGAAAGTTGCCTGTTCGCCCTCTTCTTTAATGCTGTTTTCAACTTCTTTCTTGGCTTTTTCCACCATTTCTTCAATTCTAGCTGGATGGATTCTACCATCAACTATAAGTTTTTCCAGTGCAATCCTGGCAACTTCTCGTCTTATTGGATCAAAGCCTGAGAGTATTACTGCTTCCGGTGTATCGTCTATAATCAGATCAACGCCGGTTAATGTTTCAAGGGTTCTGATATTTCTACCTTCTCTTCCGATGATTCTGCCTTTCATTTCGTCATTTGGAAGAGCTACTACATGAACAGTGGTTTCAGCCACGTGATCTGCAGCACACCTTTGAATTGCACAGGTTATAATTTCTCTTGCTTTTTTATCAGCTTCTTCTTTAGCTTTAGCTTCCACATCTTTAATCATTATGGCAGCTTCGTGCTTAATTTCTTTGTTAATTTCATCCAATAATAACTGTTTTGCCTCTTCTGATGATAACCCGGAAAGTCTTTGCAGCTCTTCACGCTGCTTTACATAAAGTTCCTCAACACTGGCAACTGTTTCTTCAATCTGCTGCTGCTTTTTGTTAAGGTTTTCTTCTCTCTTTTCAAGCATATCACTTTTCTTATCGATAGATTCTTCTCTTTGGAGCAATCTTCTTTCAAGACGTTGAATTTCATTTCTTCTATCCTTTGATTCTTTTTCGAAATCATTTCTAAGCTTATGCATTTCTTCTTTAGCTTCTAAAATGGCTTCTTTCTTCTTGGATTCAGCATTTTTTTCAGCATCTTGCCGTATTCTATTGGCTTCCTCCTGGGATAATCTTACTATTTCCCCAGATTTGTTTTTTGTAACCATAAAACCAACAAATAAACCGATTGCTACAACTATGCCTGTAGCTATAATATATATAACAGGATTCACATGAACACCTCCTTTGCTTTTATTATGCTTTAAATTTTGTAGTAAAAGAAAGCATGGAAAAGGTGTCATAATATATTCAAATGGTAACTTCTAATATATGATAAACCAGAATTTGTCTTAATTTTATATTAAAATAAGTAAATTGTCAAGTTGACAAAATATTCAAAAATTAATACATATAAAGAACTATCACAGGGTGATAGTTCTTAAATTTATTTAACAGGTTTTTCCTTTACCTCTTTTTCCTTAAGGTCTTTAGCTGGGGCTTCTACCTTGTTTAAAGGCAGATTATGCTTTTCTCTGATTTTATTATCTATTTCCATCATCAATTCAGCATTTTCCTTTAGATATTGTTTTGCATTTTCCCTTCCCTGTCCAAGTCTTACATCTCCATATGAGAACCATGCCCCGCTTTTTTGAACAAATTCTTCCCTTACACCAACATCTAATATATTTCCGGCTTTAGAAATACCCTCATTATACATGATATCGAATTCGGCCTGTTTAAATGGAGGGGCTACTTTATTTTTAGTAACCTTGATTCTGGTTCTGTTACCTACTATTTCGTCTCCCTGTTTGATGGAGTCAATTCTTCTTACATCCATTCTAACTGAAGCATAGTTGGCTAAGTACCCAACGCCTTGCTATATTACTATAGTAGGTTTTCAAATACTCGCCACCAAACCGTACTTGAAAGTTTCCAATCATACGGCTCTCCAATTGTTACTTAAGTATCTACGAAATTGTAATCCATTTAAATCTTCAATATCTTTAGTCTAATTCTCCGTTGTGTAGTTTCTGATGACAATTATTAATTGAACCTCTTGCACAAAGAATTAATGTCTTTCTTTTTCTTGCTATCATGTGTTTTTCCCAAGCTTTTTTTCCTTTGAGGTCTTTGAGTTTTCTTACATGATGAACTTCAAAAGGTCCTTTTGTATCCCCACACCATTCACAGACATTTGCTTGTAATCGTGTTATTAGACTGTTTCTTCCACCGTAATTGGTATTAGGAATATTATCAATTTTATCATCATTCTTGAAGATTTTTTTGCAAAATACTATTTCATCATATTGAAATAGTTGTACAAAATTACTTATTCCTTTGCTGTTAGTCCAAGTTATACCCCATTTGCCTTCTCTGAAATATTTTTTATTACTTTCTTTGTCTTTCATATTCATTAATTTGGATACTTTGGTTCTGTATTTACCTGCTAAGGTTTTGCAGAAACTCTGTTTAAATATGAAATGTGCATTAGTAAGTTTTTGTTTTACATCAAAGGCGAACTTGTAATATTGGTAGAAGCCTCTAAACTCTGAGTTATATGCTGAAATTATTTCTAAGTCGTCATTGTTCAGATTTTTAGGTCTATGTGTTGGTTTCCAACATTTGCCATCTTCCTTTATATATCCATTTTTTAACATAAACTTGACTAAGATATCATGAGGAAGTGATAGTTTTATGCTTTCTGTTGAAGTCCTCGCAAGAACCTTTCTACCACTGATTTCTCTTCTTCTCAATAAGTCTCCTTGGTTGACAAATATGTCATATCCTAAGAAACGTATTTTGTTAGAGTTGTGAGTTATTAGGGTTTTTTCTTGACTAAGAGTAAGGTCTAATTTATCTCTTATGAAAGTTGCTAAATCTGCTTTTATTTTTTCTGCTTCCTCTTTAGTACCTATTATACCTATAAGGAAGTCATCTGCGTACCTTACGTACTTCATTCTTCTATAGTTTTCGTCATTTTGCTCATACGTATTTAGTGTTTGCATTTTTTGGGTTAGTTCTTTTATTGTTTCAATGAGTTTCTGTCTTTCTAATTCTGTTGGAGTTCTAAGGAAGAGATTGTTTTTGTAAATTATCTTCCTATAGTATTTGACAGTTTTATCATTGTCATAATTTATGATTTCTGGATGATTTTCTTTGTATTCTTTAATTTTTCTTTTTGCTTCTTCCACATTTAATTTGGCTTCTGCAATTTTTTCAGGAGGAGGGACTTCTAACAGCCTTCTTTTTAAATGTATCTCATTAGCTATTTTCTTGTATTCCCTGTTGTCTTTTCTTCTTGTCCCTTTATCATATTTTTTGATAAATTCCTCTACGTACTTGTCCAATTCATCCAGATATATATTCGCAAGTATTGGGCTTATTATTCCACCTTGGGGTGTTCCCGAAAAGGTTTGATAAAGTTTAAAGTCTTCCAAATACCCTGCTTTTAAGAACTTCCATATTAGCCTGATTAGTCTATCATCATTGATACGCTTTTTTAGCAGACTTATTAGCACATTGTGATTAATATTATCAAAGAAACCTTTAATATCTCCCTCTATCCACCATCTTACTGCTGTAAAGTTTGTTTTGATTTGTATTAATGCAGTGTGACAACTCCTGTTTGGTCTAAATCCATGTGAGTTTTCCGAAAAATTATTTTCATATATTGCTTCTAACATTTCTCGTAAAATTTCTTGCACGAACTTATCATATATTGCTGGAATTCCCAAGGGTCTTAGTTTATCACTATTCTTTTTGGGAATATATTGTCTTTTGGCAGGTTTGGGCTGGTAGGTTTCATTTTTTAAGCTTTCTATAAGATTTTCTATGATTATCATACTGAAACCATCAATGGTTACACCATCTGTTCCTGCTGTCATGTTACCTTCTTTTGCATATATTTTTTCATATGCTTTTAGATAAAACTCTTTATTGTACAGGTTTCTGTATAGACTTTCATATTTGTACTCTTGCTTGTTTGAATTACCCTTCAGTACCTCTAAAATTTTGTCTGGATTTCTCATGGTCTCACACCATATCCTTTCTTCATTTTAGATTTCACAATCTGTCTCCCTTCACTCCTTTATATTTTTCCCTTTACTAACATTACTGTCAATATCCTAACGGTATAAAGTTCTATCGCTACTATGGAGACTCCGTTACCATATAGAGTATTTTCACATCAGTTATTCCAAACTATGTGTTATCTGCAAATTTAGTTTGTGTTGACCTTTTAGAACATTGTTCGATTTACTTTATCTTAATAATTTATTTTGTTGCAGACGCTCTATTTAGGTAATCTCAGGTTATCCTATATACTATAATTTATTGCCTTCTGTTTAGGTTTCCTTTTCGATGTTTACCTCTTATTGAGGTTGTGGGAGCAATGTCTTTCTAACCTTCAACGCAAATTTTAAACGTTGAGTATTTGCTCCTACTACCAATGATAGCCATTCGTAAGGTAGTATCAGCCCTTTCTTAACACTCCATCTGGGATTTACGCAGTTTAGCATTAACCATGCAGAAGATTTCTGTCTCGCCATTCATCTGTACCTGAAATGGCTCAGGTAGGTTATGACTTTTCAACCATGTGGTGGTCGCCCATTCCTTTCGGTTAGGGGTAAGGTTGCAGACAGTAACTCGAAGACTGAGTTATCTACTTTTCAGTAGCAATAGTATACAGAACTCGTTCTGTTATCCGATTTTTGTCGAATTAAGCCAGAACTTCCTGACACACGAATTTTAATGCCCTTCCGCCAGGTGTAGTTTCAGGATTTCCAAACATTATACCTACTTTTTCTCTAAGCTGGTTTATGAAAATAATTACGCATTTTGACTTGTTTATTGAACCAGCAAGCTTTCTTAAAGCCTGGGACATTAGCCTTGCCTGAAGTCCTACGTGGGAATCACCCATTTCGCCTTCGATTTCTGCTCTTGGAACCAGAGCTGCAACTGAGTCAACTACAATAAGGTCTATTGCTCCTGATCTTACCAGTGCTTCGGCTATCTCCAAAGCCTGTTCTCCAGTATCCGGCTGGGATACGATAAGATTATCGATATCAACTCCCAGATTTTTCGCATAAGATGGATCAAGTGCGTGCTCAGCGTCAATAAAAGCAGCGGCTCCCCCATTTTTCTGCGCCTCAGCAACACAATGCAGCGCAACAGTGGTTTTACCAGAGGATTCAGGACCAAAAATCTCCACAACTCTTCCTCTTGGAACGCCACCAATTCCAAGTGCTATATCCAGATCAAGACACCCGGTGGAAATAGAATCCACATTTAATATACTGTCTTCACCAAGTTTCATTATTGAACCTTTTCCAAACTGCTTTTCTATCTGGCCCATGGCAGCTTCGATTGCCTTTAATTTGTCATTGTTGATATTGCTTCCCAAAAGGGTCACTTCCTTTCACCGAACGTATGTTCTTGTTTAATTATATATTATATAATTAGTAAGGTCAACAGTATAAATAAAAGTTCCTGCAAAGGAACCTTATTTTAATTATGGACAAAAGTATTTTATATTAATCATTATATATCTGTCTTAAGTATCTTCTTGTTTTTCAGGAAATAATCCAATCCTGAAATTAAAGTTACTATTACAGCTATAGCCATGGCGCAATCAGTGGTGATATTTAAAAACCTGTGGGGATAATGTATTATATTCTTTAATGCACCCAGGGAAACGTGGTTATAATTCAAATTGATTAAAGCAAGTATTATTGCAACAATCTGAGTTACAGTTTTTGCCTTCCCCCATTTACTTGCTGCAATAACTATTCCCTCTGCAGCAGCAATTGATCTTAATCCTGTTACTGCAAACTCTCTGGCAATTATTATCATAGCCACCCAGCCTGGAACTATATGGAACTCCACTAATGAAACCAAAGCAGCAGTAACTAAAAGCTTATCTGCCAGTGGATCCATAAACTTTCCGAACCTGGTAATCTGGTTTCTGCTTCTTGCTATATAGCCATCCAGTTTATCTGTTAAAGAAGCTATTATAAAAATAAGCAGTGCAATCTGTCTGCCGTAAGGTATTCTAACTGTTATAAAAATTAGAAAAAACGGCACAAGAAGTATTCTGATCAGGGTCAGTTTGTTAGCAAGATTCATAATATACATCTCCCAATAAATCATATTCCAGGCTATCAGATATTTTCACCTTTACAATGCTTCCAATTTCCAGATTGTCCTTGGAATTAAAATATACCAATCCGTCAATATCCGGACACATCTCATAGCTTCTTCCAAACCATTTTCGTTTTTTATATCCTTCCACGATGACATCATAGATATTGCCTATTTTTGCATTGTTTTTATCCATGGAAATTTGCTGCTGCAGCATCATTATTTCGTTATGCCTAATTTCCTTCACATCCTCTTCAATCTGGTTTTTCATAATTGCAGCTGGAGTATCTTCTTCTCTGGAGTACTTAAAAACTCCCAAATTATCAAACTTAATTTCAGATACAAATTCCTTAAGCTCATTAAAATCTTCCTCAGTCTCACCAGGAAAGCCGACAATAAGGGATGTTCTGAGTATGAGGCCCCTAACCTTTGACCTCAGCTTGCTAATTGTATTTATTATCATTTCCTTGTCAGTACGTCTTCCCATAAGCTTTAAAATATTATTGCTGATATGTTGAATAGGGATATCCAGGTACTTGCAAATTTTACTGTTAAGGGCAATCTCGTCAATTAATTCATCGTATATTTCTTCAGGATAGCAATACATGATTCTAATCCACTGAATACCCTGAATTTTTGATAATTCCCTAACCAGCTCATGGAGCTTTTTCCTGCCGTATAAATCAATACCATACATAGTAGTGTCCTGAGCAACAATTATCAGCTCACGGCAGCCGCTTTTTGCAAGGTCCTCAGCTTCCTTTATGATGTTTTCAAAGCTTCTGCTCCTGTATTTTCCCCTGATCTGAGGAATTATGCAGTAGGTACAGAAATTATTACAGCCCTCTGCTATTCTTATATATGCATAGTAGGAAGGGGTGGTGAGTATTCTTCCGCCTTCATTAATATTTGAATCACTGAAATTGCAAAGATCCTCTTCAAAGACCTCACCCTTCAAATGCTTCAATATGTTACGGTTTAGCTGTTCATAGTCATTTACTCCAAGCATTATGTCAATTTCAGGAATAAGCTCCTTAAGCTCCTGGCCGTATCTTTGTGTAAGACACCCGGTTACAACCAGAAGCTTGCAGTTATTCTCCCTGTATTCATTCATTTCCAGTATTGTATTTATTGACTCTTCTTTTGAGGATTCTATAAAACCACAGGTATTTACTATGATTACCTCTGCAGCCTCTGGATTGCTTACAATTTCAAAATTGCCATCAGCTGCTATTTTGTTTAATATTATTTCTGAATCTATCCTGTTTTTGTCACAGCCTAAACTCACAAGCCCAACTTTTATTTTAGACAAATTTATTTCCTCCTGTATGTTAAAATAACCTACTAAATATTTTATAGCTGTTTAACTTATTTTACAAGAAAAAATTTGTTAATATTCATCTCTGTCCACCAGTACCTGCCTGGGCTTTGAACCATCTTTCCCAGATATTATATTTTTATCCTCCAGCTGCTCAATTATCCTGGCAGCTCTGTTGTAGCCTATTCTAAGTCTTCTTTGCAAAAGAGAGGTGGAAGCCTGACCTGCGTCTACCACAATGCGGATAGCTTCCTCAAGAAGCTCGTCTTCGTCACCTTCCTCGTTTGAATTCACTTTATCCAGGTGGTCAATAAGCTCTTCCTTATATACAGGGTCACCCATTTGGCTTTTAATGAAATCCACAACCCTTTCCACTTCATTTTCAGATATAAAGGCTCCCTGGATTCTTATAGGCTTACCTTCACCTACAGGATAAAACAGCATATCTCCTTTTCCAAGAAGCTTTTCTGCACCAGCCATGTCAAGAATGGTTCTAGAGTCAATCTGGCTTGATACAGAGAAGGAAATTCTGGAAGGTATATTTGCCTTGATGACACCGGTTATAACGTCTACAGATGGCCTCTGAGTGGCTATAACAAGATGCATGCCAGCTGCTCTGGCCATTTGGGCCAAACGCCCTATGTAATCTTCTATGTCGTTTGGACAAACCATCATCAGATCTGCCAGCTCATCTATAATTATTACTATGAAGGGTAGCTTGTCTTCAATTTTTCCTGCTTCAAAAAGTTCATTATAGCCTTCAATATTTCTTACCCCGTTGTCTGCAAACAGCTTGTATCTTCTTGTCATTTCATTTACAGCCCAGTTTAGAGCTCCAGCAGCCTTTTTAGGATCTGTAACTACCGGTATGAGCAGATGCGGTATACCATTATACACATTCAGTTCTACCACCTTAGGGTCTATCATAAGAAGTCTTACCCTGTCAGGTGAATACTTGTATAGAAGGCTTATAATAAGGGTGTTTATACATACACTTTTTCCAGAGCCTGTAGCTCCTGCAATAAGGAGATGAGGCATTTTGGAAAGGTCTGATGCCACACAGTTTCCTCCAATATCCTTGCCGAGACAGAAAGCAAGATTTTTATTAGAGTTTACAAATTCCTCTGATTCTATAACCTCTCTTAAAAAAACAGCTGACAATTCACTATTTGGAACTTCAATGCCTATGGCTGATTTTCCGGGAATTGGTGCTTCTATCCTCACTCCGGAAGCAGCAAGAGCTAATGCAATATCATCAGATAGATTAACTATTTTGCTTACCTTTACACCAGGGCTTGGCTGAAGTTCAAATCTGGTTACAGAAGGTCCTTTGCTTACCTGAATTACCTTAGCATCAACACCAAAGCTTGACAGTGTTTCCTCCAGTTTGCCCGCATTATTAAGAAGCTCCTTCTTATCTTCCTTATTTAGCTGTGACTGAGTATTTTGTTTCAGCAGATCAACTGCAGGAAAATTATATACAGTATCAGGTTTAACACTGTTCTTCTTAATTTCGTTATCCAGTTCTTCATTGATAGCGTTGTCCATTGAAGCTTCTTCAGTAATCTCTGCAGGTGCTTCATTTGACTTCATAAAATTCATTATTTTTATCCTTTGGTTTATTCCCTTTACATAGCTTTCTTTTTCACCTTCGCCTGTGAGCTGGATTTCGGGAGGATTCTGAGCCTTTATCTGTTTTGGCTCCCTTACAAACCTTGACTTGAAGAAAAGCATAATATCATAAAGTGTGATTTTAAATATTAGGATAAAGGAAATAAAATAGAAACCTGTAAAAAGTATATAGCTTCCTATAACTCCAAGGAGCTTGTAAAGGGGTACATCAATTATAAAACTAATTATACCTCCGTGAAACACATTTTGGGCTTCATAAAGCATGGATACACCAGTTTTAATACTGTCGTCAGCATAGTATGTACCCATTTGAAGCATTTGTACAAGGAACAGTGTATTTAATATAAATAATACAATTCCATAAAATTTTTTACTGAAATAAAATTTGTTTTTTCTCATAATATAACATGTGCCAATAAATATGAATAAAATTGGAAAAACATAAGCTCCAAGACCCATAACTGCAATTAGAAGCTTTTTGATGAATTTTCCAAGGATACCTGAAGAGGAGGAAGAGAAAACACTTATTAAAATAAGCAGACCCAAGGTAATTAGTACAATACCCTTAATCTCGCCCTTCAGCTGGTTATTCTGAGCTTTTTTAGCCATTAAGCAATCACCTCTAGATTTTATATTCTACGTATTTTCAAAATTTCCTTTAGTTTTTAAACAAAATCCATAGGAAGTCCTATGGAGAATCAATCATTTCATTAAGTTTTTTAATAGCATTTGAAATGCCGCCCACCTTGTCGATTAAACCACAGTCCACTGCCTGCTTTCCAATTAAAATTGTTCCCATGTCATTTAATAACTCGTCAGTTTGTGCCATCATTTTTTGAAGGCTTTGTCTGTCAATTCTCGAGGTTCTCAATATGAATTCAGTAATCCGCTCCTGCATTTTCGAAAAATATTCAAAGGTTTGGGGCACACCTATAACAAGGCCATTCATTCTGATTGGATGAATTATCATAGTGGCAGTTGGAGAAATAAAAGAGTAGTCGGCAGCTGTTGCCAAGGGAACTCCTATTGAATGCCCGCCGCCTATAACCAGCGATACAGTTGGCTTGCTTAAACTTCTCAGCATTTCTGCTATGGCAAGTCCTGCTTCAACATCTCCTCCCACAGTATTAAGTATTACAAGTACACCTTCAACCTTTTCATCTGTTTCTATAGTTACCAGCTGAGGGATAACATGTTCATACTTTGTAGTTTTATTTTGAGGTGATGAAATCACATGGCCTTCTATCTGACCTATAATAGGCAGAATCTGAATCCTGTCCCGGCTTGGGAAATTGCTTACGCCCAGTTCCTTTACATTGTTTAATTCCTTATTTACATTTTCATCCATAGCTTCCCCTCCTAATACAATGATATTTTGTGTAATAAAAGAAGAAGCTATTCATATTACATTTTAATTTTCAAGACTAAATTCCCTGTGAAGTGCAAGTATTGCTTTTTCTGCATCGCTGCTAAGCACCAGACACCATATGGTAGTATGTGAGTCTGCAGTCTGAAGCACCTCAATGTGGTTCGAATCCAGAGAGTGCATTATTTTTGCCATTACGCCTGGAATTCCTCTCATTCTGCTGCCTATAACGGATATCTTGCTGCAATTCTCAATTTTTGAATATTTCATATTGAGCTTTTTCATTACATCATCAAAAAGTCCTACATCCTTTTGGTCTATGGTAAATACTTTTTCCATAGGGAAAATATTTATTAAATCGATACTTATTTTGTTTTCTGCAATTTCATCCAGAAGATTTTTATAATTTGGATTATCCTTGTTTTCCAAGGCACCTATTTTAACCTGCACACGGTCATTAAGGTGGGTTATTCCTATAATTAAATCCTCAGGGTCATGGGTGCCAAAGCTGTTTATTATTGTGCCTTTGCAGTCGCTCAAGGTATTTTTGATTATTAGGGGTATATTAGCTTTCATAGCAATTTCAACTGCCCTTGGATGTATTACCTTGGCACCCTGGTCTGCAAACTGGAATACTTCATTGTAGCTTATTTCCTCTATAAGGGATGCTTCTGAAACAATTCTTGGATCTGCAGTCATGATACCATCCACATCAGTATATATCTCAACACCTTCTGCATTCAAGGCGGCGCCTAGCAGTGCAGCAGTAACATCACTTCCACCCCTGCCTAAAGTAGTTACAAAACCGCTTTCGCTGATACCCTGAAAGCCTGCAATTACAGGTATTTTATTTTCCTTCAGGAGGCTTAATATCCTGTCTGGCTTCAATTTAATGATAGAAGCATTATTATAATTATTATCGGTTATTATTCCTGCCTGACCTCCGGTTAAAGGTACTGCGGAGATATTCTGCTCCTTAAGTTCATCACACATTTTTACAGTGCTTATTATTTCACCGCAGCTCATAAGCAGGTCTACTGCCATTGGATTTGTATTTTTAAAATCCTTGCTAATCAAGGATAAGAGAGTATCAGTAGCATAGGGTTGTCCTTTTCTTCCCATTGCAGAAACTACTACAACAACTGAGTAACCCGCAGTCCTGGCGGTTAATATTTTATCTACTGCCATAGCCCTGGTTTCTGATGTGGAAACAGAGGTTCCTCCGAATTTTTGCACTAATATTTTCATACTATACCTCCCAATAATCTATTTTATTCTGTTTAAACTGCCTTCTTCCGCATCTATAATTATTGTTTTTGAGCCTATTTTTTTTACACAATCCCATGGAACTTCAATAAATTCAGATTTGGAGAATAAGCCAAGTCTGGCCTTTGGATCGCATAGCACCAGCAGCTTCAAATTTCCATTCTCATCGATGATTATATCATTATTTCCTAAACAATTAAACTTTTCCCCGTCATTTATATTAATTATCTCATACTTTTCCAAATCATTATAGTATTTTATATTATCCTTCATAAATACCTCCAAATAAAAAATAATAAGTAAATATCTCAGATACTTACTTATTATAAATATGACTTGAAAAATTTTTTTATTACAAATCCTTTTGGATAATCTCCCTGAACCTGTCTATATTAGCACTGTCACCAACATAAGCTGAATTCTGTATACCATGGGTAAAGGTTTTATTGAATACATTGGTTATTCTATTTTGATCAATGTTGTCAATTTTTCTTATAATATCCTCTGGAGTATTAATCCTGTTTAATAAAAGCACTGACTTGCCATTATTGAACATTCTGCTGCTGGTGCTTTCTAAACCTAGTATATAACTTCCCTTTAACTGTTCCTTTGCCTTTAGAAGCTTATTATCTGAAATACCGTGATCAATAAATTTATTGATTTCATCCTTGATATGCAGTACAACCTGCTCTGCGTATCTGGGATTCAAGCTTGTGTATATTGATACTACTCCTGTGTTGTTAAAAGCTGCAATATATGAATAAATGGAATAGCACATACCCTTTTCTTCTCTGATTTTCTGGAAAAGCAAGGAGGAAGCCCCACCTCCAAAAACATTACTTAAAAGCAGAAGGGTATAAAGATCTTCATCACCGGTTTGAATTCCAGGTATGCCAAGGCTTATATGAAGCTGTTCAATATTTTTTCTTTTGTAAAGATGCTCCTTTAGCTGCTTTGGAGCTGAATAACAGGTAAGCTTTTTATTTGTGCTCTTCCAGCTGCCAAAATATTTATATACCAGCTTTTCAACTGATGCTTCATCAAGTTTTCCGGCAATGGATATTACAGAATTCTCAGGAATATACCGGGAGCAAACGTATTTTATTATCTGAGCCCTATTGAAGGAGTTTACAGTTGTCTCGGTTCCAAGTATGGGAAGTGAGATGGAATCCTGCCCCCAGATCGCCTTGCTGTGAAGGTCAGCTAGAACATCCTCTGGAGAATCTTCACTCATATTTATTTCTTCAATTACTACTCCCTTTTCTTTTTCAATATCTTCAGTGGAAAAATTGCTGTTAAAGAGCATGTCAGATAATATGTCCAATGAAAGCTCCATATATGAATCCAGGGCTTTTATGTAAAAACAGGTTGCTTCCTTTCCTGTAAATGCATTAATCTGACCACCAACATCTTCTATGGCTTCTACAATATCAAGGGCAGTCCTTCTGCTGGTGCCTTTAAACAACATATGCTCAATGAAATGTGAAATGCCGTTATTGGATTCATCTTCATTTCTAGAGCCGTTTTCTACCCATAATCCTACACTAATTGAATTAACATAATCGATTTTCTCATAAACAACTCTAAGTCCATTATCCAGTTTAAATATTTTATACATAAGCACCTCAAGTTTATTATAATAGAAAAATAAAAAGGCAAAAATGCCCTTCTATTTTTACTGTTCTTCTTTTTCCTCTTTTGCTTCTTTTTCCTCTGAATCCTTTAAGGCATCCTTCCTTGAAAGGTTAATTCTTCCCTGGTTATCAATTTCAGTAACCTTAACCAGGATTTCATCTCCAACGGAAACTATATCTTCAACTTTATTTACTCTTGCAAAATCAAGCTTGGAGATATGTACTAACCCCTCTTTTCCAGGAAGAATTTCAACGAAGGCTCCAAAAGTGGTTATTTTAGTTACTTTACCAAGGTAAATTTCTCCTGCCTTAACTTCACGTGTTAAATCGTCTATTATCTTCAGTGCTCTTTTTGCACCAAGGCTGTCATCTGACATTATGAATATCTTTCCATCATCTTTTATGTCTATTTTAACGCCTGTTTCAGCTATTATCTTATTAATAACCTTACCGCCAGGTCCTATAACATCTCTTATTTTATCTGGGTCAATGGTCATAGTATATGCCTTTGGAGCATATTTTGAAATATCAGGTCTTGCAGCAGGAATACATTCATTTATTTTTCTTATAATGAATAATCTTGCTGTTCTGGCATCCTCTAATGCTTTTTTTATGCAGGCATTTGAGAGCCCGTGGATTTTTGTGTCAAATTGTATTGCAGTAATACCTACTTCTGTTCCTGCAACTTTAAAGTCCATATCACCAAAGAAGTCCTCAATTCCTTGAATATCTGTGATAACTTCTTCTCTTTCAAGGTCGTCACTGGTGATAAGTCCCATAGCTATTCCTGCAGCAGGCCTTTTTATTGGAACGCCTGCATCCAGCAGTGCCAGAGTACTTCCGCAGACACTTGCCTGGGAGGTAGATCCGTTTGAACTCAATACTTCAGATACTAGTCTTATAGTGTATGGGAATTCTTCCTCAGAAGGAATAAGTGGTTCCAATGCTTTTTCAGCTAGTGCGCCATGACCTATTTCTCTTCTTCCTGGTCCTCTTAAAGGTTTTACTTCACCTGTGCTGTAACCAGGGAAATTATAGTGGTGCATATATCTTTTAAATTCTTCCACACCAAGGCCATCCAGTATCTGTACATCTCCTAAAGCACCTAAAGTAGCCACAGTCATTACCTGAGTAAGTCCTCTTGTAAACAATCCTGTACCATGGGTTCTTGGAAGTATTGAAACCTCGCAGCTTATTGGCCTGATTTCATCAAATCTTCTTCCGTCTGGTCTTCTATGCTCATTAAGCAGCATGTTTCTTACAATTTTTTTCTGCATGTTGTACATTACATCAGCTATATCTGCAGTTTTATCTGCATACTTTTCTCCAAACTCTTCTTTAACTTTTGAAGAAATTTCTGCAACAGCAGCATTTCTTACTTCCCTGTCGGTTATATACATTGCTTCTTTAAGCATTTCAAAGGCAAAGTTCTTAATATCACTTTCCAGAGCTTCATCAACCTTATAAAGCACTGGAACCATTTTTTCTTTTCCGAATTTAGCCATAGCTTCTTCCTGGAATGCAACAATTTTTTTACATTCCTCAAAACCAAAAAGTATACCTTCATACATTATATCTTCAGGTATTTCCTGCCCACCTGCTTCCACCATCATTACTCTGTCTTTAGTGGCACATACAGTAAGGTTTAAGGTACTTGCTTCCCTTTCCTTTTCCTTTGGGTTTACAATAAAATTTCCATCTACCAACCCTACAGATACAGCTGCTAAAGGAATGTCAAAAGGTATGCTTGAAAGGCACAATGCCAATGATGCAGCATTTATTGCAAGAATATCAGGAGCATTGTCCTGCTCAACTGAAAGTACAGTGGTAACCACCTGCACGTCATTCCTATATCCTTTTGGAAAAAGTGGC
The DNA here is from genome assembly GCA_937927335.1 of uncultured Clostridium sp. Lineage (GTDB taxonomy): Bacteria > Bacillota > Clostridia > Clostridiales > Clostridiaceae > UBA699. The sequence continues at coordinate 31,368 of CALBDU010000091.1, forward strand.
CTTAATGGCCTGTCTATAGCCCTTCCGCTTAATATTGCTTTTTCAGAAGGTCTTCCTTCTTTCTTTATGAATCCTCCTGGGATTTTACCCACGGAATACAATTTTTCTTCATATTCTATGCTTAAAGGGAAAAAATCTATCCCTTCCCTTGGCTTTTCAGAAGCATTGGCATTTACCATTACCACTGTTTCGCCATAGCTTACCAGTAAGGCACAGTTAGATAGCTTTCCTATTTTGCCGATATCAACTCTTAAGGGTCTTCCGGCAATAGTTGTTTCCAGTATGTTACTCATACTTTTCCTCCTTTTATATACTCAACAAATTTATTATCAATCTTTATTATAAATATTATACTAGTTTATTAAAATAATTTAAATTACTTGCAATTTAAAAATAGAGCGGTTATTAGCCGCTCTGAATTACTTTCTAAGACCAAGTTCTGCAATGATATTACGATATCTTTCAATATCAGTTTTCATTAAGTAGTTTAAAAGGCCTCTTCTCTTACCAACCATCATTAAAAGACCTCTTCTTGAATGGAAATCCTTTTTATGCATTTTTAAATGGTCGTTTAAGTGATTGATCCTTTCAGTAAGCAATGCAATCTGAACTTCTGGTGAACCAGTGTCACCTTCGTGTCTTGCATGCTTTTTCATTAATTCATCTTTTCTTGCCTTATCCATTAACATACACCTCCAATTGTAAATCACTCCTATCCCAAGAAAGCCGTCGGCAAATCGGTATTCTTAGAATAAGGCTCATAGAAGATATTATACCAAATAAGTATTTAAATATCAAATATATTTTATTCAATTTTTTGTTTAAGTGCATAAATTTTATCCTTTTTAAGCTGTTCTGACAATTCTGTCAGGGAGTTGAATTTTTTTTCATCCCTAATACGTTTAATAAAGTTTATGCGTATTGTTTCATCATACAGTTCTTTATTAAAATTTACGATGTGGGTTTCAACACTTAGCTTCAAATCCTCCACTGTAGGATTATAACCAATGTTTGTTATACCCTTAAATGTCTGTCCATCATGCTCTACCAGGGTAAAGTATACTCCTCCCCTTGGCAGCACCATGGAGTTGCTGTAATTTAAATTTATTGTTGGGAATCCCAGCTTTCTTCCAAGCTGCTTTCCTCGGATTACGGTACCCTCTAAAACATAGGGTCTTGTAAGCATTTTATTGGCTTTTTCAATATCGCCATCTTCCGATATAAGATTTCTGATTTTAGAACTGCTTACTACTTCGCCCTTATATTTAACAGGAGACACTATATAGAGATCAAAACCATGTACTTTACTCAAGTGCTTTAAAAGCTCTGTATCTCCAAGGTTCTTATATCCGAACCTGTGATTGAAGCCTACTACAAGCCCTGCAGCATTATAGAGAGAAACCAGTCCTTCTATATATTCCTCAGGGGATAGCTTCATGAATTCCTGGTCAAAATTCACCATATTTACAATATCTAGTCCATACTGCTGAAAAAGCTTAAGTTTGTCTGGATTGCCCATAAGCAGCTTAGGGGCAAGATCTTTGTTTATTATATTCAAAGGATGATTTTTAAAAGTGAAAACCATGCTTTTGCACTTGTGCTTTTTGGCAGCGCTTATGGTTTTGTCTATTAGAGCTCTATGTCCAAGGTGAATGCCGTCAAATCCACCCAGGGCTATTATTGTTCTGCTTTTAAATTTCTGTTTAAGATTATCCTCAATAACTACCATAGTATTTACTCCTCAATAAACTGTTTCACAAGTTTAAAACCATTATCCCCCGCTTCACCAAGTCCTATAAAGCTTTCACCATTTATGTAAACCTTATACAAAACATATTTTTCAAGTCCTGTTGTAACTTTCTGGTCCTTTAAGGAAACACCGTTTAAAAGCAGGCTTTCAAACTTTTGTTCAAGATTTAGGGCCGGGTAGTTCCACAAAGCTTTGTCCACAGGAATAATGAATTTATCTATATTATTTTCATCAAGCTCTTCAAGCTTAACTGAATTTTCAATATTAAAGAATCCTGAGCTTATTCTGGTCAGCTCCCACATGGAGCCTCCGCAGCCTAAAACTTCGCCTATATCATGGCACAGACTTCTTATATAGGTTCCCTTGGAGCACTTAACATCGAAAAAAACATCAGGAAGTTCAATTTTCAAATTATCGATACTGAAAATTTCTATTTCCCTTGGTTCCCTTTCTATTGTTATGCCCTGCCTGGCAAGGGTATAGAGCCTTTTGCCGTCAACTTTAAGTGCTGAATACATAGGAGGTATCTGCTGGATTTTTCCAATAAAGCTCCTAATGGTATTTTCAACGGTTTCATTGCTCAAATCCACATCTTTTGTAAATAGCACTTTCCCTTCTCTATCATAGGTATCTGTTTCGATTCCAAGCTTAAGATGGACTCTGTAAACTTTCTCTTCCTTCATTAAATAATCTACAAATTTAGTAGCCTTTCCGATACATACAGGAAGAACTCCTGATGCTTCCGGGTCCAGTGTTCCTGTGTGGCCAACCTTTTTTGTTTTTGCAGTTCTTTTAATTATCCTTACCGCATCAAAGGATGTAATGCCTGCAGGTTTATTTATATTTAATATTCCATTCATCAGATCAACTCTTTTTCAATTTCATTTAATACTAATTCAACTGCTTCCTCTAGGCCAGTGTTGCTGATAGTCAGGCCTGAAGCCTTTGTATGACCACCGCCCCCAAATTTTTCAGCTACTTTTCTAACATCAATATCGGACTTTGATCTGAGGCTGACCTTAACAAAGCCTTGTGCCTCCTTGAACAAAACTGCAACTTCAGCTGTGTTTACCTCCAGACCAAGAGCTATGATATCGGAAGTATTTATGGACGGATCCAGGTTGAAATCCAGGAAATCCTTGTCGGTAAGCTTAATTACGCATACTTTGTCATGAATTAGCTCCATTTTCTCAATGGCTCTGCCTACAAATTTAACCTTGGAGAAAGGTTTGTCATCGAATACCTTTCTATGTATACGGCTGAAATCCATACCGGTATTTATAAGCTCTCCAGCAATTGCATGAGTAACCTGGGATGTGCTTGAATACCTGAAGGAGCCTGTATCTGTTATGATGGAGGTATATAAACATGCTGCCATGCTTTTGCTGATGGAAACCTCCATAAGCTTAAGCATCTGGTATACGATTTCCCCAGTGGCTGAAAAACCTGCATCCACGTAATTAAAATCTCCATAGAATTCATTAGACAAATGATGGTCTATATTTGCTAGCATATAGTTTTTATTTTCAAGGTCAAGGTCGGCGTTGATTCTCTTAAAATCGCCACAGTCCAATATAATCACCAAATCAGTTGAAGGCAGCACTTTAAAGGTGCTGCCGGTTATAGTGCTGCTTTCAGGTAGAAACTGGAGATTATCAGGCACTGTTTCCTTTGACATTATATATGCCTTTTTTCCAAGAGTCATCAGAGCTTCACGCAATGCCAAAGCGCTGCCAATAGAATCACCGTCAGGTGAAACATGATAGGATATGGCAATTTCATTGCAGCTGCTGATTTTATCCAGGATTTTATTCATTATCATGTTTCTGCTCCTTTATCTTATGCAAAAGCTCATCTATATGCATACCCTTTTCTATACTGTTGTCCTCCTGGATCAGTATTTCAGGGGTAAACCTCAAATTGATTCTGTGGCCAATTTCACGTCTTATGAAACCAGCGGAACTCTTTAAGGCTGCCAAAGTATTATTTTTTTCTTCTTCATTTCCAAAAATGCTTACATATACTTTTGCATATTTTAAATCCTTTGTAACATCAACATTTGTAACACTAACCATGGCAGTAATTCTAGGGTCTCGTATATCATTCTGGATAATATCGCTGATTTCTCTTTTCATTTCTTCATTTATTCTACCACTTCTATAATTAGACATTAAAATCACCCCGATTATTTACATTTGTATTATAGTTCCTTCTTTTTAACCTCTTCAATAATGAAGGCTTCCACTATGTCTCCCTCTTTTATGTCATTAAACTTTTCTATGCTTAAGCCGCATTCATAGCCCGCAGCTACTTCTTTTGCATCATCCTTGAATCTCTTAAGGGATGCAAGCTCGGATTCAAATATTACTATACCGTCTCTTATTATCCTGATTTTACAGTTTCTTGTAAGCTTTCCATCCAGCACGTAGCAGCCTGCTATTGTACCCACATTAGATATTTTATAGGTCTGCCTGATCTCTGCCTTACCAAGAACAACTTCCTTATAATCAGGCTCAAGCATACCTACCATGGCAGCTTTTATATCGTCTATAGCATTATATATTACCCTGTAGGTTTTTATATCAACAGCTTCCTTTTCAGCCAGTGCTACTGCATTGTTGTCAGGCCTTACATTAAAGCCTATTATTATTGCATTTGAAGCTGTGGCCAGAGTAACATCCGTTTCAGTGATAGCACCAACTGCGCCATGGATAACCCTTACCTTTATTTCATCGTTGGACAGCTTCTGAAGGGACTGCTTTAATGCTTCAATGGAACCCTGTACATCAGCCTTAATTATTATGCTCAATTCTTTGACTTTTCCTTCTTTTATCTGATTATAAAGGTCTTCCAGTGAAACTTTATGTGTGGTTTGGAAATTATCTGCTCTTTCCTTCTGTTTTCTCTTATCGGCCATATCTCTGGCAGTTTTTTCATTTTTAACCTCATGGAACCTGTCACCAGCTGACGGTACTTCTGATAATCCAAGTATCTCCACAGGAATTGATGGTCCTGCAGTCCTGATTTTCTTTCCCTTATCATCAAACATGGCTCTGATTCTTCCATAGGTGGAACCAACAATTATTGAGTCTCCAACATTTAATGTACCATTTTGTACAAGCAATGTGGCTACAGGGCCTCTGCCTTTGTCAAGCTTTGCTTCTACTACAGTACCCTTTGCATTTCTTCTTGGATTTGCTTTCAGCTCCATCATTTCAGCAGTGAGAAGCACCATTTCAAGAAGATTGTCTATACCTTCCTTAGTGTGAGCTGAAACAGGAACGCATATGATATCCCCGCCCCAGTCTTCTGATACTAATCCGTATTCAGTAAGCTGCTGTTTAACTCTATCAGGATTGGCTCCAGGTCTATCCATTTTGTTTATTGCAACCACTATTGGAACATTTGCAGCCTTGCAGTGGTTTATAGCCTCTTCAGTCTGAGGCATTATACCGTCATCAGCGGCAACAACCAGTATAACAATATCTGTTATCTGTGCTCCTCTTGCTCTCATGGATGTAAAGGCTTCATGTCCCGGAGTATCCAGGAAGGTTATTTTTTCACCGTTAATAGTTACGGTGTACGCTCCAATATGCTGAGTTATTCCACCTGCTTCTGTGGAGGTAACCTTAGATTTTCTTATAGCATCCAGTAAGGAGGTTTTGCCGTGGTCAACATGACCCATAACAGTAACTACAGGCGGCCTTTTTTCGTAATTGTCACTGGTATCCTCTTCATCTTCTGTTTCAACAGCTTCGGCATCAATATCAACGATCTTTCTTACAGCCTTGATGTTGAATTTTTCACAAAGCTTTTCAGCTGTATTGAAATCTATCTCCTGGTTAATTGCGGCCATAACTCCCATAAAGATAAGCTGCTTTATTACTTCAGTTGAAGTTTTTCCAAGCCTTTCAGACAGCTCCTTTACTGTGATTGTATCCTCAATCTCCAGTTCATCCATTTTCTTTTCCTGCCCTTGCAGGGCTACATTGGACTCTGCTTTCTCATTTCCCTTATGTTTATTCTTCTTTTTCTTTACAACCTCTTTTGTTTCCGCCAGTTCTTCATATTTATCAATTATATTTTCTTCTTCAGATGCAGCAGATGCAACGGGTGCTTTATCCTTCTCAAGGAAAAGTTCCTTTATTAGTTCAGCATCCTCTTCATCAATTACACTCATGTGATTTTTTACTTCTATGCTAAATTCCTCCATTAGAATGGAAATTAAATCCTTGCTGCTTATTTCCAGTTCTTTAGCCAATTCATATACTCTGATTTTTGACATACATTCACCCCCGAAACTCAATTATTCATTTTCCTGCCAAAGTTTCATCAATTGATCAGCAATTTTTTTGTCAGATATGCCAATCAGGTTAATTTCAGACATTCCAAGGATGCTGCCCATTTCTTCCTTTGAACATTCAGATATCAAAGGAATATTATATTTTAAACTGTAGCCGGTAAATTTACTTTTTGTATTTTCCGATACTTCCTTAGATATTACTATAAGGTAAAGCTTCCGCTTCATGGCAGCTTCTTCACATTTGTTGTAGCCTGCAATAACCTTGCCAGCCTTTCTGGCAATTCCTAAAAACTGAAAGAAACTATTCATTTTTTATTTCTTCCTTCAGTGTCTGGTAAAGCTCCTCGCTTATTTTGCTCTCCAGATTTTTCTCCAGCCTTTTTGTTTTAAATGCTTTTTCAAAGCATTCCTCATTTCTGCATATATAAGCTCCTCTTCCTGGCTTTTTTCCTACCAGGTCAACAGAGATTTCGCCTTCCTTGTTTTTTACGACCCTTATAAGTTCTTTCTTGGGTTTCATTTCCATACATCCGGTACACATTCTTTGTGGCACTTTTTTAACCTTCATGACAACACCACCTAAATTAGTTATTCTATTTCCTCAGAAATATCCAGTATATCTGTGTTTTCCACTGCTTCTGCCTTTGGCAATTCTTCAGCCTGGGACTTGCTCTTTATATCAATTTTCCAGCCGGTAAGCTTAGCTGCCAGCCTTACATTCTGACCTTCTTTTCCTATAGCCAGTGAAAGCTGATTATCATCCACAACTATCTGCGCAAACTTGTTTTCTTCATCAAGAGTTACATCAAGTACCTTTGCAGGACTTAATGCATTGGCAATATAGACATCAGGCAGTTTGCTCCATTTTATTATATCAATTTTTTCATTTTTTAGTTCTTTTACTATATTTTGAACCCTTACACCCTTAGGCCCTACACAGGCACCCATTGGGTCCACGTTTTCATCATTGGAATGTACTGCAATTTTTGTTCTGGAGCCGGCTTCTCTTGCAATGGACTTAATTTCTACAACTCCGCTGAATATTTCTGGTACTTCAAGCTCAAACAGTCTTTTTACAAGTCCCGGATGTGTTCTTGATATAACTATCTGGGCTCCCTTGTTTGTATTTTTAACTTCTACAATATACAATTTCAGCCTGTCATTGAAATTATATTTTTCACCAGGCATTTGTTCATTAGGACCAAGTATTGCCTCAGTTTTTCCAAGGTCGATAAGTACGTTATTCTTATCCTTTCTTATAACATAGCCGGTAATCAGGTCATCCTCCTTTTCAGCAAAGTCTGAGTACACAATTCTTCTTTCCTCTTCCTTTATCCTTTGGATAACCACCTGTTTTGCAGCCTGGGCAGCTACCCTGCCGAATTGTCTTGGGGTAACCTCTATATTTACTACATCTTCTATTCCGTAAGAAGGATCAACTTCTCTGGCTTCTTCCAGCGTTATCTGATTAACTTCATCCTCTACATTTTCAACTACTGTTTTTTGAGAATAGACATGGATCTCTCCATTTTCTCTGTTCATTGTTACCTTAACATTCTGGTTATTGCCACCCTGGTTTGCATAGTTCTTTTTATAGGCAGCAACCAATGCGTCTTCAATAGTATTAAATAACAGCTCTTCGCTTATTCCTTTTTCCTTAACGATTTCCTTCAATGCCAAAATAAAATCCTGGTTCATTTTAATAATAACCTCCTTAATTTATTACCAAAATAATATTTAATACTTAACCCACAAATTTATGCTTTTTATTATATCTCTAGGAATTTTAACACTTTCATCCTTAATAGATGCAGTAATGCTTTCGTCATCAAATTCCAAAAGCTTTCCCTGAAGGCTTTTTTTCCCTTGTAATGGCTCTGATAGCTTTATTACAATTTCAGAACCTATATATTTATTCAGGTGCTTATCAGTATAAAGACCTCTTTCGATACCTGGTGATGATACCTCCAGATAATAAGCATCCGGAATGGGATCTGATTTATCCATTTCCTCACTGATCCTTCTGCTTACCTTTTCACAGTCATCCAGTGAAATTCCATTATCCGAGTCAATATATATTCTTAGATAGTATTCTCCGTCTTCCTTAACGTATTCAAGGTAATACAGCTCATAGTTCATTTCAGAAATTACAGGCTCAATAATTTTTTTTACTTTATCCAGCATATTGTACCTCCTTTAAAACACCTGCTAATTTAAAAACGCAACAGGTGCTGCGTCTCTAAAAATAGAAAGAGCGGGTAGTACCCACTCTCTGCGATTCAAATGTCATTTTGCTTAACAGTTTAATTCTAGCACACAAATTTAGCAATTACAAGAAAAAGTTACATATTGAACAGAGAAAGTTGGTTGGATTCCGGCAGCCCGGCAAGGCAGTGATGGTTATCCAATGTTTCTACTACAGTCTTTGATACCCTGGCCCTTATACGGAGATCTTCCTTTGAAATGAACTCTCCATTATCTCTGGCTTCCACTATACTTTTAGCAGCGTTAATTCCTACTCCCTGCAGTGAATTGATGGGTAGTCTTATGCCGTCCTCCTCAATTAAAAACTTAACTGCATCAGACTTATATAAATCAACTCTGAGGAACTTTATCTTCCTTTTATGCATTTCATATGCAATTTCCAGTGTAGTTATAAGTCCTTTGTCCTTCTGGGTAAGGTTATTACCCATAGAATTAAGTTCCTGCAGCTTTTTGGCAATAACCTCTTCACCCTGGACAAGCAGTTCAGCGTCAAAATCATCTGCTCTCACAGTGAAATAGGTGGTATAGTATTCCTTTGGATAGTATACCTTAAAATAAGCTATTCTTACAGCCATCATTACATAAGCCACAGCATGCCCCTTAGGGAACATATATTTTATCTTTTTGCAGGATTCAATATACCACTGCGGAACCTTGTACTCAAGCATGATAGCTTCATGCTCAGGACTTAAGCCTTTTCCCTTACGAACCTTTTCCATAATTGAAAAGGCTGTTTTGGGGGGAAGCCCCTTGTGTATAAGATATACCATAATATCATCCCTGGTGGAAATACATTCGCTCAGCGTGGTGTAGCCTTCTTTAATATAATATTGAGCGTTATTTAGCCATACATCGGTTCCATGAGAAAGACCGGATATTCTAACCAAATCTGAAAAAGTCTTAGGCTGAGTATCTAAAAGCATCTGTCTTACAAACTTTGTTCCAAATTCAGGTAGTCCATAGGTACCAACTTCACAATTCAGCTCTTCTCTTGTGACGCCCAGGGCATCTGGGGCGGTAAAGAGACTTAGCACTTTTTCATCCGATAAGGGAAGAGTTTTTGGGTCAATACCGGTAAGATCCTGCAGCATCCTTAACACTGTAGGGTCGTCATGACCAAGTATGTCAAGCTTCAGCAGCCTTCCGCTGATGGAATGATAGTCAAAGTGAGTAGTGATTATATCTGAATCGTTGTCATCAGCCGGATGCTGTATAGGAGTAAAGTTGAATATTTCATTGTCGCTTGGCACAACCATAACTCCCCCAGGATGTTGTCCTGTAGTTCTCTTTACACCGGTACAGCCTTTCGATAGTCTATCTATTTCTGCTTTATTCATGGTAAGGTTTTTTTCATCAACATATTTTTTTACGAAGCCATAGGCGGTTTTTTCAGCAACAGTACCGATAGTACCGGCTTTAAACACATGACCCTTTCCAAACAGCACCTCTGTGTATTTATGTACCACAGCCTGGTATTCTCCGGAGAAGTTAAGGTCTATATCTGGTTCCTTATCTCCTTCAAAGCCTAAAAAGGTTTCAAAGGGAATGTCATGGCCATCCTTATTAAATTTTGTGCCGCAATTAGGACAGATTTTATCCGGAAGATCAGCCCCGGAGCTAACAGAACCATCAGTAATAAATTCGCTGCTCTTGCAGTTTGGACATACGTAATGGGGCGGAAGTCCATTAACCTCGGTTATATTTGACATTGTAGCCACAAAGGATGAGCCTACAGATCCTCTGGAACCTACCAGGTAGCCATCCTCATAGGACTTTGCCACCAGCTTTTGAGCTATGAGGTAAAGCACCGCATAGCCATTATTTATTATAGAGTTCAGCTCCTTGTTCATTCTTTTTTCAACTATTTCAGGAATTGTTTCCCCATAAACGGAATGTACCTTATTTATTACCATCTCCTTAATTTCCTCTTCGGCTCCTTCTATCTTCGGAGTGAAGGTTTCGTCAGGAATTGGCTTTACCTCCCCAATCATATCAGCTATCTTGTTTGTGTTGTATATAACAACCTCTTTGGCCTTTTCCTCTCCAAGATATTGAAATTCCCTAAGCATTTCCTCCGTGGTCCTGAAATACAATGGTGGCTGCTCATCAGCATCAGAATATTTTTGACCGTGCATTAGGATTTTTCTGAAGACCTCATCACGTGGATTTAAAAAGTGTACGTCACAGGTAGCTGCCACCGGAAGATTATATTTTTCTCCAAGGCTGCATATTTTCCTGTTTAATTCCATAAGTTCATCTTGATCCTTCACATCGCCTTTCCTTACAAGAAACATATTATTTGCTATAGGCTGTATTTCCAGATAATCATAAAAGCTCACCAAATCCTGGAGCTCATCTAATGTTTTTCCGGAAAGCAGTTCCTTGTAAACCTGTCCGGCCTCACAGGCGGAACCAATTATAAGCCCTTCCCTATATTGCTGTATCAGGCTTTTTGGCATTCTGGGCTTTTTATAAAAGTAGTCCAGGTTAGAAAAGGATACCAGCTTATAAAGATTTTTTAAGCCAGTCTGGTTTGAAGCCAAAATAATTAAATGGTAGTAGTTAAGTTTTTTATAATCAAGATTTTTTAAATATTCTTCGTTGAGCTCCTTAAGGGTTTTAACATTTTGTTCCTCAAGAAGCTTGAAGCAGTGCAGCATTATTGCTGCAGCAGTTTTGGCATCATCCACAGCACGATGATGGCTTCCCATATTAATTTTCAGGTGCTTTGCAATGGTATCGAGCTTATATCTTCTTAATTCCGGAAGCAGAAATTTTGCAAGGGGAATGGTATCCAGCACCGGATTATTAAATTCTAAGCCAAGATCTTTGCAGTTCTTTTTTATAAATGAAACATCAAATTCAGCATTGTGGGCAGCCAGCACTGCAGCACCAGCAAATTCCATGAATTCTCCAAGAACTTGATTTATGCTGTCAGCATTCTTTACCATTTCATCTGTAATTCCTGTGAGCTCCACTATCCTGTATGGTATAGGAACTTTTGGATTTACAAATCTGCTGAAAGTATCAGTTACTTTTCCATCCTCAATTTTCACAGCGCCAATTTCAATGATTTTATCGTTATTGCAGGAAAAGCCTGTGGTCTCAATATCAAAAACAACAAATGGGCCAGTGAGGGTTTCGTTGGTACTGCCTGTAACAATAGCAGCACCATCATCCACCAGATAAGCTTCAATGCCGTAAATTACTTTTATATTGTTCTTTTTGGCGGTGTCCATAGCATCTGGATAAGCTTGTACAACCCCGTGATCTGTAATTGCCAAAGCCTTGTGCCCCCATTTTGCGGCTGTGGAAACAAGCTCCTTAACACCAGTTATGCCGTCCATGGCACTCATATTTGTATGGAGGTGCAGCTCCACCCTCTTTTCCTCCGAACCGTCCATTCTTTCAATTCGGGTTGTTTTTACTATATCTCTAGCCATCATAACAATTTCATTCTCGTAGGGATCGTTTATAACTTCTCCTCTTATTTTAAAGCTTTTACCTTCCTTAACTTCATCCATTATTCTATCCAGGTCCTTGGGCTTTGGAAAAAGCTTAATTGTGATGGAACTTGTGTAGTCTGTTATATAAAATATAAATATTTTCTTGCCTTTTTTTGTTTCTATTATTTCCCTTTGAAAAATATCTCCACTAATTACGCATTCCTTTAAGGGTTCTGTTATCAGATTAATATCCATAGGAAGCTCGTCAATTTTTCTTCCGGTTATTATTCCATCAACGGCTGGAGCCTTTTCTATTTCCTTTTCCTTTATTTCAGCCTTTACAAATGCAGGCTTAAATTGAATGGGTTCAGGGTTAAAGCTTTTTTCTTCTATAACAGCATCATACCTGAAATCTATATCAGCCTTTATGCCAAAAAGATCGTTAATGGTATTACGCAATATACCTTCAAGGTTACGATTTTTAAGAAGGGTATGCATGAATTTATTTCCATAGGCTATGGTAAGAGTATCCTTCTCCACTGCTCGTTTTGAGGTAATTAAGCAGCCTTTACACATTGGAAGATAGGAACTGGTATAATCTACTAGTTCGATCCAATATTTACTGCTTATCTCCTCCAGAGTTACGTCGGATATATCCTTGAAAAAAATCAAATTTACTTCCAGATCAATATTCAGCAATTGACTCACAGCACGCCGTATTTTTGATTCGCTGATTTTATCTATTGTATTTTTCGATTTCATTATTAATTTCAGGCTATTAGCTTTTTTTAGATACTGAACCCTTAGGATTTCCAGGTCATTATCTGCAAAAACTTCCCTGCAATCAGTATTGTTCTTAAGAACAGCACCAATATTTATACCCACTGTAATTCCTCCATATATTAAAATATCAGACAAAAGCCTGATATTACATATTTTCTATTTCCTTTATTAGTTCCTCTACCAGATTTTCTTCCTTGACTTTTTTAATGATCTTTCCTTTTTTAAATATAAGGCCTTCACCCACGCCGCCTGCAATGCCTATATCAGCTTCTCTTGCTTCTCCAGGGCCGTTTACCACACAGCCCATTATTGCAACTTTTATGTTCTTATTGCAGTCTGCCAGTTTATCCTCTACCTCTTTAGCTATATCAATAAGGCTTATTCTTGTTCTGCCGCAGGTAGGGCAGGAAATAAATTCTATACCTTCATTTATGTATCCTATGGATCGAAGGATTTCCCTGCCTGTACGCACTTCCTCTACAGGATCGCCGGTTAAGGATACCCGGATTGTATCCCCTATGCCTTCACAGAGCAAAGTACCAATACCAATACTGGATTTAATGGTTCCCCTCCAGGGTGTGCCTGCTTCAGTTACCCCCAGATGCAGCGGGTAATTGACCTTTTCAGATATCATTCTGTAGCTTTCTATCATTTGAAGAACATTTGAGGATTTTATTGAAATAGCTATATCATAAAAGCTTACCTTTTCCAATATATTAACATGTTCCAAAGCGCTTTCCACCAAAGCTTCCGGGCAGACTCTTCCGTATTTGTCCAAAATATCCTTTTTAAGTGAACCGGAATTTACACCAATCCTTATAGGTATACCTCCCTGCTTAGCCCTTTCTGCAAGAAGCTTAACCTTTTCAATACCACCGATATTTCCAGGATTAATCCTTAAGGCTGCAATGCCAGCATCCATAGCAGAAAGAGCAAGTCTGTAATCGAAATGGATATCTGCAACTACGGGGATGGAAATAGCCTTTATAATATTTTTCAATGCGATGGAGGCTTCCATATCCGGTACTGCACATCTTACTATATCACAGCCTGCTTTTTCCAAAGATTTTATTTGCAGAACTGTGGATTCGACGTCCCTTGTATCCGTATTAGTCATAGATTGGACGGATATGGGCGCATCTCCTCCCACATACAGGGCTCCTACTTTTATTTGTTTGGTTTTTTTTCTAATCAAGCAGTTCATCTCCAATTTTATCAAAGGTTAATAGGATATAGTATATCCTTTATGGTAACCAGTATCATAAGCACCATAAGTGCAGCAAAGCCAAAATAGTTTATCAGTCCTACCTTATTGTCATCCACTTTTTTGCCTGTAATTATTTCGAATAAAAACAGGAATATGAAGCCTCCATCCAAGGCAGGAAATGGAATAATATTAAATATGGCCAGCTGAATGCTGATGTATGCAGCAAAGGACATTAAAGTAAGAATTCCTGCCTTGGCTGCGGCACCAGAAAATTTTATTATGGTTACAGGTCCGCCAAAGTCGTTCATTGAAGCTTTGCCGGAAATCAATGTTTTTAAGAAGCCTGCAGTCTGCTTGGTCAGAGACCAGGCTTCCTTAGCACCGTAAGCGGATGCCTGCAAGGCATTAGGTCGAACTTCAGATGGATAAATCCCTACTATATAACGGTTTAGCTGAGTATCTTTAACAGGGGTCACCTTCACTGTTTTAAGAGTATTATCCCTTGAATAAGTTATATTCAAGGCTGTTCCGTTGGAAGTGTAAACACCGGTAACAAAATCCTCCCAGGTGGATATGCCTGAATTATTTACTTTTATTAACTTGTCACCAGGAAGCAATCCAGCGCCTTGAGCAGGACCGTTTGGAGTAAGCTGCCCGATTATAGGTGCCATATACCCTTTAAACCCTGCAATAACTGCAAATAATACCACTCCAAGAATTAAGTTCATAATAGGGCCCGCAATAACTATGCTGAGTTTTCTAAGAGGGCTTTTATTGTTAAATGCTCTGGGATCCGTTGAAGCACCTTCATCACCCAGCATTTTCACATAACCTCCTATAGGAAATGCCTTAATAAGATATTTAGTTTCCTTTCCCTGGAATGCAAACAGTTTTGGCCCCATGCCAAGAGAAAACTCCTCAACCATAACGTTATTAAGCTTTGCCATAGTAAAATGTCCTAATTCATGAATGATAATTAAAATACTGAATGCCAAAATTGCATAAATTATATACAAATGTTTTTCCTCCTAATGGATTAATAAGTTTTATATATATATTCTTTTACTGTTTTATCAAGCAATACTATCTCTTCTATTTCAAAATCCTGCTTATAAGAGAATTTTAACATACATTCCTCAATAATTCTGCTTATATCCAGGAATTTTATTTTCTTGTTCAGGAACAATTCTACAGCAGCCTCATTTGCTGCGTTTAAAATTGCCGGAAGAGTGCCTCCTGTTTTTCCTGCATCATATGCCAGCTTTAAGCACCTGAAGGTTTCCATATCTGGTTTTTCAAAGGTTAATGAACTTATTTCAAAAAGATCAAGGCCTTTTATTACAGATGCTTTTCTTTCAGGGTAATTTAAGGCATACTGTATGGGCAGCCTCATGTCAGGATTGCTAAGCTGGGCTATAACGCTGCCGTCCACGTATTCTACCATGGAGTGAATAATGCTTTGGGGGTGCACCACTACTTTAATATTGTGGTAGTCAACACCGAAGAGCCAGTGGGCTTCCATGACCTCCAGTCCCTTATTCATAAGTGTGGCAGAATCAACGGTTATTTTTCTTCCCATATTCCATTTTGGGTGGTTTAAAGCTGCTTCCAGGGATATATCCTTAAGCTGGCTTGTTTTTTTACCTCTGAATGGACCGCCGGACGCAGTTAGCAGTATGTTTTTTATGTCAGCTTTTTTGTTTCCCTGAAGGCACTGGAAAACAGCACCATGTTCGGAATCCACGGGCAGTATTTTTACACCTGCTGCAGCTGCTTCCTTCATGACCAGGCTTCCAGCCGCTACAAGGGTCTCTTTATTTGCCAAAGCTATATTCTTTCCTGCCTTGATGGCATTAATAGTAGGCACAAGACCTATCATACCTACTACAGAAGTTACTACTACATCCACTTCAGGAAGACAGGCGATTTTATTTAATCCGTCCATACCTTCCAGCACTTCGGTTTTACAATTTTTATTTCTGCAAAGCTCACTAATTATGTTATATGCAGATCCATCCATTATTGCTGCATAGGCAGGCTTGAATTTACCGATAATTTCCATGGTTCGTTTTACATTTTTATTTGAGGATATGGCTGTCAGCTGAAAGCTGTCCATATCGCTGCTTATAACGTCAAGAGTTTGTGTTCCAATGGAGCCGGTGGCTCCAAGAATGCATATGTTTTTCATTTCAATCCTCTCAGTAATAAAATTATATGTATTAAACACCCATATTAAGTACAAAAGACAAATAATAAAATACAATAACAGAAGTAAAAAGTATACTGTCAAAGCGGTCAAGAATGCCGCCGTGTCCAGGTATCAGATTACTGTAATCCTTAACCCCTGCATATCTTTTAATGGAAGATGCAGTCAAATCTCCA
The DNA here is from genome assembly GCA_937927335.1 of uncultured Clostridium sp. Lineage (GTDB taxonomy): Bacteria > Bacillota > Clostridia > Clostridiales > Clostridiaceae > UBA699. The sequence goes on from CALBDU010000091.1 coordinate 47,504, forward strand.
AATTGTGAAATAATACCACAAAACAGACCAATGATCAGGAAATGTATTACTGAAACATTAATCCCTCTTGATATGACAAACATGCCGAATGCACCGCAGGCTGCAGTACTTCCAATTAATCCCCCAATGGAGCCTTCTATGGTTTTTTTAGGGCTTACTTTAGGGCAAAGCTTATGTTTCCCAAAAAACCTGCCGGAATAATAAGCTGATGTATCGCACATCCAGGCAGAAATAAAAATAAGCCATACAAAATAATTTCCATGATGCATATTTTCAACTAATACAATAAAGCTGAAAAATATTGGTATGTAAAGAAAGGATAATAACGTCACTGCAATATCCACATAATTAAATCTTGTATCAAAAACTGGAATGCAGAATAATAATAATAAAGCCATTATGGTGAGAAGGAATATAAATTCAAAGGTTGTGCTTCTTCCCAGCATAATGTAATAAACTATGCATAAAAGGTAGCCGGCATATGTAATGGGATTAATCCCATTGGCTTTTGATACTTTGTAAAGTTCATACATGCCACCTAAAGAGAGGGCCAGCACAATGTATTTTAATACAATTCCTCCCATAAACAAAAATATTATAAATGGCGACAATACAAGCGCGCCTAAATATCTGTTATTCATCATATCAACCCCATGTTATTTTATTTTGCCAAATCTCCTGTCTCTCGCCTGGTAGTCATATATTGCCTCATGAAGGTTTTCTTTTTTAAAGTCAGGCCAGTTTACATTTGAAAACCAGAATTCTGAATATGCACACTGCCACAGCAAAAAATTGCTTAATCTTAATTCTCCGCTGGGTCTTATAATCATGTCAGGATCAGGCATACCTTTTGTGTACATGTAATCGGAAATGGTTTTTTCAGTAATTTCAGCACTTATTTTACCAGCCTCGATATCATTATATATACAATTAAATGCATGTACAAGTTCATCTCTGCCACCGTAATTAAAAGCAAGGTTTAAGGTTAGGCCTGTATTGTTTTTAGTTTTTTCATAGGATGAGTTCAGTTCATTCTGGCATGGAACAGGTAATTTCGAAATGTCACCGATGGATTTGATAATAACATTATTAGAATTCAGTTCATCCAATTCCTTGACAAGATATTCCACTAAAAGATTCATAAGGGCATTAACTTCCTCAGCAGGCCTTTTCCAGTTCTCTGTAGAAAAACCATATAGAGTGAGATATTTAACTCCAAGGCTGCTGCATTCTTTTACTATATCCCTTACGGCTTCGACACCTGCCTTATGTCCCATGGTCCTAGGCAGATTTCTTTCTTTTGCCCACCTTCCGTTTCCATCCATAATAATGGCTATATGACCTGGTATTCTTGTCATATCAAGTTTTTTGCCCGAAAGGTCTACATTCTTATTGTTTCTATTTTTAAAAAACCTAAACAATTATATATCTCCATTTCATCAAATATTTTCCTTAGCAATAAAACCTGCGTTGACGCAGGTTTTATTGCTAAACTGACATTACTTCTTTTTCCTTAGCATCTATGATTTTATCTATTTCCTTGATATATGTATCAGTTTTTTTCTGAATGTCTTCCTCTGCCTTTTTTATTTCATCCTCAGGAAGCTCGTGTTCCTTTTTCATTGCTTTTATTTTATCATTACAATCTCTTCTTATGGCTCTTACGGCAACCTTTGTATCTTCTCCTGCTTTTTTAACATTTTTAACAATATTCTTTCTTGTCTCTTCTGTTAATTCAGGAACTATAAGTCTTATGGCAACACCGTCATTTGAAGGATTAATTCCTAAATCTGATTTCAATATTGCCTTTTCAATAGCCTTTATAGAGGATTTGTCCCAAGGCTGGATAAGTAGTATTCTTGGCTCCGGAGCAGAAATATTTGCTAACTGATTTAACGGAGTCACAGTTCCATAGTACTCTGCTTCAATCCTGTCCAACATTGTAGGGTTGGCTCTCCCAGCCTTCATGGAAGCAAGCTCCTTTTTCAGAACAGCAATGGACTTGCCCATTTTTTCATCTGCTTTTGCAATAATGTCTTTAATCATATACAAATACCTCCTCTTTATTAAATGTTGTTATTTGACACTAAAGTACCGATTTTTTCGCCCATAACAGCTCTTTTTATGTTACCAGGGGTATCCAGACCAAACACCAGTATTGGGATATTGTTATCCATACAAAGAGATGTGGCTGTGGAGTCCATAACCTGAAGTCCTTTGTCAAGCACTTCGATATAGCTTAGATTATTGATTTTTTTAGCATCGCTGTATTTTTTAGGATCCTTGTCATATACTCCATCAACTTTTTTTGCAAGAAGTATAACATCTGCTTCTATTTCTGCCGCCCTTAATGCTGCTGTAGTATCAGTTGAAAAATATGGATTGCCTGTACCTGCAGCAAATATTACCACTCTTTTTTTCTCAAGATGGCGCATAGCCCTTCTTCTTATAAATGGTTCAGCAATTTCTCTCATTTCAATTGCTGTTTGAACTCTTGTCATTACCCCTATGTTTTCCAGAGAGTCTTGCAATGCAAGGGCGTTTATGCAGGTAGCCATCATTCCCATGTAATCTGCAGTTGTTCTGTCCATGCCTTCACCGCTGCGACCTCTCCATATGTTTCCGCCGCCAACTACGCATCCTACCTGAATACCCATATCTATCAACTCTTTTATTTCATGAGCAATTCTGTTAGTTACTGCGAAGTCAATTCCGTATCCCTTATCCCCAGATAAAGCTTCCCCGGATAGTTTTAGCATTACTCTCTTGTATTTAGCATCATACATACATTATACCTCCAATTGAAAAAATTACATACTAAAATTTGTTATATTGCTTTAAAAAAAGGGAACACGCAGTGTTCCCTTTTATGTTATTATTTGTTCTTCTGCAGTTGTTTTTGAACTTCTTCAGCAAAATTCTCTTCTTTTTTAGCTATACCTTCGCCTCTTTCAAATCTTATGAAAGCAGCTATTGAAATTGGAGCACCAATTTCCTTTGATTTTTCTTGAAGATATTTTGTGATTGTGTAGTCAGGATTTTTAACCCAAATCTGTTCTACAAGGCAGTTTTCCTTATAGTATTTCTGAATTCTTCCCATAGTCATTTTTTCAACTATAGCTTCAGGTTTTCCTTCATTTAAAGCTTGTACTCTATATATTTCCTTTTCCTGCTCCAGGGTTTCATTATCTACTTGTTCTCTGTTTAAGAACAGAGGATTTGTAGCAGCAACCTGCATGCAGATGTCTTTTGCTATAACACTTAATTCAGGGTTTTCTTTTTCACATTCAAGCTTAACAAGAACACCGATTCTTCCGCCGCCATGTATATAGCTTTCTATAACGCCATTATCCACTGAAAGCTTTGAGAACCTTCTAACGTTCATGTTTTCACCTAATTTTGCAATAAGGTTAGTAATAGCATCCTTAACTGTAATTGAAGGATCAGCTGCGTACTTTTCTTCAACAAAACCGTCTATATCCACAGCATTAGTTGATGCAGCCTGTTTAGCAACATTATCAGTAAATTCTACAAAAGCTTCATTTACTGCAACAAAGTCTGTTTCACAGTTTACTTCAACTATAGAAGCTGTTTTCTTATCAGCAGCTACGAAAGTTTTAACCAAACCTTCTGAAGCTATTCTGCCAGCCTTTTTAGCTGCAGCAGCAAGGCCCTTTTCTCTTAAATATTCAACAGCCTTTTCTGAATCGCCTTCACATTCATTTAAAGCCTTTTTGCAGTCCATCATGCCTGCTCCGGTTCTTTCCCTAAGTTCTTTAACCATTTGTGCAGTTATCATAATTTATTCCTCCATTCAAAGTTTATTCTGCTAATTGTTCGCCTTGTCTTCCTTCAATTATTGCATCTGCCATTTTTGCTGTAATAAGTTTTACAGCTCTTATTGCATCATCATTTCCAGGAATAACATAATCTACTTCATCAGGATCACAGTTAGTATCTACTATTGCTACTACTGGTATTCCAAGTATTTTAGCTTCTGAAATAGCATTTTTCTCTTTTCTTGGATCAACTACAAATAATGCACCTACGTTTTTAGAATTCATATTTCTAATTCCGCCCAGGTTCTTTTCGAGCTTTTCTCTTTCATTCTTTAATTTTATAACTTCTTTTTTAGGAAGCACTTCAAATGTTCCATCAGCTTCCATTGCATCAAGCTCTTCCAATCTGTTGATTCTAGTTCTTATTGTAGTAAAGTTTGTCATCATTCCGCCTAACCATCTGTTGTTAACGAAATGCATGCCGCTTCTTATTGCCTCTTCGCTGATAGCTTCCTGAGCCTGCTTTTTTGTTCCTACAAACAATACATCTTTTCCTTCTTCAGATACGGATTTAACGAAGTTGTAAGCATCTTCAACCTTTTTAACAGTTTTCTGAAGGTCGATGATGTATATTCCGTTCCTTTCTGTGAAGATATATGGAGCCATTTTAGGGTTCCATCTTCTAGTCTGGTGTCCAAAATGTACACCTGCTTCTAATAGTTGTTTCATTGATATTACTGACATTAATATTACCTCCTTGGTTTTTACCTCCATTGCCCTAAATACAGAGAACCATTTAGGCACCACACTGTAAAACAGGCAATGTGTGAATTTCTACCGTTGATAGTATATCACAAACAATCCTTCTGTTCAACAAAAAAATTAATATTTATTGTTTCTTAATAAAAAAAGGATGCAATGCATCCTATTTTATCTTTTTCAACTCGTCTATAAGCTTTTCATTTAATATTCTTATATGGGTTCCCTTCATTCCAAGGGATCTTGATTCGATAACTCCAGCACTTTCAAACTTTCTCAAGGCATTAACTATAACTGATCTGGTTATGCCAACTTTGTCTGCAATCTTGGATGCCACAAGCAATCCTTCTGTTCCATCCAGTTCGTTGAAAATGTGCTCTACAGCTTCAAGCTCAGAATAGGATAATGTACCGATTGCCAACTGCACTACTGCCTTTTTCCTTGCCTCTTCCTCTATTTCATCATGCTTGGATCTCAATATTTCAAGACCGATGATAGTAGCACTATATTCTGCAAGCACTATATCTTCATCAGTAAATTCTTCATCAAATTTTGCAAGAAGAAGAGTTCCCAGCCTTTCACGATTGCCATTAATAGGAACAATTGTTGTAAGCTTTGTGTTTATGGTGCAGTCCATGGATTCATCCAGTACACAATGCCCATCATTAGCAAGATTTGCGATAGTTTCATGTATGTTTAAAAGCTTTGTGTTATAGAATTCTGGAAAACGCATGTCCTTAAGAACTCTTTGCTTTATTACATCACATTCGAAGCTGGATGCGAAACTATAACCCAGAACTTTACCCTTTCTGCTCATAATATACACGTTACATGATAAAACATTACTCAAAAGGCTGCATATATCGTCAAATACCACTGGTTCTGTACCAGATTTTTGAAGTATTTTGTTAAGCATTCTTGTTTTACTTAATAAAGATGTCATTTACGTACCTCCAATATTATTATATAGATATTATTATATTTTGACAATTTAGAGTATTTAAAATATTAAGAATTGTATCTTTCCTAAATAATGATATCATAATATTGAAAGTATTTCAACCATAATTATTAAACTTCGACATTAAATAATCAATTTATCTATTTTTCAGTACTATTTTTATATTCTTTATATTTACATTCCTGATTTGAGCATTCCAAAAATTCACCTTTTGTTTTATTATACTTCTTCATCATAAAGCTGCCGCATGAAGGACATTTTTCATTGGTTGGCTCAAACCAGCTTACAAAATTGCAGTCTGGATAGTTGCTGCAGCCATAGAACTTTCTACCTTTACGGCTTTTCTTAACAAGCACCTTGCCGCCGCACTTTGGACATTCCACATCCAGCTCCTCTACTATTGGCTTGGTATTCTTGCATTCAGGATATCCTGGACAGGCAAGGAAATCACCAAAGCGTCCGTGCTTTATCACCATGAATCTTCCGCAGTTTTCACATTTTATGTCAGTAACCTTATCCTCTATGGTTACCTTGGCTATTTCTTTTTCAGCTATACTTATGGCTTCCTTAAGAGGCGAGAAGAATTCATCTACAACTTTGTTCCAGTTTTCTTTACCATCCTCTACATTGTCCAGTTTAGATTCCATATCAGCAGTAAACTCAAGGTCCACTATCTGCTTGAAATATTCGCTTAGTATATTATTTACTATTATACCAAGCTCCGTTGGCTTTAGGGTCTTCTTTTCCCTTTCAGTATACTTCCTATCCAGTAGCACTGATATGATTGGAGCATAGGTACTTGGTCTGCCAATTCCATTTTCCTCCAGGGTCTTTACCAGTGAAGCTTCGGAAAATCTTGCAGGAGGCTGTGTAAAGTGTTGCTTTCCTTCAATTTTTTCATTTTTTAAAACTTCACCTTCTTTAAGCTCAGGTATATTTGTGTTTTCGCCTTCCTCTTCAGTTGAATACTCATATACCTTCATAAAGCCGTCAAATTTCATGATGGAGCCGCTAGCCTTTAAGCCATAATCCTGGTTTACAATATCTATAGATGTAACATCCATAATGCAGGAAGCCATTTGACTGGCTATAAACCTCTTCCATATAAGGGAATATAGCTTGTATTGATCATCCTTCAAGGAGTCTCTGACTCTTTCAGGGGTAATTTCAATGTTTGTCGGCCTTATAGCTTCATGGGCGTCCTGAGCTGATTTCTTGCTTTTAAAGATTCTTGGAGTTTCAGGAGCATAATTATCACCGAAGCTGCTTTTAATAAAGTCCAACGCATTTTTTTGAGCTTCCTCAGATATTCGTACGGAGTCTGTCCTCATGTAGGTTATAAGTCCCATAGTTCCATAGCCTTTTACATCAACACCTTCGTATAACTGCTGTGCAATGGACATGGTTCGTTTAGTGGAGAAGTTCATTTTTTTGTAGGCATCCTGCTGCAGTGTGCTTGTAGTAAAGGGTGGCAGAGGATTTTTACTCTTGGAGGATTTTTTTATTTTGCTGACTTTAAATTCTCCATTTTTAAGATCAGCAATAATTTTATCTGTGTCCTCCTTGTTTAGAATCTCTAATTTTTTACCTTTTAAGCTGTTAAGCTTAACAAGGAATGTTTTTTTATCTTTGCTTTTATGCATAGAGCATTCTACAGTCCAGTATTCCTTTTGAATAAAGCTGTTAATTTCTTCCTCCCTGTCACATATCATTCGTAGCGCAACTGATTGAACCCTTCCTGCGCTGAGACCCCATTTTACCTTGCTCCAAAGTATAGGGCTCACCTTATAGCCAACCAGTCTGTCTAATATCCTTCTGGCTTGCTGAGCATTAACCAAATTCACATTTATTTTTCTCGGAGCCTTTAATGCATTTTTAACTGCATTCTTAGTAATTTCATGAAATTCAATTCTGCATTTTTTATCATTATCCAGCTTTAATATATGTGCCAGGTGCCAGGATATGGCCTCTCCTTCACGGTCAGGGTCTGTTGCAAGAAAAATCTGTTCACTTTTTTTAGCCTCTTTTTTTAATTTATCCAGCAGTTCTCCTTTTCCTCTGATTGTTATATATTTTGGATTATAATTATCCTCTATATCAACGCCTAGCTGGCTTTTAGGAAGATCACGCACGTGTCCCATGGATGCCTCAACCACGTAATTTTTTCCAAGATATTTTTCTATGGTTTTAGCCTTCGCTGGTGATTCAACAATAACTAATTTTTGTCCCATGTTATATTTCGTCCCCCCTGCTTTTATACGATATAAGTATCAACATTAATTATTCGCAACTTTAATATAATAATTTCCAGAAAGAGATAATATTTGATTGTCAAGCTGCAATTCAAATAATAACTCATATAATTGTTTAATGTCAATATGTGTTATGTTTATAATTTCATCTATATGTGCGGGTTTGTCAGTTAAAGCATTAAGGATTTTACTATGAAAGTCATCTGATTCCAAGGGTTTATTGATTTTTACAATGCCATAGTTCATTTCCAGAAGTTCATAAACATCCTTCATTTCGGTAAATACATGAGCTCCATCATGAAGCAGTCTGTTGGTGCCTCTGCTGTTCTCTGAAAACAGTGAACCAGGAACAGCCATCACATCTTTTCCCTGATCCAGTGCCAGGTTAGCAGTGATCAGGGAGCCGCTTTTGCTTCCGGCTTCTACTATAATTACCAGGTCGCTGAGTCCGCTTATTATACGATTTCTTAGAGGAAAATTATAAAAATAGGGCCTGGTGCCTGGTGCAAATTCAGAAATTACACATCCAGACTGGAACATTTCCTGAAACAATTTATAATTTTCCTTAGGATAGATAATATCTATACCGCAGCCTAGTACTCCGCAGGTAAAGCCCTGGCTTTTAATGCAGGATTCATGTGCAGCAGCATCAATGCCTTTAGCCAAGCCGCTTATTACACTAACATTGTTTTCCGACAGTTCTTTTGCAATGGAGGCAGCTATGCTTTTTCCATAGGAGCTGCAGTTTCTGGAACCAACTATAGCAGCACTTTTTCGTATATTAAGCCTTTTTATGTCACCCCTGTAATAAATTATTGCAGGAGCATCCTCATAATATTTAATATTTTCAGGATAGGTGCTCTGGTTAAAGCTGATCATTTTAATATCATTCTTATATATCAATATTTTTAATTTTTCAATTAAATTTTTATCGTAGGAATTTTTCATCAAGTTTTTAATTTTTATTTCATTTGTATCTCCTGAAATCATAAAGCTCTGATCCATTCCATAGTTGAATATATTCTCAGTGCTGCACATTTTTTTAAGCAGTTTTAATTTTATACTGTTGTTCAGCTTCAGAATACTAAACCAGATGTCATGTTCAATCATTGGCCGGTTACCTTGGTAATGAGCAAATCTGAAAATTCCTTCAGGTCAGCAGTATTCTGGAAGGTTCCCTGGGCTCTTTTTGCATCCCCGCCGCCTTTACCACCAAAGTCCTTTATGTTTAATCTGAATATTTCACCAAGATTCATATTTGAGTAACCATTGTGGTTAGCAATAATTTTCCTGTCATTTTCAGAGACTCCTATAAATATTATGTTTTTCTTTATAACCTCCTCTGAAATCATTTGAACTTCGTCAAAATCCCTGTCCTCATATTCTTTATATATTATTTCATCCTTGAATCTCGAAATTAAATCCAAGCCTTCTGATTGAGCAGTTTTTTTCTTTATTTGCTGCAATTTTTTCGTTAGTTCAGCTATCTTCTCATTTTGTGAAAGATATTTTTCTTCTAGTTTGTTTTCTTCAGTTGCAGATATTCTCACTAAAGAGGATATGATACTATGCTTATTGCCGTAATCTGCCAATGCCCTTTTTCCGCATTTAAAATATACTCTGTTCATTCCTTTGTGTTTTTCAATTTTTATTATCTTTACTATACCTACCTCACCGGTGGTTTTCAGGTGTGTTCCGCAGCAGGCACACATATCAGAACCTTCCATATTAACAATTCTTATCAGCTCATCATTTACTTTCAGCTGAGTTCTTAAAGGCATGGCCTGAGCCTCATCTCTCTTAACAAAAAAATTGCTTATATTAGTATTTTTGTATATATAATTATTTGCCTCCAATTCAGCTGTCCTTTCCATATCCTCTGAAATCTCTGGAAGATCTATATCTATGGTGGTGTATTCATCTCCCAGATGAAAGCCCTTATTAACACCATTGAACTTTTTTAAGAATGCAGCAGAAAGCAAATGTTCTCCTGTATGCTGCTGCATCAAATCATATCTTCTTTCAAAATCCAGTTTGCAGTGTACAAAGCTGCTGTTTGGAGCTTTAGAGACTTCATTGTAAATAGTACCATCCTTTTCGAAAACCCTTATTATTTCCGCATCATCAATAAAGCCATGGTCACAGGGCTGACCACCTCCCTCAGGATAAAAGAGGGAGTCCTCAAGAATAAGCAGAATTTTATTTCCATTTTCAATAACCTGCTTTATATTGGTGTCACATTCCTTTTGGTATTGATCTTCATAAAATATTTTTCTGGTCAAAATATCATCTCCTATATTATTTCTTCATTAATATACTTTCTGTATTGAAGGGCCTCAATTATATCTGATGCAGATATCTCATCCCTGGTGCATAAATCTGCAATTGTTCTTGATACCATAAGTATCCTGCCATAAGAGCGTGTACTTATGCCGTATCTGTTGTATACCTTCTCCATAAGGCCAGCTGCCTTTGGATTAAGATGACAGAATTTTTTTATGAGGCTGGTGTCCATTTGTGAGTTTAATGTTAAACCGTAGTCAGATAATCTTTCCCTTTGGATTTTTCGGGCAGTTTCAACTCTCCTTCGAATACTTTCAGAATTATCGCACTTGTTATTATATTTTATTTCATTATAAGGCACAGAGTTTACAAATGTAAACATATCTATTCTATCAAGGAGAGGCTTGGAAATCCTTGAACCATATCTTTTTATGTCGTAACTGCTGCATGTGCACTGCCTATTACTTCCATAAAACCCGCAAAGACACGGATTCATGGAAGCTACCAGCATTATGTCAGCGGGATATTCCACTGTGCCCCCAGCCCTGGAAATTAATATTTTTCTATCCTCTAAAGGCTGTCTTAATACCTCAAGAACATTTCTTCTAAACTCAGGCAGCTCATCCAGATATAGTACTCCGTTATGTGCCAGTGATATTTCTCCTGGCATAAGATTATTGCCTCCACCTGCCAGAGCTACAGCTGAAATTGTATGGTGGGGGGCTCTAAAGGGCCTGGCGCTAACAAGCTTAGAGCAATTTGCTATATTTTTAGACACACTATAAATTCTTGTAACCTCCAATGCTTCATCATAGGTCGGCATAGGCAGTATCCCGGGAATTCTCCTGGCCAGCATGGTTTTTCCAGACCCTGCCGGACCGAACATAATGAGGTTATGTCCTCCTGCAGCAGCCAGCTCAATGCATCTCTTTGCGCTTTCCTGGCCTGCAACATCACTGAAATCTCCATGGATATGTGGCTGGAAGCTGCTTTCATTATTATTATAGGGCACTTTGTTTTTATATTTAGCAAACTCAATTACTTCTCCGAGGCTGTTAAATGAAAAAATCCTGGTGCCTTTTACAATAGAACATTCTATTTCATTTTCAACAGGTACAATAAAATTATAAATATTTTTATTTTTGCCTTCTAGTGTTATTGGTATTGCGCCGGTTATCCTTCTAAGCTCTCCGGATAGTGAAAGTTCTCCCATGAACAAATACTGATTTTGATTCTTGAAATAAATTTGCTTTGATGCAATCAGTATGCCCATTGCAATAGGCAGGTCAAAGTGGGAACCCTCTTTCCTCAGGTCAGCCGGTGCTAAATTTACAGTTATTCTGCATATTGGAAACTTATAGCCGGTATTAATAATTGCAGATCGAACTCTTTCCTTGGATTCCTTCACTGAGGTGGCTGCCAGACCTACAATATTAAAACAGGGAAGGCCGGTTCCTATGTCCACTTCAACTGAAATGAGCCTGCCTTCTATTCCTGAAAATGATGCCGTTAGTACTTTTATTGCCAAATAATCACCTCATTAAATAATTGACAAATTTACTGTTAATATTCATGTTTACAAATTAATTTATTACTGTTAAAATAAGTTAATTTAACTTAAAGGGTGATTAAATGGATTGTTCAAAACAGGAAACCGGCCTGATTGGAGAAAATATATCAGAACGATATTTAATAAAGGAAGGTTATAAAGTTGTTGAAAGAAATTTCAGGTGCAGACTTGGGGAGATAGATATTATTGCAAGGCGGGAAAATTGTTTATGTTTTGTTGAGGTAAAAACCAGGCGTGGTTATTTATTTGGAAGACCTTGCGAAGCGGTAAATTATATTAAACAAAAACGAATATGTAGAATTGCTGAGTTTTATATACAAAAGAATAAATTATTCAATTTCAACATAAGGTTTGATGTTATTGAAGTGGTATTAACTGGGGAGAAGGGTTATTCCTTAAGGTACATTAAGAATGCATTCCAAACCTAAAGGCAGCAGGATTATCTGCTGCCTTCCAATATATTGCTTAAAAAGCTTAGCCTATGTATATCTGTTATGCCGTATTTTCTAATTGCCTCAACATGTTCAGCAGTTCCATAGCCTGCATTATTTTCAAAGCCGTAGCTGCTGTAGGTTTTAGAGAATTCTTTCATTAAATTATCTCTGTAAACTTTGGCAATTATGGATGCACTGGCAACACTGGCACTTTTTGAGTCACCTTTTATTACAAATTTATTTTCAATTTTAGTGCCTTTAATGGCATATCCGTCGGATATAATAAAATCCGGCCTTATTTCAAGCATTTCAGAAGCATTTTTTAATACTTCGTTGTTGCACCAGGCTATGCCGTTTCTATCTATGACCTTATTTGATATTTCGCATATATTCCAGCAAAGGGCTTTACTCTTAATTATCTCGGAAAGCTCTTCACGAAGCTTTGCAGAAAGTTTTTTGGAATCCTTAATTCCTAAAATAATATCATTTTTTTTCAGGGCATCTGGATTCAGTATTACTGCAGCAGCCACAATGGGACCCGCCAAAGGGCCTCTTCCTACTTCGTCAACTCCAGCCTTGAAGCTAAAATTGCCAAAAGAATCATCAAATTCATAAAGCCGTGTTACTCTTTCAATTTCTAAATTCCGTTTTTCAATGAATTTTACCAGGGTATTAACTGCTGAAATCACATTTTTTCTTTGGTCATCCTTTAATTTGTGGATTAGCTCCTGGGCATCCTTATAACTGGATTTTTCTTTTACCACATCAATTTTGGCTTTTATATCCTTATAGCTTAAGTTTTCCATATTTACTCCTTTTCCGGAGTTTCAAAGGAAATTTTGCCAAGCTTTCCGCCTCTGAGTTCATCTAAAAGCATTACGGCAACTCTATTGTAGTCAATATTTCCGCCTGATATCACCGCTCCTCTTTTTACTCCAATCTTATTCAGATTTTCCAGTGGATCCTCACTTAAATCGGCCAATTTATATCTGTTCATAAGGTTTTCAGGATATTTCTCTGCCAGCACAGTTACCAGTTTGACAGACAATTCCTCAATATCCATAATTTCATCCTTTATAGCCCCAGTAAAAGCCAGATTAAGCTGAGTTTCCTCACTTTCAAGCTTAGGCCATAGAATACCTGGTGTATCCATAAGCTCAATACCAAGCTTAGTTTTTATCCATTGTCTGCTTCTTGTAACCCCAGGCCTATCTCCTGTTTTTGCAATGGCATTTTTGGCAAGCTTGTTAATGAATGAGGATTTGCCTACATTAGGGATACCAATTACCATAACCCTGTCAGTGATATTCTGAATGCCCTTTAACTTAAGTCTCTGATGCTTTTCTGCCAAAAGCTCATTTATCATAGGCTTGATATTTTTCAATCCCTCACCGCTTATACTGTTTACAGCTAAAGCTTTAACATTAGAGCTTGTAAGGTGTTTAATCCATCTATCCGTTACCTTGCCTTCTGCCAGATCGCATTTGTTAAGCAGGATTATTCTTGGCTTTTGACCGCATAGATCATCTACCTCAGGATTGCTGCTTGATCTAGCTATTCTTGCATCACGTATTTCAATAACTGCATCCACTAGCTTAAGATTTTCTTTTATTTCTCTCCTGGTTTTTGCCATATGGCCAGGGAACCAATTAATTGCCATAAAAATTCACTCCAATTATTTTAAAATTCCAATACTGTTAAAAGGATATAGCCTGAATACTGCCTTTCCAACCACCATATTGAGCTTTACAAAGCCCACATCCTCAAACCTGCTGTCCCTGCTGTTGTTTCTGTTGTCTCCCAGAACGAAAATTGTTCCTTCAGGCACAGTTACTTCAGGGTAGTCGAACATAGTTTTTTCCAGGATATAATTTTCTTCCTTAGGTTTATCGTTTATATAAAGCGTGTTGTTTTCAATTTTAACTTTATCACCAGCTACAGCTACTACTCTTTTTATGAACTTTTCCTTTGGATTTGCCGGATATTTGATTACTACAATATCGCCAGGCTTTGGTTCACTAAAGTAATAGGTTACTTTTTCAACTATTAGTCTGTCCTTGTGGTTTAGTGTAGGATTCATTGAATACCCGTCAACACTTACCGTTTCAAATACAAAGGTAATAATCAAAAACGCTGCAATAATTGCTATTATTACGGATTTTAAAATTTCAATCAGTTCTTTTGCCATATAAAACACTCCTTTATATGATATAAAAAAAGGGACTTTAACAGCCCCATTTTTACTTTAATATTTCTTTAACCTTTGCTGCTTTACCTACTCTATCTCTTAAGTAGAATAATTTAGCTCTTCTTACCTTACCTCTTCTAATAACTTCAATTTTATCAATAATTGGAGCGTTCATAGGGAAAGTTCTTTCAACACCAACACCGTAAGCAACTCTTCTTACTGTGAAGGTTTCCCTGAGGCCGCCGTTTTGTTTCTTCAAAACTATGCCTTCGAAAACCTGTATTCTTTCTCTTGTTCCTTCCTTGATTTTTACGTGAACCTTAACTGTGTCTCCTACATTGAATGGAACAAGGTCAGTTCTGATTTGTTCTGCTTCTATTGCCTTTATTATATCTAGCATTGTGCATTCCCTCCTTAAAATTATTAACGTTCATGCCATGCTATAAAGACAGAGGAACGTTCGTACTAGCACAAGTTACATTCTATCATACTTATAATTCAATTTCAATATGTTTTTACCAATGTTTTTCAAGGGTTTCCATAAGCTTCACATCTTCTTTAGCCAGGTTTAGCCTCTTAAACAGATCAGGTCTCTTTTCCCTTGTTATAGAGAGAGATTTCAATCTTCTCCATTTCCTGACATTTTCATGATGACCGGAAAGCAAAACTTCAGGCACTGCTTCACCTTCAAATACTGGAGGTCTTGTATATTGGGGGTATTCAAGTACACCGTTATAAAAAGACTCCTCGGTAAAGCTTTCCGGAGTTTTAAGCACACCCGGCACCATTCTCAATATAGAGTCAACTATTGGAATGCAAGCCATTTCACCGCCAGTCAATACAAAATCGCCTAATGATATTTCCATATCTATATATTTATAGATTCTTTCATCTATACCTTCATAATGGCCGCACACAAATATCAGCTCATTTTCAAGAGATAATTCCTTGGCCATGTCCTGGTTGAAGGTTTTCCCCCGAGGGCCTAGAAAGATCACCATTCCATGGTTTTCTTCCTTTACGTGCTTAATACAGTCACATACGGGCTGGGCTGCCATCACCATGCCTGCTCCTCCTCCATAGGGATAATCATCAACCTTTCTGTGCTTATCAAGGGTGTACTCCCTTATATCAAAGGTATTTATGGAAACAAGACCTTTTTCCTTAGCCTTTCCTATTATACTGAAATTAAAAATATCAAACATTTCAGGGAAAAGTGTAAGAATATCAACTTTTACTGCCATAATTCCACCGGTTTTATTATAATTTCCTTATTTTCAACATCAACCTTCTGAACTATATCCTTCAGGGCAGGAATAAGAAGTTCTTTTCCTTCCTTTATCCAATATACGTCGTTGCTGCCGGTTTTTATAACATCACCTATGACACCAAGGTTAATTCCATTGCTGTCATAAACAGTGCAGCCTATAAGGTCTGCCACAAAAAAAGTATTTTCAGGAAGCTTTACTGCATCTTCTCTTCTTACCTCAAGATATTTTCCTATGAGCCTGTGGGCATCTTCCATGGATTCAACACCGTCAATTTTCAATATTACCTTATCCGCCTGAAGCTTGCACCAGATTATGTTTTTTTCCATTCCATCAATAAAAACTGAGTTTAGTTTTCTGAAACGCTTTATATCGTCAGTTAAAGGGTAAATTTTTAATTCTCCCTTTACACCATGAGTATTAATTATCTGGCCTACAGCAAGAAATTGTTTCATATTTTTACTCTCCTTTGAAAAAAAGAGTTAGGCGCACCTAACTCTTATATAATCTCTACAACAACTCTTTTGTTTTCCTTAATAGCTGCTGCCTTTACCACAGTTCGAATAGCTTTTGCTATTCTGCCCTGCTTTCCAATTACTTTTCCCATATCTTCTGGTGCAACTCTCAGTTCAAGTATTACAGACTGTTCTCCAAGAACCTCACTGACCTGAACCATATCCGGGTTATCAACTAATGACTTAGCTATAGTTTCAACTAATTCTTTCATTTAATACACCCCTAGTTTCCTATTTTGAAAGCTTTTCATTAATTCCAGCTTTTTCAAATAATCTCTTAACTACATCTGTAGGCTGAGCACCATTCTTAACCCATTTAACTGCTTTTTCTTCATCTATTTTTATTACAGCGGGTTCTGTTAATGGATTGTAGTAACCAAGCTCTTCTACGAATCTTCCATCTCTTGGAGATCTTGAATCTGCAACGATTACTCTGTAAAATGGAGCTTTCTTAGCACCCATTCTTCTCAATCTTATTTTAACTGCCATTAGTATCACCTCCTTTAAAGTATCGCTTATCTATTAAAAGGGTAGTTTTCCAAACATACCTTTCTTGAAGCCTTTTTGCATTCCCTTAACCTGTTTCATCAATTTTTTCATATTTTCAAAATCCTTCATTAGCTTGTTTATCTGCTGTATGGTTGAACCAGAACCATTTGCAATCCTCTTTTTTCTTGAAGGAGAAGAGCTTACAAGGTGAGGGTTTTTTCTTTCCTTTAGGGTCATTGAATTTATTATTGCCTCAATCTTAGCAAGTTCTTTCTGACTTTGGTCAAAATCTATATTTTGAAGTTCTTTACTGTTTGCACCTGGCATCATTTCCATTATCTTGTTTAATGGTCCCAGTTTTTTCATTTGCTGCATAGAAGCCAGAAAATCCTCAAAGTTAAATTCTGAGCTTAACATTCTGTCTCCGATTTTTTTAGCTTCTTCCTGATCAATTGATTGCTGGGCTTTTTCTATAAGTGATAGTACATCGCCCATTCCAAGTATTCTTGAAGCCATTCTGTCAGGATAAAACACTTCAAAATCGCTCATTTTTTCTCCCACACCAGTAAACTTTACAGGTTTTCCGGTTATGGTCTTTATGGATAGTGCGGCACCGCCTCTGGTATCACCATCAAGCTTTGTAAGAATAACACCAGTAATGTCCAGCTGTGCATTAAAGCTTTCAGCTACATTTACAGCATCCTGTCCGGTCATGGCATCCACAACCAGCAGAATCTCGCTTGGACCAACACTTTCCTTAACATCCTTAAGTTCATTCATCAGCTCTTCATCTATATGCAGTCTTCCTGCTGTATCAATTATTACAACATTTAAACCATTGTTTCTTGCATATTCTATTGCTCCCTTTGATATATCCACAGGGTTTACCTTGTCTCCCATGGAGAACACTGGAACATCAATTTGCTTTCCCACTACCTGAAGCTGCTTTATTGCAGCTGGCCTGTAAATATCGCAGGCTGCCAGGAGAGGCTTTTTATTCTTTTTTCTCAGGTGAAGTGCAAGCTTTCCGCACATTGTGGTTTTACCAGCACCCTGCAGTCCCACAAGCATTATAATAGTGAGGCCGCTGGAGGAAAAATCAATGCCGGTTTCAGTGCTGCCCATGAGAGCTGTCAGCTCATCATTAACTATTTTAATAACCTGCTGACCAGGTGTAAGACTGTTTAAAACCTCAGCACCGGTGCATTTATCGCTAACGGATTTAATAAAGCTTTTTACAACTTTATAATTTACATCAGCTTCAAGTAAAGCAAGCTTAACCTCACGCATAGCATCCTTGATGTCATTTTCAGATAACTTACCCTTGCCTCTAAGCTTTTTAAGTGTTTCCTGAAGCTTGGAAGCCAAACCTTCAAAAGCCATGGCTTACCTCCTATATATTTTCTAAAACGTAATTCTTGATTTTGTCTATTTCCGAATCCATATTGTTGGTCGAAATGGTCTGAAGCATTTTTAACAGGTTTTCTTTGAAAATCATTTTTTTGTTTTCATTTTCCAATAGATTTAATTTTTCTTCATATTCCAAAAGAAGCTTGTCGCATCTTTTTATAATGTCAAAAACTGCCTGCCTGCTTGTATTCATAATTTCAGCTATTTCTCCCAGGGACAGGTCATCGTTATAGTACAGATTCATTATTTCCTTTTGCTTTTCTGTAAGCAAAGAACCATATAGATCTATCAGTAGTGAAATTTTAATTCTCTCTTCCATGACTCTCTCCAAACCTAATAGTAACTCAACGTATTTTATAATAACAAAACTTTATTATGGTGTCAAGTATTTTTACTTAACACATTAAAATAATGCTTCAGCAAAGGCTTCAGGATCAAATTCCTGAAGATCGTCAATGCCCTCTCCCACACCTATAAGCTTAACCGGAATTCCAAGCTGGTGTTTGATGGATATAACGATTCCGCCTTTTGCAGTACCATCCAGCTTGGTTAGAATAATACCATCTATTTTTGCAACGCTCATAAACTGCTTTGCCTGTTGAACAGCATTTTGACCGGTGGTGGCATCCAGCACCAGCATGGTGGTTTTATTGGCCTGGCTGTACTCCCTTTCAATAACCCTGTTTATTTTTCCAAGCTCATCCATCAGGTTTTTTTTGTTATGGAGCCTGCCTGCAGTATCGCATAGCAATACGTCCACGTTTCTTGCTTTCGCAGCCTGGATTGAATCAAAAACCACTGCGGCAGGGTCTGAGCCCTCCTGATGCTTTACGATGTCAACACCCGCCCTTTTGCTCCAAACCTCCAGCTGGTCAATAGCAGCAGCTCTGAAGGTGTCTGCAGCAGCCATAAGCACCTTGTAGTTTTTACTTTTGAGCTGGGCTGCCATTTTCCCAATGGAGGTAGTTTTTCCAACTCCATTTACACCGATTACCAGGATAACCTGAGGAATCTGTTCGGGATTTATTGACCCCTTTTCATTACCCAGCATTTCTGCAATAACAGCCTTTAGACAATCCTTTACCAAAGCTGGATCCTTAATTTTCTCTTCTCTTATTTTCAAACGAAGTCTTTCAATTATTTCTACAGAGGTATCAACTCCTACATCAGCAGTAATCAATATTTCTTCAAGCTCTTCGTAAAGGTCCTCATCAATAATCACCGCACCTGTAAGCACAGATGAAATTTTGTCAGTAAAGTTGTCCTTTGTCTTGGTAAGTCCGGTTTTCAGTTTATCAAATAAATTATTCAGCATATCAATCTCTCCTTTTACTAAAGTCCACGGAAACAATTTTTGAAACACCTTTTTCCTCCATGGTAACCCCGTAAAGCGCATCACTGACTTCCATTGTTCCCTTTCGGTGGGTAATTACTATAAACTGTATGTCTTTCGAAAATTTCTTAAGAAATTCTGCATATCTTGTAACATTGGCATCATCCAGTGCGGCTTCTATCTCATCAAGGATACAGAAGGGAGTAGGCTTCATTTTTAGTATTGCGAACAGCAGTGCTATTGCGGACAATCCTTTTTCACCGCCGGACAGCAGGTTTATGTTTTGAAGCTTTTTCCCAGGGGGCTGTACTTCAATGTCAATAGTTCCTTGCAGCTCATCACCTTCTGCAATTAAAAGGTCTGCGCTGCCACCTTTGAACAGCTCCTGGAAGGTTTCATTAAACAGCTTTCTAAGGACAACAAAATTTTCTCTGAATACTTCCCTCATCTTTTCAGTCATTGTTAAAATAAGATGATTTAATTCTTCCTTGGAATTATTCAAATCCTCCCGCTGTGTTTCCATAAAGCTTATCTTATCGGTGAGTTCCCTGTATTCCTGTATTGATCCTGGATTTACAGTACCCAGTGCTGCTATTTCGGCTTTAAGCAAAGCTATTTCATTTTTAAAGGAGTTCATATCCCTGATTTCACTTTTATAAACTGCAGCCTGCTCATAGGTTAAGCCCATTTCATCATTAAGTCTGGCAAGGTGTATATTTTCCTCTGTTTCATATTTTCCCCTTGAAACCTCCAGTCTGTGAAGATCATTTTCCTTTTTATACAAGGAGGCTTTGATATCTTCACATTCTTCCTGGTTCAGTTTTAGTTTTTCCTTAATTTTTAGTTTATCCAGATTTAAAGAATTAATAGTATTATTGACAGATTCAATTAATTGGTTTTTTTCTTTTATAAGTATACTGTTTTTATTAATTGTTTCTGTACATTGAGCCAATGTGATAAATGCATTTTCCCTTTCAGAAGAAATTTCCGACTTTCGCCCATTAACACCAGCGGTTTCATCATTAAGTCTATTAAGGTTTTCTATACAGTTTTGTATGATTTCATCCAGCTGAGCCCGTTTGATTTTCGATTCCGTAAGCTCATCCTTCTGCAGCTTAACAGAATCTTCCTTTTCTGATATATAAGCTTCCAGATTTTTAATTTCAAGCTCTTCATCTTGTCTTAAGCAATTAAGTCGTTCAATCTCCAGATTGTAACCGTCTATTTTGGAATTTTCCTCCTTAATCCCTTCAGTAAGCTTGTTTATTTCATTCCGGCTGGAGGCAGATCTTTGCTCCATTCTTGATATGTCAAGATCAAGGGCAGAAACCTTACCCTTAAGCCTAGTAATTTCAATTTTTCTATTATGGATTTCTTCCCTGTATTCTGAATTTTTGTCGTTAAGCTCTTTAACCCTAATCCTTGAATTGTGAAGGTCCAGCTCCAGAGACTCTATATCTCTAATTGTGTCTGAAAGCTTCTGTGTTAACTCCTCAATTTCCCTTTTCCTTCCTATGACATTGGTGCTTTTATGGTAAGTACTTCCACCGGTCATGGAACCACTTGCATTGATAACTTCTCCTGTCAAGGTAACAATTTTATATGAATAAGCAGTTTTTTTCGCAATTTTCAAAGCAGAATCCATGTCAGCGCTTATAAGGGTTCGTCCAAGCAGGTAGCTGATGGCATTTTCGAATCTGCTGTCATATTTGATGAGAGATCCGGCTTCCCCAAGGTATCCGCTTATATCTGCCAATTCTTTCAGGCCTGAGGCCTTTTTAGGCTTTATTATTGATAACGGCAGAAAGGTTGCTCTTCCAAGATTATTGGTTTTTAAATAATCTATAGACCTTTTTGCCACCTCTTCATTAACTGTTATAACATCGGAAATGCTGCTGCCCAGAGCTGTTTCCAAAGCTGTTTCAAATTCCTTTGGAACCTCAATTACATCTCCCAAAAGAAAACAGGAGCCGGCAGCCAGCTTTAACCTGCCTTCTGAGATATCCTGAAATAATGCTTTTACTGCTTTATTATAGCCTTCATGTCTTTTATCCATGTTAACAAGCATATTTCTGTTTGCTTCCAGCTTATTTTGAAGCTGATTGAGCTTTTTTAACTCAATATCCTTTTCCTGAATATGACTGTTAAGTTTAACTGCATTATTCTGGTTCTCTTTGATCTTATTTTCAAGCTCCACAGCCAATATATTATTATTATTTATTTCGTTAAGCAATTCTGACTTTGCTTTGGTATTTGCAATAATGGAATCCTCAAAATCCCTCATTGACTTTTCAGCAAGTTCTATACTGCTTTTATGTATATTAAGGTTGTTTTCTGTTAGAGAGAGCTTGTTTTTCATATCAGAAATCTGTTGGATGATATTTATCTGATTGTTCTTGAGAATTGTCAGCTTTGATGACTTTTCAACAGTATATCCTTCTGCCTGAGTTATCTGTTCCTCAAGATTATTGATTTGGGCTTCCAGCAGACTGCTTTCATCATTTTTTGCTTTTAAAAGTTCCTGATACCCTGTTGCAGACTGATTTATTTTATTCAGCTTCAAATCAAGCTCCAGAGCTTCCCTATCTGCCTTTTCAATATATGAATTGAGATTGTTCATTTTTTCCAAGGTTAGATTATTATCAGCCTCAAGGTTGTTTAGTATGGACTTGGTTTCATAAATATCCTTACTGCCGTCACTGAGGGAGACATCAATTTTTTCAATTTCACTGGACAGCTCTCCTTGTTTAACCTTTAGAGTGCTTTCCTGAAGCCTTAGGCTGCTTGTCTCATCTTCAAGGAGCTTAAGCCTTTTCACCAAATTATCTATTACCTTTTGATTGTCATCAATTAAAGTAACAAGGATATTCAGTTCCTTAATTTTTAATTTATCGGAAAGCTCAATAAATCTTTCAGCTTTTTCTGCATCGAGCTTTAATGGATCCAATCTTTCCAGAAACGTATCAAGGATATCGTTAATTCTAACAAGGTTCTGCTCTGTATTGTAAAGCTTCTTTTCGGCTTCTTCTTTCCTGAATCTGAATTTTACAATTCCTGCGGCTTCTTCCAGAAGACCTCTTCTATCCTCTTGTCTGCCGCTTAATATAGCTTCGATTTTGCCCTGGCCTATTATTGAGTAGCCTTCCCTGCCTATGCCTGTATCCATAAACAGCTCATGAATATCCTTAAGCCTGCAGCTGGTATTGTTTATTAAATAATCACTGTCACCGGAGCGGTAAAGCCTTCTGGAGATAGTTACATCTGAAAATTCCAAAGGGAGCTTCATATCGCTATTATCCAGCACCAGGGATACCTGGGATAATCCCACTGGTTTTCTGTACTGGGTACCAGCAAATATAACGTCCTCCATTTTTCCGCCTCTAAGGGTTTTTATGCTCTGTTCACCAAGTACCCACCTTACGGCGTCGGAGATATTGCTTTTCCCGCTGCCATTAGGCCCTACTATTGAAGTAATGCCGTTTTTAAAAATTATCTCTGTTTTATCTGCAAATGATTTAAAGCCCTTTATTTCAATAGATTTTAAAAACATGTATGAAACAACTCCTTATAGGTTAAAAAGCATAGGAACCAAGCCTACTATAAAAATAAATATTACAAAGTATATTAATATTTTAGTCATCTTTTCCCGTGCAGCTTTTTTCATTCTAACACCTTCTATTATCATTTTTAATATTATAATATTTTTCTGATATGTATTCAAACAAGCTCAGATCTCTTTTGGCTGAATTCGATACCAATGTGAGGCTGCCTCGACTAAGGCTGGAATCATATATCACCTGAATTTCAAATTCTTCAGCCAATTCCTTGTAGAATTGTTTTTTGTTTGCATAAAGCTTTGAAATATCCCTTGGATTAATATATAAGGCAAATTTTTTATCTGAACCTGCTGAGGAAGCAATCATATCGCACAGCAGGCTTCCTTCCATCAATTCCCTGAAAGCGGGATGAAAGGGCCCAGCTGCGATTTCCTTTCCGGTGTTTATTTCCTCTGTAGGCTGAAGGCCTACACGGATAACGTTGATACCGTGGCTCGTCAGCATGCCATATACAACCTTTGAAATTTCTACAGCCTGATTTAAGCTATAGGGCTGGTATTCTCCCCTTTGAAGAAGGTTTTCCATTTCAGTATTTTTAATAACTAATGCAGGGTATATCCTGCAAATTTCAGGTTTCATTTCAATAACCTGCAGGGTGGTATCTATGTCTTTTTCAGGTGTATCTCCAGGCAGCCCCAGCATTATCTGATGTCCCAGAGTAAAGCCATATTCCTTAATAAGAGCTGATGCTCTCACTGCATCCTCAGCACTGTGTCCTCTGAAGGATTTTTCCAGCACTTCAGGGTCCATGGATTGTATACCAAGTTCTATTACATCTACTGAGTAATTCTTTAGATGCTGAAGGATTTTATGGTCAATATAATCAGGCCTGGTGGATAGATGTATCATATCTATCAATTTTTTATCTTTGAATTCCTTTGCTATGTTTAGCAGCTCTGCTTGCTTATTTATATTGATTGCAGTAAATGTACCGCCAAAAAAAGATACTTCAATTATTGCATTTTTATTTTTAATGGTGTCAAGATATTGATTTATAGTATTTCTGGTATATGCTGCATCCACCAGATTATCTGAGCCGGTGATAGTGCTTTGGTTACAGAAGACACAACTGTGGGGACAGCCCTCATGGGGAACAAATATAGGTATAATATAATGGGATTTACTCATGTTCTCCCTCCAGCAGGGTTAAAGCCTCTCTGGCTGCATACTGTTCAGCCTCTTTTTTGCTGTACCCTGTTCCATATCCCTTGATTCTGGAATCAATTAATACCCGGCAGGAAAATTTTCGCCTGTGGGGAGGACCCTCCTGATCGAATATTTCATATTCGATTTTTGCATCCCCTGTTTTTTGCAGTTGTTCCTGGAGTCTGGTTTTAAAGTCAATAACGATATTATTGGCAGCAGCCTTTGAAATTGTATCCATAAAACTAGAAAGTATGAATTCCCTGGCAGTTTCCATTCCCTTATCGAGATAAATAGAAGCTATTACTGCTTCCACGCTGTCGGCAAGAATAGATGTCCTTTCCCTGCCGCCTGTGAGTTCTTCACCCTTGCTCATGTTTAAATATCTGCCAAGCTGCCAGACCTTAGCTATTTCATAGAGGGAGTTTTCACAAACTATTAATGCTCTTATTTTAGTGAGTTCACCTTCTGTCTTATTTTTGAATTTATTAAAAAGATATTCCGTTATACATAGCTGGAGTACTGAATCACCTAAGAATTCCAGCCTTTCATTATATTTAACTCCTTTTTTTCCGTTTGCATAGGAGCTGTGTGTAAGTGCTGTAATAAAAAGGTTTATATTGTTAAAATTCAGGTTCAGTCTGCTTTCCAGCTCCCTAACCATAGATTCATTTATTTCCATAATATCTCCTTTTCAGTATATTCTTCAGTTTATAAGAAAATAAACTCAAGAATATACTGGTTTTTTTACAAATTTAAAGCCCCGTATTATAACGGGACTTTAATTCTATTCTTCTGAATGTGCTTTTATGTAATTTACTACATCTCCAACGATTGATATTTTTTCTGCATCTTCATCCGGTATTTCAATATCGAATTCAGTTTCAAGAGCCATAATTAATTCAACAATATCAAGAGAGTCAGCTCCTAAATCATCAACAAAGGATGATTCCATAGCAATCTCTTCGGCATCTATTCCAAGTTGGTCAGATATAATATCCCTAATTTTTTCAAAAATCATTGTCTCACCTCCTAAAAAGCTATTATAAATAAATAATATTACATAACTATTTATGCGTCAATAAATATATTATAATTTTCTCTCCAATTCCTGCTGAATCTTTGGGATTACATCATTATCATAGCATATTTTAGCCTGAAGCACTGCATTCTTAAATGCTTTCCCGTTGGAGCTGCCATGAGCCTTAATGCAGATTCCCTTTGTTCCAAGGAATGCTGATCCGCCATATTCTGTATAATCAAATTTCTTTTTAAATTTATTAAATACAGGCATTAAAAATAATCCGCCGATTTTTGATTGGAAGGAACTCTTTATTTCCTTTTTCAACATACTGAAAATATTCATAGCAACTCCCTCATACATTTTCAAAACGGTATTTCCAACAAAGCCGTCGCATACCAGTATGTTTACATCGCCGTTTGTAACCTCCCTGGGCTCTACATTTCCAACAAAATTAAATTCAGTGTTCTTTAAAAGCTGGTATGCAGCTTTAGTTAATTCATTGCCCTTTTCAGCTTCCGCACCTATATTAATTAACCCTATGGAAGGATTGTCAACACCTAGTACATTTTCATAGTAAATCTTTCCCATTAGTGCAAATTGATACAGGAAACCGGGTTTACAGTCTACATTTGCCCCTGCATCCACTACCATAAAGGGTGCATTTTTTCCAGGCATCACGGGAGCCAAAGCCACCCTTTCTATTCCGCTGAGCCTGCCTATTATAAACGAGGCTCCTGCCATGATAGCACCAGTGCTTCCGGCAGAAATAAGAGCATCTGCTTCGCCACTTTTAACCAG
>CALBDU010000092.1 GCA_937927335.1 uncultured Clostridium sp.
CTGGCTTGACACCACAGATACTGCATTAAAGCAGGGCGGTAACGTGCTTCAGAGAGTTAGGGAGCTTATGGTTTCTGCAGGAAATGGCGCATACAGTGAAGATGAAAGGCAAAAAATCAAGGATGAAATAAATCAATTGGTGGGACAGTTTTCCCAAGTGTTAAATACAAACTTTGACGGAAAGTATGTTTTTGGCGGTACCAGGGGGACTACCAAGCCTACTACCACCTCTACCGATGCTAAAGGAAATACGCAGTTAATTTATAATTATACTAAAGACACTAGTGGTGTTATAACACCGGCTCAGTCAGAGCAGGATGCAAATATTTCATCAAAGCTTAAAACTGAAATATCCCAGGGAGTTTACATGGATTACAATGAAAGCTCTGTAGATATAATAAAATACGGTACTGGAGTAAACGATGACTTGAGAAGCCTTTTTAACAGGATAATAAATCATTTGGACGGCAATAATGATAATGGTACAGCCACTGATGCAAATGCAACAAGCTATATAACAGGCAAGGACTTAACTGATTTAGATTCAGCTATAAACAACCTGCTTAAAATCAGGTCTGAGGTTGGTGCCAAGCAAAATAGGATGGAAAGTGCCCAGGCACAAAATAAGCAGCAAAATGAAAGCTTAACTGAAATCTTGTCTAATAATGAGGATATAGATATAACTGAGAAAACTATGGAATATTCTACAATGCAGACTGTTTACCTGGCATCACTGCAAACTAGTGCCAAAGTTCTACAGCCTTCATTGATAGATTATCTATAGTAATGTTCAGGAGGAAACGTTATGGAATTAGAAACCACATTTCATGGAACAAGGGAGTATTCAAAGGAAGATGTGATATATTTTGAAAAAGGTCTTCCAGGCTTTGAAAATCTTAAGGAGTTTATAATCTTTGATGTTGAAAAGGATAGCATACTCAGCATACTTCAATCAGTAGAGAATCCGGGTATTGGGTTGGTGGTAATGTCACCCTTCAGTAAAGTTAAGGATTATGAGTTTAATCTGGATGATGAGTCTGCCTTAAGGTTGAAGATAGAAAAACCGGAAGATGTTGTTGTTTTAAATACAGTAACTTTAAATTCAAAGGTAGAGAATATAACAGTTAATTTGAGGGCCCCAATAATAATAAATATTAAAAATAAGCTGGGAGAACAGAAAATTTTAAACGATGACAAATATGAAATAAAGCATCCCTTATTTAAGGAGGGAGT
>CALBDU010000093.1 GCA_937927335.1 uncultured Clostridium sp.
AGCATGTTCTCTTTTTTTGCTTATCTAATTTACACCATTATACGGACTTAATTTGTCCGCGCCCCCATCTGTGCAAAATTTCAATTAGTGTGCAGGTTTTTTGGATTAATAATCAATTTTCGGCTATATTTTGTGTAAATTATGGGTTTATACGTTAAATTTCAGATATATTTACGTTTATATTGAACATTAATTGAAATTTTGCTCATTTTCGCCAAAAGTTCAATGTTGGCGTTTCTCAAGTCACTAATGAAGGAGTTTCCAATCTCATCGGGCAAGGCTGGGGTTTCTCAAG
Organism: uncultured Clostridium sp.; assembly: GCA_937927335.1. GTDB lineage: Bacteria > Bacillota > Clostridia > Clostridiales > Clostridiaceae > UBA699. The sequence continues at coordinate 296 of CALBDU010000093.1, forward strand.
CCTCTAATGAAGGATTCCCAACTCATAGAGCAAGGCCGGATAGCCTTAAAGCAAAAAAAGTTCTCAGTCTAAAACAGTAAAGACCAGACATTCCCATAGCCTTATCCATAAACTACTGCTTGTCCATGCTTTTTAAATATCGTCAAATAAGAATGATGTTCATATAAGATACACTATACTATAATATTTAGGCTGGTTCACTTTCATCAAAGATATAAAATTTGTCACCTAATATGATAATAGTAAATGTGGCTGGTATATTCCATGAACCACTAACGCTTTTGCTTTGCAAATCCTTTAGTTCAATAGAATAAGTCATTTTTACTATAAATAAACCAGTAATCAAAATTTGTGAATCTTTTTTTAGGCTAAAGTTCACTCTGTAAGAATTTTTATTTTGGGGATTATTAATGGAATATCTATTAAATACGTTGATGTCTTGAAAAACACCTTCAGACATATGTTTAGACAATTCACCAGAATACCCATTATCAGTAGTGAATGCATCCTGAACAACGGTATAAATCTTATCATTTAAATGATTCTTTTCTATCATATTCTTTTCATGGATTGTAAAGAAAGTCATAAAAATTACAGCACATGTTAATACCGTTAACAATAAAGTTAGTTTGAAATGCTTATTAATAATAGTATTTGTACCTCCATAATATAGGTTTTAAATTCGGAATTATTACTAATACGTCAAATAAGGATGCCAATAACTACTTTACTCTTTTATACATTGGATGATTATCATTAAATTGAACCAAATCCCACAGGTTTCCATATAGGTCTTTAAATACTGCTACAATTCCATATTCCTGCTCTTTAGGTTTTCTGATAAACTGGATGCCCTTAGCAAGCATTTCATTATAGTCTCTCCAAAAATCATCTGTTCCAAGGAATAGAAAAACCCTGCCACCAGCTTGATTCCCAATGAAAGGATTTTGTTCAGGTTTTGAAGCTCTGGCAAGCAGTATAGTTGTTCCCGATGATCCTGGGGGAGATATTACCACCCAACGTTTATCCTGCTCCGGCTGATATGTATCTTCAATCAATGTAAAATGAAGTTTATTAGTATAGAATTCAATTGCTTCGTCATAATCCTTAACTACTAATGCAATGTGAATAATAGACTGTATCATTATAAAAAACCTTCTTTCATTAATACTACACCAGCGGCTTTCAGCAATTATTTTCTTATCCTTACAACCTGCCCGTTATTTATCTGCTGCATAGTTTTAGTTGAAATCTTGGTCAGGGAATATGGGGAGCCTCCGCCGGTATAAACAAACTCGGCTTCCATAACCCTTGGATCTATTAAAAAGGTTGCATCATAGCCAAACCCTGGCACGCCGCCGCATATGTATCCTGTTTTATCAAGGATTTCCTCTGGAGTAGCCAGCCTTGGGGCTTCAATATTAAGCAGCTTTCCCACCCTTGAGGTGCTTGCTCTGTTTTCACCTTTCACAATGGCCACAATAAGATCTCCACAGCCGTTTATCATGCATATACTTTTTATAAAATCCTCCGGTGCCACATTGGCCGCCGCTGCTGCTTCCTCTACAGAATGACAGGTATCCTCAAATATCATCTGCTCTGCATCGATATGGTTTTCCATCAGGTACTGCTTTAATTTTTCTTCATACTCGTTCATTTCAATTCCTCCTGAGTTATACTTGAGTAAGCTTCTATATGTTTCTCAATTTTATCATCACTTTTATGTAAAATATTCCATTACCATTATACCATATTCTTACTCCGCCTTATAATAAAGTCATTTCATATCAGATTATATTTCATAGCTCACTAATAACAGCAAGCATATCATTTCTCCAATTATTAGAGGATATATAATATTTATGGCGAATAAATATAACAATATTGTAAACTAAATAAAAAGAGGATGTATATGGATATTATAATTCACAGAAGAACTCACCAGATTGGCGGCTGTGTAACTGAAATAAAAACTGATCAGGGAAGAATAATCATTGATTTTGGTTCAGAACTTCCGGATAAGTATGGAAATATAAAACCTTCTAAATTTAAATTAGATGGCATTAATGAGGGTTGTCCAAATTGTGATGCTGTTTTGTTTACCCACTACCACGACGACCATACTGGCATGATTAACAACATTCTGTCTGACATCCCTTTATATATGGGCCCGGCCGCAAAAGAAATTTATCTGATATATCAAAATAGGATTAAAGGAAATATTGAAGTTGTAAAAGAATTAGTACCTTTACAATGGGTGAAAAACTTAATTTTAAAGACATAGCAGTAACTCCTCTTATAATAGACCACTCAGCATATGACGCATACATGTTTTTAATAGAGACAGACAATAAAAAAGTACTCTATACAGGTGATTTCCGAACACATGGTACCCGTGGAAAAGCTTTTATACCTACCCTTCTAAAGTATGTGGGCCAAGTTGACGTTTTAATTACAGAGGGCACAATGCTAACCAGAGCTGAAACCCAAATTACTGAAAAGAAACTGCTAGACAAAGCAAAAAAGTATCTCAGAGATTTCAAGTATGTATTTTTAATATGTTCATCCACCAACATAGATAGGATAGGATCCTTTCATCAGGCAACTCCTAAAGGCAAGTATTTTATTTGTGACAAATATCAGTATGATGTTTTACTATCTGTAAGAAAATATGCCGGTCATCTTACTTCTCTTTATCAATATAAAAAAGCATTATATTACAGCAGATATTTAAAGGATAAACTGGAAACCAGAGGTTTTTGCATGGTTGTAAGAAGCGGCAGAATGTTTAAAGCTTTAATGGATTATTACAGACAAAATCACAATAATCCGATAGATATTCCTAAAAACATTAAGGGAAAGATTTTAGCTATAAATAATTTTTCAGACCTGGAAAACAAGCTAAAATATATTCTTTTATCTGCATACCGCAAAACAAAAAGGCCAGGAAGCTTCAACACATCTCTTTCCTATGGAATTTTGATCTTAAGTGAAATACGAAAACACCCGGGAATCACAACTTTAGAGCTTGCAACAAAATGCAGCAAATCTCAAAGGTCTGTTCAAAGATATATAGAAGCCTTCCGTAATGCAGGAGAGTGGATTAAATATGACAATAAGCTTAAAGGCTGGTAATTGCAAAACGGCAAATCTATACTTTGGGGTGATTATTAGATGCCTATGGTTGGTTTGTATTTTTATGCTTACGGAAATTTGCTAATAGATGCCGTAGATTTGGATAATGCTGAATTATATGGCGAATGTAAAATCGGTGGAAGTTCCCATTATGATGTGTGGAGTGAAAAGTATGAAAATATGTATAAGAAACCTTATGACTATTTTCCAAGGGGAAGAGTTGTTTATAAAGTAAAAGAAGACAAGTTTATCGTCTATGCAGATAAATGTATAGCGGAAAATGGCATCAAGAACATTATAACTACCTTTGGACTTGCAAACAGTAATGTGGATCTTGATAGAACAGATGCCCATTACGTGTGCAAAAAATGTAATAAATATTATCTGGAGGATTAATGTAATGGGATTATTGCACACTGGGAAAGATGGTCAACATACCTATGCAATATTCGCAAGCAGGAAGTCTGTTTGTTCCTTCATCGAAATGAAATACACCAAAGCAGAAATAAAACAGTGCCTTCCTGAGAATGAGTATTCGGATTTTATCTGCCGGCTTGACTATGAGTATTGTGGGAGTATGCCGCTATATACTACGCTGTTTTCATATAGTGTTGATAAGAAACCTCTTCTAATATATGATTCAGAAGGTGGCGAATGTGATACCTGCATGTGCATTTTCTTGAAATACGAAGAAGGACAAAGACCAGATTTTGACAGGCTTATAGAAATGAGAGCCTTAACCAGGCTCCAGGAAAAATGGAGAATACGCAATGAAAAAACCGTAAAATTGTAACAAAACAGGGTAAACTTGAGTACTACGAATATTTTAGTAAGACCGATAATCAAAACCTAAATTTTCCTGATGAATATAAGATTGCTCGCTAAAAATTGATAAAACTGAGTAATTTTAGATATCTGCTTATAATATATAAGTGATCCGGGTAAGCATTTTACCCGGATAATTTACCACTTATGCTGGTATTTCCACTAATAATCTAATAATTATCACAAGTCAGTTCAACTAAATAGAATCCCTTTGAATCAAGCGAAGGCGGCTTAGTATGATCTATTTTTTTGCCTTCCTTTATATAATATCCTAATATCGTACTATTTTGTAATTTTGTAACCACATAATACAAATTCTTATTCAACCATGAATCGTTAGTTACTTTAAGAGGTAATTTCCCACCATTGTGTTCGTATAACTCTTTAATAGACATCGGTTCATTTTTGTAAATCGTTTTAAATTGAACATTTCCATCATAATTCCCATTAAGAAGATTTATATCCATTACTTTTTGATCGAAATAACTTACTATATCCTTATATAAATTTTTATTCATATTCGATACCAATTTTACAAATTTTTCTAATCTCTGGTCTCCAAGTTTCTCTAAAGATTGGAATTGTGAAGCAAATAATCCATCCTTTAGGTCATTTTGAATCTGTTCAATTTTAGAGTTGAAATACTCTTCTAGTTCATCTTTATCTTTTATAAACTTATCTGTGCTATTATCAATAGTATTTTTCATAGTTAATATAAATGCATTAAAACTATCGTGTATACTTACATTAGATTTTTCAAAGGATCGTACTAAGCCTTCTATTTCATCAATAGCAGTTTTTATATTTTTTGTTTTACTATCAATACCTTCTATATCTCTGGCAAAATCATAATTCATATTTTTATAAGTATCTTCAAAGTTTATTAAAGCAATCTTTAAGGATTCAGAATCTGCTTTAAATTCCTCTTTATTTATTTTATTTAATATATCGTGAATTTCTGAAACCTGCGAAAAAACAGTTTTAATCTCACTGAACTCCGAATATATATTTTTAATTTCGTTAATTGTTTCATTGATTTCATTCTTATAATCATTAAGATTATTTTTTGAACTCTCTATTACTTCTTTAAATGCTGGAATCTCCCGACTGAAATAATCAATCATGATTTTAACTTCATCTGCTGACTTTAACAAAGTATTAAATGAATCATCTTCTTTCATCCTCTTGTCCATTGTTGTCAAATCAATGATGCTCTTATGCAATTTCCCACTTGCAGTGTCAAACTTGTTAATTGTTTTCGATAGTTGTTCTGCCGCTTTGCTGCAGTCGTTTAGGTTTTCAAATATTTTAATAGACATGTCACTGTCCATAATTTTCAACCACCTTTCCTAATAAATCTGTTGCTGAAGCAATGCTGCCTTTGGCTTTGTCAATTTTCGGCAAGACATAGTTTTCATATATCTTATTAGAATATCTGATGTCCTTCACCTCATGGCTTAATACCTCCATCACGAATTTACTTCCAAATTCATTATCTATAGATTTATAATTTCTTTTTCCTGATAGTATAAAACTTAATACCTGCTTATTATAATTCTTAATCCTCTTGGAATATTCGCAGGCAATTTCAAACTCGGATATTTCTATTAATGAATCGATAGCTTCATTGTGCATTCCCGCTTCAAAATCCATTTTATATTTGCAACGTAGGACATCTTTTTGACTTTTAGCCTTTTCATAATATAATTTTGCGTTTTTTAACTTTCCTGTCGATTCCAGTTTTTTCCCTTCTGCCAACCACTCACTTTTATCTGAGATTTGCACTGCCAAACCCACTGCTTGTGCATCAAAACTATCTATATCTGCAAATATGCTTAGGAACACATTATCCTCTGAAAATACATTTATATCTTCATAAATGCATAAGTTATCTATAGCTCTGGTTATTGCAACATAAAAAATATTAAAAAAGTATCTGTACTTTGAGTTTTTTCTTGCCTTGCCATCAAATATTTCCTTCCACTTATCTGCATAATTGGAAGTAAGGTTATAGCAGAATACATACTTAAACTCCAGACCTTTAGCCTCTTGAATGGTAAAAACATTTTTCAAAGGTATCCCGACCACTGATTCCAATCTTTCTTTATCTTTTTCATTAGCTGTAATTATAGCTGTATACGCCCTATCTTGCAGAGCATACAGCATTCCCTTGAGATTGCTTCCAGTTGGTTTCAAATTGTACAGTAAGCTGCTTTCCTTAATCCCCTTCAAGGGCTGCTCCGTTTCTTCCTTATAACATCCAATCATTCTTCTTCGTATGCCGCTCATAATTTCTGCCAGTTCTACAATATTTTTAGAACTCCTATAATTCTTTTCTAGTTGATGGAGCTTAATTTCCTTAGCTTTTGTTCTATAAAAAGTGGTCAGTCTTTCATTGGTATAATAGGTTGGATTTATTATCTGATGTATATCCCCTGCGAAAGTTATTTGATTTAAGTTCTTACTCAAGATGCTTATTAGGTAAATTTCAAGCTCAGTGAAATCCTGCACTTCATCAACAACTATATAATCAAACCTTTCAAACTCGTTGTTTTGCACAAAACATATCAATTTTGCAGCAATATCATTATCATCATAAAATTCTTCCTTTTTTATCCAATTTTGGTACTTCATTGCTATAGAATATATAGCTTTTCTTTCCTCAGTGGTGTATACAGAAGTCTTATCATCAATACTTAAATAATCTGATTGAGGAATTAACTGTTGGTCTACTGTTTCATATTTGAACTTCATTGTATTATTATAAATGGATTTTAGATCATCAGCGATTTGATTAGAATCCTTTATCTCAGGATCTATACTAATTTCACTCAGCGCATCAACAAATTCATTATAGCTTTTCAAAGTACTCCTTAAGTATCTTCCATTACTAGCTTCTTCCTTAATGAATCCCTTTTTCTTAAGGTACTTATTTGATATTTCATTATAATCATTAAAGTAGAATACATAGTTACGCTGCCAATAAGGTCCCATGTATCCCTTGATGATGCCCCTTATTTCCTCCCAAACATTTATTGGTTCAATATCAATGGGTAGCTTCCTTCCAGAAAGCCATTTATGGAATCTTTCGAACGTAACATAACTTGTTTCGCTTAAATCTAAAGCTATAACACAGTAATCATGAAGAGTAGAAAATAGTACTTCCTCCTCTGATGCTTTAATCTCCATATAAACCTTTTGTGCATTTCTACATAAGCTCTGAGATAGTGTGAAATATGCTACCTTTCCGTTACAGCTCCTGTATGCATTAGCCTTGTGTATAGAAACAAGTGTCTTGCCGCTGCCGGCACCCCCGCTTAGTAACAAAGGTGACCTTTCTAGTACACATTCATATTGCTCCGAGTTTATTCTCACCGCTTCGCTTATTGATTTATTGTTATTTGCAAATTCTATGGTATAGGTTATTGCATTATCCATATCTAAATAATTGTCATACTGTTTTGTTTCGTCATCATCACATTCTTCTATCGATATAGTTTCCTTATCAAAATTTAATTCTTTAAAACCACTTTGTTTTCTTTTTCCTGCTTTTCTTCCATTCCTGTCTTGTTCGTCATGATTTTTATTATAATAAATAAGGTAGATTCCATCGTCTTCGCCCGCTCTGATATTTTTAATCATATTGCTATAGGTAAATATGATCCTATCTCCATCGGATATACGAAACTTAAATACATGATTAACACCCTTAAATTTAATAGTTTGAGAACCCCTTGTTGTGCTGAAAATTCCGGAATTTGAATCAAGAAGTTCTTTATTGAATTTTATAAGGAATTTATCCAGATGTTTCTTTTTTTCCCTTGGTATGCTCTTTAGGAATTTATCGCTATAGAATAATCTCATCTTAGCACATCCTTATAATAAATTTATATTTCAGCTTCAACATTACAAACATACTGGTCTATGTCTTTTATTATATTTTCAACTTCCTCTATTGATAAGCTGCACTGCTCTAAAATGGATGTGATCATAGACTTGGAATTGGAATAGTAGTGATCTGATGCCTGTTTCAGATAGTCTTTCATCTGATTTTCAGCATAGCTTTTTACATTTGATTTGATTTCAGCAATAAGATCATTTACTATCTTACTTCTATCTTGTTTTTTGTCTTTGCCCAGCAGCTTCCATGCAGCACCCCCTAAAGTGCCTGCAATAAGCAGGGGAGGGCAAAAGGATACTATTGCACTTCCAATAGAAACATAGGCTGCTGCAGGTCCCAAGAGAGCTGCATAACCAGCTAATCCAAGTCCTATGGCACCTGCTGCCGCACCTCCCTGCTTTGCCCCTTCTACGATATCTCCGCTTGCATTAATATTTTCTTGTAATAAGTTATCCGAATCAATTGAATAGTCCACTTCCAATTCTCGTTCATTGAATTTACTTATAAATTTCTTTGTATGCTCATGCCATTCATCAAGTATATAGGCGTTTAATTCCTTATATTTTCTTTTAATCAAACCAGAAATATATTCATTTTCAGAATACTCCTTGGCCATACTCTTGAATTCTTTTTCAGTGCAGCTTATTAAAGACTGTTTTTCCTTTTCCAAAAAACTCGAATTAATCCATTCTGATATTTTATTTTCTATTATGGCTTTAATATTATTATTAAATGAGCTTAGTTCTTTCAGTTCAGCATCGAAACTCTTCAACATATGCTCAAGCCTGCTTTGTATATTCCTATGAAGATGAATGTCCCTTTTTAACTGAGTTTTTATTGATTCGGCAGCTGTCTCCATTTGAACCTGCTTTGAGTTATTTTCGATATTATTTATTATATAATCATATAACATGCCAATATTGGAATTATCAACTTTGGTCTGGTCACTTTCGATATAACCCTCCCAACCGTCTTTAGCATTTGTTGTGAATATTTCAGTAAACATATACCCCATTTCATTCTGAACATAAGCTACAAGTTCATTAATATCCCCATCAATTTCATCAACCCTATTCAAGACACAAATAACTGGCTTTCCATACTCTAAAACATCTTCTATTTTTTCTGTTACATCTCTTTGTCCTATATGATTGGAATTTAGAACCCATAATATAACATCTGCATTAGCAATATAGTTTTCCGTCCTGTTTACATTTGATACAGTTACGGAATTTAGTCCCGGTGTATCTACCAATGTTATCTCTTTTAACCTGCTGCTGTTTGTGCAAACTATTATCTTTTTAATGCTATTAAAGTAATCTTGATCTCCAATATTAGAATTTATTAAATCGTCAAGTTCCCCTAAAGACCCTAAAATAATCTCCTGGTCATCATTTCCCAAAATACTGATTTTGTCCTGAGTTGAATATTTCACCTCAATTATTGTGGATGTAGCTTCAACCACATTTGTATATGACACCTTTCTTTCGATTAATGAATTTACAAGAGTTGATTTGCCAGCCTTTACTTCTCCTAAGACTACTATTTTTAATGGACTTAGAAGGTTTGACATATTAGTAGAAATGATATCGTCAATCTCCCTTAATTCTGAACTTTCATCATCAAATAATGAGATCTTGTTATTTTTCTTCAAATGAATACGAATTGGAGATGTCTCCAACATTGTTAGCTTCTTACCTATATCCACTTTTATCACTCCTCGTATAATGTAGTTAGAAACATTGATAACAAATCAGTCGGAA
>CALBDU010000094.1 GCA_937927335.1 uncultured Clostridium sp.
TGACAAGACTTGAATCCTTTTTCTTTCTTACAGCCATTACCGGAGCTTCGTTGGTTGAAATAATTTCTGTTGTGTTTATTATATTTATTTTTTCTTTATCATATGTATGCTTTGATAATTGTTCCTCAATGAGGCCTTCATCACCTGTAATTATAATTTCAATATCGTCATCTTCCCTTAATGCTGCAATACATCCCTCTACCACGGCCGCTGGAGCAAAATCTCCCCCCATACCGTCAATTACAATCTTTATTTTAACCACTCCCCTCTCAGCCTAATTCAAATATAGTTTAATAAAAAAAGAAAGTCAATTGACTTTCTTTTTTTATTTTTCAGTTGAAACAACTTCTTTTCCCTTATAATATCCGCAGTTCTTGCAAACCTGATGAGCAAGCTTCATTTCATGACACTGAGGACACTCAACTATTCCTGGTAAACTTAATTTAAATGTTTGAGCTCTTCTGGAATCTCTTCTAGCTTTAGAGAATCTTCTCGCAGGATTTCCCATAGTATACACCTCCTTAATTAGTCAAAAAAATCTTTAAGTTTTGCAAGTCTTGGATCAATATCGTCACTTTCACAATTACATGATGAAGAATTCAGATCAGTACCACACTGCTGGCACAGGCCCTTGCAGTCTTCCTTGCAAAGTCTTTTTATTGGAAGATATAAAATTATATTTTCCAGCATAATTTCCGTAACATCCAGGATATCACTTTCCAAGAAGATAATATCTTCATCTTCATCGGCAGTATCCATTTGGATTGACAGCTTTTCCTGTACCGGAATATCCAGCTCCATTGGAAACTTTGACAGACACCTTGAACAGGTAAGTTCAAGGATGCACTGCAATTGTCCCTGCAGTTCCAGCAGATTTTCCAGAAAGGTTAAAGCGCCTTTAAACTTAATGGGAGATAATAATTTTATATATTCCTCTCCATAATTAAATCCGTCCAAATCAATAGAAATGTCCAGATCCTTCCGGGCCGATTTCCTTTTAGTTAAATCAGATACATCAATTTTCATAATGCTCACCCCTATACTTTAGCCACAATTTATTATATAGAGATGAGCATTAAAAGTCAAGATTTATTTATTTGCTTACCAATTCCTTGGTATCTCTTGCTATCATAAGCTCTTCATCTGTAGGTATAACGAATACCTTTACCTTTGAGTCTGGTGTGCTTATTTCCATTTTCTTGCCTCTGGCACCTGCATTTAATTCCTTGTCAAGTTTAACGCCAAGGTAGTGAAGTCCTTCACATATTGCTTCTCTGCAGCTTGCTGAGTTTTCACCAAGGCCTGCTGTGAATACTATGCAGTCTGTTCCGTTCAATATGGAAGCATATGCTCCAATTGTCTGGTTAACTCTGTAGTAGTAAACGTCCAAAGCAAGTTTAGCCTGTTCATTTCCTTCAGCTGCTGCACCTTCAAGATCCCTGAAGTCGCTGCTTAAGCCTGAAAGTCCAAGAACTCCTGATTTTTTATTCATTAAATTGTCAACGTCTGCTACAGACATCCCTGCATCTTTGATGAGGAATGTAACTATGGCAGGATCAATGTCACCGCACCTTGTTCCCATAGCTATACCAGCTAAAGGAGTGAAGCCCATGCTTGTGTCTACAGATTTTCCGCCTTTAACTGCACAAAGACTTGCACCATTTCCAAGATGGCAGGTTATTGTTTTAATGTCTTTTATATCTTTTCCCATCATTTCAGCAGCAACCTGTGAAACATATTTGTGGGATGTTCCGTGGAAGCCGTATTTTCTTATGCCGTAGTCTTTATATAATTCATATGGAAGAGCATACATAAATGCTTCCTTTGGCAGTGTCTGATGGAATGCAGTATCAAATACAGCTACCATAGGAGTGCTTGGCATCAATTCCTTACAAGCATTGATACCAGTGATGTTTGGAGGGTTATGTAAAGGTGCAAGCTTTATACATTCATCTAATGCTTTCATTACATCATCATTTATTATAACTGAGCTTGCATATTTTTCTCCAGCGTGAACTACCCTGTGTCCTACAGCTGATATTTCATCCATGCTTTTGATAACACCGTGGTTAGGGTCAACTAGTGCATCAAGTACGTGTTTTATAGCTGATTTATGGTCTTTCATTGGTTCTTCAAGAACAAATTTGTCATCGTTAGCCTTGTGTGTAAGTATGGAGCCTTCGATTCCTATTCTTTCAACCAGGCCTTTAGCTGCCACTGTTTCATTTTCCATGTTTATCAACTGATACTTTAAAGATGAGCTTCCGCAATTTATTACTAATACATTCATTACTATATTCCTCCAATATTACATATTCTGTGCCTGAACAGCAGTTAGTGCTACTACGTTTACTATATCCTCAACGCTGCAGCCTCTTGATAGATCGTTGATTGGTTTTGCAAAGCCCTGACATACAGGACCTATTGCTTCAGCATTGGCAAATCTTTGAACAAGCTTATAACCGATATTTCCTGCCTGTAAATCAGGGAATATCAAAACATTAGCTTTGCCAGCTACTGGGCTGTTTGGAGCCTTTAATTCTCCAACTTTTTTAACTATGGCGGCATCCAGCTGAATTTCACCATCTATAAGCAGGTCTGGTCTAAGTTCTTTGGCAATTCTTGTTGCCTCTCTAACCTTATCTACCAATTCATGCTCTGCGCTTCCCATGGTTGAGAATGATAACATTGCTACTCTTGGTTCCATATTGCATAGTGCTTTAGCAGTTTCAGCAGTGCTGATAGCAATAGCAGCAAGCTGTTCTGCAGTTGGATTTGGATTTACAGCGCAGTCTGCAAACAGCAGCATGCCATCCTGTCCGAACTGGCAGTTTGGAACAAGCATAACAAATGTACTGGATACTGTGGATATTCCTGGAGCAGTTTTAATAATCTGAAGGCCGGGTCTTAAAAGGTCTCCAGTGGTATGTATTGCTCCGGAAACCATTCCGTCAGCATCTCCTGCTTTAACCATCATGGTTGCAAAATATAGCGGATCGCTAATAATCTTTTCAGCCTTATCCATGGTCATGCCCTTATTTTTTCTAAGTTCATAAAAGCCTTCCACATAAGCTGACTTTTTAGGTGATGTTTCCGGATCGATAATCTGCACCCCTTGAAGATTAACTCCAAGCACTGCAGCCTTTTCCTTGATTTTTCCTTCATTTCCCACCAGGATTATGTCTGCCAGGGAATTTTCCTTGATTATCTGGCTGGCTTTAAGAGTTCTTTCCTCTTCGCCCTCAGGTAGTGCAATTTTTTTCACATTACCTTGAGCTTTTTTCCAGATCCCATTCATAAAGTCCATAAAACTATACCCCTTCCAAAATGTTTATTTTTATGCATATATATAATATAATCCTATTATAACTTCTTTTTCAATAAAAAACTTAAAAATTTTTAATTTTTGCATAAAAAAAGTCATTTATATAAAAAAGGGCGTGAAAATATGAATGTAACAGGTATTGTTGCTGAGTACAATCCAATGCATATGGGACATTTGAGGCATTTGGAGCTTTGCAGAAAATTTGCAGGCTCAGATGTCATAGTTGCAGTATTAAGCGGGAATTTTGTGCAGAGGGGGGAACCTGCTGTATTGGACAAATGGACCAGAGCCAGGCTTGCATTAAATAATGGAGTGGATCTTGTTATAGAGCTGCCAGTGGTTTACAGTGTTTCCTCAGCAGAAATTTTTGGCTTTGGTGCAGTAAGCATTTTGAACTCACTTGGAATAGTAAACAACATCTGTTTTGGCGCTGAAAATGCTGATACAGATTATATGCTTAAAATTGCAGATATACTTGTTAGTGAGCCTGATGAATATAAGGCAGCCCTGAAAATTTACCTGAATAAAGGTCAAAGCTTTTCTGCAGCCAGGAATCTTGCACTTAATGATTATCTTAAAGATGATGTGTCAGGCTTTATTAATAATTCAAATAATATTTTAGGCATAGAGTATTGCAAAAGCATAATTAAATTAAAAAGCAGCATCTCACCTGTAGCCGTAAAAAGGCAAGGAAGCTCCTATAATGAAAAAGACCTGGGCAGCCTTTCCAGCGCCACTTCCATAAGAAAATATATAGATACCCATAATAATTTGGAGGAACTTAAGCTGCATGTGCCAATTGATGTATATAACGCCTTAAATTCAGTTAAAATAAGCAAGGATAAAATGCTGCACTGCATAAAATACAAATATTATACAAGCATAGATTCTTTAAATAAAATTCCTGATGTCATTGAGGGTATAGACAGGAGAATAAGCAAATCCATTATTAAATGTGGAGACTACCAGGAACTGGTTTCTGATGTTAAAACAAAACGTTATGCCTACTCCAGGATAAGCAGGATTTTATGTCAGTATTTTATTGGCTTCGATTCATATGATACTGGTGACCTAAGAAAAAAACCGGCAGAATATGCAAGAATTCTGGGATTTAACAGGAAAGGGGCAGATATATTAAGAAAGGCAGCAAGCACTTCAGCCATACCTTTAGTTACAAAGGTTAAGAAAGGCAGGTATCAGGGGCTGGATATGGATATTCAGGCTACTAATGCATATAGTCTTCTGAACAGTGAAGTCAAATTCAACCAGGATTTTTATTCAAGTCCTGTAATAATATAAATAGATTAAAATATAAATATAACATAGTAATTAAATAGAGGCCCTATTGATTAAAAATAAAGATTTGCTGATTATTCTTATTCTATCGATATGCATAATTCAAATAGCAGCCGCCCCAAATCTATGCATTGATGCAGCGGTTACCGGGGCAATGCTGTTTTTTTATAAGGTTTTTCCTTCTTTATTTCCTTTTTTGGTCATATCTAACCTGATTCTGGCATACGATGGTATTTATATATATTCAAAAATATTTGGAAGATATTTATGCAGGCCCATGAGGCTGCCTTTGGAATGCGGTTTTGTTTTAATAGTAAGCATGTTGTGCGGGTATCCACTAGGTGCAAAATACAGCTGTGATATATACGAAAGACATATTATTGACAGGAATTCTTTTATAAGACTCCTGAATATAGCCTCCAATCCCAGTCCGATTTTTGTGTTGGGTGCTGTGGGCACTGCAATGCTTAACAACAGTGCATTAGGTTATTTGCTGTTGTTTTCATGTTATGCATCCAGTGCAGTTATAGGTGTGCTGCTTTCAGACAGAAATATCCCAGGAAAAAGATCTGAAATGGTGAAGCATACTGTTGAACCAGTAAACCTGGGAAATGCTCTTAAAAATAGTGTTGAAAATGCAATCAATACCAGCATATCCATTGGTGGATTTGTAATAATCTTTTCAGTTATAAATGCTTATATCATGAGGATTGCTCCTGGGAGCTCCGGTATTATTAAAACCGTACTGATAGGCATAATAGAGATGACCAATGGCTGCAGCCTTATATCAGGTACAGAATGGAGCATTCTATTAAAGCTGTCGGTTATTAGCTTTTTTTTAAGCTTCAGTGGTTTGTCCATAATTTCACAGGTATACTCATTTACATACAAGTACAATGTGTCCATGGTGAGATATATGGCGGTGAAAGCTGTGCAGGGAGCTATTTGTGCTTTAATTACCATAATCAACTACAAGTTGTTTTTTTCATTCAGTGCTTTGGCAACATCAAATATATATATAAATAAAAGCAGCTGGGAATCATCCCTGCTGCTGAGCTTAATGCTTCTGGCAATGCCTTATGCAGTTTATAAACTATTTAAATTATTTAAATTCTCTTAGTTCCTTTATATTTTCCCGAATGGTATTACCATTGATGGTCAGGTCTTTTTCAAGATTTAGCACAAAGCGTTCCATATCCTCTTTTACGCTGGCCATCATTTCCTGCCCCTTTTGGTTTATTTCATATTCAAGCTGCGTTAACAAGCTATTTGCATAATCCTTGGCATTTAGTCTCATGGTCTTTGCATTTCTTTGAGCCTGAAGCTCGATTTCCTCTGCCCTAAGCTTTGCTTCCTTGGTAATATTATGAGTTTCAACCTGCCGTTTAAGCATTTCGATATTTTCCTGCTTCAGCTTTTCAGCCTGCTCAGCCGCTTCTCTCAAAATCCTTTCCTTTTCCTCGCAAACCCATTTTGCCTTCTTTAGCTCCTCAGGAAGATAATTGACAATCTGATCTATAATATCCAAAGCTTCCGATTTATTTATCATTATCTTTCCGGTAACCGGAACTTTTGTTGAGGTTTCAATTATTTCTTCAAGATATTCAAGTAAACTAATTACATCCATTAGTGTCCTCCTAATTCTTTTTAATCTTGGTTATCAGGTCAGTTATGATTTTCTCTGTGACCAGGCCGCTTTACAGCCTCCAAGGAGCTGAATTACAACGGTTCCGATGCTAATTGCCCTTATATTTATAGAAACATATTGTTGTGTTTCCATATTTTCTATAATCACTTAAAACAATACTTTCAGTACCTGTATAAAGCTCTTCTTTAGTATCAATTTTGGTAACGATGACTCCGTCCTTTTCCAATAAATTCATACTTTCAATGATTTCTACGGCCTTTGGTATCATATTTTTCATATATGGAGGATCAATAAAAATTATGTCAAATACTTTACCATTATTACCAAGTTTATTAAGGGCCTCATAGGAATCCATATTAAGGCTTTTGCAAATGTCCGTGAATTTCAAGTTTTCAATATTTTTATGTAAATATCCATAGGTTTCGGGACTCCTGTCTACAAGTACACATTCCTTTGCACCTCTGCTTGCGGCTTCCAGTCCCAGACTTCCAGTGCCGGCGAATACATCCAGCACTCTGGCAGCAAACACCTTGTTTTGGATAATGCTGAACATAGATTCCTTTACCCTGTCCAGAGTGGGTCTTGTAGTTTCGTAACCGTTTGGAGCAAGCAATTTTCTTCCTCTTGCCGTGCCTGAAATAATTCTCATATTATACCTCCCAGGTGATGATAAAAATGTCCTTTTTTATCTAATATTTTATCATATTTGCTATTATTATACAATTTAATTGAAACATATATATTTTGAGTTTTTTTCAATTTTTTTAATAAACTCATCCTTTATTCCCAGATCAGTTGTATTGGTACTTTGGAATAATTGGACAGCATCCCTGTTAGCTGCTTTCAAAATTCCTATATCATCTATCAGATCTGCCAGTATAAATTCGGTTTCTCCATGCTGCCTAAAGCCGAAAATTTCTCCGCCTCCCCTTATTTTCATGTCCTCCTCGGCAATAAAAAAGCCATCATTGCTCTGTTTTAATATATTCAGTCTCTTTTTTGCAATGTTGTTTTTTGAATAGGAAACAAGGATGCAGCTGGACTTGAATTTTCCACGGCCAACCCTTCCTCTAAGCTGGTGGAGCTGAGCCAGTCCAAACCTGTCTGCATTTTCTATAATCATTAAGGTGGCGTTGGGCACATTAACCCCAACCTCAATAACGGTAGTTGATATAATGAGCTTCAATTCATTATTTTTAAACCCGTTCATTATATCTGCCTTCTCTTTTGAGCTCATTTTTCCATGAAGAACCCCAATATTAACCTCCTTAAAGAAATTCTTTTTTAATTCACTATATATTTTCTCTACGGAATTAAGATCTAGATTATCATTTTCTTCGATTAAAGGACATACCACATAGACCTGTCTGCCCTTTTCAATTTCCTTCAAGGCATATTCATAAACTTTATTTCTTCGATATTCATCAAATACAAAGGTATCAACCTTTTGCCTTCCTGGAGGGAGCTCATCTATTATTGACACGCTGAGATCACCATAAAGCAGCAGGCTTAATGTCCTTGGAATGGGGGTGGCGGTCATTACCATAGTATCTACACGCTTATCCTTATTTATGAGTCTGCTCCTTTGGAGCACTCCAAAACGGTGTTGTTCATCCGTTACTACTATTCCAAGATTCTTAAAGAAAACATCATCCTCCAGCAGTGCATGAGTGCCAACAACAAATTCAATTTCTCCATTTCGTAAACTTTCTTTTATTTCCTTTTTCTTCTTTAATGAAGTACTTCCGCAAAGCAGCTCGGTTTTAACGTTAAACCTGCCAAGAAAGCTGCTTGCTTCTGCATAATGCTGAGAAGCAAGAATTTCTGTAGGTGCCATCAGAACTCCTTGATATCCGTTTTTTATAACATTTAATATTGAAATTAAGGCAACTACGGTTTTGCCGCTTCCTACATCACCTTGAATAAGCCTGTTCATAGGAACAGCTTTTTTCTGATCCAGGAGTATTTCCCTAAGAACTTTTCTTTGTGCCATAGTCAGCTCATAATCAAGTTTATCAGTGACCTCATTCATTTCCTTTGATACATTGAATGATATCCCTGCCTTCTCATTTTTACTAAATTCCGTCAAGGCCTTCAGCTTAAGTGAAAAAGTGAAAAGCTCCTGATACTTAAGCCTTTCCCTGGCTTTTTTTAGCTGGGACATGTCAGTTGGCATATGTATTTCCCTAAGTGAATTTTCTAGAGATTGAAATTCATATCTCTCCAAGATCCAATGAGGCATATTTTCTTCTATAGAGATGTTTTTGAAAATTTCTGTGATGAGCTTTAAAACTGTTGTACTGGTTAAAGAGCCCCTTAAAGGATATATGGGAATTATTTTTTCCTTTCCCTGCACATAAAAATTCCCTTTAACTATTGAAGGGTTAATCATGGCTTCTTCTCCGTTATAATTCTGAAGTACGCCCATAAGGTCGTATTCACCGCCTAAAGTAAGGTTATTTTTCATATAGGGCTGGTTAAACCATTTTCCCTTAAGCTTTTTACCATCACTGTCAAACAATACGGTAGTGAGAATTTTGCCTGTTTTAGTTCTGATATCCCTTTCAATTCTTAAAACTTTACAATGAAATATATTTTTGCCATTTTCCGAACTGTTTATTATTTCGTAATCTCGTGGAAAATACAAGATTAGATCCATAATGCTAAATATTAGACACTTGTTAAGGCTTTCTTTGGTTTTAGGTCCTACCCCTTTTATTGCAGAAATATCATCATTAATTTTCATTTAATCACCCTGATTATAAAATATCATATCCGTAATATTAAAAAAAGCCCTAAGGCCTTTTTATTCAACAGATATTAAGAAGTAGTAAAGCGGCTGGCCACCGTCATAGCATTGTACATCCAGGTGACTGAATTTCTTTTCAACAGCGGAAACGAAATCATCAACTTTGTCAGGATCACATTCCCTGCCATAAAAAATTGTAATCAGCTCACTGCTTTCAGTTACCATTTCTGAAAGAAGATCCTCTGTAACCTTGAATATATCCTCCCCAACCTCAGCTATTTTGTTCTCTATGAGTCCTAATATATTTCCTTCCTTAATAGCTTTGCCATCAAGTTCAGTGTCTCTTACAGCATAGGTTACTGCTCCAGTTGTCACAGAAGATATTGCTGTGTTCATTGCTGAAATATTTTCTTCTTGAGTCAGTTCACTGCTGAAAACTGTTACCGCAGTTATTCCTTGAGGTATGGATTTTGATTGTATTACCTTGACATTTTTATCTGAAAGCTCTGCTGCCTGAGTAGCTGCCATAATAATATTCTTATTATTTGGTAATATAAAAATGCATTCAGCGTTTAAATTATTAATTGAGCTTAATATATCCTGGGTGCTTGGATTCATGGTCTGACCGCCTTCTATTACAATGTCTACACCCAAGTCCTCAAATATGCTTTTAATTCCGTCACCCATAGCCACAGAGACAAATGCATACTTTTTAATGTTTTCCTTAACTTCATAAATTTCTTCTTTATCAATGATGCTTCTATGTTGTTCCCTCATGTTGTCAATTTTTATTTTACTGAGCTCTCCATATTTTATTGCCTGAGAAAGAACAAAGCCTGGATCATTTGTATGAACATGCACCTTTATAATGTCGTCGGAGTTTACTACCAGCAGTGAATCTCCCACAGGTTCAAGAATTCTTTTTAAAGTTTCACTGCTTCCTTTAGAATTTAATATGAAAAATTCAGTACAATATCCAAATTCAATTTTCTCATCAATAGTTTCCCTTTTTGAAAATTCAGTTACTGTTGCTTGAACATCATGGATTACAACATCTTCCATATTTCCATTCAGGAACTCACTCATTCCTTCTAATAGGATCAGGAGACCCTTTCCTCCCGCATCTACAACTTTTGCTTTTTTCAGCACAGGAAGCATTTCAGGTGTTTTATTCAGGATATGGAGGCTATGCTTGCATACATCCTCCATCAGCTCTGAAAAATCTGATGCTTCAGATTTTAACGCACTTTCCCCAGCAGCCCTAATTACTGTGAGGATAGTTCCTTCAGTAGGTCTCATAACTGCTTTATAGGCAGATATTGAACCCTCCATTATGGCATTGGCAAACTCCCTGGAATCCACCTCTGATTTTCCTTCCAAACCTTTAGCTATACCTCGTAAAATCTGGGACAGGATTACTCCGGAGTTTCCTCTGGCTCCCATAAGAGCCCCTTTTGCAAGTTTTTTTGCAATTTCACCTAATGGTTCTCCCTTACTGTTTTGAATTTCCAAAACTGCAGACCTGAAGGTCATGGACATATTAGTTCCTGTATCTCCATCCGGTACAGGGAAAACGTTTAACGAATTCACCAGATCCTTATTCTCTTCAAGCCTGTTATTGGCATTTATCATCATATTGTAAAATACCTGTCCATCAATTTTTGCATGCGTCATTTATGAAATACCCCCCTAGACTCTTACACCTTGAACATTTACTGTGATGCTGGATACCTTTAATCCTGTGTAGTTTTCAACATTATACCTTATCTTTTGGATTACATTATTAGCAATTACTGATATTTTAGTTCCATACTCAACCATAATATATAATTCTATAAATAATTCATTTTCTTTTGAACGAACTTTTACACCTCTGCTGAGGTTTTCTCCACGGATCAATTCCCATAGACCATCGGTAGCATTTTTAGATGCCATACCAACGACTCCATAACACTCCATTGTTGAAACACCTACAATGTTTGCCAATACCTCCTCGGAATAATTTATTAAGCCGTTAATATTTGTAATATTGCCTATCATAGAATAACCTCCTTAAATATAACACCTTATAAAATATTTTATATTAAATGAGAGATTTATTCAAGGATATATATTGAAACCGTGATATTTTTGATATTTAGCATGATATAATACTTGCAAAATAACCAATGTTTATGATAAAATAAATAATGTTTGAATCGAGGAGGTGTTTTCAGTGTCAAGAAAATGCGAAGTATGCGGAAAAGGTGTTGTTGCTGGAGTACAGTTCAGTCACTCACACCGTCAAAGTAAAAGAACATGGGCTCCTAACTTGAGAAAAGTTAAGGCTATAGTTGAGGGAACACCTAAGACTATACACGTATGTACCAGATGCCTTAGATCAGGCAAGGTTCAGCGTGCTATATAATGTAAAGATAAAAAATGCAGTTGATATAACAATTGCATTTTTTATTTTTTTTATTCATTTTTTAAAAAATCTAACAATAGCTGATAAAAAGCCTGGAAGTTTAACTGTAATTATCTTCAAATCCCTGCCCCCAATCACTTAGTGCTGCTGATTAAATACCAGCCAAGATATACAAGGGCCCCTCCTGCAGCAATTATCCATCCCCAAAAGGGTATTAATATCGAAAGAATTAATCCTATACCAATTGCCGCCAGGGCTATTCCGATCTTTTTTTTCAACTTGCAGCGGTCCTTATACTTAGACATATATTTATCCAGTCAAATTGCTTTAATAGCATTATATGCTTGAAATTTTATTTTGATACAAAAATTAATCCCTTGAATATAAAACCATAAGAAGTCCGTCTGTAAAATATATTTCCACCTCTTCATCAAGGAATTCATTTGATATGGTTAACGGGTCTCCTAATATAAGTTTGTGATCATATAAAGGATATTTAGCACCCTTTATTGACAAGTTATTTACAGTATCGCAAAATGCCTGCACTGAAAATGTGCTTCCCCTTTTTCCAGTCAGCTTAAGAGGAGCTTTACTTAGCATAATAATATTATGGTCATCTTTTATATATCCACTAATTTCCATCTCAATGCAGGTTCTCAGCAGCCCAAGATTTCCTATTACATGATCCAGCCGTGTACCTGTACAGCCTAAAAATATGATAGTATCTGAATTTAACTTAACTGCCAGCTCCAATGCCAGTTCTGTATCTGTGAAGTCTTTATCCTTTGGGTATTCATGAACTTTACAGCTTGAATTTCTGAAGAATTCCAAAGTCACCGGATTTATAGAGTCAAAATCCCCTACAAGAAAATCCGGTATTATACCATTATCTCTAAGGTAATTTCCTCCGCTGTCTACCGCTATCAAAACATCTGCATCCTCAAGCTCACTTTTAACCAGACTCAAGGAAGGTGCCCGTCCCCCTGAGAATATTACTGCCTTCATAGTAACTGACCTCTTAATTCTGAAATGTTTTCCTTAATAAGTCCGTCCTTAAATACAGAGGAACCTGCTACAATTACATTTGCACCCATATCAGCAGCTTCCTTGATATTTTCCTTTGTTATACCACCATCTACCTGTATCATTAGCTTATTATTGCTTTTATCGCTTAAAGCCTTTAAATCTCTGATTTTATCAGAACAATATTTTATATATTTCTGTCCTCCAAAACCAGGATTAACAGACATGATTAATACCATATCCAGGCTTGGCAGCAAATATTTGAGCACATCTACAGGAGTGCCTGGATTCAAAGCAACACCAGCTTTAACATTGAAGCTTTTTATGTAGTTTACAGTTCTGTCAATGTGATTATCCGCCTCATAATGCACCGTAATTATATCGGCTCCTGAGGCAGCAAAGTCCTCTATGTACCTTGAGGGCTCCTGTATCATAAGGTGTACATCAAAGATCATTTTTGTAAGAGGCCTTATGCTCTTTATTACAGGTATTCCATAGGATATATTAGGTACAAAGCATCCATCCATCACGTCTATATGGACCATGTCAGCTCCAGCTTTGTCTAATTCAATTATTTGTTCCCCAAGCCTGGAAAAATCGGCAGCCAGGATTGAGGGTGCAATTTTAATCATATCTTTTCCTCCTCGTATTAGCTATCTCATCTAGAAGTTTTGTATAGAAATCATAACGAATTTTATTGATTTCACCATTTTCTACAGCATCCTTAACAGAACAGCCGGGTTCCTTGTGATGGATGCAGCCATTAAACCGGCAGTGTCCTATATACTGGTTGAACTCCGGGAAACAGTACTGCAGCTCTTCTTTTTCAATATTTTCAATGTCAAGAGACGAAAAACCTGGTGTGTCAACAATAAAGCCATCCTCCACCTGAATGAGCTCGCTGTGTCTTGTGGTATGCTTTCCCCTGCCAAGCTTTTCACTTACACTGCCAGTTTCCATCAGAACCCTACCTGCAACAGCATTTAGGATGGTGGATTTTCCAACACCGGAAGGTCCGCATAAAACAGTTATATTATCCCTTAATCGTTCCTTGATTTTCACTATGCCTTCACCCTGCAGCGCATTAATAAGAAGCAGATCATAACCTGTGCTCTTAAGCATACTCACTATATTTTTATTATTTTCATCCATCAGGTCGGATTTATTAAGACATACTGTTATTTTAAGATTGTTGTGTTCGCAAAGCACAAGAAACCTGTTAAGCAGGTCTACATTGATATCGGGGCTTTTGAATGCAAAAACCACCAGAGCATGGGTTATATTGGCTACAGCAGGCCTAACCAGACTGCTTTTCCTTGGAAGGACCTTGTCAATAACACCTTTGCCGTTTTTTGCGGTTATTTCAACTAAATCACCAACCATAGGGGTAAGTTCATCAAATCTGAACTTACCCCTTGCTTTACATTCAACCAATTCATTATCTAAAGTTTTAATATAATAGAAACCGGCAATTCCTTTAACTATAGTTCCCTGCATATATCCTCCTGCTATTACTGAACATAATCATAATAGGTTACCTTGATGCTGGTGCCTTTTTTCACATAGGTTCCAGCTGCAGGGCTTATGCTCTTAACCTTATTTTCAAGGTTTGGATCATGTGTAACAATAGGATCCTCTATAAGTATAAGACCTAAAGCATTAAGCTTTTTATCCGCAGTGAGAATTGATGAAATATTTGGTACAGTTACCATATCCTCTGAGGATATTAATACATAGTAGGTTACACTAATGGCAGTTCCTGTTTTAACCTTTTGTCCAGGATCTATATTTTGTGATTTAATTGTATCCTTCAAGGATGAATCTCCGGTATCAGCAGTATCCTTGCTTCCAAGCTTAAGGCCTATATTTGACAATATTGCGGATGCCTGGTCAAGGGTTTTGCCATGAAGATCAGGAACATCAACATAGGTTTCTGCAGGTCCTGTACTTACAACAAGGTTTACCTTTGTATTTTTATCAGCTTCTGTATCTGGATCAGGTGTCTGGCTTATTACATTATCTTTAACGATGTTATCATCAGCAGCATAGGATACAGTTCCCACAGCGTAACCAGCCTTGGTTATAATATCCTTGGCTGTATTAAGGTCCATATTTTTAACATTTGGTACAGTCTGTGCAGAGGTACCTCCACTGATGCTTACCCTTACATCGGATCCTGTTTTTACACTGGTTCCTTCGTCCGGATAACATTTTAATACAGTCCCTTCAGGTTTATCGCTCTTTTCCTTGCCTATAACTACAAATACAAGGTCTTCATCCTCCACCTTTTGCTTTGCTTCATCCTGGGAAAGACCGATAATTTTTGGCACGGTAGCCGTACCTGAATTTGCTGCAAATTTGTTATACGCAAAATATCCTGATACCAGGGCAACTACTGCCAGCAATATTACTATAGCAGGTATCAGTATTTTCTTTTTATTGTTGGGTTTGTTATTTGTACTTCTTTTAATTTCCCCGTTTTGCTTTTGATTATTCATAAGCTTGCTATTAACGGCATTTGTATCCATTACCCTTGTGGCATCCTCGTCGAAGTCATGAACAACTATATTGAGCTCTTTATTATCCTGAATCTTTTTTAGATCATTTACCATATCTGATACGTTTTGATATCTTTTTATAGGTTCTTTTTCTATTGCCTTTAAAATTAATTTATTCAGGTTGTCAGAAATATGCTCATTAATTTCCTGCGGAGGTACCACAGGCTCCTGGATATGTTTCAATGCAACAGATACAGGGCTTTCTGCATCATAGGGAACTCTGCCTGTTACCAGCTCATAAAGTACAATTCCAAGAGAATATATATCAGTTCTATTATCTACAACACTGCCTCTTGCCTGTTCTGGCGAAAAGTAATGTGCAGAGCCTAATACCTTGCTGGAATTAGTAATTGTTACTGAGGTAGAGGCTTTAGCTATACCAAAATCTGTTACTTTAACCACACCTTCACCAGTAACCAGGATGTTATGAGGTTTGATGTCCCTGTGAATTATATTGTTTCTATGTGCACACTCCAAGGCTTTACCTATCTGTATGGCGATTTTTATTGCATCTCTGGTATTAAGCCTTCCCTCTTCGCGGATAATCTCCTTTAGGGTTTTTCCCTTAACATATTCCATTACAATATAATGAATATCACCCTGGGAGCCAACATCAAAAATATTTACAATGTTATTATCAGATAAACTTGCCACAGCCATTGCTTCTCTTTTGAATTTTTCCACAAATTCTGCATCATTTGAATATTCCTTTTTTAATATTTTTACAGTAACATACCTGTTAAGCATATGACATTTAGCTTTGTATACTGTTGACATGCCCCCTTCTCCTATTTTTTCCAAGAGTTCATATCTATTACCTAGAACAGTCCCTATCATAATTACACTCTCCTTCAAAAACAATGACTGAAATATTATCTTTACCGCCTCTGGCTTTACTCAGCTCTATAAGTTCAAAGCAACTGTTGCTGTTATTCATAACAATTTGATATATTTCCTCTTCCTTAATCAGATTAGATAATCCATCCGTACACATTATTACTTTTTGTATTCCAGTTAGATCCATTTTATATGTATCTATTTCAACATCGGTTTTAGTTCCTAAAGCCCTTGTAATAATATTTTTGTTAGGATGGCTGTAGCCTTCATCTTCCGTTATGCTGCCCTCATCTATAAGCTGCTGCACCAGAGAATGATCTTTCGTAACCTTTATGATCTTATTATCCCTAATTATATAACATCTGCTGTCACCCACATTGGCAGTAACCATTTCACCACCTGCAATGAGACAGGCTGTTATGGTGGTGCCCATACCGGATAACTCTTCATTGCTTTTGGACAGTTTATATATTTTCAGATTGGAATCATTTATTGCAGCCCTTAGGTCTTCTTCTATACTGTCAATTTTCTGTAATGAATTTATGTATTTTATTGTATTTTCAACTGCAAGCCTGCTGGCTACATCTCCAGCATTATGACCACCCATTCCGTCAGCTATAACATAAATTCTTTTATTGTCATCAGTATGGTATCCAATATAATCTTCGTTAATTTTCCGGAAGTTTCCCACATCGGAAAGTAGTTCTACCAAATTACTCACTCCTTTGATTGTTTATATAACTCCTTCTCAACTGACCGCAGGCTGCATTGATATCAGAACCCATTTCTTTCCTGACAGTAGTTTCTATGCCCTTTGACATTAATATATTACTGAATAAATGAATTTTTTCCCGAGAAGGTTTTATATAGTTGTTTTCTGTCACAGTATTGACGGGTATAAGATTTACATGGCAAAGCATACCCTTTAGCAATAATGCAAGTTCTGACGCATCATCAAGACTGTCATTTTTCCCTTCCACCAGAGCATACTCAAAAGTAACCCTTCTGCCTGTTTTGTCAATGTAGTATCTGCAGGCATTTATTAGCTGGCTGATGGAATATTTGTTTGCTATGGGCATCATTTCACGTCTTAATCTGTCATTTGGAGCATGAAGTGAAATAGCCAGGGTGATCTGGTACTCCATATCAGCAAGCTTTATTATTTCAGGAACCAGCCCACAGGTGGAAAGGGTGATGTGACGCTGTCCGATGTTTAACCCTGAAGGTGAATTCACAAGCTTTAAGAATCCGGTTACATTTTCAAAATTGTCCAGGGGTTCACCGCTGCCCATTAAAACAATATTAGATATTTTGTTCCCGGAATCTTTTTCTACTGCAAGTATTTCTCCAAGCATCTCACCTTTTGTCATATTTCTCACCATGCCGTTTACTGTTGATGCACAGAAGGCACAGCCCATACGGCAGCCAAACTGGGTGGATATACATATTGAATAACCGTGCTTATAATGCATAAGAACCGCTTCAATTACATTACCATCACCATACTTCAAAAGATACTTGCAGGTGTAATTATCAGCAGATTTATATTTTTCCAGAATATCCGGTACCCCGATAAAAAAGTATTCCGAAAGCTTATCCAAAAGTTTATCAGGAAGATTTTTCATGTCAGGGAATTCTGATACTCCTTTATTAATCCAGTCAAAAACCTGTTTAGCCCGGAATCCTTTTTCGTTATTTTCTTCCATCCATTTTTTTAAGTCATCAGCTTCCAAATCCAAGATATTTATCAAATAATCACCTACCTGCGTTTTTTCATTTTGCAAATAAAAAATCCATCCATATTTTCATTAGGCAAAATAGTTATAAAGCCTTCATTATGATAAATTACATTTTCAAATTTACCACAGTAAATCGGATCTATTTCAAATTGCGGGTGGTTTTCTAAAAACCATTTAATATTTTCCTCATTTTCATTTTTATTTAATGTACAGGTGGAATAAATGAGCTTTCCTCCTGCTTTTGTGTATTTAGCTGCATTTTTCATTATATTTCTTTGAATATCCTCCAGAGCTTTAGTGCTCATGATGTCTTTTGTCCACTTAATTTCCGGTTTCTTTCTTATTATTCCTATACCGGAGCATGGCACATCAATAAGCACCCTGTCACCGCTAAGAGAAAGCTTCTCAAGATATTTTGCTGCATCAAGCTTAGAGCAGGTAATATTTTTAATGCCCAGCCTTTTAACATTTTCGCCAATAAGAGAAAGCTTCTTTTCATGAATATCAAAGGCTGATATTTTGCCTTTGTTGTTCATGATCTCTGCCATATGACAGGCCTTTCCACCAGGAGCGCTGCAAAGATCCAATACCTTCATATTTTCTGATAAGTCCATTACAGGTGCTACCAGCATTGCACTTTCATCCTGAACAGAAATGCAGCCTTCAATAAATAAGGGATTATTTTCAATATTGCTGCCTTTTTTAATAATAACAGCTTCAGGACATACCTGTCCCTCTTCCACGTCATATCCAAATTCCTGAAGCCTTTTAAAGGCCTCCTCGTAGCTCAGTTTTAAATTGTTTACCCTTACCGTAACTGAAGGCCTCATGTTAAGGCCCTTCAGTATCTTTATGGTTTCCTCCATGGTATATTGTGAGCTAATAAGCTCCACAAGCCACTTTGGGTATGAATAGGTGAAGCACAATTTATCAACTAAATTTTTATCATCATAACATACAAGATCCTTATTCCTGAGATAATTGCGCAATACCCCATTAACAAGCCTTGAAGCTCCGGCAGATTTTTTCTTTGCCAGTTCCACAGCTTCATTTACCACAGCAAATTCAGGTATTTTGTCAAGGTATCTCAGCTGATATAACGAAATTCTTAATATATTCAATAAACCTGGGTCGATTTTTTTTATTCCGTTTTTTAATAGCTTTTCAAGAATACAATCCAAGGTATATTTATATTTTATGGTTCCATAAACTAGCTCTGTGACCAGAGCCCTGTCCTTTGTATCAAGGTCTGATTTATTCAAATGTTTTCCTAACGCGATGTTTGAATAGGCACCCTTGTCAAAAACATCGCAAAGCACATCTATTGAAATTTTTCTTGCATTCATTTTAATCATCCCTGCTGTTGCTTAGAATAACTAGTCTTAATAACTGTGCCACAGCCATAAGAGTAGCTGCTACATATGTCAATGCTGCAGCATCCAGAACTTTTTTTGCTCCGGATAATTCTTCACCATACAGAATGTTTTTTGCCCCTAGTACTGCTACAGCTCTTCTTGAAGCGTTAAATTCCACTGGAAGAGTAATGAGCTGAAATATAACTACAGTTGTGAATAGCAGTATTCCAAGGTGAAGAAGGCTGCTGATTCCAAAAATAAAACCTGCAAAAAACAGTACCCAGGAAAGATTTGAGCCTAAGTTTACCACAGGTACTATTGAGTTTCTAATTACCAAGGGTGAATATCGTTCCTTATCCTGAATTGCGTGTCCTGTCTCATGGGCTGCTACCCCTAGAGATGCTACTGAGGTACCGTAGAAAACATCTCTGGAAAGTCTCATAACCCTGGCTTTGGGGTCATAATGATCTGAAAGCTTCCCTTCAGTAAGCTCCACAGGCACATCATATAAACCGTTGCTGTCAAGTAATATCCTTGCCACCTGAGAACCGCTGTAGCCATTGACACTGTTTACCTTGGAGTATTTGTCAAAAGTGGATGATACTTTAAATTGTGCCCAGGCTGCTATAATCATTGCCGGAATTAAAATAATTATACTGCTGTCAAAATAAAACACTGTTTTCTACCTCCAATCAATTAACATAATACTGTATTTTCTTCAATTTCATGGCCTTTAATATATTCTTCCACAGACATAGGCTTTCCTCCCGGAAACTGAATGGTTTTTACAATTAAAACGCTGCCATTGCAGGCTACCTCCAGGCCACCTTTAAATACCTTTAAAATAGTACCTGGAATCTTATCAGTTTTATTATCAGAAAGCCTGGAACTGTAAATTTTCATAACCTGCTCCTTATAATGGGTATATGCCACAGGCCATGGATTTAAGCCCCTGATCAGGTTATGTATTTCCTGAGCCGGTTTATTCCAGCTTATTGCTGCCATTTCCTTGTTTAACATGGAAGCATAAATACCTTCATTTTGATCTTGTTTTATTCTTTTTATATTGCCGGAAGCAACTCCTTTGATAGTTTCTGCCAGGAGCTCTGCTCCATTTTCCTTCAAAATATCATGTAGCTCCCCCGCTGTCATGTTTTCAGTTATTACCACTTCAGATTTGAGAAGCATATCACCTGTATCCAGGCCGATATCCATAAACATGGTGGTATTGCCTGTGATTTTTTCACCATTAATAATGGCCCAGTTTATTGGAGCCGCTCCTCTGTATTTAGGAAGCAATGATGCATGAAGGTTTATGCATCCATATTTGGGTATATTCAGCACCTCTTTGGTGAGAATCTGTCCATATGCCACTACAATAATAAAATCAGGTTCCATTTCCTTTAACATTTTTATTAGTTCTGTATCATTTTTTAGTTTTTCAGGCTGAAAAACCGGTATTGAATATTTTATTGCGGCTTCTTTAACTTCTGACATAGCCAGCTTTTTCCCTCTGCCTTTTGGTTTGTCAGGCTGTGTGAAAACTGCTGCTATCTCAAATTCCTCTATTAATCTTTTAAGTGAAGGAACTGCAAATTCAGGTGTTCCCATAAACACAATTTTCATTAAGCATTACCTTCCTCTTCAGGAATTATCTTGTCTATATAAAGTACACCGTCTAAATGATCCAGTTCATGGCATATAGCCCTTGCCAAAAATCCTTCTCCTGTTATCTCAATATCTTCGCCCTTTTCATTTTTAGCTGTTATGGTCACTCTTTCAGGCCTGTCAACCTTCCCCTGCTCATTAGGTACACTTAAACAGCCCTCATAATCAATACAGCTTCCTGAGAATTCCTTTATTTCCGGATTAACAAGCTTAATTGGCCCCTCTCCGATATCTATTACAACCAGTCTCTTTAATATACCTACCTGCGGAGCAGCTAAACCAACTCCTTCAGCATGGTACATGGTTTCCAGCATATCATCCAGAATACAATGGATTCTGTCATTAATTTCTTCAACTTTTCTGCTTTTTTTTCTTAAAATTTCATCTCCGTTTATTCTAATATTTCTTAATGCCATGTTAACCTCCAAATATATAAAATTAAAGCAAACTTGAAGGATTAATATCAATACTAATCCTTATACTATTATAAACATCTTTAGTCAAATCATAAATAGTTTTTCTAATACTGGTAGCAAAATCAGTGCTGATGTCTCCCTTAAACACTATCTGCCATCTGTATTGCTTTTTTATTTTTGATATAAGGCATGGATTAGGCCCTAACATATCAATTTTATCATAATTGTCAACTTTATTCTTTAAAATTACACCAATATTTTGTATACTTTTTATTAACATTTCTTCATTTTCACTGCTCATATTGATGGAGAGCAGCTTGGAAAATGGCGGGTAATTCATAGAAGCTCTTATTTTTATCTCCTCGTTGTAAAAGCTTTCATAATCATTTCCAACTGCGTATTTTATACTGTAGTTTTCAGGGCAGTAGGTCTGTACAACCACCTTGCCACTCTTTTTGCCTCTTCCTGCCCTTCCGGATACCTGGGTAATGAGCTGGAAGGTTCTTTCAGAAGCCCTGAAATCAGGTAAATTAAGGGATAAATCCGCTGCAATTATTCCAACTAGTGTTACGTTGCTGAAATCAAGTCCTTTGGCTATCATCTGTGTGCCTATCAGTATATCCGCTTCCATGTTTTTAAACTTACTATAGATCTTTTCGTGGGAATTTTTTTTTCTTGTGGTATCGTAATCCATTCTCAAGGTTATTGCTGAAGGAAAATGCTTCTTAATTTCTTCCTCAATTCTTTCGGTTCCGATACCAAAATATTTAACATATTTACTGCCGCATTTTGGACATACTCTTTTAAAATGATGGGCCTTCCCGCAATAGTGGCATGTAAGCATATTATTTTCGCTGTGGTATGTAAGGGATATATCACAGTTTTCACACTTAAAAACAAAGCCGCAGCTCCTGCAGGATACAAAGGTTGAAAAACCCCTGCGGTTAAGGAACAGGATAACCTGCTCCTTATTCAGCAGACATTTTTCAATGCTCTGAAGGAGCTGGCCACTGAAGATAGATCGATTATTGCTTTTTAGCTCCTCTCTCATATCTACAATATTAAACTTAGGCATTTTTGCACCATCGGCTCTTTCATTTATGGTGTAAAGCTTTATTTGTCCCTTTACTGCCCTATGGTATGACTCCAGAGAGGGAGTGGCCGAGCCTAAAACTACCTTGCACCCTAAAAGTACGCTTTTTATTTCAGCAATTTCTCTTGCATCATATTTGGGATCACTGTCGGACTTGTATGAGCTTTCATGTTCTTCGTCCACTACAATTAACCCAAGGTTGTTGAAAGGCAGGAATATTGCTGATCTGGCACCTATGGCGACCTTGACCCTTCCTTCCTTAACCCTCAACCATTCATCATATCTTTCACCCATGGAAAGCCTGCTGTGAAAAACGCTGACCTCCGAACCAAATCTACCTTTAAACCTTTCCACCATCTGAGGTGTTAATGATATTTCAGGCACAAGGATGATAGAGGATTTGTCGGATTTCATCATTCTGGCTGCCAGCTGCATATATATTTCTGTTTTACCGCTGCCAGTAACACCATGAATAAGAAACATATTTTCCTTTGAATGAAGTATTCCATCCACAATCTCTTCCTGCACCGGAGTAAGCCTTTTTTCATCATATGGGGAAAAAGTTCTTTTATTATATCTGCCAACTACCTCTTCCTGCTGAACAAGAAACCCATGTTTTAATAGTGTGGAAATTGAAGATGGTGATAAGCCTTCATTAAGTGAAAGGCTGCTTTTATTAAAGGCTCCGTTATTTTGAGCTACTGTGCCATATATCCTAAGATAAGGTTCCTTGTTAAATTTACCATCTAATTTTTTTCCAGTATAGATGAGCATCTCCTTTTTTTCTTTCATACCTTTTGTAATTCCAGATGGAATTAGCACCTTTATGCCTTCCAGCCAGGTGCAGAGATACTTTTCCCTCATAATTCCAACCATTTCAAGGTCCTCTTTTGTGAACAAAGGAAAGTCATTTAGGAGATATTCGATATCCTTAACTCCAGATGGCTTTTCCTCTAAGCTGAATAACTGAACCACAAAGCCTTCTACTTTTTTATTCCCTTTCCCAAAGGGTACCATAATTCTCGTGCCGATAAGAGCTTTGTCTATAAGGATATCAGGAATAGAATATGTAAATATCCTGTCCAGAGCAATTGAGGAACTGTTTATTATTACACCTGCAAAATTAAACACATAATCACCCTTTAAATTAAATAAGAAGCTTTCCCTGCGGCTGCAAAGAAGGCTTCTTCATTTTTATTTCTTTGTATGAAGGATTAAATTAAAAAGTTCTCTGGCAACGTTTCTTTTTGACATTTTTTCAAGGTACACAGGATCACCATCACGCCTTAAAATGGTAACCTTGTTGTCATCTGTGGCAAAGCCTGTTTTTGTAATATCGTTTGCTACAATATAATCAAGGTTTTTCTTCTGCAGCTTTCCTTGTGCATTTGACAAAAGGTCCTGGCTCTCTGCCGCAAATCCTACCAGAATCTGATTCTTTTTAAGTTCCCCTAATTTTTTTAGTATGTCGAAATCCTTAACAAATTCAATTGTTACATCATCTGATGCTTTTTTTATCTTTTGCTCTGAGTATGTTTTAGGCTTGTAATCGGCAACTGCCGCTGCCTTTATTACTATGTCAAAATTATTAAAAATGCCTGTAACTTCCTTATACATATCCTCTGTGGTCTTAATATTTATTATATTTACACCATAAAGGGGCTTCACATTAGAGGGGCCGCTGATCAGGGTAACCTCAGCACCTCTGTATGCAGCTTCCTCTGCAATGGCATAACCCATTTTTCCTGAGGATCTGTTAGTAATATATCTTACAGGGTCAATGGGGGCAATTGTAGGACCTGCTGTAACTAATACTTTTTTTCCTGAAAGATCCTTAAGATCATATAATTCCTTAAGTACAAAATCACAAATTTCATCTACCTCAGCCAGTTTGCCCTCACCGGTATCACCGCAGGCCAGTCTTCCAGAACCAGGGTTAATAAATTTATATCCGTGTTCCTTCAGTTTTTCAATGTTTTTCTGCACCACTGGATTTAAATACATATTTGTATTCATGGCAGGAGCAACTACTATAGGAGCTTTGGTAGCCATAATTGTTGTGGTAAGAAGATCATCTGCAATACCGCTGGCAGCTTTACCTATAAAATTTGCTGTTGCTGGTGCAATTAGCATCACATCTGCCTTCTGAGCCAGGGAAATATGCTGAATTTCAAAGGCTTTTGGCTCTGAAAACATATCTGTACTCACCATATTCTGGCTTAAAGCCTGAAAGCTTAACGGGGTAACAAATTTTTCTGCCGCTTCCGTCATAATCACATGGATATCAATATCCTTTTTCTTTAAGAAACTGACTATTTCCAGGGCTTTATAAGCAGCTATTCCACCGCAAACCCCTAGAACAACAGTTTTTTTATCAGTCATTACTACTTGATTCCTTCTTTCAGTGTTTCATAGGTAATTAAACCTTCATTGATTTCGTTTATTGCTATGGTTACCGGCTTTGTTGAATCTATATCCATAAGTGGCTGTGCGCCGCATATCAGCTGTCTGGCTCTTTTTGATGTCATTGTTACCAATGTGTATCTGCTGTTTACTTTTTTCAATAGGTCCACTATTGAAGGATTAATCATAGAGTTGCTCATATATAAAAACCTCCCTTGAGTCTAATATTTTGTCTTTAAATCTATCAACTCTGCACTTTTCTGCAGTAAGGATAGATTCAATTTTACTAACTGCGTTTTCCACAGTATCATTTACTACTGCATAATTGTACTTGGAAATATAATTAATTTCCTTGTATGCGGATTCAAATCTTGTAACCAGGGATTCCTCTGTTTCACTGCCGCGGTTTATAATCCTTTTTTTCAGTTCTTCCATGGATGGCGGCAGGATAAATATAAATACACCCTCAGGATAATTTTGTTTAACCTTAAGGGCACCCTGGATATCAATTTCCAGCACTACATCTCTTCCACTTTCCAGAGCCTCCAATACCTTCCATTTAGGAGTTCCGTAATAATTTCCATATACCTCGGCATATTCGAAAAAATCTCCCTCTTCAATTTTATCCCTAAATTCATCTTTGCTTAAAAAATAATAATTTATTCCTTCCACTTCACCACACCTTGGATATCTGGTAGTTGCGGAAACGGAAAGCCATAAATTTGATTTTTTTAGTAATTCCTTGCAGATTGTTCCCTTACCGGCCCCTGACGGCCCGGAGATTACAATAAGAAGACCTTTTTTTGACATTATTCTTCACCTTCGGCTACATCATCAGCTTCTTCATCCTTGGATGATAGTCTATGGGCTACTGTTTCCGGTTGAACAGCAGATAAAATAACATGATCGCTGTCTGTAATAATTACTGCCCTGGTTCTTCTGCCATAAGTAGCATCTATAAGCATGCCTCTATCCCTGGCTTCCTGAATTATTCTTTTTATTGGTGCGGATTCAGGGCTTACTATAGCCACCAGCCTGTTTGCAGAAACTATATTTCCAAACCCGATATTAATTAATTTAATCCCCATTTATTTCCTCCTAAACTATTCAATATTTTGAATTTGTTCCCTAACCTTCTCTATTTCGTTTTTAATATTAATAACAGTATTAATTATATTGATATTTACTGCCTTAGATGCTATAGTATTGGCTTCTCTGTTCATTTCCTGCACAATAAAATCAAGCTTTCTGCCAACAGGCTCATTTAGGGACATGGTATCCTTTAATTGAATAAGGTGGCTGTTCAGTCTTACAATTTCCTCATCCACTGAAGCTTTGTCAGCCAGTATGGCAGCTTCCATGGCTATCCTGTTTTCATCTATTTTGTAATCCTTAATAAGATCCTCCAGCCTTGTGAGAAGCTTCTTTTGATATTCCTCTAAAATTCCTGATGAATTTAATTCTATTACCGAAACCATATTTATTATGTTTTCACACTTTAATATGATATCCTCCTTAAGCTTCAAGCCCTCATTTTCTCTCATTTTGAGCAGTAATTCCAAGGCTTCGTTAAGCGGAATGGAAAGACTATCCCAAAGTTCCTCAACATCCTCCTCCTCCTGCTTTGTCATGATAACATCAGGAAACTTTGAAATTAGAGTTAATGAAATCTCATCCTTCATCTGATATCTTTCCTTAATATCATTCAAACAGTTATAATAAGAATCTCCCAGAGTCTTGTTAAAAACAGCGGCCACGTCTTTCTTGTCAAAAAGATTTTGAGTGACAAACACATCAATTTTACCGCGGTTAAGCCTTCCCTGAACAACTTTTCTGATTCTATCCTCAAGAGGAAGCAGGCTTTTGGGCATTTTAATGTTTAAGTCACAATATCTGTGGTTAACACTTTTGATCTCAATGGTATAGCTGCGGCCCGCAAGCTCAATGCTTCCTCTTCCGTATCCCGTCATGCTTTTTATCATTACTTTCATCCTTCCGCTTTTCTTTGTCAATTCATACTAATTATACATAATTATTATAATTAATTTCAAGATATAATTATATCATATTTAATTAATATTATATACCTTTAATTTATTCAAGTATGCTTCCAATTTCTCCGAATTTTGAGTTAATGAAATTCTGAAAAATCCTTGTGCAGAATTGCCAAAATAATATCCTGGAGTAGTTATTATACCATACTTTTCGGCTAGTTCAATGCAAAATTCATCAGTGGTATAGCTCACAGGTACTTTGCACCATATATAAAATGTGCCTTTACCGTCATAAAAATTCAAATTTTTAATCTTTAAAATACTTTTTACAAGTTTCCTTCTTTGGTCATATACCATATTGATTCCTTTTTTATAGGCGTCATCCAGCTTTAAGGCTTCTTCTGCCGCCC
This sequence comes from uncultured Clostridium sp., assembly GCA_937927335.1. Classification (GTDB taxonomy): domain Bacteria; phylum Bacillota; class Clostridia; order Clostridiales; family Clostridiaceae; genus UBA699. The sequence continues at coordinate 26,922 of CALBDU010000094.1, forward strand.
TTTGTATAGGCCTGAACTGCCCTGAATCGCAGTTATCCTTAAGCTTCTCAAGCAGTTTTATAACATATTTATTACCCACTGCATAGCCTATTCGAAAGCCGCACATGTTGTAAATCTTTGAGAAGGTTCCAAATTCCACGGAATTCTTTGAATTGTCATATTGAAGCAAGCTCACTGCCCTTGTATTTTCATCCACTATTTCATTATAAGCACCGTCATTACATAGTATAATATCATATTTACTGCAATATTTAACAATATCCCTGTAAAACCAGCTGTCTGCCACTGCTCCTGTAGGATTATTGGGATAATTAATCATAAACAGCTTGCTTTCCCTGCAGAATATTTCCGGAATATTTTCAAGCACTGGTAGATAGTTGTTTTTTTCCATAAGGGGTACCTGGTATTCATCCAGTCCCCAGATTTTGCAGCTGCTGCTGTAAACAGGATAGCCAAGACCAGGGATTATTGCTGTATCACCATGGTCGCAGCAGCACCCGAATATTTTGCTTATCCCATCCTTGGAACCCAATAAAATAATTACTTCTTCCCTTGTGAGATCAACATTATACTTGTCCTGATAATACCTTATAACTGCATCCTTTAAAAACGTACTGCCGCTTCCAATTGGATATTTATTGAAGTTTTCTTCTTCCAGTGCTTTTATCAGTGCCCTTAGAATATTTGGATGTACTTTAAGATCCGGATCTCCAACACCAAGATTTAATAAACTTTGGCATTCAGACTGAATTTTAGTGAAACCATAATCACCAATTTTATTAAGACGGTTATTTAATTTCATTGCTGTCTCCTGATACTTTTTATTCCTTTATTCTATTCAGCATTAAAGTTTTTGTTAACAAAAAAGCCGGTACATAGTACCAGCATCCATTATAAAATAATACAAATTAAGCCGCCATTGCCTTCATTAATAATTTTCTGAAGAGTCTTCTGTATCTTATATTGTACATCTTCAGGCATCTTATACAATTTATTTTGAAGACCGTCTTTAACGAGGACCTCCAGGGACTTTCCAAACATGTTGCTCTGCCATATTCTTGAAGGATCACTTTCAAACTGTTCCAGAAGGGATTTAACAAGCTCTTCACTTTCTTTTTCTGTACCCATGATAGGGGATATTTCCGTCTGAATATCAGCTCTGATCAAATGCAGTGACGGTGCGCTGGCTTTAAGCTTTACTCCGTATCTGTTGCCCTGCTTCACAATTTCAGGCTCTTCCAGCTTCATTTCTGACAGCTCAGGCGCTACAAGACCATAGCCAGTTTCCTTTACATCTGTTAAAGCCTTTTCAATCTTATCATATTCAACTTTTGCCATATGCATTTCCTTTATTATCCTGATAAGATCACTCTCGCCATTAATCTCATTATCACAAGCCTCGCCCAGTATTCTGAAGAAAAGACCTGTTGCGGGATTGATTGATATTCGTGCTGTGCCCTCTCCGAGATTAATCTCATCTATATTACTGTCCTGAATAAAATCTGCATCATTCATTCTATTGATGGAACTGGTTATATCCCTTACCTTAAAAATTATATTGCACATGTCTCTGACCATGTCCAGAAAATTTATTTTCAGCCAATGTCTTGAATCAAGTGTCTCGATCCATTCCGGCATGTCAATATTAATTTCTTTTACAGGGAATTCCTTTAGAATTCTGTGGAATACATCATTTATATCAGTTTCTTTCATATTCATTACGTCCATAATCTGCACTGGAACGTCATATTTTTCCTCAAGTGAATCTCTTAGACTGAAGGTTTCAGGAGATGAAGAGCGACTGGAGTTAAGTATCATTATAAATGGTTTGTTTATGGCTTTGAGCTCCTTTACTACTCTTTCCTCAGCTTCAATATAATCTTCTCTTGGTATTCCTGTAATAGATCCGTCGGTAGTTATAAGTATTCCAATGGTGGAATGTTCATTAATAACCTTCTTAGTACCTATTTCAGCTGCTTCTTCAAAAGGAATTTCATATTCATACCATGGTGTGCTAACCATTTTTGGATTTTCTCCGTCCATGTATCCAAGGGCGCCCTTTACGATATATCCAACGCAGTCAACCATTCGTACTTTAAACTTTACTCCCTCATTTAAGCTTATTTCAATTGCTTCATTAGGAATAAATTTAGGTTCTGTGGTGTGTACAGTTTTTCCAGAGGAACTCTGAGGCAGCTCATCCTTTGCCCGTTTGGCCTTGAAGGAATTATCGATATTGGGAATAACCATAAGCTCCATAAATCTTTTAATGAAAGTAGATTTTCCAGTTCTAACAGGACCCACGACCCCTACATATATATCACCTTGAGTTCTTTCTGCTATATCCTTGTATATATCAAAATTATCCAAGATATGCCTCCCCATTTTCTAATATTAACAATACATATATATTCTTCCCATTGAAGTAATATTCTAAATTTCCTTAGGATATTTAAAATCTTTGCAATCGAACATATGTTCTGATATAATTAGATAATAATTGGAGGTTATTATGGATATTCATGAAAAATTAAAAATATTATCTGCTGCAGCTAAATATGACGTTTCCTGTTCTTCCAGCGGAGGTTCGAGGAAAAATACGGCGGGAGGTTTAGGCAACTCAGCTCCTGCAGGTATCTGCCACAGCTTTACCTCTGATGGACGCTGTATTTCACTACTTAAAATACTAATGACAAATTACTGCATTTATGATTGTGCCTATTGTGTCAATCGAATGTCAAACGACATTGAAAGAGCAGCATTCACTCCGGAAGAAATTATTGAACTGACAATTAATTTTTATCGCAGGAATTATATCGAGGGTCTGTTCTTAAGCTCTGCAGTATTTAAAAATCCAAACCACACCATGGAGCTGTTAATACGAATTATCAGGACCCTGCGCCAGGATTACAACTTTAACGGCTATATTCATATAAAAGCCATACCTGGAGCTGATTCTGATCTGGTAAAAGTCGCCGGAGGCTTGGCCGACAGGATCAGTGTAAATATTGAGCTGCCTACAAGTACAAGCTTAAAGCTGCTGGCTCCTCAGAAAAACAGGGATGATATCATAAAGCCCATGTCTCTTATTAAGGATGAGATAACGAGCAATAGAAGCAGCAAGAAAATCAGCAGAAATGCACCGGATTTTGTTCCAGCAGGACAAAGCACACAGCTTATTATTGGTGCCTCCCCTGAAAGTGACTACAACATAATTAATTTATCTGAAAAGCTATATAACAGGTTCAGCCTTAAACGTGTATACTACTCGGCATATGTTCCTGTTTCCAGTAACCCTCTGCTGTCTAAAATAAGGTTTTCTCCTTTGCTTCGAGAACACAGACTCTATCAGGCCGACTGGCTTTTGAGGTTCTATAAATTTAAAGCAAATGAAATACTGTCTGAAAAATGTCCAAGTCTTGACTTGAATTTTGACCCAAAAACTAACTGGGCATTGAATAATCTGAATTTTTTTCCTCTTGAAATTAACAAGGCATCCTATGATGAACTGCTTAGAATACCAGGTATTGGGGCTATTTCTGCAAAGAGAATTATTTCAGCAAGATGGGTACATGCATTGGATTTTTACCAATTGAAAAGCCTTGGCATTGTTCTGAAAAGGGCGCAGTATTTTATCACCTGCAAAGGCAGATATTATGGGGATGTTACCTTTAATGAGCAAAATATAAGATACAGGCTTACACCAAAAAATGACCTTAATGTTAGGGAAAGACAAAAGAACAATATGGAGCAGCTCTCCTTTCTCAATAATGAAAGCAAAGCACTAATCAGCGCTGCAGCAGTTACCAGCTTTACCGGAGATTTTTAATATGGGAGGATTGAAAATGGATAAAGGATATATATACGATGGCAGTTTTGAAGGACTTTTGACCAGCATTTATGAAGCTTTTTACAGCCGTGAAAACCCATGCTTTATATTTAGTGCAAAAGCTTATGATAAGAATACTGAAGGAACAATGTTTGGCTTGCTGGAGGAGCCTGAAAGAATTGTTACAGATATGGTTAAATACAAAAAGGTTTATGAAGCAATATTGGAGAAAATTTCAGAGGAGGCTGCTGAAACCATATACTATGTATATCTGTCGGAGATCCCTGGCTTTGAAAAAATGACCCTGGATTACTTAAGATTTGGTTTTAAAACAGGCTTTGATACAAACAAGCATCTGGAAAACCAGAAGGTGCTCAATATGCTTAAGGCTGAAAGAAAAGTTGTTTTCGAGGTTCACAGAATGCTTGGGTTTATAAGATTTGAAACATACAGCGGTATTTACTATGCTTCCTATGAGCCTGATCATAATATAACCGAGCTAATAACACCTCACTTTGTTACCAGGCTTTCAGGGCAGAATTTCATAATTCACGATATTAAAAGAGAGTTAGCCTCTTTCTGCAATCATACCGGCTGGTATATGTCATCTTTGGGAAGGGATGCAATTAAGTGCGAGGATAAGAGTATCTATCAGGAGCTATGGAAAAGTTATTTTAAAAGTGCCACCATAGAAGAGAGAAAAAACATTAGAAATCAAAAAAGGCAGATGCCCCGAAGATACTGGAAACATCTGCCGGAAATCTAACCTTCCTTTTTTACTTCCGCTGGATTCTGTTGGTCAGCTGCGGGCTTTGGTTCAGCTGCTGGAGAATTTTTACTTATCAGTTTGTTTAATTCATCAATCTTTCCATTGGCAGCTTTGAGCTGGCTGTTCAGCTCCCTTATTTTGAGGCTTGTCTTAATTTTATTGACTAAGCCAAGGAATATTGCTATTACCGCACCTATTACAGCAGATAATATGATAACCAGCGATTGTGACAGCTGATATTTTGCGAATACTAACCTTATAGTTACAACATCTGAGTTTAATGCTGCAAATACTGCTATTATTAAAGAAAAAATCAGAGAAACTACAAACCATATTTGCATATTTATCCCATCCTTTCGATTTTAACTATATTATACGATACCCTTTTGAGCATCGTCAATTATTACTTAGAATAATGTCTGTGCTCCCTGAAGCTGTTAATACCTATATGCTGTCATGTATTACTCCTTCCAAGCTATGAGCTTGAAATTTCCTTCATAAGGTATTGCATATTAGTATAGACTATTGCCGGGTTCACGGTATAAACAGCTATTCCGTCCTTTTCTTCGCTTACCTCACCTGTGAGAAGTTCCTTTTGGTCTATTATCAAGGTTATCCATCTGCTGCCAAGCTTTTTTTCCACATGCTCCTGACCCTTAAAGTGAAGCCTGCTTATTCCATGAATCTTATCTTTACCATATAGCAGCACGTCCAGTTCTACTCCCCTGCTTACAGCATCTATAAATTCATTGTAAATAAACATGGCATCTTCATCCCAGATTGTTATAAGCACACTTTTTTCAGCTTCCTTTATCATTCTTGCAGCCTTTTCCATTATAAAATAATAACCCTTTATATTCCAGACATAGTCTGGATTATCATGTTTTTGAACCTCGGGAAAAATCTCCTCAAGACTTTTCATAGTGCTTTTAAATTCAGTTTCAGCTTTTTTAAGAAGCTCCTTCCAGGGCAGAGGAACATATTTTACCGGGTCACTGCCAAGGCTCAGTACTAAACCCCTGTTTTCCAGCCTTGTTATATTTTCATATACCTTTGCCTGGGGCACAGCTGAAACCTTGCTAATTTCATATCCTGTAGCAGGACTATGCTTTATAAGAGCAATATAAATCCTGGCTTCATAACTTGTAAACCCAATTTTTTGCATATTAAGCAGCAATTCTTCCACATAAATCACCTCATTCACAGGTATTACCTACCATAGTAGTAATTAATGCTATTCTAAATTATTCTAGTAGCTGTTGTCAACATGTTTTCCTTTATATGGTATAATGATTTTAATATATTTATGGAGGGATTCCCATGAAAATGGAGCAGCAATCTTTTAGGGCAAAGGATAATACAATAATTAATTATTATAAATGGAGTCCAAAGCTTGCCAATATAAAAGCAGCGGTTCAAATATCCCATGGCATGGCGGAAATTGCAGAAAGATACAGCGGACTTGCTGAAAATCTAACAAATAGCGGGTATTTGGTTTATGGAAATGATCACAGAGGACATGGCAAAACTGCGGAATCAATAGATAAACTGGGAGTTGTTGCTGATAAAGAAGGTTTTTCCGTGCTGGTTGATGATATGTATGAATTTTCAAAAATAATAAAGCTGGAAAATAATATTCCCTTATTTGTTCTAGGACACAGCATGGGTTCATTTTTGGTTCAAAGATACATTCAGCTCCATGGGAAAGAAATTCAGGGAGCCTTGCTTTCCGGTACAAACGGAAAGCAAGGGCTGGTGCTTGATGTCGGGTTGCTGGCAGCTGGACTTGAAATATTATTTCGTGGAAGAAATGAAAAAAGCACTTTGATGAACAGCTTGTGCTTTGGCGGCTATAACAAGGCCTTTGAACCCGTGAGGACTCCTTTTGACTGGCTGAGCAGAGATAATGCTGAGGTTGATAAATATATTAGCAATAAATATTGCGGCAGTATTTTTCCTTCAGGCTTTTTTTATGACCTGTTTTCAGGACTTAAGCAGATAGAACAGAAAGAAAATATGGCCATGATTCCTAAAAACCTTCCCATATATATTTTTTCAGGTTCAGAAGATCCTGTGGGCAAGGCAGGTAAAGGAGTACTCCAGCTTATTGATGCATACAAGCATCTGGGACTTACAGATGTAACCTATAAGCTGTATCCTGGCGGGCGCCATGAAATGCTCCATGAAATTAATAGTGATGAAGTAACAAGGGATTTATTAATCTGGTTAAATTCAAAATGTTAGACCAGCTAATAAAAGTCAATAATTTTTGATGAAAATTTCTTGTACTATTTT
>CALBDU010000095.1 GCA_937927335.1 uncultured Clostridium sp.
AAACAGCCAACTTAATCACTCCTTGTAATCACTGTTATATTTTATTCATGTTAAATACGGAGTGGGACAGTTATTCACTGGTTTCATAATTTCCAAATTATATTTTTACTATATAGCAATATTCCATCTTTAAAATAAAGAAAACCATGGATTTTCTTTAACTAATTACCCATGGTTCATAATCATGCCCTATTTTTACTTCTTCCGCCATAGCTTCGTTTTGAGCTTCCGGTTTTAAAATTTCTTCCTTTACTATCCTTAACTGCAGCCACACTGGATGTTTTGGCTGCCACCCTCTGGCTATTCATAATAAAGGCATGGTCCTCCACCACAGGAATAGATTTCGATATAACCTTTTGGATTTGCTTCAGTGAATCTTGTTCTTCCTCATCGCAAAAGGTTAATGCAGTTCCTTCCGCTCCCGCTCTTCCTGTACGTCCAATTCTGTGCACATAGGTTTCAGGCACATCAGGCAGATCAAAATTAATCACTAGTGGCAAATCCTCCACATCGATGCCTCTGGCAGCAATATCCGTAGCCACCAGCACTCTAATCTTCTTTGCCTTAAAATTGTTAAGGGCCAGCTGCCTGGCATTTTGCGACTTATTTCCATGAATTGCCTGAGCTTGTACCCCAGATTTTATAAGATCTCCCGTTATCCTGTTGGCACCATGCTTTGTTCTTGAAAATACCAGTACAGAATCAGCACTGTTATTTTTCAAAAGACTTATTAGCAGTGATTTCTTATTCTTTTTATCTACCATATAAACCTTCTGGTCTATGGTATCTATTGTTGACGATACTGGCGCAACAGCAGCCTTTATAGGATTTCTCAGAATAGAATCCATTAACTTTGTTATTTCAGGTGGTATTGTTGCTGAAAACAGCATAGTCTGTCTTTCCTTGGGAAGCGTCCTTATTATCCTTTTTACATCTTGTCCAAGTCCCATATCCAGCATTCTGTCTGCTTCGTCAAGCACAAACATCTCTATATCATCCAAATTGATGTAGTTTTGCTGCATAAGGTCCAGTAGTCTGCCGGGGGTTGCAATTAATACATCCACACCTTTTTTTAAGGCATCAGTCTGGGGTTTCTGCGACACGCCTCCAAAAATAACCGTATTCCTGATACCGGTAAATCTTCCATAGGAAGTGAAGCTTTCACTAATCTGCAGTGCCAGCTCTCTTGTTGGAGCCAGTACCAATGCCTTAATGCCTGAGCTTTTCCTACCAGAAGTTTTTTCATTAACAAGTCTTTGCAGCACTGGTATTGCAAAAGCTGCTGTTTTTCCTGTTCCTGTCTGTGCACAGCCTTCAAGGTCCTTACCTGAAAGTATGGCCGGTATGGCTCTTTCCTGTATTGGAGTGGGGTTTGAATATCCCTCTTTCTCCAACGCTTTAATAATTGGTTCTATTATATTTAAATCTTTAAAATTCATTTTTGTCTCCTTTATTTTGAACAATTAAAAACCCCTTAAATAGGAATCTATTCAAGGGGTAAAACTCAAATATTAAATACTTTGAATATTTTCTGCTTGAGGTCCTTTTGGTCCCTTAACAACATCGTAAGAAACTTTCTGTCCCTCCTGCAATGATTTGTATCCTTCTGACTTTATCTGTGAGAAGTGTGCGAAAACATCTGTTCCGTCTTCTCCTGTGATAAATCCAAATCCTTTTTCACTATTAAACCATTTTACTGTACCATTCATAAATGCGTACCTCCGAAATTTTATTATTCTTAAACCGATGCTTGTAATAATCCACTAATAAAATTTCCATATCATTATACCCATTTAAAGTACTAATCAAAATCTACTGTGTTTCATTATTTACTACTAATTTAAGTTACTTGATAAGTATAACACCGAAACCTATAATTAGCAAGTAAATAATTAAATAAATATATTAACATAGTGTGAATAAAATAACATATAAAAAGAGCCTGCAGTATAAGTTCTAAAATTACAGATACAGCCTCCGAATACTTAATTCCCAAGTTCTTTAATAATAGATATGATCAAAAGGATAATATCCAGTACTATTAAAAATGAAATGTCATAGAAGGTTAAAGCGCCGAACTTGAATCCGTTTTTCACAAATATTGATATCAGATAAACTGCATCTGCAGCAATTATTCCTGATATATCAGCCGTGGTAACTTTCTTATTCATTATCCTTATATATCTGATCTTCTTAGGATGACTATTTGAAATTATAATTGACCCAGCCAATGAAATGTATAGGATTATGGTGAACAAAAGATAAAAATTTAATTTTAATCCTCCTTCAGGATAAATAAGGATGAAATAAATTATGCTGAATAAGGTTATTTCCAACCCAACCTCATTTTTCTTTTCCTCACTGAAATTTCCCAGCAGTTTTTTCAGCAAACTTCCACCGCCTTCATACTCATATTCTACTATTAATTTATTTATGTATAACAATATTGTATATCGTAATGATTTTTATTTAAATTACTCAACTATTCTTGTTTCAAAATCCTGTCCCCTGGCATACTTTTCAAGCAGTTCACAGCCGTAATCCATGTATTCTTCAAGACCTTTTTTGCTGCTGAAGGAATATATGCACATAATAATTTCCTTAGCTTCTTCAGTTATCATAGCTCTTTCACAGTCGCTGGTGGGGCTGCCGAAGGGTCCTTCCCCATCTGATAAAACTGGTAGATTTTCTATGTTTATAAGCTCTTTTCCTATACCCTTATACTGGGCTCCTTCAGGGGCTTTTATCAGCGTAACATAGGGCATTAGGTTGTTTATATCATAAGACCCTGCAGGAAACTGTGATTTCATTGAAATCAGGTTGTTTATATCTACAATATTGTTTACCTTGTATACGCCTTTACCCTGCAGCACTCTTCTTATGAGAGCTTCCGAGGAAGACCTGTACTTGCCAGGTGATTTGCCCAGTTTTTTATAGGCTTCCCTGCCGTCTTTAATCCTTGGCTGAGAAGAAAGATCCTCCAGGTTTATTGTTTTCATAAGAACTTCGCAACAATTATCAAGCTCCTCCGATAGCTCAGTGCTGCTACTTTCAACATTTACTCTTGCCTGAATGCATCCCAAAGCTATCCCCGGCCAGAGTTCTTTTAATTCACTGCTTATTGATATATCTATCATAAATATTCAGCTCCTTTATACAGATTATATGGACATTATACCACTAATTGGAGGTTAATGGATGGGGGTCTGACCCCATCCATTTTTCTGGAATGGGGTCAGACCCCGCTTTCAGTTTTCATGGCTCTCATTGAATTTAGTACAGCCAGCAGCGTTACTCCCACATCTCCGAACACCGCTTCCCACATAGTTCCCACACCTAGTGCTATAAGAATCAGCAAAGCAAGCTTTACACCTAATGCAAAGAAGATATTCTGCATTACTATTGTTCTTGTTTTCTTTGCCACTTTTATTGCTGCAGCTATCTTTGATGGCTCGTCGGTCATAATTACAACATCCGCAGCTTCAATAGCTGCATCCGACCCTGCTCCTCCCATTGCAATTCCCACATCAGCCATAGCTAAAACAGGGGCATCATTTATTCCATCACCAACGAATATTAATTTCCCCTTTGGTGATTTTTCTTTATTTAATTCCTCAAATATTTGAACCTTCTGATCCGGCAGAAGCTCTGAATAAACCTCATCAATTCCCAATTGTGCTGCAACTTTATCTCCAACTGTTTTATTATCTCCAGTAAGCATTATGGTTTTCTTTATTCCAAAAGATTTTAAAGTCTTTATTGCATTTGTTGAATCATCTTTAATTTCATCAGAAATCACAATATATCCTGCATATACTTTATCTATTGCTACATAGACTACTGTGCCTGCAGCATCAATCTGTTCATAAAGTACACTTTCTTTATCCATCAGTCGGTAGTTTCCGGCTAGTATTTCTTTGCCCAATGCATTGGCTTTAATTCCATAACCAGAAATTTCTTCGTATTTTACAATTGAATCCTTAACTATCTCCTTTTTATAGATCTTTAAGATGGATGAAGCTATTGGATGATTGGAGAATATTTCTGCATAAGCGGCATATTCTATAAGTTGATCCTCTGATATATTAGCTTGTGGCTTTATCTCGGTAACCTCAAAAACACCCTTTGTAAGTGTACCTGTTTTGTCAAATACAACTGTTTCCACATTATTTAAGGCTTCAAGAAAATTACCGCCCTTTACAAGTATTCCATTTTTTGATGCCCCTCCTATGCCGCCAAAAAAGCCAAGTGGTATTGATATAACTAATGCACATGGACAAGAAACCACCAAAAATGCCAATGCTCTATAAATCCACTGTGAAAATGCAGCATCCTTTAAAACTAATGGTGGAATCAGGGCTAATGCTATGGCAGTAAAAACTACTATAGGCGTATAGTATCTGGCAAACTTTGTTATGAACTTCTCTGTGGGCGCTTTTTTGCTACCTGCATTCTGAACCAGATCAAGAATTTTTGCAATGGTGGAATGACCGAAGTCCTTTTCGACCTCAATTGTCAAAAGCCCGTTTTTATTTATAACTCCGCCTAAAATATTATCTCCTGCACCAACTTCCATAGGAACTGATTCACCAGTTAAGGCTGAAGTATCAATCATTGAGTCACCCTGGATTACCCTACCGTCCAAAGGCACTCGTTCTCCAGGCTTTACCACAATAACGTCACCTGGTCTTACTTCCTCAGGGGACACTTTTTTAATAGTATTGCCAGTCTTTAAATTTGCAAAATCAGGCCTTATATCCATCAAAGCTGTAATGGACTTTCTTGAACTATTAACAGCAATATCCTGAAATAATTCTCCTATCTGGAAGAAAAGCATAACTGCTGCTCCCTCCGGATACTGCCCAATTGCAAAGGCACCTATTGTTGCTATGCTCATCAGAAAGTTTTCATCAAATACCTGACCTTTGCTGATATTTTTTAACGCCCGCAGCAGTACTTCCCCTCCTGCAAGTACATAGCTAATTAAATAGAGAACCAGCTCCGCAGCTGCAGAAAGGTTCATCACTGCTGCTATTCCAAATAAAGCTGCTCCAAAAGCAATTCTAATTACCCTGTTCCTGGTAGTTTTTTCTCCGGCATCATCAGTTTTGCTATCCACTGTTTTTACAGTATTATCAAAAGGGATTACATTGACCTCCGGTTCATATTTCTTAACTATTTCTTTAACCTTTTCAATAATAATATCTTGTTTTGATGTGCTATCAATTTCTATATTTAATTTTTGCGACACAAAATCCACTGATACTGACCTTACACCTGCAAGGCTGCTGCTATCTCTCTCAATTTTAGCAGCACAATTACCTCAGCCAAGGCCTTCAAGCAGAAGTACTTTCTTTATGCTATTGATTTGATCTATTTCGGCATATTTTTTACTATTTTGTTTTGGTATTTTTAAATTGTTATTATTTTTATTTCTCAAGACTTTGTCCATTGCCCTTCCCCCCATAAACAGTCATTTTCATGTCATGTCTTTTTTGTTTACATTTACACGTATTTTAATATATGATTAATTGTTCATATGTTCATTATATAAAATAGAATCTGTTATGTCAATAATATGAGAGAACCTTAATGAAGTCTATTAAAAAAAAATACCCCAGGATTAAACCTGCAGGTACTATCATTTTTATTGTTTACACAAAATGTGGCGTACTTATTTACTTTTCTGCTGTTAATGTGGCCGTTTCCTGCACATTCATGGTGGGATGTCCGAGCTCTGCTGTATTATTATGAATTAATTTTCGCTGATTTAAGTTATTAATATTATAACTTGATATAAAAACAGCTCTGGATAAAACTCCAAATAGAAACATGGAAGAAAACAGCTCAATGGAATGTGCAAACCGAACAGCAGCAGGCATATAATCATTAGGAAATACCAATGTTGAACTTATTAACACACTGAACAGCATTCCGGTTATGATATAAGTTTTCCAGCCCTTTCTTTCAAGTGCGGCAAAAATAAGTATTGATAATCCAGTCCATAACAGCCCTCTGAAAATTTGAAACACAGGAAGTAGGGAATCGCTTTTCAGCTGGTTTGCCATATGCTGAAAAAAGTTCATGATCTCTGTGCTTCCGGTATAATAGTATCTCACGTCTGCAAACTGCCAGGCAACAAAATATCCAAAAATGAAGTATATAAATACATAGCTTAAAGATAAAACAACTGCGTCCTTAAATAGTTTATCCAGCGGTAATTTCCCCAGGCTTCCTTTATCCATAAAACCTTTATCCTTTTTAAACCTGCTGAGGATTAATACTGCAAAAAACGAAAAAATTAACGCACTTAAAGCTCCTGAAACTACTACAGTTATAACTTCTTTAACCGGCATCTTAACTGCTGCGTTAAAATACAAAGTTTCTATCTGTGTCATCAAATATTGTATTCCCCAAAATATAATAAAGACTGTACCCATAAGCTTAATTCCCCTAAGCCTTGAATTCATAATAAATACTGCAAGAATCACTGTATTTAAAAGACAGTATATTATAAGTGCTACAGCAGAATTACCTGCGGATTTTGAAGTATGAACTCCCACTGCCACAGATGAGACAGCCATGCCAATAAACATAACAGTCATTAAAAGCAACATTTTTAGTACTGTAATAATCCACTCTTTCGTTATAACCCCATCCTTTCCTTATATAACCTTAACCACTTTATGTCCACTTCAAAATGCATTATTGATGCTTCCATTAAAAGGCTCATGAATATATCCATACTTTCACCATGATCCATCTGCAAACCTTTAAAGGTTTTACATTGCTTTTCCATGTCATGAATCTGTTCATCAATATATTTGCTAGCTTTATACTTGTCTATTTGGGTTAAAAACATCATTTTCAAATAGAATTCATCCTTGGTCTGCCTGGTTTTTACCGGTGTGGACAGCCACTCCTCCAATTCATCCCTACCTTTATCCGTGATTTCATACACAGTCCTATCCCGTGCATTTTCCTGGGTCACTGCCCTGACAACTATCTCACTTTCCCCTTCCAGCTTTTTTAGAAGGGTGTATAGCTGCCCCACATTTATTGACCAGATATAACTTACAGATTTTTCGAATTCTTTTTTTATTTCATAACCATGCATGGGTCTTTGGTTAAGCAGCCCTAAGATTGCATATTTTGTTGACATAAAATCATCTCCCTTAATCCATTTTACTATACATATAATATATTACAACTAATATATTATATGTATAGTATTTATCTAATATATATTTTTGTCAATGGGTCATTATAAAATTTATTAATTTCTTATCAAATTATTAACATTCCTTTGACTTTTACACCACATTTAGAAATTAAACTATAATTAAGGAGGCGTTAATATGATTGCAAATACACATATAATTTTTTCAAAATATATTTTTAGCCATTGCTTGAAGCATTTGAATTTCAAACTGAACAAAGTCATGTTTATTTATGGCAACATTAAACCGGACTTCTTCCCTGAAGGAGCACACAGCTCCCACACTATAAGGACCAACATTATGGATGTTAAAGAGTATGCTGCCAGGCTCATGACCCAGAAGTTGGATATAAATGAGTTTTCACTGACTCTTGGAGTGCTGTGCCACTATATATGCGATTTTTTCTGTATCTATCATAATGAAAGATGTAGGGGCAAAAGCCTTACGGAACATATCAAATATGAATTACTGCTCCACATTAAGCTTAAAAGGCTGCTTTCTAATGGCAGCTTCAAGCCTTTAATGGAAACTCTATCCGGTGACAGAGATATTCTTTGGATTATTTCAGATTTGCAGGAAAGCTATGACAGGGAAATGGATACAGCTGTTAAAGATTTGAGTTATGCGGTGACAGCTGCAATGATCATAGCAGAGTCCATAATATGCTGTTCGGAACTTTTCAGCAGACCTGAAAAAAACCATGAAATGCACAGAGTGTTGGTTACTGCCAAATAAAGGAAGGGGGTCAGACCCCCTTCCAGAAAAAGGGAGGCTTCACCCCAAAAAAGGGAGACCCCCCTTCCAAAAAGTAGAAAGGGGCCTGACCCCCGGTCAGCCCCTTTTCCTCTATTCTTCCGTTTTGCTTTTATCAGGCAGTATAAGGTTTAAGATTATACCTACCAGTGTTGCCATGGCTACTCCTGATATTTCAACGTTTGATCCGTTAAACATGAACTTTATTGAAGCTCCGCCTATTCCCAGTACTATAATAACTGAGCTTAAAATTAAGTTCTTTTTCTTTCCAAAATCTATTTTATCCTCTACAAAGATTCTGAAACCAGAAGAAGCTATGATACCGAATAAAAGTATGCTTACTCCTCCCATTACCGGTGTTGGCATGTTTTCAATTATTGCAGCTATAGGTCCTATAAAGGAAAGCACTATTGCAATTATTGCTGCTCCGCCTATTACCCATACGCTGTATACCTTTGTTATTGCCATTACTCCAATATTTTCTCCATAGGTTGTGTTTGGAGGACCTCCAACCAGTCCGGCAAACATAGTAGCTACACCATCGCCCATTATAGAGCGGTGAAGGCCTGGATTCTTTGTGAAGTCTCTTCCAGCTACGTTATTTGTTACGTATACATGTCCTATGTGTTCAGCTAATGTTACGAAGGATACAGGTGCCATCAATATTATTGCGTTTATATTGAACTTAGGAAACATGAATGGAGGCAGTCTGAACAATTTTGCAGATGCGATTGCTTCCAGTGCTGAATGAGGTATTACTCCTAAGACCAGTGCAGTTGCATAACCGCATATCATTGCAATGAGCACAGGGATTACTCCCAGGAAGCCTTTGAAGTACATGCTGCCCAAAATGCCTATGCCTAAGGTTACTACGGCTACTGTTATCCATGCCCATCTAGGCACTGCATTCATGGCATCTGTGGTGTAACCTGGGTTAAGTCCTGCCCAGTTGATTGCAGTTCCAGCTAAAGCTAAGCCTATAACGATAACTATGGAGCCTACTACTACAGGAGGCAGCAGCTTGTTAAGCCAATCGATTCCACAGAAGCTGATTATAATTGCGACGATAATATAAACCAAGCCTGCAGCCATTACACCGGACAACATGGCGTTTGGTCCATAATTGGCTGATGCCACTGTCATTGGCACGATAAAAGCGAAGGATGAGCCTATGTAGGCTGGCAGCTTTGCCTTTGTGCAAAGAATGTAGAGCAAGGTTCCCACACCACTGCAGAATAGTGCTATGGACGGGCTCATTCCAGTTAAAATTGGTACAAGGATTGTAGCGCCCACCATGGCAAATAAATGCTGAAAGCTTAGCGGGATGGTTTTTAGTAATGGGACACGTTCTTCGACATCAAATCAGCCTCTTCAATTTTTTCCTTTGATTTCTGTACTCCAATTTTTTCAA